>DASWPQ010000017.1:0-8198 GCA_036398375.1 Gryllotalpicola sp.
CGGTCAGGTTGACGTCGTGGAGTGCTCGTGTGGTGCCGAAGTCTTTGCTGACCGCGGTCACGGAAACGATGGGGGAGGTCGTCGTGTCACTCATGAGTGCTATCCGCTATCTCGAAACGATCGAACCGGTCACTTGGCGCACTTGGCGGCCGGGATGGAGTTGCACAGGTCGGTGATGCTCTTGTAGTACGAGGCATCCTCCTTCTGTGCGCCGAAGTAGCCCGTGGTGAAGCCGTCGGTCAGGCTGACGCCCGAGCTCGTGATCGCGTCGACCGAGGCGCCGGCCAGGACCGTGGAGAGCTTGGTCTTCACATCGGCGGGCAGCGACGTGGAGATCGACAGCGGGCCGCCGGCGACGTACTCCTTGCCGATGACCGTGATCTTGCCCTGCTTGGCGGCGGCCTCGGCCTCGGTGTCCTCGGCGAAGCCGACGTCGCACTGCTTCGAGGCGACGGCCTGGACCGACTTGTCATGAGCGCCGGCGAAGAACGGCTTGAAGTCCTTGAACGTCGGGTTGCCGTTGGCGTCCGCGCCGCTCGAGGTCACGTCGAGGCCGGCCTTGGAGAGCTGGTACAGACCGAACAGGAAGCCCGAGGTCGAGTTCGGGTCGACGAAGCAGACGGTCTTGCCCTTGGCGTCGGCCAGCGAGGTGATCGAGGACCCCTTCGGCACGATGGCCTCCGAGTAGTAGCCCGGGTCCTGAACGTCGGGCGAGGTGAGGGTCGCGGCGACGGGCTCGAGCTTGGCGCCCTTGTTGACGGCCATGACGTACTGGAGCGCGCCGGAGCTCATCACGTCGATCTTGCCGGCGACGGCCGCCGCGATGAGGGCGGTGTAGTCGGCGGTCGGGTAGTACTCGACCTTGTCGCCGGTCTCCTTGGCGATGTAGTCCTCGAGCGGCTTGTTGTTCGAGTCGGAGCCGGCCTGGTCGGGCGTGGCGCCGAAGACGATCGTGCCGTTGGCCTTCGCCCAGCCCGTGGAGTCGGAGGAACCGGAGGAGTCGGACTTGCTGCCGGTGGAGTTGCTCGAGGAGCAACCCGCGAGTGCTGCTGCGGTGATCAGGGCGGCCGTCGCGAGAGCGACGACACGCTTCGGTGCGAAGTGCATCAGGAGGGACCCTTTCGGATTTGCGCACACGCTCGGGAGGGAGATCAGCGCGTGTCGAGGCCGAAACTAGGGAAGACAAGTTGTGTTTGCTCCACGTGCACGTGTCGCATAGGTAAACGTCAGGCGACACGGCTCAGGTCGCCTTCGGGGCGTCAAAGGTGTATTCATATGCGCGTTACCGCGACGTCGCCGTGACGACGCCCAAGGTTTCCCGAAGGCGGCGCCGGCGATCGGCCGGCACGTGTTCCGGCCGATCGGGGTGCTCAGGCCGTGAGGCCCGCCGCCAGCAGCCCCATGAGCCGGTCCAGCCGGTCCCGCTGGGCGAGGTCCGGGCAGGCGATGCACAGGCCCGCGAGCGCCGCCACGAGGTCGTCGCCGCGTGCGCCCGCGCGCAGGGAGCCGTCCGCGGCGCCGGTGTCGAGGAGGAGCTGCGCCGCGACCGCGAGCCGGGCACGGGTCGCCGCGACGGTCACTCCGCTGCTGCGCACGAGCGCGTACATCGCCTCGCCCATGGCGTGCTTGCGCTCGAAGCGCTCGGCGAAACGGTCCATCCAGGCCCGAAGGGCGAGGGCGGGCGGATGCTGTGCGAGCAGCTCCGCCGCCGCATCCGCCACCCGCCGGAGCTCTTCGTCGTAGACCGCCAGGGCGAGCGCCTCGCGGGTCGCGAAATGCCGGTACAGGGTGCCGACCCCGACGCCTGCCTCGCGTGCGACGAGCTCCGGGCGGGCATCGGCGCCCGCCTCGAAGAGGCGGCGGGCGACCGCGAGGATCTTGCCGCGGTTGCGCTCCGCGTCGGCGCGTCGGGGAGCCGGCGCCGGGGTGGGGGTTGACAAGCGGAATACCTTCCGTTTAGCGTGACGACGAATGCGGAATCGATTCCGCTTCGACATCCTCTCACCAGAAAGGGGTGCTGTCATGTCGGCATCCACCACCATCGAGCTCGCCGGCCACACCACGCACCGCGTCGGCTACGGTGCCATGCAGCTCGGCGACCTCGACCGGCTGACCCTGCCTGAGGACGAGGCCGTCGCACTGCTGCGTGCCGCGGCCGAGCTCGGCGTCGACCACATCGACACCGCAGCCTTCTATGCGGCCGGCGAGATCAACCGGGCCATCGGGCGCGCCCTCGGCGATCGCTTCGGCACGCTTGTGCTCGCGACCAAGATCGGCGCACGGCGCGACCCGGTGACACGCCTGCGGCCCGCTCAGCAGCCTGCACAGTTGCGCGAGCAGGTCGAGGAGAACCTGCGCCAGCTCGGGGCGGAGCGCCTCGACCTCGTCTACCTGCGCCGCGCCGACCGGGAACCCGGCATCGTCGCCACCGGCGATCAGCTCGTTCCTCTCGACGACCAGCTCGCGGCCCTCATCGCCCTGCGCGAGGAGGGCGCGATCGGGGCGATCGGGCTCAGCGCGGTCAGCGCGGCTCAGATCGAGGCCGCCGACGGCGCCGGGGTCGTCGCCGTGCAGAACGCCTACAACCTGATCGAGCGCGGCGACGAGGATGTGCTCGCCGCCTGCCGCGCCCACGGCATCGCGTGGGTGCCCTTCTTCCCGCTCGGCAGCGGCTTCGCGGGCGCGCACAGCGTGGCCGCGCGACCCGAGGTCGTCACGGCGGCGGGCGAGCTCGGCATCCTGCCCGCCCAGCTCGCCCTCGCCTGGCTGCTGCAGCACTACGACCGCACCGCACTCATCCCCGGGACGCGCAGCCTCGAACATCTCGAGCAGAACCTCGCGGCGGCGCGGCTGACGATCCCGGCGGAGATCGTGCGCGTGCTGGACGGGCTCGGCGTCGCCACGCAGTGAGGCGGATGCCGCGGGAGCGCGGCCCCTACCTCGGGCGGACCCGCGCCGACTCCCAGCGGTGCCACACGACGGCCACCTCGGGGCCCAACTCGGCCTGCAACCGGTCCCGAAGCCCCTCCGCGGTGCCGAAGTACGCATCCACGTCGAAGCCGGGACTCCACGTCCCGGTCTCCCCGTCGTACGCGTCGTTGAAGCCCTGGGCCCAGGTCCTGAGATCGGCGAGGAGCCCGGTGGGCAGGATGTCCCAGGTCTCCGGCAGCGGGAGCCCGTCCTCCGCCCACAGGGGCAGCTCGACCGTGTACTCGTTCATCAGCCGGACGGTTCGGGGCGTGGCTCCGGCTGCGTCCTCTGGCACCGCTGTGGGCATGCGGGCTCCCTTCCGCTCTTCCGCGCCCATTCTGCCTCGGCCGATGTCCGCGGCGTGGTGTAGAAACCCAGGGTGAGCACAGACGACCTCGACCGCGCCGTGACCGCCTTCCTCGATGAGGTGCAGGGGGCCCCGTGGGGCACCCTCTCGAAAAGCCAGATCGACTTCCTGCTGTTCAAGTTCCTCATCGACGTCGGGCGGGTGTCCCTGCTCGACTCCGACTTCGAGATCGCGAACCGGCTGCAGACGACGACGGCTCGCGTGCGCGGCCTGCGCTATCGCTACGAGCAGCGGGCGGTGAACGATGACCCCGCCGTGCTCGCCCGCCTCGTCATCCCCGAGAACTTCGTCTTCGACACCGCGGGGGTGGAGGGCAAGCTGCGGGTCTCGATCCGCAGCAAGTACCTGCGCGAATACTTCGCGGCGGCCCTCGCGCGGCGGCGCGCGATCGCGCTGAGCGAGACGACCCCGTCGGTGCTCGTGGCGCCGATGCGGGACTTCGTCGAGGTTCTCGTCGGGCTGTCCGTGTCCGGCGACTGGATCGAGACGCCCGAGGGCGAGAAGGCGCAGCGACAGCTCGTCGCCGAGCTGGTCGGTATCCGCGACGCGCGCGAGTACAGCTCCGCGGTCACCGGGTGGCGGGCGGCGATCACCGGCACGGTGAAGTTCGTCGCCGACATCACGAAGATCCTGGAGGCGGCGGCGCCCTTCGTGCGCCACTCCTGAGCCCCGCGACGCACCCCCCCCGAACGGGCATGGGCCCCGTTCGGGGGGTGCCATAGGCGGGTGCGGTCATGCTGTGATGTGGCTGTCCGCATGCCGAACCCCCGCTCAGAGGATCGCACCGACGTGGCATCCGCAGCCCGCCCGCTTCTCCAGCTGACCCACGACCCTCTCCGGGTCGTCTCGTCGTCCCAGGAAGCCCGCTACGCGGGGCACTCCGAGGCCCGGGCGCTCCAGTTCGCGATGCTGCCCGAGAGCGACGAGCCCGACCCTCCCTCCCTGCACAAGGCGATCATGCCGCGGCCGGCCGGTTACCTCTGGACCCTGACCAACCCGGCCGGCCTGACCATCGCGTTGCGGGCACGCGACTTCCCCTTCGGCAAGTACGCCCGACGCGATGCCCGCGGCCTCGCCCGCCGGGCGCGCGAACTCGTCGTGACCCATGTCTCCGATGGGCAGCTGAAGCATCGCGGCTGGTGGCTCTCCCTCGACGGCCAGGTGGTGCTGCTCTCCGCACGCATCCGACCGATCGGGCAGCGCCCGGAGGCGGAGCGCGACGTTCGAGCGGCCTTCCGGCTGCTGCTCGAACTTCAGGACTCGCTTGTCATGAGTTGACGGTTTGTAAAGATTTTTTCTGCACCCCCGGTGAGGGTCCCTCACTGTCACGGCAGCCGACGGCGCGCATCGGCTCTCCGGGAGGGGTAAAGTGCCCGCGCCCGGCCAGAGGCGCTTTTTCATGTCTGATCAGGGCGCGGGCGGGGGATGCCCGCAAAATGCCCCCGAATGGGTGAAGGATCCATGTTCTACGCCGCTCGCGGGACTCGCAAGCGCCCTCGAAGAGGTGACGGCGAGCGTTCATCGAGAAGGCGATTTCCGGTAACGAGGGGCCTCCAAACGGTCGATTGACCGGCTCGAACCCCGCGGTACAGGCTGGCTGACGTCCCGCACGGCATCGCTCGCCATGGCGGGAAACCCAACCCCCATCACGCACCCGAGCGCCCACGCCGACCGCATTACGCGCGGTCGGCGCCGGGCCTCGGCGTGCCCACAGCGGAGCCGAACGAGATGACCACGACGACGATCACCCCGACCTCGGGCGATCACGTCGTACCCCGCCGAACGGTCATCGTCCGAGGCTGGCAGGACCACCTCTTCCGGGCGCTCGCCCGCACCGGCGGCACGCTCGTCCTCGTGCTGATGGGCCTGGTCGGGTTGTTCCTGATCATCCGCGGGTCGAGCGCCATCAAGGTCGCCGGCTGGAAGTTCCTGACCACACAGGCGTGGGACCCGAACTCGCACAACTTCGGCATCGCCGCCGTGCTCGTCGGCACCATCACCATCGCGGCGATCGCGATCGTGATCGCGGTGCCCCTCGCTCTCGGGACGGCGACCTATATCAGCGAGTACGCTCCGGACGGCATCCGCCGCCTGCTGATCGGCACCGTCGACCTGATGGCGGCCATCCCTTCGGTCGTCTACGGGCTGTGGGGCGCGTTCTGGCTCGATGCGGCGATCGAGCCCGTCTCCCAGTGGATCTCGACCTACTTCGGCTGGATCCCGATCTTCGCCGCACCGGACTTCGACCCGAGCGATCCGCTGGCCACCACGACGGTGTTCACCACCAGCGCCGTGATCGCCGGCATCGTGGTCGCCATGATGGTCTCGCCGATCGCGGCGAGCATCATGCGGGAAGTCTTCGCCCAGGCCCCCATCGGCGAGCGCGAGGGTGCTCTCGCGCTGGGATCGACCCGGTGGGGGATGATCCGGACCGTCGTCTACCCGTACGGGGCGGGCGGCATCATCGGCGGGATCATGCTCGGCCTCGGCCGGGCCCTGGGCGAGACCATCGGCGTGTACCTGGTCATCAGCCAGATCTTCACGATCAACATCCACATCCTGACCACGGGGTCGAACTCGATCAGCTCGCTGATCGCGCTGCGCTACGGCGAGGCGACCCCGTTCGAGATGAGCGCGCTCATGGCCGCGGGCCTGGTGCTGTTCGTCATCACGATGGCGATCAACTTCGGGGCATCGATCATCGTGAGCCGATCGCGCTCCGGCGCAGCGAGCGAGGGCTGAGCCTGATGACCATCGAGGTGCCGACGCCGAACACCCCCGCGACCCAGAGCGCGGTGCAGGGCGCAACGGAGCGCGCGACGGTCCTGACCGTCCAGCGCACGCATCTGCCGCAGAAGCTTCCAGAGGCGGATGCCGCCCCGGAGGTGCAGCGCGCGTCGCGTCGCACCCGCCGTGAGGATGTGTTCCGTCTCGCCGGCGCCGCGGCAGCCGGCGTCGCCGTCACCGCGTGGCTGTTCACGCAGATCGCGCCATTCCAGGGCGGGCTGCCCTTCCTAGTGCTGTCCTACGGATTCTTCCTCGTCTTCTACGCCGTGCTGGTCGGCCTCGAGGACGGCGTCGTCGGCGTCGTCGACAGGCTCGCGACGGTCGTGTTCAACTCCGTGGCGGTCGTGCTGCTGATCGCGCTCATCGACATCATCGTGTTCACGATCGCGCGCGGGTCGAAGGCGCTCGTCCACCTCAACTTCTGGACGCAGGACCTGACGCTCGCGGGTCCGCTCGACCCGCTCAAGGTGGGCGGCATGCTGCACGCGGCGGTCGGCACGCTCATCATGATCGCGATCGCGCTGATCATCTCGATCCCGCTCGGCCTGCTCTGCGCGGTGTTCCTGGCGGAGTTCCCCGGGCCGTTCAGCCGCGTCGTCCGCACCGTCGTGGAGGCCATGACCGCCCTGCCCTCGATCGTGTGCGGTCTGTTCATCTTCGCCACCTGGATCCTGCTGCTGGGGATGCCGAAGAGCGGTTTCGCTGCGGCGCTGGCCATCACGATCATGATCCTGCCGATCATCATCCGCAGCGCCGACGTCGTGCTGCGGCTGGTGCCCGGCAACCTCAAGGAGGCCTCGCTCGGCCTCGGGGCGAGCCACTGGAGGACTGTGATGCACGTCATGCTGCCGACGAGCCGCTCGGGCCTCATGACCGCGATCATCCTCGGTACCGCACGCGGCATCGGCGAGACGAGTCCCGTGCTGCTCACCGCCGGGTACTCGAGCTCCTTCAACTTCGATCCGTTCACGGGCCCCATGACGAGCCTGCCGCTCGCCACCTTCACGCTCGTGAAGGCGCCGTCGGATACGCAGATCTCCCGCGGTTTCGGCGCGGCGGCCGTGCTCATGGTGCTCGTCTTCGTGCTCTTCCTGCTCGCCCGGCTGATCGGCGGGAAGGGTGCGGGGGAGCTCTCCGAGGCGGGCATGCGGCGGGCGCGAGCGGACTCAGCGCGGATGGCGTCCCGCTTCACCCGCCGCCGGCTCGTCCCCGCGGGCTACGGCGACTCCGGCTTCCCGCCCGACGGCTTCCGCCCCGACCTAGGAGGCACACCGTGACCCGTGGCACACGCGCCGCGTTCGCGCGCGCCGCCGCCGCATTCCTCGGCCTCGCCGCCGTGGTGCTCGGCTCGCTCGGCCTGACGACGCCGGCGGCCGAGGCATCCGTACCCGCCGTCGTCCACGAGGCGGGCCCCGTCGGCACCAACCATGATCCGCTCGCCGGTGGCGGCTCGACCTGGGCCTTCAACGCGGTCGACCAATGGCGGCGCAACGTGGCGGCGAACTATCAGTGGTCCCTCCAGTACGACCAGAGCGGCTCGACCCAGGGGCGCACGCAGTTCTGCCAGGGCACCTATGACTTCGGCGTCACCGACATCCCCTACGGCATCGCCAACAGCAACGAGGCCGACTCCTGCCCGACCCGTGCCTACGTCTACATGCCCATCGTCGCCGGCGGCACCGCGATCATGTACAACCTGGCGGTCGCCGGCAAGCGCGTCACCAATCTGCGCCTTTCGGGGGAGACCTTCGCGAAGATCTTCACGGGCGCCATCACCAAGTGGAACGATCCCGCGATCCAGGCCGACAACCCGCAGATCGCCCTGCCCGCGATCCCGGTGGTCCCGGTCGTGCGCTCCGACGGCTCCGGCGCGACGGCGCAGGTGACGATCTGGATGCGCCAGATGTATCCGCAGATCTGGGACGCGTACTGCCAGAAGGTCAACCGCCCGGTGATCAACGGCCACTGCGGCGTCACCTCGCTGTACCCGATGCTGCCCGGCAGCACCATGATCAGCCGCGCGGGCGACAACTCGGTCGCCGCCTACACGGCGCAGCCCGGCAACGTCGGGTCG
>DASWPQ010000018.1:0-113145 GCA_036398375.1 Gryllotalpicola sp.
ACTCGTGACACGTCTTCCACGGCCCGTACCGCTCCGGCAGGTCCCGCCACGGCACCCCGGTGCGCAGCTTCCACAAGATGCCGTCGATCACCTGCCGGTGATCCCGCCACCGCCTCCCGCCGCCATTAGGCGGCAGCAACGGCTCGATCACCGCCCACGCCCTGTCCGTCAACTCACCACGACCCACACCAACCACCACACCGGATCAACACAACCCGACCAGGGGCTAAAGCGCCCACACCGACAACCTCGGGGCCCGCGAAGCCGCGTGCTAGGCATCATCCGTTGTGGTGAAGTCGGTGAAGGTCACGCGATGGGCCAGTGCCCCGTGGAAGAGCTTCTCCGCTCTGATGATGCGCGTGCGATCCTCTGAGAGCGTCAGTTCGTAATCAGCGCTGCCGTTGGCCATCGCCAACGTTGCTCCGAGATGCGCAACGGGGCCGGGCGAGCTCAGCCTCACCGGTCCGGGCACCGTCCCATCGGCTACCGCGTCATGCTCCGGAATGCCCACCGCCCACCGCAGATCGAAGTAGTTTGCGTACAGCCGTGCCACGTGATCACCGAAATGCTGGACGGCATCTCCTGAGTGCTGACGGAAGCCGTGCTGGTCGCCTTCGACGAGATCGAAGTCGCGGTCCTCACCGAGCGCTTGCATCCGTATCCAGAACGGCTCCACGGACAGCTGGAACTCGAAATGCCGCTCTATGGCGGCTAGCGGATTCTCCTCGCCGGGCACCGGGATGAACCAACTGCGACCCGCGGGCATGCTCCGCCCAACCCAGAACGACTGCTCGGAGATGGCCGGGATCTGCAGTGTCTCCAAGCAGGCGTAGATCATCTGGGAATCCTCATCGTTCGGGCCCTCACGCGCAGGCGATCTGGACCGGGTTGCCCTCCACGTCGCCGTAGTCGACGTGGTTGATGGTGATGTCCGTTGCCGTCGGGCGGTATTCGGCCGTACCGGAGCAGTTGGTCTGTGCATACGTGACGGCGTAGAACTGCGCAACCTGGTTACCAGGGTTGTACGCGATCACCGAGCAATCGAAGTCACTCGGGCCCCCGTCGCGCACACACTTGTCGATCTGCATGCCGACACGAATGACCGTCGTCTGGCTGCAGTCGGTCTGCGCTCCCCACTGGAATGCGGTGTTGCCATTGAAGAGCGTCGGGCCGACGAATCCTCCCGCGCAGCCTCCGGCCCAGTCAGCGTGAACGCCGCTAGAAGAAGCCCCTGACGAGAATACCCAGGAGTCCGCCGGGGTGCGGGTGGTCTGATTGTCCGGCGTCAACGTCTCCGGGCCCGTCGACGTCCCAGCCTCGGTCACCGTGCCCGCAGGGTCGGAGACAACAGGGTCGGAGACAACAGGGTCGGCGAATGCAGGCGTGGCGGCGAAGAGGCCGGCGGCCAGGAGAAGAGCTGATGCGGAACTCGCGATAAGAGAGCGGGTGCGTATGCGACTTCCTTCCGATTGTGGTGCTTACTGCACCAGCACCGACAATGCTCGGTCACGGAAGAGAACAGGGATAACGGAAGACGAACGTCTATATAAGCGTTAGCGGGTGCCGCATAGGTCGTCGATTCCGCCTATTGATCGGTACACCGCGCCAGAGCCTGGTCGTCACCGGTTCAGCGGCAGGATCGGCCCGGTAGGCCGAGGTCGAGACCGGAGGCGGTGCTGGCCGACAAGGCGTACTCGCATCCCTCGACCAGGGCCGCGCTCAGGGCGCGGCGCATCCGGTTCACCGGCCCCGAGCGCGCCGACCAGATCGCTCGCCGCAAAGCCAAGGGTTCCACCGGCGGCAGGCCGCCGGCCGTTGACCTGGCCGAGCACAAGCAGCGCAACGTCGTCGAGCGGTGCTTCAACCGGCTCAAGCAGTTCCGCGACTTCGCCACCCGCTACACCAAACGCGCCGCCTACTTCAAAGCCGAAATCCTCATCGCCGCCACCATCCTCTGGCTCAGATGACCTACAGGACAGGCCCTAGCCGAGGGCGTCGACGGATGCCGCGGCCTTCAGCGCCGCGACGACGTGCTCCTGCTGGTCTACGGTGAGGTGCGGGAACATCGGCAGCGACAGGATGCGCTCGGCCGCCGCCTCGGCGACCGGGAACCGGCCCTTCTGGTAGCCGAGCCCGGCGTAGGCATCCGTCAGATGCAGCGGCGTCGGGTAATGGATCGCCGCGCCGATCCCGACCGCATGCAGCTCGCCGAGGACGCGGTCGCGCTCGGCGAGCCGCACCACGTAGAGATGCCACACGTCCTCGTTCCCCGCGCGCGAAGCCGGCGTGCGGATGCCCGGCACCTCGGCGAGCAGCTCGGCGTAGCGGTCGGCCGCTGCGGCCCGCGCGCGGTTCCACTCGTCGAGGCGTCCCAGCTTCGCCGACAGGATGACGGCATGGATGGCATCCATGCGGGAGTTGCCGCCCGGGCGGTCGTGCACGTACTTGACGGAGCTGCCGTGACCGGCGTAGTTCCGCACGAAGTCGGCCAGCGCGGCGTCGTTCGTGAGCACCGCGCCGGCGTCGCCCGCGGCGCCGAGGTTCTTGCCGGGGTAGAAGCTCGTGGCGGTGATCGTGCCGAGCGCGCCGGCACGACCCAGCGACGATGACGCCCCCTGCGACTGCGCCGCGTCCTCGACGAGGGCGACACCGTGGCGCTCGGCGATCGGCCGCAGGGCGTCGATCGGCGCGGTCTGGCCGAAGAGGTGCACGGCGGCGATCGCGCGGGTGCGCGGGGTGATCGCCGCTTCGACGGCCGCGGGGTCGATGAGCAGCTGGTCCTCGTCGACGTCGACGAAGACAGGGGTCGCGCCGATCGAGGTCACCGTCTCTGCAGTGGCGATGAAGGTGTTGACCGGCACGATCACCTCGTCGCCGGGGCCGATGCCGAGAGCGCGGTACGAGAGCTCGAGAGCATCCGTTCCGTTGCCCACCGCAACGCAGTGCTCGACGCCGAGGTAGGCGGCGTACTCGCGCTCGAACTGCGCGATCTCGGGCCCGCCCACGAACTGCGCCGTCGTGAACAGGCGCTGCCAGACGGGCAGCACCTCGTCCGCCACCTCGGCCTGCTGCGACACGAGGTCGAGGAACGGCACGCCGCTGTCCGACTCAGTCATCCGATCGTCTGCCTCTCACTCGCTCCGTGCCGCGCTGCGGATGCGCACGACCTCGTCCCGGCCGATCACCACGGCGCCGGCGGGGACATCCTTGGTGACGACCGCCCCCGCGCCGATCACGGCGTCATCGCCGATCCGCACCCCGGGAAGGATGGTGGCGTTCGAGCCGATCGCGACACGGCTGCCGACGATCGGCGGCTCGCACACCCAGTCGGCTGCGCCGGCGATCGGGAACCGCGAATTGGCGGTCATGACCCCGTGCCCGATGAACACGTCATCGCCGACCACCATGCCCTCGCAGACGAGCGTGTGCGACTGGATGCGCACGTTGTCGCCGCAGACGACGCCGTTCTGGACCTCGACGAAGGGGCCGACGAAGCAGCGGTCGCCGAAGGTCGCCTCGTACACGTTGACGTAGTCGGCGACCACGCAGTCCTCGCCGAAGACGGAATCCCTGACCCCGATCTGAAGGCGTCGCGGCTCGCTCATCTCATCTCCCGCAGGATCGCATCGGATGCCTCGAACACGGCATCGATCTTCCCGCATAGTACGGAGAAGAGGCGCTCGTGCTGCCGCACCTCCGTGACACGGGAGTCACCCATGTCGGTGCTGAGCTTGGTCTTGGCGGTGACCCAGAGGTCCCTGGGGTCGAAGTCGAAGTCCAGATAGTCGAGCACGTCGTTCTGGATCGCCTCGGCGACGTCCTCCCGTTCCGCGATGGTGAAGCGCTGCGGATAGTCGCCGGCCAGCTCGCGATGCTCGGAGTAACGGCGCAGGGGGGTGTGGGCGACCGACGACAGGGTGTGCAGGCCGTTGTAGGCGGGGTAGACGGACACGAAGTCGCCGTCCATGATCGTGACGGCGCCGGCGGGGGGCAGGGACGTCTTGGCGAGGACCATCGCCGCGAGCTCCCACTTCACACCGAAGTGCTTGTCGGCCGGCAGGCCGAAGTTCGGGTTGGTGTACGTGGCGTTGACGATGTAGTCGAACGGCCCGTACTCGGTGACGCCGCTGCGCAGGATGCCGCTGGCGGAGTCGACCTCGTCCACCGGGGTGTTGAGGTGCACAGTGCCGCCGAAGCGGCTGGCGAGTTTGCTGCGGATGAGGCTGACGTCGATGGACTTCTCGGGCACGCGGAGGACGGCGCCGATCTCTTCGGGGTGTCGGAACAGCTCGCCGCCCGTCACCGGAAGCCTCTCGTAGCTGAGGTGGAAGGAGTCCATGACGGCGAGGTACTCCTCCACCGTCACGAGCCCGCGCTTGTGCACGGCATACAGGTTGTCCGTGACTTCGGCGAGGAACTCGCCGTACTCGCAGACGAAGCGGTCGAAGCCCATGATCGACTGATAGATCGTGTAGCCCGAGCGCGGATAGTGGAAGCCCATGTGCAGGCGGCACTGGTTGGTCGTGCCGGCCCCGAGCAGGGGCGCCCCGAACTGCTCGAAGATCTCGACCTCGATGCCCGAGTATCGGCGCTCGAGTTGCTGGGCGATGTGGAAGCCGAAGAATCCACCGCCGATGATGCCTACTCGCACACGCGTCTCACAATCAGGGTGTTGCCGGTCGGGATAAGAAGGTGGCGCTGCGGCGCTGCGGTTCCGAGCGGGCCGAGCATGATGCCCGGCCCGCTCGCAGCATCTACTCGACGTCGACCTCGTGGATGGTCGCGTTCACCACCGTCGTGGTTGCGCCGGTCACGTTGACCGCTATCTGCGGATTCGTGAGCGCGGGGGTGTAGCTGCCCACCGTCGTCCAGGTGCCGCCGCCGTCCGTGGAGAACGATCCGGTGATCGCACCGGTCGAGGTGTTGCGCTGCAGCCTCAGTGTGAGACCGGTGGTGGCGGTGGTTGGGACACGGGCCACGTCGGCAGCCGACCCACGGGTCTCGCGCAGCATCGCCACGGTCTGCCCCTTGGAGTACGAGCTGTAGGCGCGGGTCAACTCGATGTAGGTGTCGTCGTCCTGGTAGAGCACGATGCCCGCGTGCTGATAGTTGGAGGTCGGCGCGAAATCGAGCTTGATCTGCGCCGTCGTCCACCCGCTGGGCAGGTCATGGAACAACGTGTTCTTCGTGTTGTTCGACGTCGAGTACAGGTCGCCGAGGTCGGCGGGGATCTGCATGCCGTTGGCCGAGTAGCTCGGGACGTTGCCCGTGGTCTGCTCGGTGTCGCGAACGGCGCCTGTCGCAGTCTTCCCGAGGAAACTCCAACCGTCGGCGACGAGGGCGGCCCGGTTCACGTAGTCGAACAAATAGCTCGCGCTCGGGGTCGGCGTCGGCGTGTCCGTCGGCGTCGGCGTGGGCGTCGGCGTTCCCGTCGGCGTCGGGGTAGAGGTCGGCGTGTCCGTCGGGGTGGGCGTCGGCGTCGGCGTATCCGTCGGCGTCGGGGTCGGAGTGGGCGTCGGCGTTCCCGTCGGCGACGAATCCGTGCCGTCGTCGTCGGTGACGGTCAACTCGCTGAACGTCGCGCTCGGCAGACCCGTCACGGCGCCCGTCGCGTTCAGTGCCAGCTGCGGTGCGGTGAAGGTGAGGGCGGTCGCCCCGCCATACGCCCAGGTCTGGCCGCCGTCAGTCGAGAACGACGCGCTGACCGTGTCGGTGGCCGGATCGCGATCCAGCTCCAGCACGAGGGAGGTCGCCGTGGTGGGCACGCGGCGAATCTCCACGGGGATGCCGCCGACCTCACGGATCAAGGCCATCGTCTGGCCGCCCGCCGTACTGTTGTCGACACGGGTGAACTCGATGTAGTTGTCGTCGTCGCCGTAGATGACCATGCCGGCGTGCTCGTAGTTCGCCGTCGGGGCGACGCTCTCCTTCAGCACCACCGAGGTCCAATCCGGCGGCACGGAGCGGAACAGCGTGTTCTTCGTGTTGTTCGACGTCGAGTACAGGTCACCCTGGTCCACCGGGACCACAAGTCCGCTGGACGAATAGGACACCGTGTTCCCCGACACCTGCTCGGTGTCGCGTGCCGCGCCGGCCGCGGTCTTCGCCACGAAGCTCCAGCCGTCGGCGACGAGCGCACTGCGGCCCGCGTAGTCGAGACTGTACGTCTCGGTCTCGCTGCTGCCCGCCGGCGGAGTCGGGGTGTCCGTCGGGGTCGGAGTATCCGTCGGGGTCGGGGTCGGGGTCGGCGTCGACGTGGGGGTGTCCGTCGGAGTCGGCGTCGGCGTCGAAGTCGGGTCCTGCGGGGTGCCGTCGGCCGCGACCGTGACAGCGGAGATCGTCGCGTTCGGCAGCGGGCCGGTCGCGCTGTTGGAGCCGACCAGCAGGCCGATGCGCGGAGAGGCAATGGCGTGGTTGACGCTTCCGAGCGTCGACCAGTCCGCTCCGCCGTCGGTCGAGTACGAGGCGGTGATGCTGTCTCCGCTCCGCGCGAGCTTGAGCAGGAAGCTCCCGGCGGTCGTGGTAGCCGTCGCCGTCACCGCCGCCTTGCCCGCCGTCTCGTTGGAGAGCGAGAACAGTTGCTTGCTGCTGTAATTGCGCGTCAGGCTGACGTAGTTGTCGTCGTCGCCGTAGATCATGACGCCGGCCTGCTGATAGTTGGCCCATGGCGTGAACGACGGGATGTTCACCTGGACGCTTGTCCAGTTGCTCGGCAGGTCGTGGAAGACGGTGTTCAGCGAGTTGTTCAGGTTCCCCCACACATCGCCCTGGTCGACCGGGATCATCAGCCCCGACGCGCCGTAGGTCACCGTGTTGCCAGTGGTCACCTCGGTATCGCGCGTGCCGCCGGCCGCGGTCTTGGCGAGGAAGTCCCAGCCGGCAGAGGCCAGTGCCGTGCGGTTGGGGTAGTCGAGCTTGTAGTCGACGACGCCGACGGGATTCACCTTCACGGACACCGGCACGGTCACCGAGGCGGCGCCCGGTGCGCTCAGCGAGATCACCCCCGCGTGGTTCCCCGCGTCGAGATCGCTCGCGTCGACATGCGCGATCAGGGAGTCGCCGTCGGATCCGGTCGTCGGCGAGACCGTGAGCCACGACACGTCGCTGCTCGCGGTCCATGCCAGGCTCCCGGCACCGCCGTTGGTGACCTTCACGGTCGCCGTGTCGTCCTCGTCGCCGACGGTCGCGGTGAGAGCGAGCGCCTGCGGGGCCGCCGAGATCACCGGAGGAGTGGTGGGCTCGGTCGCGATCTGGACCGTCTGCGCGGCAGTCGTGACGTCGGTGTCGAACAGCAGGTACTTTTTGCCGCCGATGGTCTTCTCCTGGAACGGCACCGCGTGGCCGCCGACTGTGACCCCGTCGACGAAGCCGACGGAGCTGGCGTCGACCTGCATCGTGAGCGCGTCGTCCGAGGTGATCGTCGCCTCGTTGTCGAAGACAGGCGATGTCGTCACCGGGAGCCGGCTGATCGTGAAACTCGTCCCGTCTGCAGTCGTGGTCACCGGCGAGATCACCGTGCGATCGCGCTGGAAGATGTAGTTGACGACCGTGCCGATCGGCGCCTCCCAGATGTCCTTCGTCGTGGCGTAGCGGATCGCGCCGTCGTCGTCGGTCGTCGCGTGCAGCACCAGGTTGGCCCACTTGCCCTGCGCCTGGGCGGCGTCGACGACAGTCTTCAGGTCGTCCGGCGGATACGGGTCGTGCTCGTGCGAGTTGAAGCTCTTCAGGTTCATGAAGTCGTACGGCGTCGTGGCCTCGAGCTCGTTGATCGCGTAGCCCCGGGCGGAGTCGACGTAGTCGTTGGCGATGGCCCCGTAGGCGATCGTGCGATAGCCGCACGGCCAGACGAGGGTCTTGATCGCGCTGTAGGACCCGGTCGCCTGCTCGACGGCGTCGATGCTTCCCGAGATCTCCTGACGGACGGCGGTGTACGACTGCGGCGAGCAGATGTGGTAGACCATGTGCGGGCCGAGCTCCATGCCGTTCTGGTAGGCCTCGGAGTAGAACGCGGGCGGGGTCGTGCCGTTCATCACGAAGGTGCCCTTGACCCCGTTGGCGACCTCTTCCGCGTAGCCGGACTCGAGGCTGTCGTCGGTCGTGACGCTCATCGCGCCGGCATGGCCGTCTTTCCAGGTGGCAACGGAGACGCCGTCGGCCGGATCGATCACGGCGGAGACGGAGACGGTCTGCGGCGACCCGCTGCCGTAGTCCGAGGTGAACGTCAGGCTCGTGGTGTGCGCACCGACCGAGAGCGAGGCGCAATCGGCCGTTGCCGTCGGTTGGGCGGGCGTCACACCCGTGGTCGTGGAGAGATGCAGCCAACTCGCCCCGATGCTCGCGTTCCAGATCAGGTCGTTGCCGTTGAAGGTGACGATCGACACGCCCTGGGGGCTGTCGCACGGCTGGCCCTCCGTCGCGTGGAACACGACCTGCTTCGGGCTCGACTCCAGGGTGGAGTGCGCCCAGTAGCTGGTCGGATCGCTCGGGTCGGGCAGCGTGCTCGAGGTGTCCTCGAGCGAGTACATCAGGTCGATCGGCACGCGTTCGCCGGACTCCGAGGTGAGCGCTCCGGTGGTGCTCGTCTGCGAGTAGACGTATCCCTCGTTCGAGTTGCTCGCCGGGATGGCGACGGCGCCGTCGGCGGACACCGTGCCTCCCTGCATCGACTGGACCTTGTAGTAGTGGACCGCGTCGTTCGGGGCATTGGTCACGACGGCCAGCAGCCAGTAGTCGGTGCCCGCTGCGGGGACGAACGGCGTCGCGAACCCGGCGGTGTTCCAGCCGCTGACCACCGCGACCGTATCGCTGGTCGCGAGGACGGTTCGCGAGCTCAGGTCGCCCGTCTGCAGTTCGAAGTGCAGAGAAGCACCCGCGAGCGCGGCCGGCGCGCCGAAGCGTGCGCTGTTGATCGTCACACCCGCCTGGGTGTTGTTGAACTGGAAGCCGACGACGAAGCTCGAGACGCCGGGCCATGACGCCGATGTCATGCCGCCCAGATCGTCCTGAGCGGGGAAGATCACCGTGGCCGACGACGACTCACCGCTCGAGACGGGAGGTGTCGGGTCGCTCGGGGCGGGGGTGGAAGAGGCCGCCGGTTGGGGCGCCGTGGCGCCTGCGGCTGAGATCGACGGCGCAATCGCAACCGCCCCGGTCAGCAGTAGGGCCGAGAGCGAGGTGATCCACCGCCGCCGCCTCATGCCACCACCGGGCAGATCCGTCTGACTCAACTGTTTCTCCTCGGGTCCGGCCACCACACACATGCGCAGAGGCTTCCATGGAGGAAGCTAACAGTTGAGGAATCCTCGCAAGAAGACCCTAAAGGGGTGACGCGAGGGACCCTCAGTTCTCTTCGGACGCCGCGGTGCCCACCGCGACGGCGAAGGCGAAGGGGTCCGCGTGGCTGATCGACACGGACAGGCCGACGAGCCTGGATGCCTCGGCGAGACGAGCCGCGGCACCGTGCAAGACCACCGTCGGTGCGCCGTTCGAATCGGCGAGCACTTCGATCTCGGGCCAGCCGAGGGCGGAGCTCGGCGAGCCGCCCAGCACCTTGTAGACGGCTTCCTTGGCGGCGAACCGGCCACCGAGATAGCGGACCACGGCCTCCGTGCCCGACAGCTCTGCTGCGACCGCCCGCTCCGCCTCGCTCAACAGCCGAGCGAGGTAGCTGTCGCCGAGCCGGGCCAGCGACTCGCGTACCTCGACGAGGCTCTGCACATCGCAGCCCACGCGCACCGGCGGATGATCAGCCATGTCGCCGCCGGTCGGCTAGATCGACTTCCGGGCCACGAAGACGTCGGCGTTCTGCCGCAGCAGCCCGTCGTTCCCGAACATCACGAGGGCAGCGTGCGCGTCGCGGATCACGCGCTCGATCAGCATGGGGCCGTCACGATGGATGCCGAGGATGCCGCAGATCTGCAGTGCCTTGGTCGCCACCTCGGTCGCCACCGCGGTGCTGGCGACCTTCAGATTCCGCAGGCTGACGATGAACGAGATGTCATCCAGCCGGCCTTCGGGCTCGAGCTGCCCGAATCGCGCGACGGCCGCGGCGAGGATTCCACGCACCTTCTCCACCTCGAGGTGGAGCTCGGCCAGCCGGCTTGCGCTGGCCGGAGTCGCCCCTGCCG
The DNA here is from genome assembly GCA_036398375.1 of Gryllotalpicola sp. Taxonomy (GTDB): domain Bacteria; phylum Actinomycetota; class Actinomycetes; order Actinomycetales; family Microbacteriaceae; genus Gryllotalpicola. The sequence continues at coordinate 10,128 of DASWPQ010000018.1, forward strand.
ACCGCCGGGCCTCGGCCCGGACGGCGTTGTGCGCCTCGCGAAGCGCGGCCTCGGCGATCCCGACGTACGCCGAGCCTGCCAGGATGTGCCGCACCTGGATGAAGCCGCCGTTCATCACCGTCGACCACGACCCGGGGAAGACGGCACCCTCGTCGACCGCGGTGCGCATGCGGAGGCCGTAGCTGCAGGTACCACGCAACCCCAGCGTGTTCCAGCTCGAGGTCTGCTCGAGGTCCGCATCGGTGGTGCGGAACGCGAGATAGACGCGGTCGTCCGTCGCCGCCTCAGGGTCACGGCGGACATGGGTGAGGATCACGTCGGCCTGCAGCCCATAGGAGCACGCCAGCGTCGACCGGTCGATGCGCAGGGTGCCGGATTCGTCGACGAGGGCTCCGCCGCCGTCGGGGGCCGGGCGCTCGCTCGTCGCGTTAGCGAGCAGGATCTGCTCATCGACGACCCGCGCGAGCAGCGCCCGTAGCCATGGCGTGTCCCCGTGATGGACGAGGCTGTACACCTCGATGGTGTGCATCGCCAGCACCAGGGCGCTCGAGGTGCAGTAGTGCGATAGCACGCGCACCGCGTCCGACATCTCCGCGATGCTCGCGCCGCGTCCGCCGAGTTCGGTCGGAACCACCGCGGAGAGCAGTCGCTCCTGCCGGAACGCCTCGATCGTCTCGGCGGGGAAGCGGGCCTCGAGGTCGACGTCCCGCGCGGCGGGACCGGCCACCGTCGCTCCGATGCGCTCCGCGATGTCCACCAGCCTCTCGGCTGTGGCCAGCTCGCTCAAGGGTTCCACGTCATGCTCCCACGCGTTCTCGAATGACAATGATGCCGCCGCGACCGGCGCCCTGACAGGCTCTCCGCACGGACCCGCTCATGAGGCCCCCGTGACGACGACCTGCGACAGGATCTGCTCACGCGCGCGCCGGCGGGCGTCGTGGTCGGGCACGGTGCCCGACACCAAAGCGACGTACTGCAGCATGCCCTGCTCGGGGTCGACCTCGTCGCCGGCACCGAGTTTCGCGACGACGGCGTCCACGCCGGGGATCGCCTTGAGCCCCTCAACGCCGTCCACCGAGGTGACGACGCGCGCGCCGTCCGGCGGCAGGACGTAGACGGAGAATCCGACGTCACCGGGGCGCGGGAGCCCGTCGTAGCTCAGCCGCTCACCGATGGACAGGCGCATCGTCGCCTGGAAGATATCGATGCCGAGCGCATGCCGGAGCAGGTCGGGAAGGGTGCTGCCGCCCGGGCGCGGGTTGATCTCGATGACGACGGGCCCGGCATCCGTCGCCTTGATCTCCACGTGGAGGGCGCCGTCGTCGATGCCGAGCGCACGGATCGCCGCGACCGCGGTCTCGACCATGGCATCGTGCAGCTCGGGCGAGACCTCCGCCGGGAAGAACAGCCCGGCCTCGCGGAAGGGTTCGACGAGCGGATGTCTCCCCGTGACTCCGAGCGCGCTGACGACTCCGTGGCTCACGAGCACTTCCACCGAGACGTAGAACCCGTTGCCGGGGCCGGTGACAGGCTGCGACGGGTCGGGGATGAACTCCTCCACCATCATCGGGGCCGGCCAGGGTTCGGCGACCAGCTCACGGAGCCGCGCGGCGGTGTCGACCCGTGCCATGTCCCGGCTGGCGCGGCCGACGCGAGGCTTGAGCACCAGGGGGAACGCGGCGGCCTCCGCGACCTCGTCGAGCAGTTCGGCATCATGCCTCAGGGCGTCGACGTCCCAGAAGCCGGGTGTCGACAGCCCGTGGCCACGCAGCGCCGCGCGCTGCTCCAGCTTGTCTGCGAGCTGTGCGGCCGTGCGTCGGCTGTAGTACGGCAGCTCGAGCAGTTCGGCCACCTCGGCCGTCCATGGCACATTGGCCTCATTGAACGTGACGATGCCCGCGGGGGCGTGCTCGCCGATCGCCGCCGCCGCCTGCTCCGCCGTCAGACCGTGCGCATCGAGCACCGCGCCGGAGCGGCCGAGGATGCGAGCGTAGCGCGCCGTCTCCGCGTCATCCCGCAGCGTCACCCAGAGCGGCAGGCACACACCCGCGGCGGCCTCGACATAGATGAGCGGGAAGAACTCGTTCATCGGGCTGTCGAGGACGATCGCCAGCACCGGGGTCCCGTTGTTCGGGTGCGATGGGGCCATGGGGCCAGTATGCCCTTTTCATTATGTCGCGCAACGGAAATGATGATTTCTCATTCACCCCCAAGTCGGGTGATCATGACGTGATCGCCGCCCGAGGGGAGTGCTCGGATCGCCCCGCCGGCGTACTAACATTTCGCCCGAGACGGCGCCGAGAGGAAACCGATGACCACGACCGCCCTGCCCGCCGGCGAGATCGTCCGGATCGCGGTGCTCCATCACGAGCGCTCGTTCTTCCCGCTCGATCTGTTCCAACGCACACGAGACGTCGCCGAGCTGATCTGGGTGCTCGACGACGCCTTCGCGGGCGACGCCGTCACCTCGCGCCTGCTGCGCCGCATCGGCACGGTCGTCGACATCGCGGGCCTCGACGACGACGCGGCGGCGGCGCGGATCGCGTCCGAGTCCCCGGACGGCATCCTGAGCTTCGTGGACGACCAGATCCCGCGTGCCGCCGAGCTCGCGAGACGGCTGGGACTGCGCTACCACACCCCCGAGCTGGCGCGGATACTCACGAACAAGGGCGCACAGCGTGAGGCGCTTGCCGGCACCGGGGTCGAGGAGCCCGGCTTCGCCGTGGTCCCCGCGGGATCAACGCCGGACCTCCTCACCGCACTCGCCGAGCGCTTCGACTTCCCCTGCATGGTCAAGCCCGTCTCGGGGATGGGGAGCCGGGGCATCCGACTCCTGCACGACCGCGACGAGCTGCTCGAGCTGGCCGGCGATGCCGACGAGCAGGTCGTCGAGGAGTATCTGCCGGACCGCGCGGACCGCCCCGCGTGGGCCGCGAGCTACCTCTCGGTCGAGACCGTGGTCGTGGGCGGCGTCGCCCATCACCTGGCACTGACCGGGCGCTTCCCACTCGCCGCCCCGTTCCGCGAAACGGGCAACTTCATTCCGGCACTCGTGGACCACGCACTGCGCGACGAGCTGCTGGCGATGGCCGATCGCGCGGTGGCTGCCCTCGGCGTGCGCGACTCGGTGCTGCACATCGAGATCAAGCTGACCCCGGATGGCCCGCGCCTCATCGAGATCAACGGCCGGCTGGGAGGCCGACCGGGCTTCGTCCTCGCCGAGGTGAGCGACGTCAACCTCTTCGCGACCGCGTGCAAGGTGGCCGCGGGAGTGCCCATCGACCTCGACGGGCCCGTGCCGGTGACCGGCGTCGGCTTCTGGCTGATGGTGCAGCCGCCCATCGGGGCCGAGACGATCACGGCCCTCGACGGCCTCGACGAGGTCGCCGCGCTGCCAGGGGTGCGACTGGTCGACCCGAAACGGCATGTCGGTGCCGCCGTCGATTGGCGCGAGGGCACCGATTCACAGGTCGTGACCGTGCGTGGGGCCGTCGCCGATCATGGCGCCCTCGCCGAACTCGTCGGCGAGATCCGCGCGACGCTGCAGCCCCAGTACGACGGCGCGTGAGCGCCGCCGCCTAGGCAGCCTGCGTGCTCACGCCGATCTGGCCCAGTGCCTCGCGGATGGCCGCGATCGACTGAAAGGTGCTCTTGCGGAGCAGCTCGTCCGAAAACTCCACCTCGAAGGCGTCCTCGAGGGCGAGCATCACGCCGATGCTCGCATGCGAGGTCAAGCCGGCGCGGTAGAGATCGTCGTCGTCGGTGAGCCCCGCAGCGGGGGCCTGCAGCTTCGCGTAGCCGTCGAGCACTTCGCGGATCTTCGCGTCAATGGGGTCGGTCATGTCCAGGGGCCTCTCAGGGGCGGCGCCCCGATAGGGTTCGGGGAGGTATTCGGAGATAGCGGCAGTTTATTGACAAAACCTCATCTGTGCGCGCCCCCAGTGGAGGGGCTTGCTTCCGAGGCCATAACCGGGCGACGATGCGATCGTGCAAGCCCCTGTCCTCAGCGTCGTGATTCCCGCGCACAACGAGGAGTCGAGGATCCACGCGACCCTGCAGAGCATGCTCGCGGGAGCCGCCGACGGCGAGTTCGACATCGTCGTCTCGATCAACGGCAGCACCGACCGCACCGCCGACGTCGCGCGCGCCTTCCTGCCTGGCATCCGGGTCGTCGAGACGCCCGAGCCGTCCAAGATCGCCGCACTCAACGCGGGTGACGACGCGATCATGCACGCGCCGATCGCGTACATCGACGCCGATGTGACGGTGGATGCCGCGACGCTGCGCGCACTCGCCGCCGCGCTCGCGGACGACGGGCTGCCGCGCGTCGCATCCCCCCGCTTCGAGCTCGACAGCAGTGCGTCGAGCTGGCCCGCCCGCCAGTACTTCCGCATCTGGCGCCTCAACGAGTACAACCGCGCGGGGCACATCGGCTCGGGCGTCTACGCGGTCTCGGCCGCCGGCCGCCGACGGTGGGCGGCCTTTCCCCCGGTGATCGCCGACGACCGCTTCGTGCAGCAACTCTTCGCCCCTGGTGAACGGGTCATCCTGCCCGACCACGCCTTCGCGGCGCCGGCGCCCCGGACGCTGCGCGCCCAGATCCGTCGTTCAGTGCGCGTGCACACGGGCAACGCGGAGCTGCGCGAGCTCGGCGTCTCCGGGGAAGAGAGCGGAGGCCAGGTCGCAGCGCTGGTCAGGCAGGTCGCGCTGAAGCCGTCACTGTGGCCTGCCTTCGCCGTGTACTGCGTCGGCTACGGCCTGACCCGCTTCGAGGTCGCGCGGCTGCGCCGAGCCGGCAAGACCGTCGGCTGGCGTCGCGACGACACCTCGCGAGCGAGCTGAGCGCAGCCCGGAACGCCGCTATTTCGCGGCATCCATCGCTTCGGCCACGAGCTCGCCGACGCTGGGCGGCCACGCGTGCCGCCACCCCTGCAGGGAGCGCAGGGTCACCGTGGTGCCGTCCCGGCATCCGCTGTAGCTCGTCACGACGGCGTTGGAGATCGTCTTGCTCGACGGCGTCGCGTCGCAGCCGTCCAGCTGCGCCCAACGCGCCGCCGAATCCGGCGCGGACAGCACGGTCTCCCCGCCGGTATCGCTCGAGAAATGCCCGCCGTCGTAGGGGATCGTCGGGTCGGCGGTGCCATGCGTCTCGAGCACGGACACCGGTCTCGCGGGATTGCACGACTGTGACACCTGCTCCGAGAACGGCCCCGATGCGACCACGATCAGCGCGAGCCGGTCGGCCAGCTGACACCCGAGCACGTCGGCCAGGAGCGCGCCGTTCGAGAACCCGGCGGCCACCACGCGCTGCTGGTCCACCGGTTCGAGCCGGGAGATCTCATCGATCGCCGCCGAGGCGAAGGCGACATCGTCCATGCCGGCCTGCTGCGCGGCCGTGTGGCCGGCGAGGTCGTTCCAGAAGTCCTGATAGCCCTGCAAATAGGCGACGAGGAACCCGTGGGCGTCCGCCGCGCGGTCGAAGTCGGTCGTCCGCTTCGTGTCGGCGGCGGTCCCATACGCGCCGTGGAACACCAGCACCAGCGGAAGCGGCCCTGTCGTCGTCGTGGGCACGTGCAGGATGAGCGAGCGCTTCCGGCCTCCGACATCGATCGTGAGGTTGCGGTCACCGGGGGCCAAGAGTGTCGGCGAGCCGGACACCGACGGCCCTGACGCCGGCGCTTCCGACGTCATCGGCTCCGACGCCGCCGATTCCGTCGGCCGGGGCGCGCCGGACTGCCCGACCGCCCCACGCCCGGCGAACCACAAGCCGCCCGCGAGCACGAGGACGCCGAGCACCGTGAGCCCGACGATCACTACCCGCTTCACCGAAGTGACTATATGTCAGCTTCCGAGAACGCCCGACGGCCTCGCCCGGCTTCAGCTCGTCTTCCCAGCTTTCGTGAGCGCCTTCTCGTCCACCGGCGCCTCGCCCGCCGCGCGCAGCGCCGCGGAATACGCCATCGCCTCGTCCTGACGTGCGCCCTCCGCACCCGACGCGATCGGCGCGCGCACGTGACCCGGCTCGAAGCCGAAGCCCGCCACCAGTTCGAGCGTGTGGGGGCGCAGACGCTCGAGCAGCCGGTTGATGTACGCCGTGACCGCCTGGCCGCGCCGGGCCGAGATGCGGCCGTGCACGAGGTACCAGGACAGGTGCTTCTCGAACAGGCCGAAGGTGAAGAGCGAGTGCACCCAGCCGAGGACCTCGCGCGTTCCGGCATCCTCCACCGTGTCGAGCGCCGCCGTGAACGCCTGCCACTGCTGCAGTTCACCCCAGGCACGCGCGGCCTCGATGAGCTCGTCCTGATGGGCGTTGAACGCGCTCTCCTGCTCGGCGGCCGAGGCGCGACGCACCTTGTTCAGCTCGGCGCCGATGCCGGCAACCATCGTGTCGACGCGATCCTGCAGCAGGGCACGCTGGGTGTCGTGGTCCTTGAGCGCCTCGACCCCGTGCCCGACGCCGGCGAGATCGCTGAGGTTCTGGCCGACGCGGCGGATGCCGCCCTCGTTGAACGCCCTGCCGGCGACCTGGCTCGCCGCGAACTTGGCGAGGTCTGCGGCCGTCGCACCCCGAAACTGCTTGGCGTAGTCGCTCAGCAGGCGCTTGCCGACGAGCTGCAGCAGCACGTTGTTGTCGCCTTCGAAGGTGACGTAGACGTCGAGGTCGGCGCGCAGCCCGACCAGGCGGTTCTCCGCGAGGAAACCGCTGCCGCCGCAGGCCTCGCGCGCCTCCTGCAGCGTGTCGAGCGCATGCCAGGTCGACAACGGCTTGAGCGCAGCGGCGAGGGTCTCGAGGTCCTGCCGGTTCGCATCGGTGTCCGCGCGCCCCGAGAAGACGTCGTCGAACTTGCGCAGCAGCACGTCGTGGCCGAAATACTGTGCGTAGGTCTGGGCGAGGCGCGGCAGCAGCCGGCGCTGATGGCGCTGGTAGTCGAGCAGCACGTGCTCCTGGCCGGGCGTCGCGCTCGCGAACTGGCGGCGCTGGGCGGCGTAGCTGAGCGCGATGTGCAGGCCCAGCGCGCTCGCGATCGTGGTCGAGCCGTCGAGTGAGACGCGGCCCTGCACGAGCGTTCCCAGCATGGTGAAGAAACGGCGGCCGGGGCTGTCGATCGCGCTCGTGTACGTACCGTCGGCGGCGACGTCCCCATAGCGGTTCAGCAGGTTCGTGCGCGGGACGCGCACGTGGTCGAAGTGCAGCCGGCCGTTGTCAACGCCGTTCAGGCCGCCCTTGTAGCCGTCGTCCTCACCGCCGATGCCGGGCAGGAACTCGCCGGTCGCGGCGTCACGGATCGGCACGTAGAAGCAGTGCACGCCGTGGTTCACGCCGGCCGTGATGAGCTGCGCGAACACGGTCGCGGCGGTGGCGTGCTTGGCGGCGTTGCCGAGGTAGTCCTTCCACGCCGCGCGGAACGGCGTGTGGATGACGAACTCCTCGGTCTTCGGGTCGTACGTCGCCGTGGTGGCGATGCTCGCGACGTCGGAGCCGTGACCGGTCTCGGTCATCGCGAAGGCGCCCGGCACCTTCAGGCTGATCGCATCGGGCAGGAAGCGGTCGTGGTGGGTCTCGGTGCCCAGGTGCAGCACGGCGGCCGCGAACAGCCCCCACTGCACGCCGCCCTTGATCTGCAAGCTTGGGTCGGCCGTGACGAGCTCCTCGAAGGCGGCGAGGTTGCCACCGGCATCCTCGCCACCGCCGAACCGCTTCGGGAAGGCGCGCAGCTGGAAGCCGCTCGCGGCCTGCACCTTCATCTGCGCGAGGGTGCGCTCGCGCTGCTCGTCGAGGCTCAGGCCATCGACCTTGTGGAACTGCGGATCCTTCGCGACCTCGCGCGCCTGCCGTCTCACCTCGGGGTAGCTGCCGCGCAGCATCCGTTCGAGCAGGGCGACGTCGAGTCGGGGCGCGGCGCCCGCTGCCGGGTGCGCGGCGGGCGGTGATGCAGGCGTGGTGGCGGATGCCTCGGCCGGGGCCTCGGGCACGCGGACGCGCTCGTCGCTTCGGGGTGCTGTGTCGACCATCGACGTACCTGCTTCCGAGATCGGGGCGTCGGCCCGCGCAACGGCGCGCGGCCCGGGATCTGTCTTGCACGCTACGACGCTCGCCGCCGAGAGGGCACGAGAACGGTGCGGGTCCTACAAAGACCGGGGCACCCGGCCCGCGCCTCGCTTGTCGGATCCCCTCAACCCTCCCCGTTCGCGCACACCGGATGGACACCCGCACGTGCCGCCGCACCCGCAGCTGTCCATCCGGCACGCACGGGCGGCTCGGGCGGGGCAGGGCAGGCGGGCGGGGCGAGAGCTAGGCCGCCGCCGCGCGGAGCTCGGCGAGCACGTCGAGCGCGAGCGCGCCGAGGTCGGAGTCCCGCTCCGCCGTCACCCAGCGCACGAACGCGAGATGGAACGCCACCGTGCCGAGCTCTGCGGTGAGCCGAGCGGTCGGATCGGGCACGCCCCGGGCGTGCAGCGCCTCGGCCATCGCCTCGGTCAGATGGAGCCGCTTGATCTGCTCGCGCTCCTGCAGGGCGGGGTTCGCGTCGATGATGCGCTGGCGGATGCCGGCGTGCGGGTGGCGTCCGACGAAGAAGCCCCCCGCCGCCCGCAGGGCTGCGGCGACGGCGTCGAGGGGCGTCGCCGTGGCCGGGGCGGCGGCGATGGCATCCGTGAACACGCCGTTGTAGGCCTCGGGGTCGCCGAACAGGACCTCGCGCTTGTCGGCGAAGTAGCGGAAGAAGGTGCGCTCGGTCACCCCGGCGCGCGCCGCGATGTCGGCGACGGTGGTCGCCTCGTAACCGCGCTCGAGGAACAGCTCGGCCGCCGCCTCGGCGAGGCGGCCCTGTGATCCCGGCTCCCAACGGCTCATGCCTCCATTGTAAGTTATGGCAGATGCTGACATCACGTGCTACGCTGATGTCAGTTTCTGACATTGGAGGTCAACATGAAGGTCTTCGTCACCGGAGCGAGCGGCCACATCGGCTCGCTCGTCACCGCCGAGCTCATCGAGGCGGGGCATCAGGTCGTTGGCCTGTCGCGCTCGCAGGCCGGCGCCGATCGGCTCGCGGCGCTGGGCGCCGAGCCCGTTCTCGGCACCATGGACGACACCGCGCGCCTGGCCGAGCTGGCGGCCGCCTCTGACGGCGTCGTCAACCTCGCGTTCCAGCACGACGGGGGCGACTTCCTGGCCGCGATCACCGCGGACCGCGCCCTCATCGAGGCGATCGGCGGTGCGCTCGAGGGCTCGGGCAAACCGTTCCTCGCCGCCTCGGGCACGATGATGCTCGCCGGCTCGACCGCGCCCGGGGAGGTCGGCACGGAGGACACGGTCATCGACACATCCCAGGCCGCGAACCCGCGCGCCGTCACCGAGGGGCTGCTGCTCGGCCTCGCCGCCCGCGGCGTCCGCAGCGCCGCCCTGCGCTTCGCCCCGACCGTGCACGGGCCGAGCGATCTGCACGGCTTTATGCCCTCGCTGATCGCCGCCGCGCGGCAGGCCGGCACGGCCGGCTATGTCGGCAACGGCTCCAACCGCTGGCCGGCGGTGCACAACCTCGACGCGGCGCACCTGATCCGGCTCGCCCTCGAGAAGGAGGATCTGCCGGCGGGCATCCCGCTGCACGCGGCCGCGGAGGTGGGCATCCGGTTCACGTCCATCGCCGAGGCGATCGGGCGCGGCGCGGGTGTGCCGGTCCGGAGCCTCTCGCAGGAGGAGGCGGTCGCCACCCTCGGCTTCATCGGCAACTTCGCCGGGGTCGACAATCCGACGTCGAGCGCCGCGACGCAGGAGCTGCTGGGCTGGACGCCCACGCACCAGGGCCTCATCGAGGACCTGGACGAGGGGTTCTACTTCACCCGCTGAGCTCCGCTCGTGCACGCGGGACGGACACGTGCGTGTGCCTCCGGGCATGCCGATGTCCGTTCCGCGTGCACGAGCCCGACCGCAGCGCGCGGTCAGGCGGCGCGCACGTGCGCGGCGACCACCTCGAGCAGCGTCTCGCCGTACTGCTCGAGCTTCTTCGCACCGATGCCCGTGATGCCCTCGAGCTCCTCGAGACGGGCGGGGCGGGCCGCCGCCACCGCCCGCAGCGTCGCATCGCCGAAGACGATGTAGGCGGGAACCGACTGCTCGCGCGCGGTGGCCGCGCGCCACTCCCGCAGCGACTCGAACAGCTCGCGGGCCTCCTCCGGCAGCTCCTCGACGCTCGTGCGAGCGGGGCGGGAGCCGCGGGCGAGCCGCCCCGCCGCCACCACGTCCTGCCGGAGCTCGACGCGCCGCTCACCGCGCAGCACCGGTGCCGCGGCATCCGTCAGCCGCAGCGTGCCGTAGCCGTCGTCGCTCACCGCGAGCAGGCCGGATGCCAGCAGCTGACGCACCACGCCGCGCCACTGGGTCGGGTTGAGCTCCTGCCCGATCGACCAGGTGGCGAGGGTGTCGTGGCCGAGCTGCTCGACGCGCGGCGTCCGCTTGCCCGTGAGGATGTCGATCAGGTGCCCCGCGCCGTACTGCTGCCCGCGCTCGCGCTTGAGCCGCACCACCGTCGAGAGCAGCTTCTGAGCCGGGACGGTCCCGTCGAAGGTCTCGGGCGGGGCGAGGCAGGTGTCGCAGTTGCCGCAGGGCTGGGATTCCTGCCCGAAGTAGGACAGCAGGTTCACCCGGCGGCACGACACCGTCTCGCACAGCGCGAGCATCGCGTCGAGGTGCTGCCCCATGCGCTGCTTGTAGGCGCGGTCGCCCGGGGACTTGTCGATCAGCTGGCGCTGCTGCACGACGTCCGCCAGGCCATAGGCCAGCCAGGTCGTCGACGGGAGTCCGTCCCGGCCCGCACGCCCCGTCTCCTGGTAGTAGCCCTCGACCGACTTCGGCAGGTCGATGTGCGCCACGAAGCGCACGTCCGGCTTGTCGATGCCCATGCCGAAGGCGATCGTCGCGACGATCACGATGCCGTCCTCGCGGAGGAAGCGCGACTGGGTACGAGCGCGCAGGGATGCCTCGAGGCCGGCGTGGTACGGCAGCGCCGCGATGCCCTGCGAGCTGAGGTACGCGGCCGTCTTCTCGACCGTGGCGCGACTCAGCGCGTAGACGATGCCGGCCGCCGGCACCGGCACGCCCGCCGCGTCGACCGAGGCCTCCTGCTGCTCGCGGATGAACCGTGCGAGCTGGGTGCGCACCTCGTCCTTCGGCACGATGCGGTATTGGATGTTCGGCCGGTCGAAGCTCGCGACGTAGTGCTTCGCGTGCTGCAGACCGAGCCGCTCGGTGATCTCGCGGTGCGTCGCCTCGGTCGCCGTCGCGGTCAGGGCGATGCGCGGCACCTCGGGCCACAGCTCGGCCAGGTTCGACAGCCACAGGTAGTCGGGCCGGAAGTCGTGGCCCCACTGGCTCACGCAGTGCGCCTCGTCGATCGCGAAGAGCGCGATCCTCCCCTGCTTCAGCAGCTCCTGCACACGCGGGGTCGACAGCCCCTCCGGCGCGACGTAGAGCAGGTCGAGCTCACCGTCGCGATAGGCCTGCTCGACGCCGCGCCGCTCCTCGGGCGACTGCGTCGAGTTGAGGAACTCCGCCCGCACGCCGACGGCCCGCAGGGCATCCACCTGGTCCTGCATCAGAGCGATGAGCGGCGAGACCACGACGCCCGTGCCCTCGCGCAGCAGCGACGGGATCTGATAGGTCAGGCTCTTGCCGCCGCCGGTCGGCATCAGCACGACGGCGTCGCCGCCTGCCACGAGCTGGTCGATGATGGCAGCCTGCTCACCCCGGAACCCGCTGTACCCGAAAACGCGATGCAGCACTTCCAGCGGGGTCTCGACCATGGCCACAAGGGTAATCGGCGTCTCTGACACCCTGGATCAGCTCTGCACAGGCCGTGGGTTGGGCCCTCTCCGGCTCTATACAGTGGGTCCTATGACCGAGCGGCACCGGCGTGCGCTCCGCGGCACCGTCGCGGCGGCGCTCGCCGTGTTCGTCGCCGCGCTGTTCCACGTCGCCGGCGGCGGCGCGACCCCCGGCACGCTCGGCATCGTCGTAAGCGTGGCCCTCGCCGTTCCGGCGAGCGTGCTGCTCGCCGGGCGACGGACGCGGCTGTGGAGCCTGACGACCTCGGTCGTGCTCAGCCAGCTCGCGTTCCACCTGCTCTTCTCGCTCGGTCAGCCAAGCCGGGTGCGCTTCGCCGGCGACATCGGGATGGCCGGGATGCCGGGCATGCACCTCCGGGTCGTGGGCGCCGGCGGCACGGCATCCGTCGACCTCACGCAGCCCGTCATGTGGGCGAGCCACCTCGTGGCCGCGCTGATCACGATCGCGGCGATCCACCGTGGCGAGCGCGTGCTGCGGCGGATGCTCGGGCTCGCGGTCCTCGTTCTGCTCCGGGCCCTGCGCCTGGCCCGGACGCGTCCTCTGCCGCGGCTGCGGGTGCTCGTGGATGCCGCGCTGCCGGCCGCCCGTCGGGCCTGGTTCCTGCGCGGGGCGCTGCGGCACCGCGGTCCTCCGCTCGTCCTCGCTCCCTCCTACTGAGCGCGACGGGTCGATCTATGCCCGTCGCGGCATATGACGATCCATTGGAAAAGGACACATGAACCGACGTTTCACCCTGCGCGCCGTTGCGGGCCTCGCGGCCGGCGGCGTGCTCGCGCTCGCGGCCCCTCTGGCGGCGAGCGCTCACGTGCGCATCGACCCCGACACCGCCGCCGCGGGCGGCTACTCCTACATCAGCTTCCGCGTGCCGACCGAGTCGGCCACGGCGAGCACGATCGGCCTGACGATCCAGCTGCCGACCGACACCCCCTTCACCTCGGTGAGCTATCAGACCGTCCCGGGCTGGACGGCGAAGGTCACGACCGCGACCCTGCCGAGGCCCGTCACGATCGGCGGCACGAAGGTCACCGAGGCGCCGAGCTCTGTGACCTTCACCGCGACGGGCGGCGGCATCGCCCCGGGGCAGTTCGGCGTCTTCACGCTCTCGCTCGGGAAAGTCCCCGACACGGGCAAGGTGCTGCTGCCGGCGACGCAGCGGTACTCGGACGGCTCGGTCGTGAAGTGGGAGCAGCCGACGCCCGCGAGCGGAGTCGAGCCCGAGCATCCGGCACCGACGCTCTACATCGATGACGCTCCGCCCGCCGGCGACGCTCCGGCCGTCGCGGTGTCGGCGGCGCCCGCACCGGCCCCCGCGGCTTCCGGCACCACGACCGCGGCGCTCGCCGTCGGCCTCGCCGGCGTGGTGATCGGCGCGGCGGGTCTCATCGTCGCGGTGCTCGCGCTCCTGCGACGGCGGGCCGCATGATCGGCGCGCTGCTGCGGCCCGGGGCGGATCGGCGACCCCGGGGGGATCGACGCCCAGGGCCACGACGACCCAGGCGCTCGGAATCGCGGCCGGATTCCGGCATCACGGGCCGTCTCGCGCGCCGTGTGGGCGCGGTGACGGGCGCCGTGCTCACGGCATCCGTCCTGGTGTTCGCCCCGGCGACGGCGGCGAGCGCGCACGACTACCTCGTCTCGAGCACACCCGCCGCGAACGCGACCGTCACGAGCGCGCTGCCGCGCGTGACGCTCGTCTTCGACGACGTCGTGCTCGATGAGAACGGGCGCGGCGCACTCGTGCAGGTGACGGATGCCTCCGGCCGGAACTACGAGGCGGGATGCGCCGAGGTGCAGGGCCGGGACGTCTCCGTGCCCGTCGCGCTCGGGGCGGCGGGCGGCTACCGCGTCACCTGGCAGATCGTCTCGGCCGATGGGCACCCGGTGAGCGCATCGATCCAGTTCGCCTATCACGGGCCGGCCGCCGGCCAGGGGCACGCCGGCCCCCTGACGAAGTGCGGCACGAAGGTGCAGGCGCCGGCCGCGCAGGGTCCGGGCGCGAGCGCCCCGACGGCAAGCGGGATCAGCACCACGACGCTGATCGTCCTGATCGTCGCCGGAGCCGTGGTGCTGCTCGTCCTCGTCGCGGTGGTCCTGATCGTGCTCCTCGCGGGGCGGCGGCGGGGCGCGGCCCGGCCATAGCCCGCTCGGACGCGCTCGTCCTCACTTGAGGGCGAGCGCGTTCGGCGGGGTGCCGGTGGCGCCGGGGAAGTTCCAGGGCGCACTCGTCAGGAACACTTCATAGCGCCCGTCCTCTGCGCAGTCCCGCACCAGCTCGTCGAGCCACCACAGCTCGCCGATCGCGAGACCGTACAGACCGATGAAGATCCGGTGCAGCGAGCCGTACGGCCCCGGCTCGGCGGCGCCGGGCCAGACCTCGAGCCCGACGGTGTCGCTCGCGACGCCGGCGACGTGAGCGTTCCAGACGTACTCCGACATGGCCTCCGAGCGTTCGAGCCCCGGGGCGACCGTCGACTCCCGCCGGGAGAGACGCACCCGCGTCGCGCGGTCCTGGCGGCCGTACCAGGCGAGGAAGCCGGTGTGGACGAGCAGGATGTCGCCCGGCCGGTACTCCAGGCCGGCGCTCCGCCGCGCCTCCTCCAGGTCCGCCACCGTGATCGGGATGCCGGCGCCGGGGCCGCCGCGCTCCGCCACCCGTGCGGCGACGTCGAGCACGATGCCGCGGGTCGCGATGCCGCGCCGCGCCCAGTGGTCCACGGTGTTGCGCAGGCCAGCGACGATCTCGGCACGCGTGGCGCCGTTGTAGAACTCCTCGGGGCGCGCCGCGACGTGCGCGAGCGAGTCCCATTGGCTGGATGCCTGCGGGAACAAGTTGTCGTAGACGTCGTCGAAGGTGCTGCCCGGGCGCCGTTGGATGAGCGTGTGCCGCGGCAGGCCCCGGTCGAAGAACGGCGGGTCGACGAAGCCCAGGCGCACGTCGAGGGGGAACACGGCTCCGCGCTCGACGAGGCGGGCGGCCTCGCGGGTGCCCTCCGGCGAGATGAGGTTCATCAGGCCGGCCGAGTCGTCCGGACCGAAGAGCCCCCAGGCCTGGCGCGCCCCGCCGGGCTCCCGCGGCAGCTCGCGGAAGCCCGGCAGAGCCCGAGCCGATCCGTCCTCAACGGCGCGTGCGGTGGTCGTGGTCATCGTCTTCTCCTCGCCGCCCTGTCCCGCAGCACTTGGGGGGAGGGCCTCGCGCTACGGATTCGGATGTCGTCCTTGACATCGGATATCCGACCCATCATGATCAGTCACTGTATTACAGATTCTGTATTACAAGAACACGTCAGTTTCGAGAACAAGCACAGTTGTTGGACATCGCCGTCCACGCGGCACGAGAGGCTCTTCGCACCTGCCTGCATGTGCAGTGGTACCCGTCAACGATGACGGGGGCAATGCCCTCCACCAGCGATTCCTGCTCTGGGAGGATCAGAATGTTCGAAGACAAAGTCGTCGATCGACGTCAACTGCTTCGCGCCGGCGTCGTCGGCGCCGGTGCACTGGGCGTGGCGGGGCTCCTCGCCGCGTGCGGCGCCAACCCGTCGAGTGTCGGCTCGGGCTCGGCCGCGCAGAGCGGCGCGATCCTGCCGAAGTACATCCCGTTCCCGAGCGAGCTGGCCACCAAGTTCCCCGGCAACGCCGACGGCCTCGTGCCGTTCTACCCGAGCTATCCGGCGAGCCCGAAGTCGGTCGCCACAGCGTCCCCCGGCGACGGCAGCAAGGTCTCCGCGCTCACCATCACCTACTCGCCGATCGTCGCCGGTCTCGGCGGCAACACCTTCTGGCAGGCGGTCAACAAGCGCCTCAACCTCAAGCTCGACATGCAGCAGGTCGGCTCCGCCGACTACCAGACCAAGGTGCCGACGGTGCTCGCCGGCAGCGAGCTGCCCGACTTCATCCAGTTCCAGACGCTGCAGCCGTCGTTCCCCGACCTCCTGAAGGCGAAGTTCCAGGACCTGGCCCCCTTCCTGGCCGGCGACAAGATCAAGGACTACCCGTTCCTGGCCAACATCGCCCAGGACTTCTGGAGCAGCGAGGTCGTCTACAACGGCGGCCTGTACGGGCTGCCGATCCCCGCATACAAGCTGGTCAACCACTTCTTCTCCCGCGACGACATCATCGAGGGGCTCGGCCTCGACCCGCACTATAAGAACTGGGACGAGTTCCTCGCCCTGTGCAAGGCCGTGACCGACACCCGGAAGAACCGCTGGGCGCTCGATCACGTCGTGGAGAACTCGGCCCAGCCCTCGGCAACCTTCGGCTTCGCCCTGCAGTGCCTCGGCGTCGGCAACACCTTCGAGGAGGACGGCGGGAAGTTCACGAGCTACCACACCGACGAGCGCACCAAGGAGGCCATCGGCGCCTGCGCGAGCCTCGTCAAGAAGGGCTACGTGCACCCGGACGCCTTCAGCGGCTCGACCGTCACCTGGTACACGGCCATGGCCAACGGCCAGGCCGTGATGGGGATGCCGGGCGGCCTGACCACCCTGCCCCGCTTCTTCAACGTCAACAGCGACCCCACGATGAAGATCGGCGGCAGCGGGCCGGTGCCCTGGGACTCGTCGACGACGGCCCACGGCTGGCAGCGAACGCCCTCCTTCAGCATGACGGCGTTCAAGAAGGCATCAGACGACCGCATCAAGATGCTCCTCGAGGTCTGCAACTACCTCGCCGCCCCCTTCGGCTCGGAGGAGTACCGCTTCCTGAACTACGGCGTCGAGGGCGTCGACTGGAAGCCGAGCTCCAGCGGCGACCCGGTCGTCACCTCGACGGGCACCGCCGAGACCCTCGGCTTCGGCCTGCCGTACATCGCCTCGCCGCCCCGGGTGCTCTACTACGTCGGTCTGGGCGGCCCCACCCAGATCCAGTACGAGATCGAGAAGGCCACGATGCCCGACTCGATCGCCAACCCCACCCTCGGCCTGTATTCGGAGACCTACGGCCGCAAGTGGGCGCAGCTCGAGCTGAAGATGTACGACACGCAGGCGCAGATCATGAAGGGCGACGCGCCGCTCAGAGCCTGGGACGACGCGGTCTCGTCGTGGAAGTCCAGCGGGGGCGCGCAGATGCTCAAGGAGTTCGACCAGGCCTACGCCAAGGCCCACAAGTGAGCGGGCCGGGACGCATGGGCCTCAAGATCACCGACCCCTCCGACATCGCGATCGTGGGCGTCGGCCAGACGAACTACCGCGCGCTCTACGAGGAGCGCGGCGTCAAGCGGGACGCCCACGCCCTCGCCGCCGCCGCCCTGCGCGAGGCGATCGCGGACGCGGGGATCGCGAAGGAGGACATCGACGGGCTCTTCGTCTCCCGCGTGGGCTACAACCGCACGGCCAACGTGCTCGGCCTGCACCACCCCCATTTCGTCCAGGAGCTCGAGGGCTCCGGCCGGATGAGCGGCGTCGCGCTGCAGAACGCCGTCGCGCTCATCGCGAGCGGCGCGGCGGAGACCGTCGCGTGCGTGTACGGGAACAATGGCCGCTCGGTGCAGATGAAGTACGGCGGCGAGGGGACGGGCGAGGGCGGCGTCGAGACCGCGGGCTACGACGCCATGTTCGGGATGACGTCGCCGGGGGCCTACGTCTCGCTCATGTACCAGCGCTACCGACAGCTGTACGGGGCTCCGGAGGATGCACTGTACCCGCTGGCGGCCAACAACCGCCGCAACGCGACCAAGAACCCCTTCGCGGTCTTCCAGAAGGAGATCAGCCGCGACGAGTACATGAACTCGCGGTACATCGCCGAGCCGATGCGGCTCTACGACTACTGCATCATCAACGACGGCGGCGTCGCCTTCATCGTCACGACGATGGAGAAGGCGCGGACGCTGCCCGTCCAGCCCGTCCGGATCGCGGCCACCGCCGGCATCGCGGAGCTGACCAACTTCTACACGAGCCAGGACTTCTTCTACGAGGCGTCCCAGGAGGTCGCCGGCCGGCTCTACGAGAAGAGCGGCTATGGGCCGCAGGACATGGACGCGCTCGAGATCTACGACAACTTCCTGCCGACCATCCTGTTCACCCTGGAGGGCTTCGGGCACACCGAGTGCGGCACCGCCTGGCAGTGGGCGCGTGAGAACCGCCTCGGCTACGACGGCAATCGACCCCTCAACACCTCGGGCAGCCACACCGCGGAGAGCTACATGCAGGGCTGGGCGCTGCACGTCGAGGCGGTCAAGCAGATCCGCGGCCAGGCCGGCGAGCGGCAGGTCGCGAACTGCAACGTCGTGCAGTACATGTGCGCCTCGCCGATCGTCACCTCCCACATCCTGACCTCGGCGTAAAGGAGTCGCAGAGCCATGAACCTCGACGCATTCGAACGCCTCCTGCCCCCCGTCACCGACGGGAACGCGCCGTACTGGGCGGGGCTCGCCGCCGGCGAGCTGCGCCTGCAGTTCTGCGATCACGACGGCACCCCGCGCTTCCCGGAGAGCCCCGTGTGCCCGCAGTGCCTCTCGCCGGACTTCACCTGGCGCCCGGCCTCGGGCGCCGCGACCCTGTGGTCCTGGGTCGTGATGCATCAGAGGTACTTCGACGCCTTCGACGACGAGCGCCCCTACCCCGTCGCCTTCGTCCGGCTCGCCGAGGGCCCGCTTATGGTCTCCACGATTCTCGGGGACCGCAGCGGGCTCGCCGTCGACGCGCCGCTCCGGCTCGCCTTCACAGCTGTCGGGGAGCACCGGCTGCCCGCCTTCCGGGTGGCCTCGTGACGGACGAGCGGAACGACCGCGGCGAGCCGCTGATGCTCGTGGACCGCCCGGCGGACGGCGTGGCGTGCATCACCTTCAACCGCCCGCGGCAGCGCAACGCCATGAGCCGTGCGGCGCGCACGGCGCTGATCAGCGCGCTCGAGGGCTGCCGGAGCACGGCGCGCGTCATCCTGCTCACCGGCGCCGGTCCCGCCTTCTGCGCGGGCATCGACCTGAAGGAGGCCGACGCGGAGGGCCCGAAGCGCGACGCCCTCGGCGGCGACGCCCCGTGGATCGCCGTGCAGGAGGCCATCCGGCGGCATCCGGCCATCGTCATCTCGGTCGTCAACGGATTCGCGCTCGGCGGCGGCGTCACCCTCATCAACGCCGCCGATCTGGCGCTGGCCGCCGCCGACGCGCAGATCGGGATGCCGGAGATCGGCTTCGGCCTCTACCCGGGGCTCGCCGGCCCGTCGACGCAGCTCCGCCTCGGCCAGAAACGCGCGGCGTGGCTGGTGCTCACCGGCGAGCGCATCACCGGAACGACCGCCGCCGAGTGGGGTCTGATCAACGCCGCGACCCCCGCGGAGGAGCTGCAGGGCCGCGCGCTCGCCCTCGCCACGCAGATCGCCGCCCACGACGCCGTGACGCTCAGCTGGTGCAAGAAGGCCCTCTGGGAGGTGCCGATGCACATCTCCGACTGGACGACCGCGCTCGAGTACGGCGAGGGGGTCGGCGTGCAGATCCGTGCGCTCACGGATGCCGTGAGCTCCGGCCTCGCGACCTTCGCTGCCGGCGGCCGGAGCCCGAGCCAAGGCCAAGGCTGGGATCAGAACCCGAACCAGGAGCCGGAGCAGAGCGCCGCGCCGCCCACGGAGGGGCGCTCATGAGCGCGCACGCCCGGATCGCACCGCCGCTGCGGGTCCTCGAGCTCGCGCAGGGTGTGGCAGGCCCCGTCTGCGGCCGCATGTTCAGCGGGCTCGGGCACGAGGTGATCAAGTGTGAGCCCCCCGGCGGCGACTACCTGCGCGGCGGCGGGTTGGCCGGTGACGACCCTGATGCCGCGCTCATGGCGAGCGGATTCCGCGTGCTCAACGCCGGCAAGCGGAGCCTGGTCGTCGACCTCGGCTCGCCCGCGGGTGCGCGCCGCGCGCGGCGCCTCATCGAGCAGGCCGACGTGGTGATCAGCGACCTCGACCCCGCGCATCTGGATCGGCTGGGCCTGCGGGGGGAAGCGCGCCGGCCCGGACTCGTCGTCGTCTGCTTCTCGAGCTTCGGGCTCGACGCAGCCGAGCCGTTCACCCGCCCCGACAGCCTGCTGGCGGAGTCCTTCGGCGGCCTCGCCGCGATGATCGGCGAGCCGGAGCGTTCGCCGCTGAGCCTGGGTGGCGAGCAGACCGCCTACTCCGCCGGCTTCACCGGCTTCCTCGGTGCGATGGTCGCCCTGGGCGAGCCCGCGGGCGACCTGGTCGACGTCGCCCTCTCGGACGTCGCTGCGTACATCGACTGGAAGAGCGACGTGAGCTTCGATGCGAGCGGCGCGGCGCCACGGCGCACGGGCGTGCACTCCGGGCGCTGGCGCATGCTGCCCGTCACGGACGGCTGGATCGGGGTCATCTACCAGCCCGAGCAGTGGGGCGCCATGGTCGAGCTCGTCGACGACCCGCGGATGCGCGACCCCGAGCTCGGGACGGAGGCGGGTCGCGACCGGCTCGCGGCCCGCTGGTGGCCCGCGGTGGAGGACTGGGCGCGGCCGCTCACGCGGCGGGACGTCTTCGAGCGCGCGCAGCGCGCCGGCCTCGCCTTCGGTATGAGCATGGACGTGCCCGACGTCGTCGCGGCGGAGCAATACCTCGCCCGGGGATTCGTCCCGAGCGACCCGGCGGCCCCGCTCGGCCCCTTCTTCAAGTCGGCGGAGCTCGGCTGGCGCACCGCGCGCGCCCCGGAGCTCGATGAGCTCGCCGGACCGTCGGAACCGGGGTTCCGGGCCGCGGGCCGCATCGACCGCCCCCGGCCTGCGGCGGCGCTCGCGTCCGGCGGTGCCGGAGCCGACGCACGACCACTCACGGACATGGTGGTCCTGGACCTCGGCACCATCACGGCCGGCGCGGCCGTGGGCCGGCTGCTGGCCGACTACGGCGCGACCGTGATCAAGGTCGAGGCGCCGAGCCACCCGGACTCGTTCCGGAGCTGGATCGTGTCCGGGCTCGACCCCGCCGCGCAGCCGGAGGTCTCCCCCGCCTTCGAGTCCAACAACGCCGGGAAGCTCGGGGTATCGCTCGATCTCAAGAGCGCAGCCGGCGTCCGTGCGTTCCGAGAGCTCGTCACCGCCGCCGACGTCGTGCTGGAGAACTTCCGCGTCGGTGTGACGGATCGTCTCGGCATCGACGACGCGAGCCTGCGCGCGCTCAAGCCCGGGCTCGTGTACCTCTCGCTCTCCAGCCAGGGGCAGGACGGGCCGGAGTCCCACTACCGCTCCTACGGCTCCACGCTCGACATGCTCTCGGGGCTGGCATCCGTCACGGGCTACGACGACGGCGTGCCGATCTGGTCCTCGTTCGACGTCAACTACCCGGATCAGGTCGTCTCGCTTCTGGGGGCGGGGCTTGTGGTCCACAGCTGGCTAAGCGGCGTCGGCACGCACATCGACCTCTCGCAGCGCGAGACGGTCTCGTGGACGCTCGCCGACCGGATCGAGCTCTTCCGCGCGACCGGAGCCACGGTTCCCGCCACGGGCAACAGCCGGCCGGGGGCGCATCCGCACGATGTCTACGCAGTGCGCGGGCCGGATGCCTGGATCGCCGTCGCGTGCTTCACGGAGGCGCAGCGCGCTCGGCTCACGACGCTCCTCGACAGCGAAGGCGCCGCGGTGAACGGAGCAGAGGGCGAGCATGGGCTCGACGCGGCGATGCGCGCGTGGGCCGCGGGCCGGGATCGCGCGGAGGCGCTCGCGCTGCTGGCGCAGGCCGGCGTTCCAAGCGCACCGGTGCTCGGAGCCGAGGAGCGCGCCCGGCACCCGCACTTCGCCGCGCGGAGGGTGTTCCTCGACGGTCCGACGCGGCGGAAGGGCTTCCCGCTCGTGCTCGAGGGCTACCGGCCGCCGGATCCGGCGCGCGCACCCGAGCTCGGGCAGCACACCGAGAGCGTCCTCGCCGAGTTCGCCGCGGGCGAGGCATCCACCCGCACCGCCGCACCGCCCGGCCCCGCCGCACCCGCACCCGCACCCGCACCCGACGACGTCAGAACCGCCACCCCCTGAACAGCCTGGAAGCACACGTAACAAAGGAGTCAACGTGACAGCCACCAGTCACTCGGCACGGAAGGTCGCCCCGGCGGCGCTGCATGTCGAGACCTCAGCCCAACGCGGCGGCACATTCCGCCAGCGACTCGTCCAGCGGGCCAAGCGCGACCGGATCCTCCTGGTCCTCGCGGTGCCCGGCATTCTGCTGCTGCTCCTGTTCCGCTACGTCCCGCTGCTCGGCAACGTCATCGCGTTCCAGGACTTCCAGCCCTTCCTCGGGATCTTCCAGAGCAGCTGGGTCGGGCTGCAGAACTTCTCGATCCTGGGGGACGCGGAGTTCCTCAACGCGTTGAAGAACACCGTCATCATCACGCTGATCCAGGTCGTCCTGGTCTTCCCGCTGCCGATCGTCGTCGCGATCCTGCTCAACGGGATGCTGTCGGAGCGCATCAAGCGCATCGTGCAGTCGATCCTCTACATGCCGCATTTCCTGTCCTGGGTGATGGTCGTCGCCATCACCCAGCAGTTCCTCGGCGGCACCGGAATCGTCAACTCCGGGCTGCGCGGAGCCGGGATGCAGACGATCGACCTCGTCGGGAACCAGCACTGGTTCCTGACGCTCATCACCTCGCAGGTCATCTGGAAGGACACCGGCTGGGCGACCATCCTGTTCCTCGCCGCGCTCAGCCGGATCGACATCGGGCTCTACGAGGCGGCGAGCGTCGACGGGGCGAGCCGCTGGCGGCAGACCTGGCACATCACGCTCCCCGGACTGCGCTCCATCATCATCCTGCTGCTGATCCTGCGCCTGGGCGACGCCCTCAACGTCGGATTCGAGCAGATCCTGCTGCAGCAGCCCGCCGTCGGCCTGCACGCCAGCGAGGTGCTGGACACCTACGTCTACAACAGCGGCATCATCGGGGGCAACTGGGGTCCGGCGGCGGTCGTCGGCCTGCTGAAGGGCGTCGTCGGGGTCATCCTCGTCATCGGCGCCAACTCCATCGCCCACGCCTTCGGCGAACCGGGCCTGTACGAGGGGAGGAGCGCACGATGACCACGCTCACGCGGTCCGCGGCATCGACCCCGCGAAAGTCCCGACGGCCGCTGCTGCAGGCCGGCATGCCGCCCGAGTCCCTCCTGATGCGCGTCGTGAAGACCGTCGTCCTCGTTCTGCTCTGCGCGCTCGTGATCGTCCCCTTCGTGAGCGTGGTGGCCACGAGCCTCGCCGACCAGCAGCAGATCACCCAGGCCGGCGGCTTCGTGCTGTGGCCGACGCATCCCAGCCTGCTGGCCTA
This sequence comes from Gryllotalpicola sp., assembly GCA_036398375.1. Lineage (GTDB taxonomy): Bacteria > Actinomycetota > Actinomycetes > Actinomycetales > Microbacteriaceae > Gryllotalpicola. The sequence continues at coordinate 33,191 of DASWPQ010000018.1, forward strand.
CAAGTCGCTGTTCGCCGGCGGCGTCGTGACCCGCGCGCTCGTCATCAGCCTGCTCATCACCCTGGTCGGCACGGCCATCAGCCTCGTCGCCACCGGCACGCTCGCCTACGCGCTGAGCCGGCCGGGCAGTCTCGGCCACAAGCCGCTGCTGCTCACCGTGCTGACGACGCTGCTGTTCGCACCGGGGATCATCCCCAACTACCTGATCGTCCAGCAGCTCGGCCTGCTCAACAACTACTGGTCGCTCATCCTGCCGGTGGCGGTGAACGGCTTCAACGTGATCGTCATGCGGGCCTTCTTCATGGACATCCCGCACGAGCTCACCGAGGCGGCGCGCATCGACGGCGCCGGCGAGCTGGCCGTGCTGCGCCACGTCGTGCTGCCGCTCTCGAAGGCCGTGATCGCGGTCATCGGCCTCTTCTACGCCGTGGCCTACTGGAACGCGTTCTTCAACGCGCTGCTGTACCTCAACGACAACGCGAAGTGGCCGCTGCAGCTCGTGGTGCGGACCTACGTGATCCAGAGCGTGACGCTGAGCGACCCGCTCAACTCGGGTCCCGTGCCGCCGACGGATGCCGTGCAGACCGCGATCCTCGTCATCTCGATCATCCCGATCCTGCTCGTCTACCCCTTCCTGCAACGGCACTTCGCCAAGGGCGTGCTGACCGGCGCGGTCAAGAACTAGCAGTCATTCCTTCCCCTTCCTTCCCTCGCCAACCGACTGGAGAAACCCATGAGAATCGGAGTCGACGTCCCCCCGCTCCGCGCAGACGGCACCCTGCTCGACGCCAAGGAGCTGATGGCGAAAGCCAAGATGATCGAGGATGCCGGCCTCGACGGCATCTGGACCGGAGATGCCTCGTACTACCGGGGGCAGTACACCGAGGTGGACCCGCTGCAGTGGAGCCTCGTCGCGGCCGCCGGCACGGAGCGCATCGAGGTGGGCCTGACGGTGCTGCAGGTCCCGCTACGCGAGCCGGTCGACCTCGCGCAGCGCCTGCTCACGATCCACGCGCTCAGCAACGGGCGCTTCACGGCCGGGGTCGGTGCCGGCTCCACCCTGCGCGGCGCGTTCGAGGCCGTGCACGTCGACTACGAGAACCGCTTCAAGATCTTCCACGCGCACATGGACAAGATCCGCCGCCTGCTGAACGGGGAGGAGGTCGACGACGCCGTCATCCCGCCCTTCCCTGGCACGGAGGGCGGGCCGCGCTTCGTGCTCGGCGCCTGGAGCAGCCCGGTCTCGCTCACGCGGGCGGTACGCGACTACGACGGCTGGATGAGCTCCTCGGGGCTCACCAGCATCACGGTCATGTCCGAGGGCATCGCCCGCTACCGCGATCTGGGCGGCCAGCGCGCCATGACGACGACGTGCCGCATCGACCTGAGCGCCCCCGACGAGAAGCTCGACGAGGACGGCCCGTTCACGCTGATCTGCGGGCCGGCGGAGGCGGAGGAGCGGCTGGGCCGGCTTGCGGAGCTGGGCTTCGACGACGTCTGCCTGCGCTTCGTGGATCGGAACGAGGCGCCGTCGCAGCGCCGGCGAAGCTTCACCAGCGAGGACCTGGAGCAGATCAGATCGCTGCTGCCGAAGGACCAGAACAGCGTCGTGCAGCCCCTCGCGTCCCCGGCAGCGGCGGCGTGACGGGCCGGCATGCCGGCCGGTGAGCGGGCGGATGCCTGCCGCGCGCAGACCGGTCGGTCAGCATCGTGTCGTGGGCTTTGTATGATGTATGTCAAGAACCGGAACCTGCTGGGGAGCGGTGGCTCATGGCCGAACTGAACTTGATGGTGGCGCAGCCCGAGGAGTCGATCCCGGCCCGCGTCGTGCGCCTCGTGCGCCAGGCGATCGTCGACGGGGCGCTTCCGCCCGGCCGTCGGCTCACCGAACGCGAGCTATGCGAGCTGACGGGCGTCTCCCGCACCTCGATCCGCGAGGCGATCCTGCACCTGCAGAACCTCGGCCTCGTCGAGCCGAGCGAGGGACGGGGCATCCGCGTCGTCGTCCTCGGCCGCGAGGACGTGCAGCACATCTACGAGTTGCGCGAGGCGCTCGAGGCGCTCGCGGCCGAGCTGTTCGTGCGTCGCGCCACCGACGACGAGGCCGAGGCGCTGCTGGCCTACGTGCCGCCGGCCGATGCCACGAGCGAGGAACGGATGGAGCTGATCTTCAAGTTCGACGAGCTGCTGATCGCCGGCGCACACAATCCGCTTCTGCGCGACACGCTCGAGTCCCTGCACGCCCGGATCCACGCGCTGCGCCGGCTCTCGACCTCGATCGAAGGCCGCCAGGAGGCCTCATCGCGGGAGTTCCTCGAGATCGCGGAGGCGATCCGCGCGCGCAAGCCCGAACGGGTGGTCGCCGCGGTGCACCAGCACGTCCGGGCCGCCGCCGAGGCCGCCCTCGTGGCCGTGGAACGGCTGGAGACGACCGGCGAGGCGAGCGCGGTGAAGCGGCGCATGCAGGTGCGCCCGGGGGCTGCGACCCCATGAGCGGCATCGCTTCGGGCACCGGCCAGGGCATCGGTTCGGGCGTCGCTTCGGGCACCGGTTCGGGCATCCGCCTCGATGCCGGACCCGCCCTGCTGTTCTGCCCCGGGAACCGCCCGGAGCGCTTCGCGAAGGCCGCCGCGCGCGCCGACGCGGTGATCGTCGACCTGGAGGACGCCGTCCCCGCGGCGCAGAAGGAGGACGCGCGCCGCGCGGTCGTCGCATCGGGCCTCGATCCGCGCACAACGCTCATCCGCGTCAACGCGGGCTCCTCCGCCGAGCTGGACCGGGATCTCGCCGCGCTGGACGGCAGCGGCTTCCGGCTGCTCGTCGCCGGCAAGTGCGAGTCCGTCGACGCCGTGGCCGCCCTCTCCGACTACGACGTCGTGCCGCAGATCGAGACCCCGAAGGGCTATCTGCAGCTGGAGGCGATCGCCGCGCATCCTGCGGTCGTTGCACTGTTCTGGGGCACTGAGGACTTCGTCGAGCAGCTCGGCGGCACCGCCGCCCGCGACGGGTCCGGCCGCCTCATCGACCCGCTGCGGGCGGTCCGCGCCCGGCTCATGCTCACGGCCGCCGCCTTCGGCAAGCCCGCGATCGACGCGCCGTACCCGGACTACTCCGAGTCCGGGCTCACGGGCCTGGGCGCCCAGGCGCGCGATGCCGCCCGCTCGGGCTTCCTCGCGAGCGCCTGCGTGCACCCGGCCCAGGTCCCGGTCGTCCGCACGGCCTACCGGCCGGATGAGGCCGCGATCGCACGGGCGCGCCAGGTGCTCGCGGACGCGGAGGGCACCGGGGGCGTGTTCGCCTCGGGTGGCGGCATGGTCGACGCGCCCGTCGTCGAGCAGGCGCGCCGGGTGCTGGCGCGCGCCGCCGCCCCGGCGGCCGGCTGAGTCACCTGCTGCCGTCATCCGCCGCGCCCCCGGCCCCGGCCCCGGCCGCAACCCCGCGGCAACTCGTTCCCGTTCCGGACGTTCACGCCCGCGGCCCCGGCCGTATACGTCCGGAACGGGAACTTGTCGCCCTGGGGCGGAATCCCTCTTGCATAGCTGAGCTATAGTTAGTTAGCAAACGACAACTACCTATCGCGAATCTCGGAGAGCCCGCCCGCTTTGTCCAACACCCTTTTCAGCAAAGATCACCCGCACTACAAGTGGGTCGCCCTCAGCAACACCACCCTCGGCATGCTCATGGCGACCATCAACTCGTCGATCGTCATCATCTCGCTGCCCGCGATCTTCAAGGGCATCAACATCAACCCGCTCGACCCGGGCAATGTGAGCTACCTGCTGTGGATCCTGATGGGCTACCTGCTCGTCACGGCCGTGCTCGTGGTCACCTTCGGGCGCCTCGGCGACATGTACGGACGCGTCCGCATCTACAACCTGGGCTTCGTCGTGTTCACGATCGGGTCCATCGCCCTCGCCTTCGACCCGTTCCAGGGCGGCCAGGGCGCGATGTGGCTGATCATCTGGCGTTTCGTGCAAGGCATCGGCGGCGCCATGCTGTTCGCGAACTCGACCGCGATCCTGACGGATGCCTTCCCCGCGCACCGCCGCGGCATGGCGCTCGGCATCAACCAGGTCGCCGCGATCGCGGGCTCGTTCATCGGTCTCCTCGTCGGCGGCGTGCTCGCGGACATCGACTGGCGCGCCATCTTCTTCGTCTCGGTGCCCGTCGGCATCATCGGCACCATCTGGGCGTTCAAGTCGCTTCACGAGGTCGGCACCCAGACCAAGGGGCGGATGGACTGGTGGGGCAACGTGCTCTTCGCCGCCGGCCTCACCGCCCTGCTGACCGGCATCACCTACGGCATCCAGCCCTACGGCTCCTCCGACACCGGCTGGACCAACCCGTGGGTGCTCAGCGCGATGATCGGCGGCATCGTCCTGCTCCTGGTGTTCGTCTTCGTCGAGCTGGCGCAGAAGCAGCCGATGTTCGAGATGCGCCTGTTCAAGATCCGTGCCTTCGCGATGGCGATCCTCGCCGGTCTGCTCTCCTCGATCGGCCGCGGCGGCCTCCAGTTCATGCTTATCATCTGGCTGCAGGGCATCTGGCTGCCGCTGCACGGCGTCGCCTACGACAGGACCCCGCTGATGGCCGGCTTCGCGATGCTGCCCATCACGATCGGGTTCCTCATCGCCGGCCCCATCTCCGGAACGCTGTCCGACCGCTTCGGCGCGAAGCTGTTCGCCACGACGGGTCTCGGCGTCGTGACGGCGACCTTCGTCGCCCTGTTCCTGATCCCCGTGGACTTCCCGTACTGGCTGTTCGCGATCATCACGCTGTTCTCGGGCCTCGGCTCCGGCATGTTCGCCGCCCCGAACCGCACCGCGATCATGAACTCCGTTCCGGCGCACCAGCGCGGCGCCGCATCCGGAATGGCCGGAACCGTGCAGAACGCCGGGACGTCCCTGTCCATGGGCATCTTCTTCTCCCTGATGATCGCGGGTCTCGCGACCACCCTGCCGAAGACGATGTACGCGGGCCTCATCGCCCACCACGTGCCGGCCGCGGCCGCGACGAGCGTCTCGCAGCTCCCGCCGGTCTCGACCCTGTTCGCGACCTTCCTCGGCTTCAACCCGATCCAGTCGCTGCTCGGCCCGGGCGGGGCCAACGTCCTCAGCTCGCTGCCCGCGGCGGATCAGAAGACCCTCATCGGCAACGAGTTCTTCCCGCACCTGATCTCGAGCCCGTTCCACTCCGGCCTCGTGGTCGTGTTCATCGCCGCCGCCGCCATGTCGGTCATCGCCGCGATCGCCTCGCTCGTGCGCGGTAAGAAGTACGTGCATGAAGTCGACAGCCAGCAGGTGGCAGAATCTGTCGAAACCCGCGAACCGGCGGTGGAAGAAGCCTCCTGACAGAAGGCGGAGACATGACCCGGACCGAGCCCGCCCGCGAGAAGACGGCGCTTCCCGCCCCAGAGGACAACGACTTCGCGACACGGCTCGCCGTCGCGGTCGGACGGATCAACCGACGCATCCGGCCGACCCGCGACGGCATCAGCCACGGGCTCGTCTCCGCGCTCGGCAGCATCGTGCGGGTCGGCGAGATCCGGCCGGGCGACCTGGCGCGCATGGAATCCGTCGCCGCCCCGACCATGACGCGCATCGTCGCCGACCTCGAGAGCAAGGGCCTCGTGACCCGGCGCCCCGACCCGAGCGACGGCCGCTCCTTCTTCGTCGTGCCGACCGCAGCGGGGGTCGACGCCATCAAGCGCGCCCGCTTCGAGCGCGCCGAGCGCGTCGCCGCCCTGCTGGAGGGGCTCCCGCCCGAGCAGCTCGCCGCGGTGCAGTCGGCGATCGACGGGCTCGAGGCCGCAGCGCAGAAGGGCCTCGCGGTCCCGGCCCGCTGACCGTCGCGCTACAGCGTGATGACCACGCTCTGCCCCGGGTCGCGGGCATCGGATGCCGCACGCACGGTGTACTCGCCGGAAGGCAGCACCCAGGCCTGCTCGGCGACGCTCCACACCTGGAACGCCCGGCGGGGGATCCGCACCGTGAGGGCGACCACGCGCCCCGCGAGCACCTCCGCGTTCGCGGAGCCGGCGAACCAGCGCGCCGGCCGGTCCCAGACGCCGTCGGGGTCGGCCGGGCCGGAGAGGTAGAACTGCACGACGCCTCGGCCGTCGCGCTCGCTGTCGTTCGTGAGCGCCACGGTCACCGGCAGGGTGTCCTGGGTGGTCCACTCCTCGGCGGCGAGAGGCTGGCCGAGGCGCCAGCGGGCGTAGCCGAGCCCGTAGCCGAACGGGCGCGCCGGCACCCGGCCGAGCCGCTCCCACCCGCGGTAGCCGACGTGCACGCCCTCGGTGTAGTCGACGCCGCCGTCGACCGGAAGCGCGTTCGGCACGGGCACGTCCGCCTCGGCGGCGGGCAGCGTCCACGGCAGGCGTCCGCTCGGCTCGATCGCCCCGGTCAGGGCGTCGGCGAGGCCGTGGCCCGCCTCCTGGCCGGGCAGCCACCACCAGAGGGTGGCGGGCACCTCGTCAAGCCACGGCAGGATGACGGGGGCGCCCGCGTTCACGACGACGACCGTTCGCGGGTTCGCCGCGGCGACGCGGGCGACGAGCTCGTCCTGCCGACCGGGCAGCGCGAGGCTCTGCCGGTCCCAGCCCTCGGACTCGACCTCTTCGTTCGTTCCGACGACCACGATGGCGACGTCGGCATCGGATGCCGCGGTGACGGCGGCCTCGAGCTCGGCGGCCGAGTCGCCCTCCGCCTCGGCGGCCGTGGCCGCGACGTCATGCCGCAGCTCGACCCGCACGAAGCGGCTGTAGGCGCCGGCATCCACCACCTGGCACTCGACGCGGATGTCGACGACCCGGCTTTCGCCTTCTCCGAGCTCGTACACGCGGCTCGGGCCCTCCGGGTGGTTGGCGGATGAGTTCAGGATCACGTTCGCGTCGGCGAAGGCCTCCGACTCGCTCACGAGCTCGCCGTCGAACCAGGCGCGGTGGATGCCCGTGAGCCCGAGCTCGACGCGATGCGCGCCGGGGGTGTCGAGCGTGACGCGGGCGGTCACGACCGCCGAGCGGGCGCCGGGGACGACGCCGCGGTTCCAGCCTTCGGACGCCGGAACGACGACCGGGTCGCCGACGGGCGCGCCATCGGCGTCGCGCAGCGCGAGCTCGTAGCCCGGATCCCCCGCGGGCGTTGTGACGAGCGCGGGGTCGATGAGGTGGGCGAAGCGCCGCGCGCTCACGCCGCGGTGCACGGTCACCTCGGCGTCCGGGAACGCCTCGCGCAGTCCCTGCTCGGGCGAGACGCCGTAGGGCGGGGTCACGAAAGCGCTGCCGCCGCCCTGGATGAACGGTTCGACCGCGTTGGGCCCGATCAGGGCGATGCGGTGAACGGATGCCGCCGCCAGCGGCAGCACGTCATCCGAGTTCCGCAGCACCACGGTCGATCGCGCCACGGCCTCCCGCAGGAGTGCGCGCACCACGTCGGAGTCAGGCGCCTCGGCGGCGGCCCCGCCGGCGGCCTCGGCGTCGGTGCCCTCCGCGGGCTGCGGTGCCGACGACGTGGGCGTCTCGGCCGCATCGGCCGAGGCGGCGGCCGACAATCTCCCGACGCGCGACGCGAGGCGCAGCATCCGTTCGACCTTCTGATCGATCACGTCCTCGGGGACCAGGCCCTGCTCGACCGCGTCGACCAGGTGCTGCTCCCACGGGCCGCCGGGCCCGGGCATCACGAGGTCCAGACCGCCGAGCGCCGACTCGACGGTGGTCTTGGTGGCGAGCCAGTCGGAGACGACGACACCGTCGTAGCCCCACTCGCCCTTGAGGATGCCGTTGATGAGGTAGTCGTGGTCGGTCGCCTGGGCGATCTCGCCGCCCGCGTCGACCCGGTTGTAGGCGGCCATGATCGACCAGGCCTCCGCCCGCTTCACCGCCGCCTCGAACGGGGCGAGGTACACCTCGCGCAGCGCCTGCTCGGGGATGCGCGCGATGTACTCGGTGCGCTCGGTCTCGGACTCGTTGCCGACGAAGTGCTTGACGCACACCGCGACGCCCTCGGCCTGCACGGCGCGCACGAACGCGACCATGGTCTCGGCGGTGAGCACCGGGTCCTCGCTGGAGGTCTCGAAGTGCCGGCCGCCGACGGGCGTGCGCTGCAGGTTGACGACGGGGGCGAGCACCACGTCGATGCCGAGGCGCTTCGCCTCCTGCCCGATGAGGGTGCCGAGGCGCCCCACGAGCTCGAGGTCCCACGCGGCCGCGACCGCCGAGGGGTTGGGCAGCTGGGCCGCGACCGGTGCGGGCTCGGCCGCACCGCGAATGCCGATCGGGCCGTCGCTCAGCGCGATCGACTCGATCCCGATCTCTTCGATCGCATACGTCATGAACGACGTCTCTCCGGTCAGCAGCCGGATCTTCTGATCGAGCGAAGGCATACGTCCTCCAAGGTGCGCGGGGCGGGCTCTCCAGCCTATTGCCTCGTGTTATGGCATCCACTCGGCCTTGCGCCCCGGGCCGGCCCCGTTGCGCTACTCTCCCGGACACGCGCGGCCGCCACAGCAGGCGCGCCGATCCGGGAGAGTAGCGCGATTAGGGGTCAGTCGGCGGAAGCAGCGGCGGCGAGCTCGGCGATCGTGGTGTCGCCCGCGCGCACGGTCGACCACTCGGCGGTGATCTCCGCGCGCTCGAGCAGTCCCTCGACGCGGCGGGTGCGCCCGCGCGAGACGAGCGTCACGACCATGCCCGGCTTCCCGGCGCGGCCGGTGCGGCCGGCGCGGTGCAGGTAGGTCTTGTACTCGTCGGGGGCATCCGCCTGGATCACGAGGTCGATGTCGTCGATGTGGATGCCGCGCGCCGCGACATCCGTCGCCACGAGCACGTTGACCCGGCCCTTCGACAGCTTCTCGAGGTTGCGGGTGCGCTTGGCCTGGTTCAGGTCGCCGTGCAGGGCGACCGCCGGGATGCCGGCCCGGTCGAGTCCCTCGGCGAGGTCCTCGGCGTAGCTGCGCGTGCGCGAGAAGACCAGCGTCTTGCCGTCGCGATCGGCCAGCTGCTGGATGATGTCGAGCTTCTCGTGGTGATCGATCAGCAGCACGCGGTGCTCGATGGTGCCGGATGCCTGGTCCTCGCCGGCCACCTCGTGCACCGCGGGGTCCACCAGGAACTCCTCGACGAGCGAGGCAACGCCGGTGTCGAGGGTTGCGGAGAACAGCAGCTTCTGGCCGCCGTCGGCGGTGAGACGCAGGATGCGCTGCACGGGCTCCAGGAAGCCGAGGTCGCACATGTGGTCGGCCTCGTCGAGCACCGTGATGCGCACATCGGAGAGATCCAGCCGGCCCTGCTCGATGAGGTCGATGATGCGGCCCGGCGTGCCGATGACGATGTCGACGCCGCGCTCGAGGGCCATGACCTGGGCGCGCTGCGGCACGCCGCCGTAGATCTGCGTGGTGAACAGACCGACGGCGCGGGCGATCGGCTGCACCGTGCGGTCGATCTGCAGCGCGAGCTCGCGGGTCGGGGCGAGGACCAGCGCCCGGGGCAGGCGGCCCTGCTGACGCTTGGTGCGCTTGCCCGCGGCGATCTCGGCCGAGCCGCCGCGCAGCAGGGACTCGACGACCGGGGCGCCGAAGGCGATGGTCTTGCCGGACCCGGTGCGCCCGCGGCCGAGCACGTTGCGGCCGGCGAGCACGTCGGGGATCGTCGCGGCCTGGATCGGGAACGGGCGCGCGGCGCCGAGCCCCTCGAGCGCACGCACGATGCCCGAGCCGAGGCCGAGGTCCCCGAAGGTCACGCCCTCGACGTCGGTGGCGAGCGTCGCCTGCGCCTCGAGGCGCTCTAGCACGACGTCGTCCTGTGGGCCGACGACGCTCTTCTTCTCGGCGTCGCCGTAGAAGTCATTGCGGCGCTCGGCGCGGACGGGCCGGTCGTCGCGCTCGAAACGACGCGGACGGTCGTTCTCGGCACGGCGCGGTGCACGGTCGTCACGGTCGAAACGACGCGGCGCACGGTCATCCTCGAAACGGCGAGGAGCACGCTCATCCCGGTCGAAACGACGCGGACGGTCGTCCTCAACACGACGGGGAGCGCGGTCGTCACGCTCGAAGCGGCGCGGCGCACGGTCGTCACGCTGGAAGCCACGGGGACGGTCGTCCTCGGCCCGACGCGGCGCACGGTCGTCACGCTCGAAGCGGCGCGGCGCACGGTCGTCACGCTCGAAGCGACGGGGAGCACGGTCGTCACGCTCGAAGCGACGCGGACGGTCGTCCTCGGCCCGACGCGGCGCACGGTCATCCCGATCGAAACGACGCGGCGCCCGCTCGTCCCGGCCAGGACGGCCTCCGCGCGGCGCGCGCTCGTCACGCGGTGCGCGCTCGCGGTCGAAGCGGTCGAGCCGCTCGAAGCGGTCCTCGCGGCCCGCGTAGCGACGGTCGGCCTCGTGGCCGCGCGCGGAGCGCTGCTCCGGGGTCCAGCGGGACTTCTTCTGGGCGTCCGTCGGCTCGGCGGAATCCTCCACGCGATAGCCGCGGTGCCCCTTGCTGCGGGAGCCGGGCTTCGCGGCATCCGCACCCCCCGCACGGGCCGGGCGGCCGAAACCGCTGCTCTTGGACGAACGGGCGTAGGACGGATCGAAGTTCTTGGGCGCGCGGCTACCGCCGCGCTTCACGTTCTTAGGCATGAAAACGCTGCTGCTCTCTGGGAAATAGAAGATGTCAGAGCTCACTCACTCGGCGAGGTCCGGGAGCGCGACTCGCTCCTACCGGCCCCACTGACACACATCTTCAGGTTGCCCACGTGGGCACATCAGAAAGCCGACTCCCCCAGGCTACGGCACCGACCCTGGGAATGCGCCCGTCGCTCGGACGCTGAACTCCCACGGCCACCCCTGCGGCCGCCCCCGGTCCGGCATCCCGCCCCGGCCCCCGCTTGCGGCACACGCAGATCACGGCGATGCCGTTTAGGCTGCACGCAACACAGCAATGGGAGAGCCACGTGGCCACGCGCATCTTTCCGGCGTGGCGGCGACCGCAGCAGCGGTGGCGCTTCCTCGCCCTTCTTCTGTCCGTCGCCGTCGGCGCCGGTCTGACCGCCTGTGCGGCGACGGATGCCCGCACCGAGGCGTCCGCCGACCATCCGGCGGCCGTCGCGACGGGCGTCGCGTCCCCTCCGCCCGGCGTCGTCGTGACCGCCGACGTGCCCTACGCCGGCACCACGAACCGCCTGCAGCGCCTCGACATCTGCGCTCCGGCGGCCGACGGCGGCGCGGCCCGGCCCGCGGTGCTCCTCCTCCACGGCGGCGGCTGGATGCACGGCGACAAGGCCGTCGCCGACTACCACCGGGTGTGCACCTGGCTCGCGCAGTCGGGCTTCGTGACGTTCGACGCCGACTACCGGCTCGCCCCGGCCGTGCGCTTCCCGGCCCCGCTCGAGGATGCGACGGCGGCGCTGCGCTTCATCCGGATGCCTGCGACCGCCGAGCGCTACGAGCTCGACACCGCCCGCGTCGGCGTGGTCGGCGGCTCGGCCGGCGGGAACCTCGCGGCTCTGCTCGCCCTGCGCGGGCACGGTGGCACGCTCACGACCGGGGACCGCGTCGCGGCCCTGGTCGACCTCTCGGGCCCGGTCGACCTGACCGCCGCCGGACGGTCGCGCTCGCAGAGTCCGGAGCTGACGAGGGATGAGCTCAGCTACCTCGGCTGCCGCCGTCTCGCGAGCTGCCCGACGGCGAAGAGGGCCTCCCCGCTGTTCGATGTGGATCCGAGCGATCCGCCGACCTTCATCGGTCAGGCATCCGTCGACTTCGTGCCGCACCAGCAGGGCGACCGGCTGCGCGCCGCGCTCGAGGACGCCGGCGTGCCCGTGACGCTCGAGCAGCGCCCGGGCAGGGCCCATTCGATCGGGGTGCTGACGCCGGCGATGAAGGCCGACGTCGTCACGTTCCTGCACGACCGCCTCGGCTGAGCGCCGCGGGTCCGTGGCACGCGGCATCCGCCCGCCACATCGTTGCGCTGCTCGGAACGCGCGTCCGCGGCGCGCGCCTGCGCAGCGCAGGCGTGTTCCGAGCAGCGCACGCAGGGGCGACGACGGGGAGGCCGACGCGGCGGGGCGCAGGCTCTGCGCGCCTAGACCTCCCAGACGCGGTCGCCCTTGACCACGCGCCACACGTAGCCCGGGTCGAAGGAGCGCCGCTGCACCGCCGCGACGATGCCCAGGATCGCGAAGACGACCACGAGCAGCGAGACGAGCGCCCACACACCGAGCGCGAGCAGCCCGAGCAGGTAGAAGATGAGCTGGAACGACGCGAAGAGCGCCCCGACCACCGGCGCCGCGAAGAAGACGATCGCACAGGCCACCGTGATGATGGCGTAGCTGATCACGAGGTTGGACGCGTTGCGGGCGTTGACGGCGCCCACATCGCGCTGCTTGTTGTAGAAGTGGTACGCGAAGACCTCGACGATGACGCCGATGACGGCGCCGACTCCGGGCACCACGAGCGTCAGCAATGCGATCACCCACGCCCAGGTGCCCTTGCGGGCGGGCAGGTCGGCGGCGGGGGTGTACTCAGTGGTCACCCGTCCAGGTTATTCGGCCGCGCCTGAACGGATGCCTGCGGATGCAGTCGCTCCCTCGCCACGCGCCGTCCGACGGGCGGCCCGACGGTCTCGCGCCCCTTCGACGAGGTTGTACAGGGTGGGCAGCACGATCAGGGTGAGCAGCGTCGAGGAGACCAGGCCGCCGATCACGACGATCGCGAGCGGCTGCGAGATGAACGAGCCGTGCCCGGTGAGGCCGACGGCCATGGGCAGCAGCGCGAAGATCGTGGCGAGCGCCGTCATGAGGATCGGCCGGAGGCGTCGGGACGCCCCGTGCACAACGGACTCCGGCACGGACATCCCCCGCGCCCGGTACTGGTTCACGAGGTCGACCAGGACGATCGCGTTGGTGACCACGATGCCGATCAGCATCAGCACGCCGATGAGCGAGGCGACACCGAGCGGGATGCGGGAGATCAGCTGCAGCGCGATCGCGCCGGTCGCCGCGAAGGGCACGGACACGAGCAGCAGCAGCGGCTGCCGCAGCGACTTGAAGGTCGCGACCATCACGATGTAGACGATCAGGATCGCGGCCAGCAGCGCGAGGCCGAGCTGCGAGAACGCCGTTGACTGGTCGCTGAGCGCACCGCCGATCTTGGCCGTGACCCCGGCCGGGAGCTTCACGGCGTCGAGCGTCGAGCTGACCGCCGTGTTGGCCGAGGTGAGGTCCTCGCTGGTGGGCGTCGCGGTGATCGTCGCGCTGCGCAGCCCCTTCTCGGTCGTGATGGTGGCGGGGCCCGATGCCTGGTGCACATCGGCCAGCGTCGAGAGGGCGACCGGGCCGGCCGCGGTCGGCACCTGCAGTGCCTTCAGCTGGTCGACCGTGGTCGGGGCATCCGGATTGTCCAGATAGATCTTCAGCGTGCTGTCGGAGATCGCGATCGTGCCGATCTGCGTGGGCTGCATGGACGTCGAGACGAGCTGGCCGACCGCCACCTCGCTGAGCCCGTCCTGCGCTGCGGCCTGCCGGTTGATATCGACCGCGATGTACGGCAGCGAGGAGCTGAGGTTGCTGGTGACCTGCGAGAGGGCGGAGTGGCTCTTCAGCTTTTTCGAGATCGCGTCGGACGCCGTCTGCAGCGACTCCGCCGTGGGCGCCGTCACGTCGATCTCGACGTTGTTGCTCGTGCCGAGCCCGGCGCTGGCCGAGACCTCGATGTCGCCCTCGCCGGTGATGGCCTTGAGCTTCTTCTCGACGGTCTTCTGCAGCGCCTCCTGATCGGCCTTCGGATCGGTCGTCACCGAGAAGCTCGCGCCGCTGCTGCCGCCGCCGAACGCGTCGGCGAGCGCACTGCCGCTGGAGCCGATGGAGGTCTGCACCGTCTCGACTCCCGCGGTGTCGAGCAGCGCCTGCTCGACGGACCGCGAAGCGGCGTTCTTCGCGTCGAGGCTCGCCCCGACGGGCAGGGTCTGTGTCACCGAGAGCGTGTTCTGGCCGCTCGCGCCGAGGAAGTTGGTGGTCAGCAGCGGTGCCAGGCCGAGCGTGCCGACGAGCACCACGACCGCGATGATCACGGTGAGCCCCGAGTGCCGCAGCGTCCAGTGGATGATCGGCAGATAGCCGCGCTGCAGGACGGTCGGGTGCTCGAGCTCGTCCACCTGGCCGGCTTCGACCTGTGCCTCGAGCTCGGCGCGGGCGTGTTTGGCCGGGTCGCGCTTCGTGGGCCGAAGGAACCAGTACGCGAGCACGGGCACGATCGTGAGCGACACCAGCAGCGAGGCGAGCAGGGCGATGGCGACGGTGAGCGCGAAGGGGCGGAACAGCTCACCGGTCTCGTTGCTGACGAAGGCGAGTGGCAGGAACACCGCCACGGTCGTGATCGTCGAGGCGGTGATGGCGCCCGCGACCTCGCGCACCGCCGCCACCACGGTCGCTGCGCGCTGCGCCCCTCGATCCGACGCGGCCGGATCGGCGCGGCCCGCGGATCGGAGGCCCACCGGGCCCCCTCCCCCTACGCCGTCGTGCATATGTCTCTTGATGTTCTCGATGACCACGATCGAGTCGTCCACCACACGCCCGATCGCGATCGTCAGACCGCCCAGCGTGATGATGTTGAGCGTGTAGCCGCTCACCCACATGCCGATGAAGGTGATCAGCACGCTGGTCGGGATCGAGATCGCCGTGACGATCGTCGAGCGCACCGACAGCAGGAAGAGCAGGATCACCACGACCGCGAAGCCGAGGCCGAGCAGGCCCTCCTCGGCGAGCGAGGAGATCGACTGCGTGATGAACGGCGCCTGGTTGAAGACGACGGTGAGCTTCGTCCCCGCCGGCAGCTTCTTCTCGAGCTCCGGGATCAGGTCCTTCACCCCGTTGGCGACCTCGACCGTGTTGGCGCTCGGCAGCTTGGTCACGGCGATGGTGAGGGCGGGCTTGCCGTCGACGCGGGAGAGCGAGGTGGTCGGGTCCGTGTTCTCGACGACGGACGCCACGTCCCCGATGGTCTTCGGGGTGCTGGGTGCGGGGAGCGACGCCGAGCCGGCTGCGCCGGCGGCGATCGGAGCTCCGCCTGAGGCATCCGTCGCCCCGATCAGCGGCAGCTTCTGGATGTCCTGGATCGAGGTGAGCTGGGAGCCCGCCTGCACCGTCAGGGTCTGGCTGCCCTGGGTGATCGACCCGCCGGGGACGAGCACACCGTTCTGCTGCAACGCCGTCTGGATCGCCTGGGCGGTCAGCCCGTCGGCCGCGAGCTTGGCGGGGTCGGGCGTGATGGTCACGCGCTTGGCGGCGAGGCCGATCAGCTGGGCGCCGTCAACGCCGTCGAACTTGGTGATGTCCGGCAGCGCCAGCCGGGTGATGTCGTCGCCGAGGGCGGCGGTGTCGGCCGGACCGGTCGCGGCGAGCTCGACCACCGGCAGGTCGTCGAGGCTCGCGGTCAGCACCTGCGGCGTGAGGTTCGCGGGCAGCGTCGAGGAGATCTGGTTGATCGCCTGGTTGATCTTCTGCTCGGCCGTCGCCATGTCGGTGCCGTAGGTGAACTCCGCTGTGATGAGCGACAGGTTGGTGCTGCTGACGGCCGAGGTGGAGTCCAGACCGGGAACGCCCTGGATCGCCTGCTCGATCGGCGTGCTCACGTCATTGGTCACGACCTCGGGGCTCGCGCCCGGGTACTGGGTCATGATCGCCAGCTGCGGGAGCGAGATGGTCGGGATGAGCTCCTGCTTGAGGTTGGTCAGCGCCACCCCGCCGAAGACCGCGACGCAGATCGTGATGAGCGCGATGAGCGCGCGGTTCCTCATGCTCAGCACGGCGAGGTTATGCATGGAGGCATCTTTCCAGTGCCAGGTCACATGATCCTGAGCGGGTTCCGTGCGCAACGACACCGATTCTGCGCGGAAGCCCCGGATCGAGGCTCGAATCACCCACGCGGCACCGAATTGGTGTCGCCGTGCGCGGGCAGTTATCCACAGCACCCGGCCCTAGGCCCGGCAACCCGACGCACGCGCCACCCTGTCAGGGTGCTCACGCCTCTCTGCGCCTTCGGCCATGTCGCGACGACGGCCGAACTGACCGACGCGGGATGGACGCGCACCCAGCGGGAGTCCGCGTTGCGGCAGGGCGCCCGCCGTGTGCGGAAGGGGACCTTCGCCTGCACTCACCTCGAGGAGGCTGACCGCTTCGCCGTCGACTGCGGCGGGCGGCTCGACTGCATCAGCGTGCTGCGGGCCGAGGGCATCTGGGCCGGTTTCCACCGCGGCCTCCACCTCCGGATGAACCGTGGCGACCGGCACGCGATGGCGCGGGTGCGGGCGGCCAAACGCCGCGCCACCCTGCACTGGGATCACCGGCGCTTTCCCGCCGAGTCGCGCACCCGGGTGTCCGTCCAGGACGCCCTCATCGCGGCGATGCGCTGCCTTCCGCCCGACGACGTGGTCGCGGCGATCGAGTCCGCCGTACATCTGAGAAGGATCACCGCGAGCCAGGCCTTCGCCGTCATGGAGGCAGCGCCGCGCCGACTCCAGAGACAGATGTCGGAGGTCGACACCGGGTTCCGGGCCCAATCCGGCTACGAGACCCACGTGCGGCTCCGCTTGCGGCGCCGGGGTCATCGCGTGGAGCCGCAATACCTCGTCCCCGGTGTCGGTCACCTCGACAATCTCGTCGACGGGGTCGTGGCCGTCGAGACGGACGGCTCCCAGCACCGCGACTCGCTCCCGGACGACCACCGCCGCGACCTCGGCACCGAGGCGGCGGGCATCCGGGTTCTCCGGATCGACCCTGATCTCGTCGACCGGAGGTGGGACGAGGTGCTGGACGTCATCGAACGGATGGTTCGGGATGCGCAGCGGGCGCAGGCCTCGCCCACCGACACCGATTCGGTCAGAAAGCGCCCCTGGCGGCGCAAATGAACCCGCCCTCGACAGAATCGGTTTCGATGGGCGAAAGCCCCCATCCTCAGACGCGATATATCGTGTTATCTTCCTTCTTGAGAGAATTCGAGATATATCGCGTCAAGAGGATCAGGAGCAAGGATCATGTCCGAGGAGAAGTGGCTCGTCAACCCGGGCCAGGCCAAGACCGTGGATGTCGACGGCATCCGCTCACTCAAGATCAGCGTCATCGGCGGGCAGGTCGACATCATCGGCCACGACGAGCCGACCACCCGCGTCGAGATCGGCAACGTGCACGGCAAGGACATCAAGGTCAGCGTGGTCGGCGACCACCTCGAGATCGACCACCCGCAGCTGCGCTGGGACAACTTCCTCCAGGTCTTCACGGCCTGGACCGGCAAGGCTCGGGCGGATGTCAGCGTGCTGGTCCCCCGTGACGTGGCGCTCAAGCTCGGCACGGTGGGCGCCGACGTGCTCGTCAGCGGCATCATCAGCAACGCCCGGCTCAGCACCGTGAGCGGCGACATCACGGTCGACACGCTCGTCGGCGACCTCGAGCTCAACGCGGTGTCCGGCGAGCTCGCCGTCCGCAACCACCTCGGCGCCGTGAAGGCGAACACCGTGAGCGGCGACGTCACGGCCAGCGGCACGCTCAGCCGGATCAACGTCGACGGGGTGAGCGGCAACGTGTTCCTCGACGTCGCCGGCGTGCCCGACTCCGTGCGTCACAACACCGTGAGCGGCGACCTCACCCTGCGCCTCGACGGCGACGTCCCCGCCCGCTACCGGGTCAACACCGTCTCCGGCGTGCTGCAGGTAGACGGCTCCGTCTTCCGCGGCGGCAGCGTCCACAACTTCGACTACCAGGACGGCCCGCTCGACCAGCACTGGATCGAGGTCTCGGCGAACTCCGTCAGCGGCAACGTCTCCGTCGTCAAGCGGGCGGCCGGCGCTTCCGTTCACGACGAGCCCGCTCCCCAGCACGCATGACTCCCCCCGTCTTCAGCCACGGCAGCCTGCGGCTCTACCTGCTCAGCCTGCTGAGCGAGGCGCCGCGGCACGGCTACGAGCTCATCCAGGCCCTCGAGCAGCGCTTCGGCGGCACCTACAGCCCGAGCGCGGGCACCATCTACCCGCGCCTGTCCAAGCTGGAGGAAGAAGGACTCGTCACCAAGGCGGCGCAGGGCCGCAAGACGATCTACGAGATCACGGCGGCCGGGCGCGCCGAGCTCGCCGCACGGGAATCCGAGCTGCACGACATCGAGGCCGAGGTGACGGACTCGGTACGGCGGCTCGCCGACGAGGTGCGCGACGGCGTCAACCAGGCGCTCAAGTCGCTGCGCGCCGACCTCGCGAGCGCGGCGCGCGAGTCGAAGCAGGGCGCGCAGACGGGCGGATGGCAGCAGGAGTCCGCGACGAACGCCGACGCGCAGCTGCGGTCGCGTTTCGCGCTGCGCGAGGCGGAGCTCGCCCTGGGCGAGTTCCGGCAGCAGCTGCGCAGCGAGCTGCGGAGCCATGCCGCCCGCGGCGCCCTGTCGCAGGAGGACGTCGTGCGCCTGCGCGCCGACCTCACCCGCCTGCGCACCGAGCTGCTGCAGTCGCTGGAGCGCTGAAGCCCGGCGACTCTGAAGCTCTGAGACCCTGAGATCCGCTAGCCGAGTCTTTCGGCGAGCCAGTCGGCGACGATGCCGCCGACTTCGTCTTCGATCCCCGTGTAGAAGTGGTCGCACCCGTCGAGCACCATGACGTCGACCGGGCCGGGTGCCGCCGCGGCGAATGCCTCGGCCGGGTAGAGCTCCGGGTCCTCCGTGTCGCCGCGGATGAACAGCACGGGGCAGGAAATCGACGTCGCGGACTCCGTGAGCACGGGCACGTTGCTCTCCATGTCGACGAGGGACGCCGCCGTGGTGACGTAGTACCAGCCCGGCAGGAGCATCAGCTCCTCACCGCGCCCGGCGTCGACGAGCTCGTGCGCCTGCTCGAGGTACTCGGCCAGCCGGTCGCGCCCGAAGAGGCCGTTCGCCGCGGAACGCGGCAGCACCTCGCGGCCGCCGCAGTGTGCGGAGAGCAGAACGAGCGCCGGGGTTTCGGAATGACGAGAGGCGTGGTGGGCCGCGAGCATGCCGCCGTTGCTGTGCCCGATGACCACCGGTGCGGCGAAGCCGCGATCGGCGAGGAAGGCGGCTGCGCGCTCGTTGTCCTCGCTCGCCTCGGCGATGGTCTGATAGGCGCTCCCTTCGGCCGTTCGCGTCGCCGCGCTCACGGTGTCGTGGCCGTGCCGGTTGTAGGCGAGAGCGGAGATGCCCACCTCCGCCAGCCGCGGAGGGAGGAAGCGGGAGGCCCCGTAGTAGAAGTTCATGCCGTTGCCGTGCATGAGCAGCGCCGCGTGCGTCGCCCGCGGCGCTTCGTAGAGGAGGCCGTCGAGGGGGTTCGCGGAAGTGGGGATGGAGATCAGCTCAGCAAGCATGCGCAGCGGTTCACTCCTCGGTGTGGGCGGTGTCATAGATTTGGGCGGCGTCGCGGATGTGCTGCCGCGCGACATCCGCCGCCACCCGCGCGTCGCCGGCGATGACGGCGTCGGTGAGCTTGACGTGATGCCGATTGATCTCGTGCGCCCAGACCGGATCCGTCACGTTGGCGGCGCTGTAGATCGCGATGTGGTCCCACACCTTGCTGAGCGCCTCTACGACGAAGGGGTTGCCCGACAGCTCCGCGATGTAGCGGTGGAATTCCAGGTTCCTGGACGCGATCGCGACGGCATCCCCGCGCTCTTCGGCATCCTGCACCGCCTGACGCGCCTGCACCATGCGCTTGATGTCGGCCGGCGGGATCTCACCGCGGCCGTTGCGCTCCGCGGCGAGCTCGGCGGCAAGCGCCTCGAGCGCCCCCCGGTAATGGTAGAGATCGCGCACCTCCTCGACCGAGAGCTGCGCCACGACAGCGCCCCGCCGCACCGGGACGACGAGCCCGTCGCTCTGCAGGCGCCCCAGCGCCTCGCGGATCGGCGTGCGACTCACCCCGAGCTGTTCACTGAGGCGTTCCTCCAGCAGGCGGTCACCCGGCTTGTACTCCCCGCGCACCAGCAGCCGTCGCAGCTCTTGGTACGCGGTCTCTGCGCTTCCAGCGATGGGCACGTTGCTCCCCTCTACGATCGATCGGCGAATGCGCTAGCGCGCACCGACCACGCGGTTGGTCAGGGTTCCGATGCCGGATATCTCGACGGAAACCGAATCGCCGACAAGAAGGTACTTCGGCTCGGTCATTCCCCATGCCACACCCGACGGGGTGCCCGTCGCGATGATATCGCCCGGCAAGAGAGTGATGCCCTGGCTGATATCCGAGACGAGCACGGCGATGTCGAAGATCATGTCCCGAGTGCTCGCCCGCTGACGAACCTCGCCGTTGACGCGAGTGGTGAGCAGGAGGTCCTGCGGGTCGGCGATCTCGTCGCGGGTCACCACCCACGGGCCGCACGGCGCATAGCTGTCGGCGCTCTTGCCGCGGAACCACTGCTTGTGCCGTTGCTGAACATCGCGCGCCGTCACGTCGTTGAGGATCGTGTAGCCGAAGATGCGGTCGGATGCCTCGCCCGGGCTGACACCGCGCGTCGGTGCGCCGATCACCACGGCGAGTTCCCCTTCATAGTCGAGGGCGGTGGTGAACGCCTCGTCACGAACGATGTCCGCACCGTCACCGACGAGTGCCGTCGCCGGCTTGGTGAACCAGATCGGCACCTCTGGGACCTCCGCGGCGACGAGTCCCTCAGCGCGGGCACCTTCGTTGACATGCTCGAGATAGTTCTTGCCGACGCACAGCACGTTCTTCGACGGCCGCTGTACGGGCGGCAGCCAGACCGGGGCGTCGATCGGGGGAAGCCCCGAGAGAGTACTCAGCTCGTCGGAATCCAGGGGAACCGCGATGATCGCGGCGACATCCGTCGCGTCGTCGCGCCCCGGAAGCCGCCTGATCGGCCAGGCCCCGCTCTCGTGCACGACGGCTGCGCTCGTGGATCCGGCCCACGGCACCGTCCCGAGCCTCACGCGCCCACCACCGCGAACGCGCGAGCCGGCGAGCCGTCGCAGTCGGCGAGCTTGTAGAAGGGAGCGAAGAAGGTCGCGGGCCTGCCCTCGATCGCGGAGAGGTTCGTCGCATGCTCCACGAGGTAAATCCCCTCACCAAGCAGGATGCGATGGACGATGAACTCCTCCGAGGTGAAGTCGACCTTGCGCGCGCACTCCTCCTCGAAGAAGTCGAAGACGACGGCGGTGGGGCGACGTGCGGCGAGCCAGCGGGCACCGCTCTCGGCCAGGTAAGGGGACTTCGTGTAGTACTCCGGGAAGTTCCCCCACATCCGATCCGACCAACCTGTGGCCAGGATCGCCACCTGCCCCTCGCCCAGACCCGGGTCCGCTGCGGCCAGGGCCTCCGCCGTGACCGGCGCGCCCTCAGCCAGGTCGAGGCGGAAGAACGCGACCTCGCCGGACAGCTGCGGGATCGTGGCATCGCTCGTGGTCGAGCCATCCTCGTAGCAGTGCAGGGGGGTGTCGATGTGGGTGCCGGTGTGAACGCTCTGATGGATCGAGCTGACCTGCCAGAAGCCGGGGCCACGATGGAACTCCTCGACCTCGACACGCACATTGGTCGACGGCGGGCCGTAGGTCCGAGTGGAGACTTCGACGCTGAGATCGACGATGTTCGAGGTGCTCACGTTCTGTCCTTCCTGGGCCGCTGCTCGGCCTCGAAATCTTATTGTATGCAAAGAATGCATTGAGTACACAATCTGAGCCCTCGGCGAGCCATGGACTCGCCGGTCCGGCAGATCCCGCTCGTTACGCTCGTGTAAACAGTCACTTTCCGGCTTGCATCGGCCCGCATGCGATGACTAACACTGCTTTTGCATACATTGCGTACAACGATTGGAGTTCCGGTGGCACAAGAAGGAGCCGTGGAGACGCGGGCCTCACAAGTCTCCCGCGGAGCGAGAACGGATCATTCGCTCCCCCGCCCCAGCACCGCGGCCGCGGTCGGCGTCCTCGCCATCCTCGCTGCGTCCTACATCGTGAATGCCGCGGACCGGCAGGTCTTCCCTGTGCTGGTTCCCCAGATCCAGAGCGATCTGCACTTCGCCCTCAGCCAGGGCGGGCTGCTCGCGACCGTCTTCACTCTCGGCATCGGCATCGCCGGCATCCCCACCGGCCGGCTGCTCGACAAGATCTCCCGCAAGTCGGCGATGCTCATCGGCATCGCGCTCTATTCGGCGTTCACCGTGCTGACCGCGCAATCCCTCGGCTTCGGCGACATGCTCACCTACCGCGCGCTCTCCGGCATCGGCGAGTCCCTGCAGAACGCGGCCCTGTTCTCAGCTGTCGGCGCCTTCTTCTTCACACGCCGCTCCTTCGCGATCGGCGTCCTCAACCTCTCCTACGGCCTCGGCGGATTCCTCGGGCCGCTCCTCGGCGCCGACCTCGCCTCGGCGACGGGCAACTGGCGCGTCCCCCTCTACCTCTTCGGTGGGATCGGCTTCCTGTTCGCCGTCGTAATCCTGCTGACCGTGAGCCGCCGTTTCACCGAGGTGAAGGACGGGGCAGGCCCCGCGGTCGCAGTCCCTGACTCGAATGCGCCGCGGACCCTCCTCAACCGGGACTCGATCCTGCTGTGCGTCGTCGCCGCGCTCGCCGGGCTCGCGGTGCTCGGCTATCTCGGCCTCTACCCGACCTTCCTCCAGTCTCAGCTGCATCTCTCCCTCAAGGACGCCGGCCTCGCGGCAAGTCTCTACGGCATCGGGTCCATGGTGGCGAGTGTCCCCGCCGGCTGGCTCGGGGACCGCATCGGGAACAAGGCGGTCATCATCCTGGCGCTCTCGGGATCGATCGTGGTCGCATTCATCATGTTCTTCATCGCGACGACGACCGTCGAGCAGGCGATCCTCTCGTTCCTCGTCGGCGCCTTCGGCAGCGGCCTCATCTATGTCAATCTCTACGCCGGAATGCAGAAGTCCCTGCACCCGTCGATCGTGGGCCGAGCCTCCGGCGCCTTCATCACCTGGTTCTATCTGCCCGCCGCGCTGGCCGGCTATCTCTTCTCCCTGCTCGTCGGCCACGTCGGCTGGCACGGCGCGGCGCTCGTTCAGCTCATGGCCTTCCCCGCCATCGGCATCGTCTGCGCACTGCTGATCTCAGCGCGCCCTGGCACCGGGAGCGCCGCCCGATGAGCCACGCCGATCTCCACGCCCATTACCTGGCGCCGTCCGTCCTGGAAGCGATCCGCCGTGGCGACCTCGCCCCGTACATCCGCCTCATCGACACCCCGGAAGGGATGCGGATCGCCTACCCCGGATCGGTCACACGTGTCGTCGGCGATCGGATGGTCGGACTCGAGCACCGCATCGCCCATCTGGACGAGCTCGGTTTCGAGGTGCAGGTGCTGTCGCCCTGGATCGACACCTTCGGCTACGAACTCCCCGAGGACGTAGCCGTGCGTTACCACACGCTGCTCAACGAGGGCATGGCCGCCGCGATGGATGCCTACCCGGACCGCTTCCGCTTCCTCGCGAGCGCGCCGCTTCCCTACCCGCACGCGACCCGATCCGTCCTCGACCACGCGGTCCGACACCTCGGCGCCGTCGGGAGCATGATCGGCACCAACGTGAACGGGCGGAACCTCGACATCCCCGAGCTCGAAGCGCTGTGGGAGACGAGCACAGGGCTCGGCGTTCCTGTCGAACTCCATCCCGTCAACGTCGTCGAGACGGACCGGCTCGACCATGACCAGCTCGACAACTTCCTGGGAAACCCCTTCGACACGACGATCGCCGCCGCGTCGCTCATCTTCGGCGGAGTGCTCGACCGGCATCCCCGGTTGTCCGTGATCCTGCTGCACGGCGGCGGCTATCTCCCGTACGCAGTCGGGCGGATGACGCACGGGCGCATCGCTCGCGGGGTTGCCCCGATGCTCCTGCGGAATCCGATCGACTACCTCGACCGCTTCCTCTACGACACCGTCGTCTACGACGAGCAGACGTTGCAGAGCCTTGCACGGATCGTCGGGAAGGAACGGCTGCTGCTCGGCACCGACTACCCCTTCGACATGGAACCCGACGAGCCCGTGGCCGGCGTCGAGCGCTGGCTCGGAGCGGACGCCCTCTCGACGATCGACGCCACGGCGGCCCGGCTGACCGGCGCACCGCGTCGTACGGACGCTTCGAAGCGATGAGCGGGAAGGTCGCGACGGAGATCCTGCAACCGGGGCACGGCCACATCGGAGGCGAGCACTACCTGCGCTCCGAGCCCGGAACCGTGCGCTGGGGCTGGCTGCCGAGCCTCGCGGACCCGCCGGTGCTCAACGTGGGCTCCGGAGCGACCGTGACCATCGACACGATCAGCCACGAAGGAGTTCTCGAAGATCAGGGCCGCGATCCCGTGCGCTACCTCGAGCAGTTCGGCGTGCCCGCGTCCTCGGTGCTCGCAGATGCTCGCGAGCTCGCCCGCGACTGGCCCGAGCGGCGGTCGGATTCCGGGCCGCACATCGTCACGGGACCGATCGGGGTGCACGGGGCCGTGCCGGGCGGACTGCTCAGAGTCGACCTCCTGGAACTCACGCCGCGGGTTCCCTACGGCTTCATCAGCAACAGAGATGGCCGCGGGGCCCTGCCGGGCGAGTTCCCCGAGCCCGGTGTTGTACCGACCCCCCGGGAACGCGACGCGATCGCCGCCCCGGGTACTGTCACCCATTTCGCCGCGCTCGACGCCACGGGCCGCCGCGCACGCATCTCCGCCGGTGGCGGGCGGGGCCTCGGCTTCCCGGTCGCACCTTTCGCCGGCATCCTCGGAACGGTCCCGGCCGCCCCCGAACCCCTCAACTCGATTCCACCGGGCGAGCACGGTGGCAACATCGACCTCAAGCACCTCGTGACCGGGACGACCGTCTATCTCCCGATCGCCCACGCGGGTGCGCTCTTCTACGTGGGGGACCCGCACTTTGCGCAGGGCAATGGAGAGGTCGCACTCACCGCGCTCGAGGCCTCGCTGCGTGTGACGGTCCGGCTCACGGCCCTGCCGCCGGGGCGGACGGGTGCGGGGCTGCCGCTCACCGTGCCCTTCGCAGAGACCGCAGAGCACTGGATTCCACTCGGCATGGACATCAGCCTGGACCGCGCGATGCAGAAGGCCGTGCGCACGGCGATCGACTTCCTGGCAGATCGTTTCGAACTGCCGCGCGACGTCGCACTCGCCTACCTCTCCGCTGCAGCCGACTTCGAGGTGACGCAGGTGGTGGACAGGGTCAAAGGCGTGCACTGCATGATCAGAAAAGACGACTTCGGATGACGGTCGTCTCCCTCAGACGGCACCCTGCATTTCCGCTGCGGAACCCTAACGTTAGCCATACGGCCGCTGGGTTCTCACCCAGACTCACAACACGCGGTTTTGCCAGGTGTTTGGCGGGTAGTAGATTTGCCGCTCGTGACAAACGAGGGTAAGACCTCAACCGCCGAGGGACGCTCTCCGAAACGGTGGTTGCTAGGCGAGCCGCTCGCCAGCGAGAAACTCGAAGGCCAGTTGCTGTCGAAGCGACTCGCCCTACCCATTTTCGCCTCCGACGCGCTCTCCTCTGTCGCCTACGCGCCGCAGGAGCTGCTGATGATCCTGCTCGGCGGCGGTCTCGCGTTCCTCACCCTCGCGCCGTGGGTAGCGGGGGCGGTCATCGTCCTGCTCATCACCGTCGTCGCTTCGTACCGTCAGCTCATCAAGGCCTACCCCTCGGGCGGCGGCGATTACGAGGTCGCCCACAAGAACCTCGGCGAGCGGGCCGGCCTCGTCGTGGCGGCCGCCCTGCTCACGGACTACGTGCTCACGGTCGCTGTGTCGGTCGCCTCGGGCGTCGACAACATCATCTCCGCGGTGCCCGCGCTCGCGGAGTTCCGCGTCGAGCTGTCCGTGCTCTTCGTGGTACTCATCGCGATCGTGAACCTGCGCGGGGTGCGCGAGGCGAGCAAGGCCTTCGCGCTGCCGACCTATATCTTCATCGGCTCGATCGGCGTTCTGGTCGTGACGGCCCTCACCCGGATGGCCCTCGGCCACGCCCCCGTCGCCGAGTCGGCGTCCTACACCGTGCACGGCGAGAACCTCGCTCAGGCGGCCCTGATCCTGCTGCTGCTGCGCACCTTCGCGAGCGGCTGTGCGGCGCTGACCGGCGTCGAGGCGATCGCGAACGGCGTTCAGGCGTTCCGGGTGCCGAAGAGCCGCAACGCCCGCACGACGCTGCTGATGCTCGGAGGCATCTCGGTCGGGCTGTTCGCCGGCTTGACCGTCATCGGCCTCGTGTCGCGTGTGCACTACGCCGAGAACCCCTGCGATCTGATCGGCTGGGCGCAGTGCGCCACCGAGCCCCAGCGCAGCCTCATCGCCCAGATCGCCGCGGCCACCTTCGGCAACAATTCCGTCTTCTTCTTCATCGTGCAGGCCGCCACCGCGATCGTGCTGCTGCTGGCCGCCAACACCGCGTTCAACGGATTCCCGCTGCTCACCTATGTGCTGGCGAAGGACTCCTACGCGCCCAAGGCCCTCACCACCCGCGGCGACCGCCTCGTCTTCTCGAACGGCGTCGTCGGCCTCGCCCTCGCGGCGATCGTGCTGCTGATCGTGTTCCAGGCGAGCCTGACCCACCTGCTGCAGCTGTACATCATCGGCGTCTTCGTCTCCTTCACTCTGGGGCAGACGGGCATGGTGCTGCACTGGACGAAGCTGCTGCGCTCGGGGGAGAGCGACGGCGCGGGCATCCGCACACCCGACGGCGAGATCATGACCCGCGGCGCGATCTTCCGCAGCCGCCTGATCAACGGCTTCGGCGCGCTGCTGACCTTCTCGGTGCTCGTCGTCGTGACCATCACGAAGTTCACGCACGGCGCCTGGGTCGTCTTCATCATCATGCCGATCCTGTGGCTCCTGATGCTCGGCGTGAACCGCTACTACCGCGACGTCGAGCGGGAGGTCGCGGTCGATTCGACGACCACCTTCGGCTCGACGGGCGACCACGCCATCGTGCTCGTCGGGAAGATGCAGAAGCCCGTGCTCAAGGCGCTCGACTACGCGATCGCCGCGAAGCACGATTCCATCGAGGCGGTGCACCTCGTCGTCGACTCCGACACGACCGAAAAGCTCAAGCAGCAGTGGAAGGACATGAACATCCACGTGCCGCTGACGCTCATCGAGTCGCCCTATCGTGATTACGGGATGCCGCTCGCGAAGTACATCAAGAAGCGGCGCGAGTTCTGCGGCTCCGAGGTCATCACGGTCTACCTGCCGCAGTACATCGTGGGCCACTGGTGGGAGCAGATCCTGCACAACCACCGCGCCCGCCGCATCAGCCGCGAGCTGATGCTCGTGCACGGCGTCGTCATCGCGCTCGTGCCGTGGCTGCTCGACTCCTCCGAGGTCATCTACGGCCGCCGCTCGCGCCCGCTGCCCGGCCAGGACCGCCGCGGCGAGCCGGTGCGCTCCATGCCCGCGCGGCGCCCCGGCGGCATCACCCCCGCCGCGCGCGCAGCCGCCGCGGCCGAGGCGATCGCGGCCGCGAACGCGGAGGTCAAGGGCAAGGAGGCCGCCGAGGCCGCCACCGCGCAGCAGACGACGTCCTCCCTGGAGCGCGTGCCCATCGGGGCGCGCAAGCGCTAGCCGCGCGCGGCGCGGCCCCGTCGCCCTCGCGATGTTGCGCCCCTGCGCGCGCTGCTGAGGGCCGAAACGGCTCAGCGCAGCAGGTCGAGCGCCGCGCTGTGCGCGCGCATCACGACCCGCGGTGCGATGAGCCGGTGTCCGTCGGCTCCGGCCGAATCGGCCCGCCCCACCACGTCGAGGAGCTCGAGCGCAGCGGCCGCGACCTCGTCCAGACGCTGATCGATGCTCGAGAAGCCGATCGCCTCGGCGGCCGGCGAGTTGTCGAAGCCGATGACCGGCAGCGCGCCGCCCGTGGCGATGAGCGCGCCGAGGGCGACCGTGTCGCTCACGGCCACGACCGCGTCGGCGTCGGGCTCGCGCGCGAGCAGCGCGAGCATCGCGGTGCGCCCGGCGGTGACGGTGTCCTCCGCCTCGACGGAGAGCCGGCTGAGGCGACCGGCGGGCACGCCGGCATCCGCCATCGCCGCCGCCCAGCCCGCCCGCCGGTCATCGCCCGTCCCCGAGCCGGCGGGCCAGCCGAGGAATCCGATCCTCCGGGCGCCGTCGGCCCACAGCCGCTCGGTGGCCGCGCGCGTTCCCGCCCGCCCGTCGACGTCCACCCAGAAGTGCCGCAGGTCCTCGGGGTCCGCGACGCCCCACGGCCGCCCGAAGGTGACGAAGGTCTGCCCGTGCGCGATGAGCCACTCGGTGCGCGGATCGCCGTAGGAGGTGGAGGCGAGCACGAAGGCGTCGACGTCCGAGCCGTCGACGAGCCGCGTGAACTGCCGGATCTCGTCAGCGGCGTCGCGCGCGGTGTAGAGCAGCACGCGCAGCCCCTTCGCCTCGGCGCGCTCGGTCAGGGCGTGCAGGAAGCGGTCGAGCACCGCGCCCGAGATGCCGCCCGCAAAGGGGTCGAGCCGCACCGCGATCGTGGAGCTGCGCTGCGTCCGCAGTCGGCGGGCGGAGGCGTGCGGGCGGTAGCCGAGCTCGGCGACGACGGCACGAACGCGCTCGCGCGTCGCCTCACGCACGATCTCCGGCGTGTTCAGCACATTCGAGACCGTCTGGCGCGACACTCCGGCGGCGCGCGCCACGTCGCTCACGGTCGGCAGCCGTCTCGCCATCGCGCACCTCCCGTCCGCCCGTAGCCTGCTGGTCACCCGCACGCCCCGCGGTGGGGCTTGACACGGGCATCCGCTCGGGCGAGTCTAGTTGCACCTTATTTGATCGATCAAAGAATGCAAGTTCCGCTGATTTGATCGTTCCAAAGCATCATCGGATGCCAACCAAGGAGTTCCACATGCAACGACGCATCACACGCACCCTGCTCATGGGCACGCTCGCCGCGGCGACGGCCGTCGCGCTCGTCGGCTGCGGGTCCGGCTTCAGCAGCGGGAGCAGCGGGGGCAGCAGTTCCAGCCCCTCCGGTCTCACCTCGTCCGCAGACCCGCTGACCGTGCTGATCGGCTCGAGCGGCGACGCCGAGACGAAGGCGGTATCGGATGCCGTGTCCGCCTGGTCCCAGAGCTCGGGCACCAAGGCCTCGGTCATCCCGGCCAACAACCTCGACCAGCAGCTCGCCCAGGGCTTCTCCGCGAAGAAGCCCGCCGACGTGTTCTACCTCTCCACCAACGCGCTGGCCGGCTACGCCTCCAACGGCTCGCTCCTGGCCTACGGCGACCAGCTCACGAACAAGAGCGACTTCTACCCCAGCCTCGTGAAGTCCTTCACCTATGACGGCCAGCTGTACTGCGCGCCCAAGGACTTCTCGACCCTGCAGCTCGTCATCAACAACACGCTGTGGCAGCAGGCCGGCCTCACGAGCGCCGACTACCCGAAGACCTGGGATCAGCTCGAGGCGGTCGCCAAGAAGCTCACCACCGGCGGTCATGTCGGCCTCAGCATGAACGGCCAGTACGAGCGCATGGGCGCCTTTATGGTCGAGGCCGGCGGCAACCTCATGAACGCCGACTCCACGAAGGCCACCGCGAACAGCCAGGCGAACATCGACGCCCTCAGCTACGTCAAGAAGCTCCTCACGGACGGCTCGCTCAAGTTCGCCGCCGACCTCGGCGAGGGCGACGGCGGGCAGGCGCTCGGCTCCGGCAAGGCCGCGATGACGGTCGAAGGCAACTGGGTGACCGGCGAGCTCGCGAACGACTTCCCGAACGTCAAGTACACCGTCGTGCCGATGCCGTCGGGGGCGAAGGGCCAGGGCACCCTGCAGTTCTCCAACTGCTGGGGCATCGCCGCCGACAGCCCCAACCAGAAGGCCGCGCTGAGCCTCGTCGAGAAGCTGACCAGCGCCAGCGACCAGCTCGCCTTCTCCAAGGCATTCGGCGTGCTGCCCAGCATCCAGTCGGCCGCCGACCAGTGGAAGCAGCAGAACCCGACGCTCGTCCCCTTCCTCGACGGTGCGAATTACGCGCAGGGCGTGCCGGCCGCCAAGGGCGCCGCGCAGGTCGTCGCGGACCTCGACGGCAAGCTCGCTCAGCTGAAGTCGCAGGACCCGAAGACGCTGCTCGACCAGGCACAGAAGAACTTCGCCGCGCTCACGAAGTGACACCCACCCGATGATGATGACGACGATCGCGGACACCACGACGCGACGGGGCCGCCGTGGGAGCGGCATCCGTCGCGGCGAGGTCCTGTCCGGCTGGCTGTTCACCGCGCCGATGCTGGTCCTGCTCGGGCTGTTCCTCGTCGTTCCCGTGCTGATGGCGCTGTGGGTGAGCTTCTCGGACTGGAACGGCCACGGCAGCCCCTTCTCGAGCGGCGTGCGCTTCGTGGGCTTCACCAACTACCAGGCGATCGTCGCGGGCGGCGGACTCGCCGAGCAGGACTTCGGCACCTCGCTGCGCAACAACGCGTGGTACGTGGTGCTGGTCGTGCCGATCCAGACCGCCTTGGCGCTGTTCCTGGCGGTGCTCGTGAGCCGGCAGGTGCTGCGCGGGCGCGGATTCTTCCGCACCGCCTTCTACTTCCCCTCGGTGACCAGCTCGGTCGCGATCACGGTGCTGTGGCTGTTCCTGTTCAACACCACGGGCGCGGTCAACAAGGTGCTCTCCTGGGTGGGCATCAACGGACCCAACTGGTTCAACAACCCGAGCGGCATCATCCAGGACGCCCTCGCCGGGCTCGGCGTGCGCACCGGCCCCTCGGCGCTCACCGGCCACGGCTTCCTCGGGGTGTCGTGGTGGGACTGGATCGGCGGCCCCTCCGTGGCGATGAGCGCCTTCATCCTGATGGCGATCTTCACCACGAGCGGCACCTTCATGCTGCTGTTCATCGCCGCGCTGCAGAACCTGAGCGGCGAGGTGCAGGAAGCCGCGATGGTCGACGGCGCGAACGGCTGGCAGAGGTTCTGGCGCATCACCCTGCCGCAACTGCGGCCGACGCTGTTCACGGTGCTCACCCTGGGGCTGATCGGCTGCTGGCAGATCTTCGATCAGATCTACACCGGCACGCAGGGCGGCCCCGACAAGACGACGCTCTCGCCCGCGTACCTCTCGTATCAGTCGGCGTTCAACGACCAGGAGTGGGGCCAGGGCGCGGCGATCGCCTTCATCCTGTTCGTCATCATCATCGTCTTCACGCTGTTCCAGCGCTGGTTGCTGCGCGACCGGGGCGTGCCCAGGCGTCGCCGACTCGTTCCCACCGCCAAGGAGGCACAGCGATGAGAACCGCACGCACCGTCTCGCAGTCCCTGCTCTACGCCGTGCTCCTCGTGCTCGCGGTCGTGTACATCTTCCCGTTCCTGATCGAGGTCGCGACGGCCTTCAAGACGAACGCGGATGCCGCGCAGAATCCGGTCTCGCTGATCCCCAGCACCTGGAGTGTGGCGGCGCTGACCAAGCTCTTCGTGAACTCGGACTTCCCGGTCTGGTTCATGAACTCGGCCATCGTGACGGTGTTCGTCACCATCGGCCGCGTGGTCTTCGACTCGATGGCCGGCTATGCGCTCGCACGCCTGCACTTCCGCGGCCGCAACGTCATCTTCGCGGGTCTCGTCGCGGTCATGAGCGTGCCGCTCGTGGTGCTGCTCATCCCGAAGTTCCTGGTGCTGAACACCCTCGGCCTCTACGACTCCTACCCCGGCATGATCCTGCCGCTGCTCGTCGACGCCGCGGGCGTGTTCATCATGAAGGGCTTCTTCGAGTCGGTCCCGGAGAGCGTCGAGGAGCAGGCCCGCATCGACGGGGCGGGCACCTTCCGGCTGTTCTGGTCGGTCGTGCTGCCGATGGCGCGGCCGGCGCTCATCACCATCATCATCCTGTCGTTCCAGGGGTCGTGGAACGAGCTGTCGCAGTTCATCATCTCGGCGCAGAACCCCGCGCTGACCACCCTGACGAAGGGCGTCGCACAGCTCACGAGCGGTCAGCTCGGCCAGGGCACGCAGTACCCGTTGAAGCTCGCGGCGGCGGCGATCATGACGATCCCCGTCGCGGCGATGTTCTTCATCTTCCAGAGACGGATCATGAACACGAGCGAAGGGGCGGTCAAGGAGTGACGGACATCGGGGAGCCGATCATCCCTGCCGCGGAGCCGGGCGGCACGCCCGGCCTGCAGCCGCTGCTGCACGAGGCGGTGGCGCTGCTGCAGGCGCCCACCCAGGTCTGGTCCGATCGGGCCGGAGACCTCGGCGACGCGGCCGTGCACGGTCTGTACCACTCCAACACGCGCCTGCTGCGGCGTGCGCGGCTGACCGTCGACGGCGAGCTGCCCGAGCATCTCGGGCTGGTCGAGACGGATGCCGGCCACGCGGTCTTCTCCGCGCTGCTGCGCGGCCGCGGCGAGCCCACCGCCGACCCCCGGCTGCGACTGGACCGTCACCGCGAGGTCACGGCGGGCGGCCTGGGCGAGCGCATCGTGCTGAGCTCCGCGCTCGACCACGACGTGTCGCTCACGCTGGCGCTCACGCTCGAGGCGGACTTCACCCCGATCCACCTCGTCAAGTCGGGGCTGGCGCGCGAGGGCGCGGCGCCGGCGCCCCTGATCTCCGGCATCGACGCGGATGGCGCATCCACGGGGGCCGGGGCGGCCCGCTCCCTCGGCGCGACGATCGGCTGGGAGGAGGGCCCGGTGGCCCTCACGGTCACGGCGGCCGGCGCCGAGACGGGGATCATCGGGGACGGGACCGTGCTGCTCGGCTGGCGGGTGACGGTTCCGGCGCACGGCGTGCTCACCCTGGGCTGGAACGCGCAGGCCCGTGACGAGCGCGCCGCCGTCGCCGCGGCATCCGACGCACCAGGCTGGGATCGCGCCGCGCTGCCCACGCCTCCCGACCCGCGGCTCGCCCGCTGGCTCGAGCGCGCCTTCACCGACCTCGAGGCGCTGCGGATGACCCGCGCCGGCGACCCGGACGTGTTCCTGGCGGCCGGCGCCCCGTGGTTCTTCACCCTGTTCGGGCGCGACGCACTGTGGGCGGCGCGGTTCCTGCTGTCCGTCGACCGGCCGCTCGCGCTCTCGACGCTGCGCACGCTCGCCGCGCTGCAGGGCACGCACACCGACCCGCAGACCGGCGAGCAGCCGGGCAAGATCATGCACGAGCTGCGCCCCACCTCGCTCGAGCTGCCCGGGGAGGCCATCGCGCTGCCGCCGCTGTACTACGGCACGATCGACGCCACGCCGCTGTGGATCTCGCTGCTGCGCGACGCCTGGCGCGCGGGCGGCGCACGCCCGGACGACGCGGAGGTGCATGCGCTGCTCCCGGCGCTGCGCGCCGCGCTCGAGTGGCTGCAGAACGACGCCCTCGGCGCCGACGGCTTCCTGCGCTACATCGACGAGACCGGCCACGGGCTCGCCAACCAGGGCTGGAAGGACTCGGGCGACTCGATCCAGTGGCGGGACGGCACGCTCGCCGAATCGCCCATCGCGCTGAGCGAGGTGCAGGGCTACGCCTACGAGGCGGCGCTCGCGGGAGCGGAGCTGCTGGAAGGTCTCGCAGACGAAACGGGCGAGACGGATGCCGCGGCCCCCGGCCGGCTGCGGGAGTGGGCGAGCGCGCTCGCGACACGGTTCCGCGAGCGCTTCTGGATCCCGGACGAGGCCGGCGCCTATCCCGCCATCGCGCTCGACGCGCAGGGCCGCCGGGTGGACGCCGTCGCGAGCAACATGGGGCACCTGCTCGGCACAGGCATCCTCTCGCCCGAGGAGGGCGCGCTCATCGCCGCGCGCCTCGTCTCCCCCGAGCTGGACTCCGGCTTCGGGCTGCGGACGCTGGCGACGGATACCGCCGGCTACTGGCCCCTGGCCTACCACGGCGGCGCGGTGTGGGCGCATGACACGGCGGTGGCCGTGCGGGGCCTCGCGCAGGAGGGGTTCGCCGCCGAGGCCACCCGCCTCGCCGCGGGGCTCGTGACGGCCGCTGAGCACTTCGACTACCGGATGCCCGAGCTGCACTCGGGCGATGCACACAGCGCCGTCGCGGCGCCGGCGGCGTACCCGGCGGCGTGCCGCCCCCAGGCGTGGTCCGCGGCCGCGGCGTTCGTCGTCGCGACCGTGCTGGGCTGACGGGCGGGGCGACGCCGCGTCAGCCCAGCGCGGCGACCACCTGGCGGGCCACCGCACGACCCGCGCGGTTCGCGCCGATCGTCGAGGCCTGAGGTCCATACCCGGCGAGGAATATACGGGGATCGGACTGCACGGCGCCGTTCTCGACGGTCACGCCGCCCCCGATGTTGTGCAGGTGCAACGGCGCGAGGTGGCGCAGCTCGGGGCGGAATCCGGTCGCCCAGATGATCGCGTCCGCCTGGGTGAAGGAGCCGTCCGGCCAGCGGACCCCGTCGGGCTCGACGCGGGTGAACATCGGGCGGGGAACGAGAAGCCCGCGCTCGATGCCGGCGGCGATGCGCCGGGTCTTCGCGACACCCGTGCCGTGCACGATGCTGGGCAGCGGCCGGCCGCCGCGCGCCGCCGCGTCCTGCTCGGCGACGGCGCGAACGCCGCCCTCCATCGTGAGCTTCTCGTCGTCGTTGAACTCGACGGGGCGACGCGTCGCCCAGCTGAGCCGAGCCGCGACGTGCTCGAGCTCGAGCAGGAATCCGATCGCGCTCGTGCCGCCGCCGACCACGATGACCGACTTGCCGCGGAACTCCTCGGCCGAGCGGTACCCGTTGGTGTGGAGCTGCACCCCTTCGAACGACCGGATGCCGGGCACGTACGGCACGAACGGGGCGCGCCAGGTGCCGCTCGCGTTGACGACGAGCCGCGTCACGATCTCCTCGCGGTAGTCGGGGTCGTGCTCGTCGGGCACGCGGGCGTTGACGACGAGGTCCGCGCCGCGGTTGAAGACGCTCATCACCTCGACGGGGCGGAACACACGCAGCCCGAAGTGCTCCTCATACGCGCGGTAGTAGTCCTCGACCACGTCCTTGGCCGGCCGGTGGTGATCGGCGGTCGCGAACGACAGGCCCATGAGCTCCATGCCGGGCAGATCGGCGACCCGATGCGCACTGCCGAGGGTGAGCGCATTCCAGCGGTGCTGCCAGGCACCGCCCGTGGTCGGCCCGCGGTCGGCGACGACGAAATCGACCCCCGGTTCGAGTTGAAAACGCCCGAGGAAATACGCCACCGACAGCCCGGCCTGGCCCGCCCCGATGACCACCACTTGAGTGTGGGGCGGCAAGAGTGGCACGTTGCATCCAGAACGTCTCGGGAGGACTTCGGTTCAAAGGCGGGCGGGGCGCCTCATGCTAAACTACTCGCTAGATTTCTTATCTGTTTGAGCGCCGGGTGACGACACCGAACCCGGCCCCGTCGTCGTAAGGGGGTCTCGCATGGGGCGCGGCCGTCAGAAAGCAAAGCACACCAAGATCGCCCGCGAGCTGAAGTCCTACAGCCCGGACGTGAACTATGCGGCGCTTGAGCGTGAACTCAGTAGTGGTCATAGCACTGAGGATGAGCAGTACGCCGCCTGGGCGGACTACGAACCCGAGGAAGAGGATGAGTCCGCGGATGAGGACGAAGACGAGTACGAGGCGCAGCAGCCGAAAGGCGCCTGAGCCTCGCGCTTCGTAGCACGTGCGAATGCCCCGCTCCTGGTCCAGGAGCGGGGCATTTCATGTCCGGAGCCGGGCGGGCGTCCTTACAGCAGCCAGCCCTGCGCGGCCGCCGTCGCCGCGGCATCCGCGCGATTGCGCGCACCGGTCTTGCCGATCGCCGCCGAGAGGTGGTTGCGCACCGTGCCCGCGGAGAGATGCAGTTCGCGTGCGATCTCGTTGACCGCACCGCCGCGAGCGGCGACACGGAGCACCTCGGTCTCGCGCGGCGTGAGCGGGGAGGAGCCGGAGGCGAGGGACTCCGCGGCGAGCGCCGGGTCGACGACGCGCAGGCCCGCGGCCACGCGACGCACGGCATCCGCGAGCCGTTCGGCCGGAGTGTCCTTCACGACGAAGCCCGAGGCGCCCGCTTCCATGGCTCGGCGCAGATACCCCGGTCGGCCGAAGGTCGTGACGATGAGTGAGCGGCAGCTCGGAAACTCGGCGCGCAGCATCCCGGCGGCCGCAATCCCGTCGAGGCCGGGCATCTCGACGTCGAGCAGTGCCACCTGTGCGCCCGCGGAACGCGCCGCCGCGGCCACCTCGTCGCCGCGGCCGACCTGGGCGACGACCTCGAGGTCCGCCTCGAGCTCCAGCAGCGCGGCGAGCGCACCGCGCACGAGCGCCTGGTCGTCGGCGAGCAGCAGCCGGATCGGGTCAGCCACGGGATGCCTCTCTGCCAGGCGTCAGCGAGACGGTCACCACTGTTCCCCGCTCGCGCCCCGGCTCGACCGCGAGCAGCGCCCCGGCGGCCGTGATGCGCTCGGCGAGGCCGGCGAGGCCGGTGCCCCGCGCCGAGGATATGCCGCGAGCGGCATCCGTCGCCCCCTCGGCCCCGGTCAGCACCGGCACGAGCATGCCGACACCATCATCGACCACACGCATCGAACTTGCGGCGAGGACGATCTCGCAGCTCTCCGCCCGCGCATGCCGCAACACATTCGTGACCGCCTCGCGCACCACCCAAGCGAACAGCTCCCGTAGCGCGGGGTCGACGCATTCACCGGAGACGGGCACGGCGGCTCGCACCTCGGCAGCCGCGAGCGCCGCCCGCGCCGCCGCCAGCTCGGTGTCCAGACTCATCTCCCGATAGCCCGCGACGGATGCCCGCAGATCGGTCAGCGCAGCGCGGCTGAGCCGTTCGATGTCGGCGATCTCGGCCTTGGCGCGTTCGGGGTCGCGGTCCACGAGTCGGACCGCGAGCTCCGACTTGACGGTGACGACCGTGAGCGAATGGCCCAGAACATCGTGCATGTCGCGCGAAAAGCGAGCGCGCTCCTCGACGACCGCGAGCCGGGCGATCTCGCTCTGGGCATCCTTCAGCCGCCGGTTGGTGCGGGCGAGCTGCGTGATCCCGAGCATCATCGTGGCGATGGAGGCATCGAGCAGCACGGCATACCACTGCTGCGCCAGCTGGTCCACGGCGACGACGATCACCAACTGCGCGAGGGCGGTCGCAGTGATCCAGATCAGCACGTCAACACCGCGCCCGAAGATCGCCGCGGACGCGCAGGAGATGTAGATGAACAGCCATACGGCGTACACACCGACGAACGGGAAGAGCAGGCAGACCAGCAGAGCGAGACCGAGCAGAGCGAGGTAGCACGCCACTCGTCCGCGACCCCAGACGAGCGGCGGGAGCATCACGAAGACGGCCCCGATCAGGAGCAGCAGCACGGTCGCGGTGATCCGGAACGGCAGAGACCCGTCTGAGCTCCAGACGAACCAGAGCGAGATCACGAGGTAGACCGCGCCGAAGAAGGCCCCCGGGTACCAGCCCCGGGCGGCCTTCGAGACAAGCCGGCCCTTCAGCTCACGCGCGAGCTGCGTCACGCCGGTACCTCCAGGAGATGAACACGGCCAGAACGATAGCCCAGATGGCCAGCACCATCAGCGGCTGGCCCGCATCGCCGCTCAGATGCGCACCGATGTCGCCGAGACGGTTGAGCCAGTACGAGGGCACGATCTTCGCGACATCCGACACCCAGCCCGGCATGATCTGCAGAGGGATCCACAGCCCGCCGAGGATCGCCATGCCGAAGAAGACGGTCATGAACAGCGGCTGCGCGAACTGCGGCTTCGCGAACTGACCGATGGCGATCGCGATGAGCGCGAACGGCACGATGCCGGCCCATAGGCCGAGCCCGGCCATGACCCATCCGCCGAGGCTCTCGGCCGGGTGGAACACGACGGCCGAGATCACGAAGATCAGCACGATGCTCGCGAGTCCCGCGACGAGCGCGGTCACGACCTTCGACAGCATGTAGCCCATGCCCGTCAGCGGCGTGATACGCAGCTGACGGTTCCAGCCGATCGAACGCTCCGTGACGATCACAAAGGCCTGGCCGAGCGCGGCCATCATGCCACCGTAGCCGCCCATCTGCACCGTGGTGACCACGTACCAGGACAGGTGCGTGCTCGGATCCACGCTCGCCCCATAGGCATTCCCGAAGATGAGCAGCATAAAGACCGGAACGGCGAAGCTGAAGATCAGCGAGCGCACATTGCGCAGCTGGCGAGTGCTCTCGAGCCACAGATACCGGATGCTCATCGGGCCGCCTCCTCGTTCGCGACGGTACCGTCGGCGCCACCTTCTGTGAGCGCGAGGAACGCATCGTCCATGCTCCGCGCCGTGACCTCGATGTCGTGCAGCTCCGGGAAGCGCGCGAGCAGGGCGCGCAGCGCCCCATCGGAGTGGGCCGCCTCGATCTCGAGGTGCTCGCCACGAGCCTCGGCGCTCGTGACGCCGGGCAGGGCGCGGATGCCGGCGAGCCCGGCATCCGTCAGCCCCGGTAGCACCGCGCGGATGCGACGCCCCGACACGATCGCCTTCACCTCGGTCGGCGTGCCGTCCGCGACGACCCGCCCGGCCCGCAGCATAACGATGCGGTCAGCGTAGGCGTCCGCCTCGTCCAGGTAGTGCGTCGCGAAGACGACGGTGCGCCCCTCGTCGGTGAAGTCACGCATGGACTCCCAGAAGGTGCGACGCGCCTCGACGTCCATCGCAGCGGTCGGCTCATCGAGCAGCAGCAGCTCGGGGTTCGAGACGATCGCGACGGCGAAGCGGGCGCGCTGCGTCTGCCCGCCGGACAGCTTCGCGACCCGCTGGTCGGCGATCTCGGTGCAGCGGGCACGGGCGAGGGCCTCGTCGACCGGGAGCGGATGCCGATGCACCGCCGCGATCAGGGCGACGGACTCTCGTACCGTGGTCGTCGGCAGCAGGGCACCACCCTGCAACATCGCGCCGACCCGGCCAGCGACGATGGCGTCACGCGGGGCGCTGCCGAAGAGCCGGGCGGTTCCGCCGCTCGGCGTCGACAGGCCGAGAGTCAGATCGATGGTCGTCGACTTGCCGGCGCCGTTGGGACCGAGCAGCGCGACCACCTCACCGCGGTGGATGCTCAACTCGACACCGTCGACGGCAGTGATGCGGCCGAAGCTCTTGCGCAGGGCGCTCAGCCCGATGACCGGTTCGTTCATGCCTTCCAGAGTGGCAATGCCGCTTCGCCGCAACCCATTCCGCCGGTCAGGGGTCTTCCGTGACATCTGTCACGTCCACCGTCTCATAGGCGTAGACAGCGATGCCGAGGATGGTCCCGCGCCAGCCCACACCACCGCGCCGGCAAGGCCCTCGGCTCAGCTCTTCCGGGCCTCGACCAGGAAGCGGCGGCTGTAGGACACGAAGGAGCCGTTGGCTGTGATCAGCGCATGCATCCGCCGCAGCTCGTCGCGGTAGGCGGTCACGGTGAACCCCGGCACCGTCCACAGCACCTTGCGCAGGAAGTAGACGACCGCCCCGACGTCGAAGAACTCGACCTTCGTCACCGCCTCCTCGAGGCGCACAGCCTCGAGCCCGACGGCCGCGAGCCGCATGCGGAGGACCGCCTCGTGCCCGTGGTCCTCGTGCGCGTCGCCCTGCGGGCCGAGGAAGAACTCGTACAGCCGCCGATTCGTGCCCCAGCCGATCAGCTGCCCGAGGAAGGTCCCCCCGGACGCGAGCACGCGGGCGATCTCCTCCCACGGCACGCTGTAGGGGTGCCGGGCGAGCACGACGTCGAAGGTGCGGTCGGGGTGGGGAAACGGCTCGGTCGCGAGCACCTGCGCCACCTCCCCGCCGAAGGGCGCGAGCCGCGCGCGGGCGAGCACGAGGTTGGGCGGCCACTCCTCGGTCGCGGCCACGCGGGCGGGCACGGATGCCGCACTGCCCAGCGCCTCGGCGTAGACCTCCGCCCCGCCGGTCTGGACGTCGAGCGACGCCCGCGCCCCGCCGAGCGCACCGGCCGCGAGGCGCACGTAGCCCCACGGCGTGCGCTCCTCGGTCGCGCGCCCGTCGAACCAGGAGAAGTCCCAGCCCTCGGTGGGTTCGGCCTCGCCCTCGGCGATGAGCTCCTCGAAGTCCGGCATGCGCGCTCCCTTCCGTTCCCCGCTGTTCATAACTCCGGAGATTCTTGCTCCGGCGCAGCCTCATCCCGCGGCGTTCCGGGCCGGCAGGACGCCTGCGCGCACATTTCTCCGGAGTTTTGCACGGCCACCGCCGCGCAGGAGCCTCGCAACCGAGCGCGCCGGCCGCTTCCCTACGCCGGGTAGCCGCCGACGAGGCGCACGGCGCCGCCGTCGACGCCCTTGGCACCCTGCTCGAAGCCTGCCAGCGCGCGGGGCTCCGTCGACACCTCGCCGGCGACCCAGGCGGGGATGCCGTCGGCCGCCAGCGCGCCGATGACACCGGCCGCGGCCTCCGGAGCGACGACGGCGAAGAAGCCGATGCCGAGGTTCCAGGTTCCCTCGGCCGACTCGAGCGAGGTGCCCGCGACCTCGGACAGGGCGCGGAACACGGGGCTCGGCGACCAGGCGGAGCGATCGAGCTCGACCCAGGAGCCGCGCGGCAGCACCCGGGCGAGGTTCGCCGCGATGCCACCGCCCGTCACGTGCGAGAGGGCGTGGACGGACGCGCCGAGCCGTGGCTCCGCGAGCACCCGCAGCAGCGGCGAGGTGTAGAGCCGAGTCGGCGTGAGCAGCGCCTCGCCCCAGCTCGTGCCCAGCTCGGCTGAGGCATCCGTATAGGCGATGTCGGCCGTGCTCAGGATGTGCCGCACGAGCGAGTAGCCGTTCGAGTGCAGGCCACTCGACCCGAGCGCGAGCACGATGTCGCCGTGCCGCACCCGTTCGGCGCCGAGCACCGCGTCGGCCTCGACGGCGCCCACCGCGGCCCCCGCGACGTCGTAGTCGTCCGGGCCCAGCAGGCCGGGGTGCTCGGCGGTCTCGCCACCGACGAGCGCCGTGCCCGTCTCGGCGCAGGCCCGGGCGATACCGGCGACGATGTCGGCGATGCGCGTCGGCACCACCTTGCCGCAGGCGATGTAGTCGGTCATGAACAGCGGTTTCGCGCCGACCACGACGATGTCGTCGACGACCATGCCGACGAGGTCCTGCCCGATGGTGCTGTGCGCGTCGAGCGCCTGCGCGATCGCGACCTTGGTGCCGACGCCGTCGGTCGAGGTCGCGAGCAGCGGGTGCCGGTAGGAGGTGAGGGATGACACGTCGAACAGCCCGGCGAAGCCGCCGACGCCGCCGAGCACCTCCGGCCCGTGTGTCGCGCCGACCGCCGACTTCATCAGCTCGACGGCGAGGTCGCCCGCGGCGGTGTCGACCCCCGCCTCGCGGTAGGTGCTGTTGGCGTCGTTCGTCACCACCTCAGTCTATTTGCCTCCGTTCGCCGCGCCGCCGCAGCCGCACGGCCCCGCAGTCCCCGCCCGCTCACTCCTGGGCGGCCAGCTCCGAGCGGTACGCCCGATCGAAGCGCTCGGTGAGGAAGAGGAGCAGCACGAACACCGCGATGCCCGCGCCGATGAGCGCAACGAGGCTCCAGCCCCCGATCGCGTAGAAGATCGGCGCGAGCAGCGACCCGATCGCCCCGCCGAGGAAGTTCACGAAGAGGTAGGCGCTGTTGATGCGGCCGCGGGCGTCCGGGGCGATGCCGTAGATGATCCGCTGGCCGGAGACCTGGTTGCCCTGCGTCGCGGCATCGATCAGGATGGCCGCGATGACCAGGGGCACCAGCATCCGCCCGGCCACCGCCCCGTCCGTGATCAGGAACATCACGGCCATGAGCACGAACACGACGCCGGTCGTGCGATTCGCCCAGCCGCGGTCGGCGAGCCGGCCCGCGAACGGAGCCGCGAACGCGCCGCCCGCACCGGCGAGCGCGAACAGCGCGATGCCGAACTGCCCGAAGCCGAAGCTGTGGTGCAGCATCAGGGGCGCGCAGGTCCAGAAGAAGTTGAACGCCCCGAAGGCGAAGGCGTGGTAGATCGCCCGGCGCTGCAGCACACGCGAACGCGCGAGATAGCCGAAGGTCGACCCCAGCAGCTCGCCGTAGCCGATGCCGGCATCCGGCTTGCGCGCCGGCAGCCGGAACCACAGCACGACCAGCAGCACCGCGATGAGAACGGCGGCGATGCCGAAGATCCACCGCCAGCCGAGCCAGCCGGCGACGAAGCTCGCGTAGGGCCGCGAGAGCATGATGCCGGCGAGCAGTCCGCCCATCAGGTCGCCGATGACCCGGCCCCGCTCGTTCGCGGGCGCGAGGTGCGTCGCGAGCGGCATCACGATCTGCGCCCCCACCGAGCTGACGCCGACGATGAAGCTCGCGATGAGGAACATGGGCGCGTTCTGCGCGAGCGCGACGACGACGAGGCCGACGATCGTGATCGCGACCGTCAACAGGATCGCGCGCCGGTTCTCGACGAGGTCGGCGAGCGTCGCGATGAGCAGCAGGCCGGCCGCATAGCCGAACTGGATCAGCGTGACGACGAGCCCCTCCGCGCCGCGACCGAGCTTCAGCTCGGCGCTGATCGGCTCGATCGCCGCCTGCGCGTAGTACAGGTTCGCCACGAGGAGCCCGCACGTGATCGCCATGACGATCGTGAGCGCGCGGGTGAGCGCGGGCGGGCGGGCGCCGGGGGGCGACGCGTGAGCGGGTGCCGGGGCCATCGCTCTCCACGCTAGTTGGCCGCCCAGCTTGCGGTGTGCACCGTATGGGAAACTGAAAGCGCTCGTTCTTCCCTGGGCACGCCCCTCGACACCTGGAGACCGCTTCAACCCATGTGCGGAATCGTCGGAATCGTCTCATCCGAACCGGTCAATCAGCAGGTCTATGACAGCCTGCTGCTGCTTCAGCACCGGGGGCAGGACTCCACCGGCATCGCCACCGCCGAGGGCAGCAGCTTCCACATGCACAAGGCGAAGGGGCAGGTGCGCGAGGCGTTCCGCACCCGCGACATGCGCTCGCTGCTGGGCAACATGGGCCTCGGGCACGTGCGCTACACCACGAAGGGCGACGCCGCGAACGAGCAGGAGTCGCAGCCCTTCTACGTCAACGCCCCCTACGGCATCATCCTCGTGCACAACGGGAACCTCACGAACACCCGCGAGCTGTCGGAGGACCTCTTCCGCATCGACCGCCGTCACATGAATTCCTCGAGCGACACCGAGATGCTCGTGAACGTGCTGGCCACCGAGCTTGAGGGCCAGATCACCGGCCGCGACCTCACCCCAGACCAGGTCTTCGCCGCCGTCGCGCAGGTGCACGAGCGGGTGGAGGGCTCCTATGCGACGATCGCCATGATCGCGGGGCAGGGCCTGCTCGCGTTCCGCGACCCGTGGGGCATCCGTCCGCTCATCCTGGGCCGCCGCACCGCCGTCGGCAACGGCCGCGACGAATGGATCGTCACGAGCGAGTCGCTCGTGCTGGAGGCCGGCGAGTACGAGATCGTGCGCGATGTCGAGCCGGGCGAGGCGATCTACGTGACGCTCGACGGCGAGCTGTACTCCCAGCAGTGCGCGCGCGAGACGCGGCTCGTGCCGTGCTCCTTCGAGTACGTCTACCTGGCCCGCCCCGACTCGATCATGAACGGCATCTCGGTCTACGAGGCGCGGCTGCGACTCGGCAATCGCCTGGCCGACACGATCGCCGCGCAGATGTCGGCCGGCGACATCGACGTCGTGATGCCGATCCCCGACTCCTCGCGCCCGGCCGCCATGAACGTCGCCCAGAAGCTCGGCATCGAATACCGCGAGGGCTTCTACAAGAACCGCTACGTCGGCCGCACCTTCATCATGCCCGGGCAGGCACAGCGCAAGCGCTCGGTGCGACAGAAGCTCAACGCGATGTCGACGGAGTTCCGCGGCAAGAACGTGCTCATCATCGACGACTCGATCGTGCGCGGCACGACCTCGAAGGAGATCGTCGACATGGCCCGTCACGCCGGGGCCAACAAGGTCACCTTCGCCTCGGCGGCCCCGCCCGTGCGCTACCCGCACGTCTACGGCATCAACATGCCGTCGCGGAAGGAGCTGGTGGCGGCCGGGCGCTCGATCCCCGAGATCGCGGAGCTGCTCGGCGCCGACAACCTCATCTACCAGGAGGTCGAGGACATGAAGTCCGCGATCCTCGAAGGCCAGAGCGCGGTCACCGACCTCGAGATGAGCTGCTTCACGGGTGAGTACGTGACCGGCACCGTCACGAGCGAGTACCTCGCCTGGGTCGAGGCGACGCAGCTGAGCTGAGCGCCTG
The DNA here is from genome assembly GCA_036398375.1 of Gryllotalpicola sp. Classification (GTDB taxonomy): domain Bacteria; phylum Actinomycetota; class Actinomycetes; order Actinomycetales; family Microbacteriaceae; genus Gryllotalpicola. Next base: position 77,320 of record DASWPQ010000018.1, read on the forward strand.
GTGCTGAAGCGCTGAGCCGCCGCACGTGGTTCCGCGCAGAAGGGATTTCGCGCGAGGGACGGCGCGGCACGGCGCCCCTACCCGTGTGTCCGCGGAATCCCTTCCCCCGGTCGCGGCGTGCAGCGATCCCCCAAAACGGAGCGCATGAGCGCCGCGCGGAGCGGGCGATGGGCCGCCTACCGCGCGGAGTCGTCGTCCGTGAGCCTGCCGGTGATCTGCGCGGCCTCGACCAGACGGATGCTGCGCCGCGAGACCCGCTCGGCGACGAGCGCCACGACCGCCCCGAGCCCGACCCCAACGGCGACGGAGACCAGCAGCGCGAAGCCGTACACCGTGCTCCGGTCGTAGCCGGCGGTCTCGGGGTCGTAGGGCAGCGCGAAGGTGACGATCGTGATCGCGAGCGCGCAGACCACCGCACCGAGCAGCATGAAGTTCCAATACTTCGGGGTGCGCCGCACCTCGACGAGGGTCTGCTCCGCCGTCTCCTGCACCGGGGGCACCGGAGGCTCGGCGGGCGCAGCGGTCTCGGCAGGCTCGTCGGAGTGCGCGTCGGTCATGGGTCTCATTCTCCCAAGCCGAAGCTGAGCGGCAGCACGGGGACGAGGCCCTCGAGCGTCGCCCGCGTGCCCGAAGCCGAGATGCGCGCGGCGTCCACGGCATCCGACCAGGGCATCCGGCCCGTGGCGAGGGCAACCCAGGTCGCGGCATCCGTCTCGATCACGTTCGGCGGAGTGCCGCGGGTGTGGCGCGGGCCCTCCACGGCCTGCACGGCGCCGAACGGGGGCACGCGCACCTCGACGGTGTGCCCGGGCGCCTTCTCGGCGAGCAGCTGCAGGAGGTAGCGCACCGCCGTCGCGAGCTCCTCGCGCGAGGCATCCGCCTCGTCGAGCACCGCGCGCACCGCCGCGAAGCCGCGCGCGTCATCGATCCCCCGCCTGGCCATGGAAGAAAGTCTCCCACCAGCACGCCGATAGGATTCCCGGGTGAGAATCCTGGTCCTCGGTTCCGGCGCGCGCGAGCACGCGATCATCGCCAGCCTGCTGTCGGAGGAGGAGCGTCACGACATCGTCGCCGCCCCCGGCAACGCCGGCATCGCCCGTGAGGTGCGCACCGTGGAGCTCGACCCGCTCGACCCGGTCGCCGTCTCCGACTATGCGATCGACCACGGCGTGGAGCTCGTCGTCATCGGCCCAGAGGCTCCGCTCATCGCCGGTGTCGCCGACCCGCTGCGCGAGCGCGGCATCGCCGTGTTCGGCCCGGGGAAGGCGGCCGCGCAGCTCGAAGGCTCGAAGACCTTCGCGAAGCGGATCATGGACGAGGCCGGTGTGCCGACCGGCGGCGCCGTCCGCGCCGCGACGCTCGCCGAGGTCGAGGCGGCGATCGACGACTTCGGCGCGCCCTACGTCGTCAAGGCCGACGGGCTCGCCGCGGGCAAGGGCGTCATCGTGACGCCCGACCGCGCGGCCGCCGTCGCGCACGCGACCTTCTGGCTCGAGCACGGGCCCGTGCTCGTCGAGGAGTTCCTGGACGGCCCCGAGGTCTCCCTCTTCCTGCTCAGCGACGGTCACAGCGTGCTGCCGCTCAGCCCGGCGCAGGACTTCAAGCGGCTGCGCGACGGCGATCTCGGGCCGAACACGGGCGGCATGGGCGCCTACTCGCCGCTGCCGTGGCTGGCCGAGACCTTCGTCGACGAGGTGATCTCCACGGTCGCGCTGCCCACCGTGCGGCAGCTGGAGCAGGAGCAGACGCCCTTCATCGGCCTGCTCTACTGCGGCCTGGTCATCACGCCGGACGGCGTGAAGGTCATCGAGTTCAACGCCCGCTTCGGCGACCCGGAGACCCAGGTCGTGCTCGCCCGGCTCGTCACTCCCCTGTCGCGCCTCATGTACGCCGCCGCGACGGGCGCCCTCGGCGACCTGCCACGCCCGGAGTTCGCGCTCGACGTCGCCGTGACCGTCGTCATCGCGAGCGAGGGCTACCCCGAGAAGCCCATCATCGGGCGGCCCATCACGGGCATCGAGGCGGCCGAGGCCGTCCCCGAGGTGCGGGTGCTGCACGCGGCGACCGAGATCGCGGCGCTGACGGATGCCGGGGACGAGGGCTCCTGGACCGCGGAGGGTCTCGTCGCCACCGGCGGTCGCGTGCTCTCCGTCGTCGCCCTCGGCTCGGACCTCGCCGAGGCGCGCGCCCGCGCCTACGAGGCCGTCGGGAAGATCCGCCTCGAGGGCGCGCAGCACCGCACGGACATCGCCGCCCGCGTCGCGTCGTAACGCCGCGGCCGGCTTCGCCTCGCCGCACACTCGCCGCCGCTTCGCCGCGCGGTTGCGCTACTCTCCCGGACACGCGCCGCCGCCACGAGTGGCGCGCGCGTCCGCGAGAGTAGCGCGGCACGCACGGACCGGAGGGCCGGGCTGGACAGGACGGCGGGGGCTAGAGGCCGAAGCTGCGGGTGACGTCGTTGCGGAAGACGCCGCGGGGGTCGTACTCCGCCACCAGGGCGCGGAAGTCGTCGAAGCGCGGGTAGAGGCCCGGCACACGACCCGGATCGCTGAAGACCTTGCCCCAGTGCGGCCGCGCGCCGATCGGTGCGAGTGCGCGTTCGAGAACGGCGGTGGCCGCCTCGGCTGCGGTCTGCTCGCGCACCCAGGTGAAGTGGAGGGCGAGGGCGCCGTCCGCCCACTCGTCGTCACCGTCCGAGTAGGTCATGCTGAGCCAGAGCCCGTCCGGCGCGACCGTGCGCAGCTCACCGGAGAGCAGGACCGGCGCGAACCGCTCCGCGGCGCCGCGCACCGCGGCGATGGCCTCCTCGGCACGCCGGAGCGGCACGAGGAACTCGGACTGGATCTCCTCCCCCGCACTCGGCCGGAAGTCGAGCCGGAAGTGCGGCAGTCGCTCGTGCCAGGGGCCCGGCTCGCCGAACTGGGCGGTGGTGGCCTCGGCGTCCACCGCCGGGATCGGATGCATCCTGTGCAGCGCGGGCGTCGCCCCGAGCGCGCGAACGGATGCCTCGGCCACGGGCTCCTCGACGCGGGCCTTCACCCAGAGCTGGTTGATCGCGTCGGGCGCCCAGTTCGTGAAGACGCTCACGCTGTAGGCCAGGCCGAGCGCCTCCGCCGCCCGCTCGTACGGCACACCGAGGTAGACCGTCTGCGCGATCCGGTAGCTCGGTACGATGTCGAGCTCCAGCTCGGTGACGATGCCGAGCGAGCCGAACGACACCACGGCCCCGTCGAAGCCGGCGTCGTCGCGTCGCAGCGTCACCAGCCGCCCCGTGCCGTCGACGAAGGTCACGGCCGCGACGCCCGCCGCGAGGCTGCGGTTGCCGATGCCCGAGCCGTGGGTCGCCGTCGCGACGGCGCCCGCGACCGAGATGTGCGGCAGCGAGGCGAGGTTGTGCAGGGCCCAGCCCTGCGCCTCGAGGGCCTGCGCGACATCGCCGTAGCGCAGGCCCGCCGACACGGTCGCGATGCGGTGCTCGTCGTCGATCGACACGGCGGCGGGCAGCTCGCCGAGGTTGATCAGGGTGCCGGTAGCGCCGGGATCGGCGATGCCGTTGAAGGTGTGCCGGGTCCCGAGGGCGCGCACCGGCGAGGCATCCGTCGCCCCCGCGACCAGCTCGCGCACCTCGGCGACCGAGCGCGGTCGCCGGATGCCGCGCGCACGATACGCGTAGTTGGCCGACCAGTTGACGTCATCCGCTGCCACGAGAACCCCTTTGTTGTCTCTCTCGACATTAGAGACAAAGGGCGCGCGGGCACCACTCGGCAGCGCAGCGGGATGCCTCGGCGCCGCGTCCCGCGAAGGACACGGCGCCGAGGCATCCGGATCTGCCGGAGCGGGGCTGCGGGGGACTACTTGCTCGCGCCGGCCGTGAGCCCGGCGACGAGCTGACGGCGCGCGAGCAGGTACAGCACCAGGATCGGGATCGCCGACAGCACGACCGCGGCGAGCGTGGCCGGCACGTTGATGCTGAACTGGCCCTGGAAGTTCCACAGCGCGAGCGGCAGCACGCGGTTGCTGTCGCTCTGGGTCAGGACCAGGGGCAGCAGGAATCCGTTCCACACGTTGAGCGCGTCGTAGATCGCGACGGTCGCGATCGCCGGCCGGGTGAGCGGCAGGACCAGGTTCCACAGGATGCGGCCCTGGCCCGCACCGTCCACACGCATCGACTCGAACAGCTCAGCCGGCACGTCGCGCATGAAGTTGACCAGGATCAGGATCGTGATCGGGATGGCGAAGGCGATCGACGGCAGGATGACGCCGAGCAGGGTGTCGTAGAGGCCGACACGTCCCAGCATGAAGAACAGCGGGATGACCGTCGCCTGCAGCGGGATCGCGAGCCCGAGCAGGAACAGCGAGTAGCTCGCCCGGACGACCCAGTGCCCGGAGCGGACGATCGCATAGGCCGCCAGCAGGCAGACCAGCGTCGTGACCACGACCGTGCCGAGCGTCACGATGGCGCTGTTGAGGAAGTAGCGCGCGAAGCCGGTCTCCAGGACCATCGCATAGCTTCCGAGCGTCGGCTTGGTCGGCGGCATGAGCGGGTTCCGCGTGTAGTAGTCGCCCTGCTTGCTGATGCTCGTGATGACGATGTAGTAGATCGGGATGAGGATGACGGCCAGCCAGGCCCAGCCCAGGATGCCGCCGATCCAGTTCCTCCGCTGGCGGGTGGTGCGGCGCACGCGCACGGCGCCCCTCGTCTGCTCAAGAGTGGTCATCAGGCGCCCTCCGCCTCACTGCTCATGCGGTTGAATCCGGTGAGTCTCGTCAGCAGCTGGGCGATAATGAGCCCGATGATCACGAGCAGGACGGCGAGCACGCTCGCACCGCCGAGGTCGCTGGCCGAGAAGCCCGTCTGATACATGTCGATCGGCAGCAGCCAGGTCGAGTAGCCCGGGCCGCCCTGCGTCAGCACATAGACGATGTCGAAGTAGGTCAGCGAGCCGATGATCATGAGCGTCGACGAGGTCACGATCGTGTTGCGCAGCTGCGGGAGCGTGATGCTGAAGAACTGGCGCATCCGCCCGGCGCCGTCGATCTCGGCGGCCTCGTACATCGAGGTCGGGATCTGCCGCACACCCGCTTGGTACAGCAGGGAGTGGAAGGGGATGAACTGCCACGCGATGATGAAGATCACGACGTACAGCACGAGGTGCGGGTTGCCGAGCCAGTCCTGCTTGAGGAAGGACAGTCCGAGGGCGGCCGAGAAGCCGAAGTTCGGGTCGAACAGGGCCTTGAAGGCGATGCCGATGGCCGCAGAGGAGAGGATCAGCGGCAGGAAGTACAGCGCCGCGAGGAGCGCACGGTAGCGCTGCTTGCCGGCGATGAACACACCGACGAGGAGGCTCATCGGGGTCTGCACGATCCAGGAGAAGATGATCACCTGGAAGGTCAGCCAGAGTGCGTGATACGTGACGGGGTCCGTGAGTTGGGCGACCCAGTTGGCGACCCCGTCGAACACGGGAGCGGTGAGACCGTCCCAGCTCGTGAAGCTGAGCCCGGCCGCGACCACCAGGGGGACGATCGCGAACGCCAGGAAGAGGACGAGTGCCGGCACCACCAGCCAGCTGCTGGGTTGTGAGGCATCCCTGGCCCCACCGCTCCGTGTTCTTGCCATGGTCCTGCTTACTTTCCGATCGTCTTGTTCATGTTGTCCACGAACTGCTGCGGGGTCTCAGAGAGGCCGAACAGCAGGGACAGCTGCGTCCAGAACGCGGTGGAGGCGGCCGGCGACAGCGCCAGGTCCCACGACTGGGTGAAGCTCGGGGCCTGGTTGATCATCTGGTCGACGTTCTTGGCGAAGTCGGTCGTGAGCTTGGTGGCCGCGTCCTTGGTGGGCGGGATGCTGCCCTGGTCGAGGACCGTCTTGTCGTAGGAGTCGGTCCACACGTACTTGGTCATGTAGTCGAGCGCCGTCTTGGCCTGGGCGGTGCTGGCCTTGGACGAGATCGACCAGTACACCGAGGGGTTGCCCGCGATGTCCTTCGGGTCGCCCTTGCCGCCGGTGACGGCCGGGAACGGCGCGACGCCGAGCTTGCCGTCCTTGACGAAGTTCGGGTCGATGGACGAGATGCCGGAGTACGACCAGGTGCCCTGCAGCATAAACGCGGCCTTGCCGGTGACCATCAGCGCGAGGTCGGCGTTGGTGTCCGCCGAGACCGTCGAGAAGCCCTTGGCGAAGCCGTCCGCCTTGACGAGGCTCTGGATCATCTTGAGCGACTCGAGCACGGCCGGGTCCGACCAGGCGTTCGGCTTGTTCGCGATGATGTTCTGGAACACCGTCGGCCCGCCGACGCGGTCGACGAGATACTCGAGCCACATCAGGTAAGGCCACTGGCTCTGGCCTCCGATGGAGATCGGGCTGATGCCCTTGCCCTTCAGGGTCTTGACGTCGGCGAGCAGGTCGTCCCACGTGGCCGGGGCCTCGGAGATGCCGGCCTTCGAGAGCACGTCCTTGTTGTAGTAGAGGACGACGGGAGCCGTCGAGCTCATCGGCAGCGCGTAGGTCTTCCCGTCGACCTGCCCGATGGCGGCGATCGACGGAACGATGTTGTCGAGGAAGCCCGAGCTCGTGACATCCGAGCTGAGGTCCTTGACCAGGCCGGCCTTCACGTACTGGGACAGCGTGCCGCCGCCCCAGTTGTAGACGAGCTGCGGGGCCTGCGGCGAGCCGACGGCGGTCTTGATCTTCGACTTGAAGTCATTCGTGCCGAAGTAGCTGTCGGTGATCTTCGCGTCGGGGTGGTCCTTGTTCCACTGCGCGATGGAGGGCTGGATGATCGGCTTGTCGGCCGTGGTGCCCCAGGCGACGATCGCTCCGCCGGCGCTGCCGCCGGAGCCGCCTGAGGAGCACGCTGCGAGCGCGACGCTGATCGCGGCCGCCGTGGCCACCGCAGCCCAGCGCTTCGTCGCGCGGCCGCCCTTCTTCATGCTGAGAAGCGTGCGAATTCCCATCTCGATGTCTCCTTACTGGTAGGGAATTGCCCTGTTCGGTTGATGTGATTGCGAAACGGATGCCGGGCCCGGACTACCGGGGGCGTCTGGCGCCGAGGGGAATGGCTCGCCGACCTCGAACAGCGCGTGACGCGTTCATCAATCACCTCGTTGTGTCGGCGGCAGAGCCAGAGTGGATACGTTTCCAAAAGCAAACAGTAATCAGGCTGGGGTGGTGAGTCAAACCCTTTGTCCCCATTCGCCCAGATATCTCACCGGTTTTCCGAGCATTCCCGGACTTTCACGGCTTCCGTCCGGCTCACCGGATGGAATCGATTCCAGAAATAGTCGGATGATTTCCTAGACGGGCGGGATGCCTGGACGGCACGGTCCCGCCAGCCTGGGCGCCGTCACCGACGGCCCAGGGGGCGGTTCCGGGGTGGGCGTGGGCCCGAACGTCACGCCCGCGCGGCCCCCGGCATGACGATGGCCTTGAGCGTCTCCGGCTGCCGGGCGGCGTCGAGCGCCGCGACGACGTCGTCCAGGCCGAAGCGACCGGTCACGAGCGCGTCGAGGTCCACGAGACCCGCGGACACGAGCGCGATCGCGGTCGGCCAGGTGTTCGCGTAGCGGAAGACGCCCGTCACGACGAGCTCACGGTTCTGGATGCGGGACACGGGAAGCAGCGCGTCGTCAGCACCCATGCCGACGAGCACGACGCGGCCGGCCGGGGCGACGGCGAAGACGCCGGCCCGGATGGCGGGCTGTGCGCCCGAGGCGTCGATGAAGGCATCCACCTCGAGCCCCAGCCCGGCGATGTCGACGGCGATCGGGTCGATGACCTCGGTCGCGCCGAACCGCAGCGCGGACTCGCGGCGCAGTTCGACCGGGTCGCTCACGATGATCCGCGTGGCCCCGAACGCCTTCGCCACCTGTGCCGCGACGATGCCGATGGGGCCGGCGCCGGCGATCAGCACCGACGAGCCGGGGACGGTCCCCGCCTTCTGGTTGGCCCAGATCCCGACGGACAGCGGCTCGCACAGCGCGGCCGCCTCGAAGGACATCTCGGCGGGGATCGGGAAGGCGTAGTCCGCCTGGATGACCGCGAACTCGGCGAACGCCCCGTCGATCGGCGGAGTGGCGTAGAACTCCATGTACGGGCAGAGGTTGTAGCGCCCACGTTTGCACTGCTCGCAGCGGCGGCAGGCTCGCTGCGGCTCGATCGAGACACGCTGTCCGATCCGGTCGGCCGGCACCTCGGAGCCGACGGACACGATGGTGCCCGCGGACTCGTGGCCGAGGATGAGCGGCTGGTCGACGACGAAGTCGCCGATCCGGCCTTCGTGGAAGTAGTGGACATCCGAGCCGCAGACGCCGACCGCGGCGATCCGGACGAGCACCTGGTCGGGTGCGAGGGCGGGAACGGGGACGTCTTCGGTGCGGACGTCCCCGATGGCGTGGAGAATACTCGCACGCATCGTGGCGGGGATGAGGTCGTTCACGTGAATCTCCAGTCGTGCGGCGCTGCGGTTGCGGAGCTCGGAATCGTGTTCCAAGTATTTGGTATCGATTCCATTGTGTCGCTGAGATGGTACTCCGGCGAGCGCCGGTCAGCTTCCCTTTTACCCTACGATTGTGGGCAATAACCCCGCTCGGTCGTTTGACATCGCCATCCGGCCGTGGCTAACGTCTTGACTGGAAACGTATCCAATAGGTCCTCTCAGAACCGTCGAAGCGGGGTTGTTCATGTCTCGGCCGGAAGCGGCGATCACGACGATCGTGAGCGATGCACGGATCGTTCGTGCTCGATGCGCAGCTCGCGCTCGCACGGGGACGGGCGTTCGACACCACGAGCGAGAGGACGAGAGAGATGGCTGAGAGAACCCCACAGGGCGGCGGACGCGGACGGGTCCCCCAGGCGACGATGCGCGATGTCGCCGAGCTCGCCGGCGTCGGCATCGGCACGGTGTCGCGTGTGTTCTCCAAGGTCGGCAGCGTCGCACCGGAGACGCGCACGCGCGTCGAGGCCGCCGCGAAGAAGCTGAACTACCGCCCGAGCGCCCTCGGCCGCGACCTCAAGCGGCGCACGACCAACAACATCGGTCTGATCGTGACCGACATCTCCAACAACTTCTACGGCGAGTTCGCGCAGGGTGTGCTCTCCAGCGCCAAGGAGCTCGGGCGGCACGTCATCCTCTGCGCCAGCGGCGAGGATGTGGAGACGGAGCGCGAGTACATCGACCTGCTCGTCGAGCAGCGCGTGGACGGCATCATCGCCTTCCCCACCGGCGAGAACCTGGACGCCTGGCGCAGCGCACGCGACCTCGGGATCAACATCCTCTTCGCCGACCGCGAGGTCCCCGGCCTCGGCATCCCCTCGATCCTCGCCGACAACATGGGCGGCGCGCGGCAGCTCACCGAGTACCTTCTCGCGCTCGGGCATCGGCGTATCGGCTACCTCGGCGGCCCGCTGCACCTGACCACCGGTCGCCTGCGCGAGGAGGGCTACCGACGGGCCTTCGCCGACGGCGGGCTCGCCGTGGACGAATCCCTCGTCATCCGCACCCGCTTCACGCGCGACACCGCATACGCCAGCGCGATGCGGCTCCTCGACGCGGCGGTGCCGCCGACGGCGCTCATCGCCGCGAACAACATCCTCGGCGAGGCCGCGCTCACCGCCGTGCGGGACAAGGGGCTGATCGTCCCCCGGGACATCTCGGTCGTCATGTTCGACGACGTGCCCTGGGCCAAGCTCGTGCAGCCGCCGGTGACGGTGGTCGTGCAGCCCTCCTGGCAGATGGGCCAGTCCGCCGCGCGCATGGTGCTCGCGATCGGCAGCGGCACGACGCAGTCCCAGACCAGCCCGATCGAGATGGTGATCAGGCGCAGCGCCCGTGCGCTGCACATCGACCCTCCTGCCCGGCAGGACATCGGAACAGAAGACAACGGAACGCCCACGTAGACGTGGGAGAAAGAGCCTCAGCGATGGAACGCGGAATCTACTTCGACGGATGGTTCCCGAACGAGTACAACTACCACCCGAGCATGCCTCCTCGACGGCTGACGATGGCCGACGACTTCGAGGGGATGGGTGGGACGATGCTCGTCTGGGCCGGCCTCGGCGGCGGCTCGATCAGCCTGCCGTACCTGGAGGACGAGGCCTTCGGGAAGATCCCCGAGCGCTTCCGCCAGCACGGCTTCGTCAACGACTCCGAGTTCATCGCCTACGCGAAGCAGAAGGGCATCGACCTCTTCGCGATCGTCTTCGAGGCGCAGGCGTGGGAGTTCCCCGCCGAGATCGCGAACGGAGAGGTGCTCGCCCAGAACCAGCTCCGCGGCGCCACCGCGGCCCCCACGACGGTCGGCCTGCGCGAGTTCTCGCAGGGCTCCGGCCCCGCCTCGTGGAAGCCGCTCAGACACTACTTCCCGGACGGGCTCGTCAACAGCGACGGCGAGCAGGTCACCGACCTGTGGGAGGAGGTCGCCTGCCGCGATCTCGACGGCCGGCCTCTGCACGCGCACTGGGTCGAGGTCCAGGGCAAGAACCAGAACGTCTACCTCGCGGACCGCAACAACCCCGTCTGGCGCGAGTACCTGAAGGCCATCATCCGCATCCAGATCGACGCGGGCGCACCAGGCATCCAGCTCGACGAGACCGACACCCCGCTCATGGCGCTGCGCTACGGCGGCTGCTTCTGCAAGGACTGCGTCAAGGGATTCCGCGCCTATCTGCAGGGCCTCGACGCGGTCCCCGCGGAGCTCGCGGGCGTCGACCTCGCCGCCTTCGACTACGCGCAGTGGCTGCGCGATCAGGGCTTCCGCCCCGGCATCGCCCCGCAGGCGCTCCCCCTCTACCCGCAGTACAGCCGCTGGCTGCAGATCTGCATCAACGACACCTTCCACGAGATCGCGGACTACGCACGCGAATACGCCTCGGCGCAGGGAAAGGCCGTCCGCGTGGCTGGCAACTTCTACGACTGCGCGCCCTTCTACGACGCCATGGTCCCGGGCGTCGACGTGCTCGTCACCGAGATGCGCGAGACGAAGTACCAGCAGCCGTGGTACTTCCGGCACGGTCTCGGCCTCGCGAACGGCAAGCCGCTCGTGGCCGTGGAGAACCCCTACGGCGGCGTCACCGAGGAACTGCTGCACCGCATCCAGAAGGGCAAGGCCTACGACCTGTTCCGCCTCACCATCTTCGAGGCGAGCGCCATGGGCGCCAGCATGTCGCTGCCCTACGGCTCCTGGCTCGGCACCGAGGTGAAGGACTCCTACTGGGTGCCGAAGGAGCTCGCCGTCTCGACCGGGCAGTTCCTCGTGTCGATCGACGACATCACCTCGGTCGCCTCGCAGCACAAGACGGCGGTCGTCTACTCGGTGGCCAGCACCATGCGCGCCATGATGGACTCCGACATGTTCACCGACAACGGCCGGTGGTTCGAGCCCGTCACGGCTCCCGACCTGCGCCCGTCGTCCTACTGGGAGGTCATCGAGCACCTCAGCCGCAACGGCCGCGTCTTCGACGTCGTCGTGTTGCCCGACGAGGTGCTGCGCCCGAACGACGTCACGGCCGAGCGTCTCGGCGCCTACGCCACGGTGGTCGTGCCGGATGCCTGGAACATCAGCCCCGCCCAGCACGACGAGCTCGTCGCCTACCTCGCGGCCGGCGGCTCCGTCGTGATCAACGGCGCCTACGGCACCGAGCTCCCCGCGGGCGCGGCGGCTGCGGTGCTCGAGCACGCGAACACCACCGTGGTCCCCGGCATCGCCGAGATCGCGGCGCACACCCCGGAGGAGGTCGTCGGCCATCTCGACGAGCTCAGCGCCGCCAGCATCCACGCCCTGGCGGACGGCTCGCTCGCCCTGCACGTCGTCAACTACGACTTCGACGACGAGGCGGACCGGGTGCGCCCGCGCGCGCAGTTCTCGATCGGTATCCGCACCGATCGCGCCTTCAGCCGCGCCGAGCTGCGCCAGCCGGGCGCGGAGCCGCGCGAGCTGCCGATCACCGTGGCCGACGGCACCGCCTCGGTCGTCATCGACCGGCTCGACCTCTATGCGGTGGTGCACTTTGCCTGAGTCCACGACCTCGCTCGCGCCGATCGTCCTCGACGCGAACCAGCCGCTCGACCGGCCGTACCGGGGCGGCGCGGGCATCGCGCGCTTCCGCGGGATCGCGCAGATCTCGCCGTACACGCCCGAGGACTTCGTGGCGTCGACGACCGAGGTGTTCTCGGGCGGCGGGGTGGGCCTCACGGTGCTGCCGAGCGGAACGACGCTGCGCGACGCCGTCGCGGCCGATCCGCTGGGCTATCTCGGGCCCGAGCACCTCGAGCGCCTCGGCGCGAGCACCATGCTGCTCACCAAGCTGCTCAACACGGGCGAGCGCCTCTTCGTCCACTACCACCCCGACGACGCCTTCGCGCAGAGCCGCTTGGGGCGGGTGCAGGGGAAGACCGAGGCCTGGGTGGTCCTCGACGTCGAGGAGGGCCAGGAGGGCTACGCCGCCCTGGGCTTCTCGCGCGCCGTGTCCGAGCCGGAGGTCGAGCAGTGGTTCTCCGGGCAGGACGCCCCGGACATGCTCGGGGCGATGAACCGCATCCCGCTCTCCACGGGGGACACCCTGCTGGTGCCCGCAGGCCTCGCGCACGCGATCGGGCCGGGCCTCACGCTCGTGGAGCTGCAGCAGCCGACCGACCTCTCGGTCATCCTCGAGTACGCCGGGTACAACGGGCTCGACCCGGCCTCCGCGCTGCTGGGGCTCGACCCCGAGACCGCCTTCGCGGGCCTCGACCGGCGTGCGTGGGATGCCGAGCAGCTCGCCGTGCTGCGCACGACGAGCGCACCGGAGCAGGGTGTGGCGCGCCTCTTCCCCGAGCAGGCCGACCGCTTCTTCGCGGCGGAGCGCATCACCGTGGCCGGGTCCCACGAGCTGGAGCCGTCCTTCAGCGTGCTGATCGTGATCGACGGCGCCGGGGCGCTCGGCCACGCGGGCGGCAGCATCCCGCTCACACGCGGCACCACCGTTCTCGTGCCGTACGGCGCGGGGTCGGTCGAGCTCACCGGGGCGCTCTCCCTCGTCCGCGCCCTGCCGCCCCGCGGCCGGTGAGTCCTGCCCCGATCACTAGCATTGACCCGTGACTGCTCAGGAGCTGCCCGGTTGGACGCATGTGTACTCGGGGAAGGTGCGGGAGCTGTACGTCCCCGAGGGCACGACCACGGAGGACGCCCCGGAGCTGCTCGTCGTCGCGAGCGACCGCGTGAGCGCGTTCGACCATGTGCTCTCGCCGGGCATCCCTGGTAAGGGCGCGCTGCTCACGACGCTCTCGAACTGGTGGTTCGCGCGGCTCGCCGACGTGCCCAACCACCTCGTCGCCGGCGGGGCCGCGCGCCTGCCCGCCGCGGTCGCGGACCACGCGATGCTCGTCACGCCGCTCGAGATGTTCCCAATCGAATGCGTCGTGCGTGGTTACCTCACCGGCAGCGGCTGGGCCGAGTACCAGGAGAGCCGGTCGGTCACGGGCATCCCCCTGCCGGAGGGACTGCACAACGGCGACCGCCTGCCCGAGCCGCTCTTCACCCCCGCCTACAAGGCGCCGCAGGGCGAGCACGACGAGAACATCCCCTTCGACCGCATGGTCGAGCTGATCGGGCCGGATGCCGCGACCGCGCTGCGTGAGCTGTCGCTGAAGATCTACGCGGCGGCCGCCGCGGCGGCCGAGGCGAAGGGCCTCATCATCGCGGACACCAAGTTCGAGTTCGGCACGGACGCCGACGACCGGATCACTCTGGCCGACGAGGTGCTGACCTCGGACTCCTCCCGCTACTGGGACCTCGCCGCCTGGAACGCCGGCGGCACCCCCGAGGAGCGCATGGCCAGCTTCGACAAGCAGATCGTGCGCAACTGGCTCGCCGCCAACTGGGACAAGCAGGGCACACCGCCCGAGCTGCCCGCCGCGATCGTGGCGCAGACGGCGGCCCGCTACGCCGAGCTGATCGAGCGCCTCACGGCGTAGCTCGCGACCGCCCACCGCGCCGCGGCGTCTCGCTCCCGCCGCCGCCTCCCATGGCAACTCGTTCCCGTTCCGGACGTTCGCACCCGGGGCTGCGAGCGCAACTGTCCGGAACGGGAACGAGTTGCCGCGGGGGGCACCCGACCGCAGGAGCGCTCACAGCGAGCGGATCATCCCGCCGTCGACGGCGATCATCGAGCCGGTGACGTACGACGCGGCCGGCGACAGCAAGAACGCGGCGACCCGGCCGAACTCCGCGGCGTCGCCCAGCCTGCGCAGCGGGATGGCCGCTTCGCTGCGCTGACGCGCATCGGGATCGCCCCGGTCGAGGTCGAGCACGCGGTCGGTCGCGATGCGACCGGGCAGGAGGCCGACGATCCGGATGCCGCGCGGACCGAGCTCGTCGGCGAGCTGCTTGACGAGCATCGCCAGCCCGGGCCGAAGGCCGTTCGACAGGGTCAGACCGGCGATGGGGCTGCGCACGGAGCTCGAGAGGACCAGCCCGATCGCCGCCCCCGCCTCGAGCCGGGGGACGAGGGTGCGGATCAGCCGCACGGTCCCGAGGAACACGGTGTCGAAGGCGGCCTGCCAATCGGCATCCGCGATGCTCGAGAACGCGCCGCCCTTCGGCCCCCCGACGCTGACGAGGGCGCCGTCGATGCGTCCGAATGCCCCCTGCGCCCGCTCGACCAGCTCGGCTGCCGCGGCCGGATCCGCGAGGTCCGCCGCGGCGCCGTCGGCGCGCGGGCCCAGTGCTTCCAGCGCGTTCTCGACCGAGCCCTCCGAACGCGACGAGACGAGCACGCGCGCGCCGTCGTCGACCAGCGCCTTCGCCGTCGCGAAGCCCAGGCCCTTGGTGCCCCCGGTCACGATGTAGGCGCGGTCCGTCAGTCCCAGATCCATCTCGTCTCCTTTCCTCGTTTCCTCGTCAGTCTTTCGCCGAGTGCGTCGCACCCGTGAGCAGGCGCGAGCGGAACCGGCCCAGGAGCGGCCGCAGGTCGAGCTGTTCCTCCAAGCGGGCCACGGCGTCCGCCAGCTCCGCGGCGAGCGCGGCATCCGCCCGGGGCAGCTCGGCCGTCGCCGCGTGCAGGCGGGCGCGCACCGCGTCGAGGCCCCAGCGCAGCGCCGGGTCCCGTCCGTCCCCCGGGTAGCCGGCGGCGGCCGCGGTGAGCACCTCGCCGTCGACCGTCGTCACCTCCACCACGTCTTCGACCGCCTCTGCCGCAGAGCGGGGGTGCACGCGCTCGGCGAGTGCGAGCACCTCGGCGTCACGGAGGCTCTCGGCGGCGAAGGCGCCGATCAGCCGCGCGGGGTCACCCGTCCTGCGCGCCTGGACGAGGCAGCTGGCGAAGACGAACCGCGTCGAGCGCTTCGCCGTCTTCGGCATCGATGGGGGATGCTCCGTCGAGAGCCGGGCCGCCTTCGCGGTCCGCAGCGTCACGGTGACGGCGTCCACTCTCGACGCCAGGGTCGGATCGTCCGCGAGGAGACGGATCAGCGCAGAGGTGGCCGGGTGCAGATCGCTGAAGTGCGGGTACGGCTTGAAGCTGACGCGGGCGACGACCTCAGCCTCGGTCCAGGGGTCGCCGGCGTCCCAGCCCTCGGCCTCCCCATGGGTGCGCCCCAGCAGTCCCGCGCGACCGTCGATCGCGGCGGCGGATGCGTCGAAGCCGGCCTCGACCAGCGCGGCGGCGCGCAGTCCCGTACTGGCGGCCCACGCCGTCTGCACCCCCCGCATGGTCTCTTTCGCGTCGAACTCGGTGATGCCCGATGCGAAAGAGGCCGCGACCCGCGCCGCGCGGGTCGCCGCGTCGCGATCGCCGCCGTGCAGGACCGCGACGGCGCCGGCCGCGCTGAGCGGCCCCAGAAGCGCCGAGGGGTGGAAGCCGCGCAGGTGCAGTGTGCCCGCGTCGGCCATCCGTCCGTAGCCGGCGAACAGCGCATAGCCGGCCGACAGCGCGGCGCCGAACGCCCGACCACTCACCGGCTCGGCCGAGGCGACGGTCGCCTCGACCAGCGCCGGAACGAGCACGGTGCCGGGATGGGCGCGCGTCGCCTCATCGAAGTCGTCGAGCCCGAGCGCGCCGATCGCGAGGCTCATGACGAACGCCCCATCGCTCGGCGCGGCCCGGCGCGCTCTGAGCACACCCTCGCCGTCGGCGCCGAGCAGCCCGAGCCCGAGCGCGTCGAGCAGGTGGGCCGCGACCGCCTCGTCCTCCCCCTCGGGGCTCGCGGAGCCCGCGGCGCTCACTCGCCCCCTCCGGTGCTGAGCCGCCACGCGTGATGGGCGAACAGGACATCCTGCGACGCCAGGCCCTCCGTTCTCAGGATGATCCGCTCCCCCGCCGACCGCCGGCCGGGGACCGACCCCGTGACCAGGCCGGGGAGCTCGCCATCCAGCAGCCCCTCGATGTCATTGCCCGCGGCGATCAACGCGGCGATGTCCCCCGATTCGCGGGTCTGCTGCCAGTCGTCGACGATCAGCCGATCCGCGGAGAGGTACGCGGCGGCGTCGAGCTCGTTGCTGCCGAGTGCGCAGACGAGCACGCCTTCGGGGAGCGGGCCGCGGATGAGCGGCGCGGTCGCGGTCGTCGCGGTCACGATGACATCGCAGCTCGCGAGCAGCTCGTCGACGCCGGCGGCGACCTCGACGGCGGCATCGGTCAGTCCGCGCGCCGCGGAGGCGAGCTCCTCGCTCTTCGACAGGGTGCGCGAGGTGAGCGACAGCGACGACCCCGGAAGCGCGGCGAGCAGCGCCGAGACCGCCGCGTGTGCGATCACTCCCGCCCCGACGACGCCGATCCGCGCCGGCGCCGCGGCGAGCCGGCCGGCGCCGACCGCCACGCTCGCCGCCGTGCGCAGGGAGTAGTTGTAGTGCTCGTCGACGAAGGCGATCGGGAACCCGGTCTCGAGGTCCATCAGGACGATGACGCGCGTGGTCTCGTCCGCCCGCGGCCGCCGTCCGTCCGGCTCCGAGCGATAGCCGACCACCCGCACGCCGGCCACCCCGAGCTCCGTCAGCGCGACGGCCTTCGAATGGAACCGGAACGCGGTGCCGGCCGGGCGCAGCTTCATCGCCCCCGGACGCGCGTAGGAGGTGAGATCGGATGCCTCCCAGCGCAGTGCCCGCTCGGCGAGCTCGAGCGCGTCCGCGACGGTGAGCACCGCCTCGCATTGCGCACGCGAGACATAGGCCGGCTGCTGCATCAGGCGCCGATCACGACGAGTTGCTCGCAGCCGCGCGAGATGTAGTCGAAGCCCTGCTCGGTGACGACCACGACGTCCTCGATGTGCACCTTCTCGCCAGAGGGCAGGAAGTAGCGCGGCTCGACGCAGACGACGACGCCCGGCTCGAGCAGCGTGTCGTCCTCGAGCCCGAGAGACGGCGACTCGCCGGCGTTGAGCCCCAGTCCGTGGCCGATGCGCTTGCGCCCGGTGATCGGGGTGAGGCCGGCCTTCTGCATGGCTGCGTTGCAGGCGCGTGCGACGTCGGAGGCCCGCGCGCCCGGGGTGATCGCCTCCAGTGCGGCGCGGAACAGCGTGGAGACGCGCTCGTGCTCGGCGAGCTGTTCCGCGCGGGGCAGGCCGATGACGGCGCGGCGCGCGATGTCCGCCTGGTAGCCATCGAGGGTGCCGCCGAAGTCGCACCAGATGGTGTCACCGAGCTGGATCGGCGCGGTGCGGGCCCCCGCCGTGGTGTACGTCGACACATGCCCGGCGACGTCGAACTGGCTGCCCGCGGCAGACAGCTCGCTGGCCACCAGCCGCGCGAACTCCTCTTCGGTCATGCCGACGCGGAAGCGCTCGACCGAGCGCTGCCACGCCCCGAGGCTCATGTCGGCCGCCGCCTTCAGCGCCGCGATCTCGTACGGGCTCTTGTGCAGGCGGAGGTCGTCGAGCAACGGGCCGGCATCCGCGATCGTGATCCCCGGCAGCGCCTCGCGCACCGCCTGGAGCTGGGAGTACGGCAGACCGAGCCGGTGGTTCGGCCCGAGCTCGAGCCCGAGGCGCGCACCGGAGAGCCCGGCATCCGCCAGTGCCTCGACGAGCAGCGCCGTGTCGAACGGCACGTCCTCGTATCCGTACAGCTTCGCGTTCGGCACGGTCTTCTGCAGCGTCGCGCCCTGCTGCCGGTACAGCACCGCGACGGGGTCGCCGCTGAGCGGGACGATGAAGAGCATCGGCCGCATGACCTTCTCGATCTCGCGGGTCTGATGCCCGCTCAGATACCAGTAGTTGTACTTCTCGCCGACCATGACCGCGTCGAGGCCGACGGCGGACATCTTCTGCCGCAGGCGGTCGAGTCGGGCACTGATCTCTGCTGCTGTCACCGGCATGGTGGGGTCTCGCTTTCTCGATGGGAGGGTTCAGAGCCGGTCGTCGCCCGCGTCGCCGAAACGGCGCAGCAGGATGGAGGCGACGACCGTGACGGCCGTGAGGATGACGCTCAGAACGGCGGTCTGGGTCACCTTGCCGTCATTCCAGCTGTTCCAGATCTCGGTCGCCATCACGGTGTTGGTCGACGACTGCAGCATGAGGGGCAGGGTCAGGTTCTTGATCGCGGTCAGGAACACCAGGAGGAACCCGTTCAGCAGCACCGGTCGCAGCAGGGGCAGCAGCACGCGCAGCCAGACGCGGGCGGCGTTCGCCCCGCTCGTCCGACCCGCTTCCTCGAGCCCGACCTGGATCTGGGCGATCCCGCCGGTGGTGAGTCGTGTGCCCAGGCTCAGGTACTGCGTGGTCATCGCGATGACGACGATCCAGATGCTCCCGTAGATCGGCCCCGGGATCAGCAGGTAGATCAGCAGGACGGCGAGGCCGATGACGATGCCGGGCATGGCGTGCGGCAGGAACGCGAGGATGTCTGCGAGCCAGGCGATCCGCGACTTCGTGCGCACGATGATCCAGGACAGCCCGAGCGACAGCGCCATCACGAGCACGGAGGAGACGAGACCGATCACGAGGGTGTTCGACAGGCTCGACCAGAACAGGTGGGAATGGAAGGCATTGGTCCAGCCGCTGAGGGTGAGCCGTTCCAGGCTCGACAGGCTGAACGCGCCGATGTAGGGCTCGAGGCTGCCATAGAGCAGCACGATGAGCGGAAGCACGAAGGTGATGGCGACGTAGACCATCACCGCCGCGAACGCGACCCAGCGCCAGGCCCCGAGCCGGGCACGGCGAGGGCGGAACGCCTTCCCCGTGACGGTGGCGTAGTCCTGGGCGCGGGCGAGGACGCGGTTGTAGAGGATCAGCGGGGCCAGCGCGATGACCAGCAGCAGGATGCCGTAGGCGCTGGAGAGCCCGTAGTCGGGCAGGCCGAACGCCGGGTGGGTGATGGTGTAGACCTCGGTACTGAACACGGTGACGTGCCCGGGGAGCCCGAGGATCAACGGGATGTCGACCCCTTCGATGACGGTGACGAACTGATAGACGATCGCGCCGACGAGCACCGGGGTGAGCAGCGGGATGCTGACGCGGGCCAGCACCCGCAGGGGGCCGGCACCCGACGCGCGCGCAGCGTCCTCGAGGCTGGGGTTCATCGAGCGCAGCGACGCGGTGATGAGCAGGAAGCTGAGCGGGACGAGGGCGATCGACTGGACGGCGATCATCCCCGGCATCGAATAGACGTTGAGGGGCCCCGTGCTCGCCCCCGCGTGGAAGAGCGGCCGCAGCATCAGGTTGAGGACGCCGTTGACCGGGTTCGCGAGCAATCCCCACGCGATCGCCGAGATCATGCCCGGCATGCCGGTCGGGGCCACCGTCAGGACGTAGATGAACCCCGGCAAGGGGATGTCGGTGCGCTCCACGAGCCATGCCAGCGCGAAGCTGATGACGAAGCTGATCAGAAGGCTCGCGAAGGCGAAGACCGCGGTAGCGAGCAGCACCGAATAGGTCTGCTGCGTCGTCAGCATCTTCACGAAGTTCTCGAGCGTCCACGGGAACGGTGGCCGGATGACGACGCCGAGCGTCGTGTTCTCGAAGCCGCTCAGCAGGAGCATCGCGATCGGGCCGATCACGAGGTACACGAGGAGCACGAGCAGCGCGATGCCCGGCGCGCCGATGCGCAGGCGTCTCCGGCGTCGGATCGGCTTCGCGGCGGGCGACGGCCCTGGTGCCGAGCGGTACCGCACCGCGTTGTCGACGACCCGCGTCATCGGGCGCCACCCGCCGCGCCCAGCCGACCAGCAGGAAGCACCACGCAGTCCGCCGCGGCGACGTTCACAACGACCTTCGCACCGGCCGGGAACTGCGCGCGGGCGGCACCACGGGCGCGCAGCTCGAAGTCACCGGCCGCGAGGCGGTAGTCGACGCCTTCACCGACGAAGAGGCTCAGTGCCACGGTCGCGGCGATCGAGTTCTCGGACGCGTCCGCGGCATCCGACACGCGTAGCGACTCCGGCCGCAGGGCGAGCACGACCTCGGCCCCCGGTGCGATCTCGGTGTTCGGCGCGCACTGGAAAGCGCCGAGCGGCGTCTCCACCACGATCCCCGCCGGGTCGGCGGTGACCGCCGTGCCGGGGATGAAGCTCGTCGCCCCGACGAAGTTCGCCACGAACTCGTCGTTCGGCGTCAGGTAGATCTCCTTGGGATCGCCCTCCTGCACGACCCGGCCGCCGTTCATCACGGCGATGCGGGTGGACAGCGAGAGCGCCTCGACCTGGTCGTGCGTGACGAACACGGTCGTGATCCCGACGCGCTGCTGGATCTGCCGGAGCTCGGCGCGCATCTGCTCGCGGAGCTTCGCGTCGAGATTGGACAGCGGCTCGTCGAGCAGCAGCACCTTCGGCTGACGGACGAGAGCCCGAGCCAGCGAGAGCCGCTGCTGCTGACCGCCGGAGAGCTGCGTCGCACGCCGGTCGATGAACTGGCTCATGTTCACGAGCCCGAGCGCCTCTTCGACCCGGGCCTCGATCTCGGTGCGCTTGAGGCGGGCCCTGCCGGCCCGGAGCGGGAACGCCACGTTCTCGAACACCGACATGTGCGGCCAGATGGCGTAGTCCTGGAACACCATGCCGATGTCCCGCTTGTGCGTCGGGACGGTCACGCGATCGCTGACGACCGCCACCCCGCCGAGCTCGATCGTTCCCGAGGTGGGGGTCTCGAGTCCGGCTATGCAGCGCAAGGTCGTCGTCTTGCCACATCCGCTCGGGCCGAGCAGGGTGAAGAACTCGTTCTGCGCGATGTCCAGAGAGACCTCGTCCACCGCGACCACCTCGCGTCCCTTGCTCGTGTAGCGATGGTGCAGTTTCTCGATTCGGATTCCCGAGGACATCTCGATGGCTCCGTCCTAACGGTCGCGGCGGGCAGGCGCAGAGGCGCCGATTACCCGAACCTAGAACCGAGATTGCACGTGATGCAACCTCATTGCGCAGGACGAAACATGGAATTTACGCGAGCACGCCGGGCGTCCCGGGCGGCTGCTAGGCGGTATACACGTTCGCCGCCTGCACGACCAGGCGGCCGAGGGCGTCGACGCCCGTTTCGCGCATCCGGGACGCCGAACCCGAGATCGACAGGGCGCCGACGGGCTCGCCCCGGTGGTCGCGGATCACGGCCCCGATGCACACCACACCGGGCGTGCGCTCCTCGTTGTCCACGGCATAGCCGATCGCACGCACCTCGCCGAGCTCCCGCCGCATCTCCGCGGCGTCGACGATGGTGTTCGGCGTCAGCCTCTGCGGCGGGTCGGCGTCGAGCAGCCGGTTGACCTCGGCGGTGGACAGCTCGGCCATGATCGCCTTGCCGAGTGAGGTGCAGTAGAGCGGATGCCGCGTCCCCGGCGCCGAGGCGATCCCCATGTCCTTCTGGCCCCGGGCGATCGCGATGTACAGGATCTGCCCCTCGTCGAGGACGCCCACACTCGCGGTCTCCCGGGTCATCTCGGCAAGACGGTCCGCGAGCGAGTTGGCCTGCGACCAGATCGAGACGTTGCGCATGAAGGCGGTGCCGACGTCGAAGGTCCGGCTGCCCAGCGTGTAGGAATGGTCGGGCGTCTGCGCGACGAAGCCACGCGAGCGCAGCGACTCGAGCAGGCGCAGGGCCGTCGTCGGGTGCAGCCCGACCCCCTTCGCCACCTCGCTCAGCCGCGCGGGCCGATCCCATTTGGTGAGCTCGATCAGCAGATCGAGTGCGCGGAGAACAGAGCGCACCCCCTGCGAGTCATCGGATCGCCCGGACGGGGCGTCATCGGCCGGCCTCAGAACCACAGGGATCCTTCCGTGCTGGGGGACATCACGTCAGCCGACGTGCGCAAGTGCCACGACACTACCGCGAGCGTTGTGCTTGCGTGCCGGAGCGCGTCCTGTAATCTGTGAACAAATTCCATCTTATGCAACCGCATTTCGCTCCGCGCAATGATGAGGAAACAGGACAGAGACAGATGAAGCAGCTTCTCGAGGCCGGCACCGCGGTGATCGCGGACGTGTACGACAGCATCGGCCGCATCCCCACGGTACTGAGCAACTCGATCGTGCCGCTGAAGCAGGGAGAGAGCTTCATCGGTCCGGCGTTCACCGTCAACGGCGTCGCCGCGGTCACGGCCGAGACCGGCGACCGTGCGAAGCTCGGTGCGATCGACGCGATGCCGCGCGGTGCGATCGCGGTGTGGGCCGGGAACGACATCCGGGGAGTGTGCTGCTTCGGCGATCTCCTGTCCGAGGCCATGTGCGCCCGCGGCGTCGCCGGCGTGGTCGTCGACGGCGGGGTGCGAGACGTCGACTATCTCGGCACGCTCGATCTGCCGATCCGCGCACGCTACCGCTCGCCCGCGCAGGCGATCGGCCGATGGAAGGTCACGAGCCATCAGGAGCCGGTGAAGCTGCGCGGTGCGCTCGCCGACTGGGTCGTCGTCAACCCCGGCGACCTGATCGTCGCCGACGGCGACGGCGTTGTGGTGGTCCCGGACGACGAGGTGGAACTGGTCTCGCAGAAGATCGTCGAATGGGCCGCCGTCGAGACGGAATCGCGCTCGGCGATCCGCGACGGCATGCCGCTGCTCGAGGCCATCACCCGCTTCGGCCACCTGTAACAGACTGCCGGGCGAGGGGGTGTCCTCCGACCCCTCGCCCGGCAACCACGGGTGCCGTGGCCGGCTACCGCGCCCGCTCATCGAACGCCGCGGTGACTTCCACCTCGACCGGGGCGCCCTTCGGCAGCGCGGCGACGCCGATGGCACTGCGCGCGTGCCTGCCACGCTCGCCGAGCGCGTCGACGAGGACGGCGCTCGCGGCGTTGGCGACGGCCGGCTGCTCGGTGAATCCCGGAGCCGACGCCACGTACACCGTGACCCGCAGGATCGCGTTCACCCGATCGAGGCCGACCTCGCGTTCGAGGACGCCCAACACCCCGTGCGCCGCGACGCGTGCGCACTCGGCGGCCTGCTCGACGTCCACCGTGTCACCGACGACCCCACTGGCCGGAAGCGCACCGTCGACGTACGGCAGCTGCCCGTTGAGGTAGAGGACGCCGCCGAACCGCCGAACCGCCAGATACGGCGACGGTGGCCGCCCCGCAGAGGGGACGACCACCGGATCGATCCGATCGGATGTCACTGAGCCATGTCCTGAGCCAGCACCGCGGTCGTCGTGTCGACCGTGTCCTGTTCCTTGGCCGTCGTGACGAAGCCCAGCTTCGCGCCGGCGGGCACCGTGTCGGGCTTGTCCTGATTGGCCTTGTACTCGACGGCCAGCTGCTGCGCCTGGCCTTCCGAGCTGCCCCACCAGGCGAGGAAGCACTGGGCGGCCTGCGGGTGCTGCGCACCCTTCACGAGCATCGCGTACTTGTCCTGCGAGGTGATCGCGTCGAGGTACGTGATGTCGACGGGGGCCCCGCTCTTCTGCGCCTGGAGGACGGCCGAGGCGGCCGCGCTGGTCGACAGCAGTGCTTGCCCGCTCGCGATCTCCTGAAGGCTCGCGGTGGCGCCCTTCACGACCTGGGGCTTCGCCGTGGTGAGGAAGCCCGTGAACCAGTCCTCGGTCTTCTGCTCACCCCAGGCGGCAGCAAGGCCGCCGACGTACACGCCGCGCGGATCGACGATGACCTTGCCCTGCCACTTCGAGTCGAGCAGCTGGTCCCATGTCGTCGGAAGATCCGCCGGCTTGGTGATCTTCGGGTTGTAGGCGATGCCGATCAGGTCCCGGAAGACGCGGTAGATCTTGACGCCGCTCGTCGTCTGGATCAGGTTCGAGGGAATGCCGAGCTTGGCGTAGTCCACGTCCTGGACGAGCTTGGCCTGGAACAGCGGCGAGGCCGACGCGAGATCCATCGTCATCGCGTCGGCGCTCAGCGCGTGCTTCGCCTGGGCCTCCGTGATCAGCCGCTGAGTCGCATCCGTGGGCTGGATGTTCGTGTAGGTGACCGTGATGTCGGGGTTCTCCTTGGTGAAGGGAGCGATCTCCTTCGCGAAGTCGTCGGGGTCCGTGGTCGACCAGTAGTCGACCGCGCCCTCCGTGGCACCGGCGGCGCAGGCCGCCGAAGAGGACTCCGAGAACGACGCGGCCGAGGAGCCGCCACCACCCGACTGCGGTGAGCCCGACGAGCTGCACGCGCTGAGCAGGAGCGCGCTGGCTGCGGCGAGCGCGACGCCGACCGCCGCCTTGCACTGTGTGGAGAGGTGCATGTGCTGCCTCCTGGGGAATGGGCGGCGCAGGTGCCGCGAACGGGAAACTGGACTCGTGATGCCGACACCATCGTCGTTGCCACGAAGCTACCCAGGCCCGTTCGCTGTATGCAATTGCTTTTCAGCAGATGAAACACAATTTAACGAGACGGAAACGCGTGACAGCCCCGTGGATTCCCCGTGATCCCGACCCATACGGCCTCACGCGCACGAGTGGCGTCCCTCGGCCTTCATCCGCCTGACGAAATCCACCCCCGCGAGACGCACGCGCGCCTCGCCATTCCTCGAGGGGGCACCCGCGTCGGACTCCGTTCGCGCAGGCCCCCTCGAGGGTCGTGCGGTGCCTACTCGACCGCGGGCGTGACGTGCGGCGCGGACGCGGAGGCCTGCGCTGCCGGAGTGCCCTCGGCGGGAGCCTCGCCCGGCCGCATGAAATGCGGTTTCACGAAGAAAGCGGCGCACACGGCGGCGATGAGGAGCACCGCGGCCGGGAGCATGATCGTTTCACTCATGGCATCCGTGAACGCCGACTTGAGGAAGTCGGGCAGCACGGTCGAGCCGCCGGCCTGCAGCCCGCCGCTGAGGTTCGAGCCCGGCGGCAGCACGGCCTTGAGATCGGCCGTGATGCGACTCGTCATCAGTGCGGCGAGCGCCGAGGAGCCGATGACCGCGCCGACCTGACGCGTCGTGTTGAACACGCCGGAACCAGCACCGGCGGCGTGCGGCGGCAGATTGCGGTTCGCGGTGGTGGCGATCGGGCCCCACATGAACGCGCTGCCGAGCCCCATGACCGCCGAGGGCACGAGCAGCCAGCCCCAGGGGATCGTCGGCGACAGCATCACCGCGTACAGCCACATCGCCCCGGAGACCAGGATCACGCCGGGCAGGACGAGCATTCGCGGGTGAACCTTGTCGGTGAGCCGGCCCGCGATGGGTGCGAGCACGAGCGACAGCACAGCGGTCGGCGCCCCCATCAGGGCCGATTCCGTCGGCGTCATGCCGCGCACGGCCTGGAAGAAGTAGATGAGTGGGATGAACATCGCGGTGATCGAGAATCCGATCGCCGAGATGGCGGCGTTGGCGAGGGAGAAGTTGCGGTCCTTGAACAGCCCGAGCGGCAGGAGCGGCTCACTCTTGTTGAGCCGCTGCCAGACCACGAACAGCGCGAGCACCGCGACGCCGCCGATCACGGACGCCCAGACCCAGCCGTTCCAGTCGTAGGTGTTCGACTCCTGCAGCCCGAAGACCAGCAGGAACATACCGGCGGCGGAGAGGAACACCCCGAGCCAGTCGAAGCGGTGGTCGCGCGTCCCGAGGTCCGGCACGAGCACCGCGGCGAGGATGAACGCGATGATGCCGATCGGCACGTTCACGAAGAAGATCCACTCCCAGCCGAGGCCGTCGACGAGCACGCCGCCGAGGATGGGGCCGACGAGCGTCGCCACGCCGGCGGTGGCGCCCCACAGCGCCATCGCGCTCCCACGGTTCTGGGGCGGGAAGGTGCGGGTGATGACAGCCATCGTCTGCGGCGTCATGAGGCTCGCGCCGAGGCCCTGCACGGCGCGGGCGATGATCAGGTTGGCGATGCCGCTGCCCGGCAGGGAGTCCGCGAGGCCGCACCACAGCGAGGCGAGCGTGAACACCACCAGCCCGATCAGATAGATGCGCTTCGGGCCGAAGCGGTCGCCGAGGCGGCCGGTCATCAGCAGGGGCACGGCGTACGTCAGCAGGTACGCGCTCGTGACCCAGATGACGTCGTCGGTATTGGTCTCGAGGCCCTTCTGGATCGAAGGGTTCGCGACCGACACGATGGTCGTGTCGATCAGGATCATGAAGAATCCGATCACCAGCGCCCAGAGCGCCGGCCACGGCCGGATTTCCTTGGTGTTCGTCGTCGTAGTCATCACTCAGTCGTCTTTCTGGTCTGAAGTGTCTGAAGTGTCTGAAGCGCCGGGGGCCGCTGCGGCCGTGTCGGGCACGGCGGGAGGCCTGCTGCCCGCTCCGCGCGGCTGCTTGACCTCGTTCCAGTCGAGGTCGCCGGACTCGATGTCGGCGACGATGCCCCGGAGCCAGCCCCGCTCGGCGTCGTACTGCGAGCGCAGGTAGTCGACATCGAGCCAGTACTTGCGCGGCAGCTCTATGCGCCCCAGCTGCCGCAGCGCCAGGACGAGGTCGTCCCGCCACGCGTCGAGCCGCTGGAGCCGGCGCTTCAGAAGGTTGATCGTGGTCTCACGCGGCAGATTGTGCGCCTGCGAGATCGCGACGGGGAAGATCGGGTACTCGTATTCGGGGGCTTCGATCACCTCGGCGATGCGCTCGGCGAGCGCCAGGTTCCCCTTCTCAGTGATCTCGTAGGTGGTCCGTTCCGGGCGGTTCCCCTCACGATCGATCCCCGTCGCCCGCACGAGCCCGAGTTGCTCGAGCTTGTTGACGGTGTGGTAAAGCGAGCCCGGCTTGACCTTGACGATCCGGTCCTCCGAGCGCTGGATCAGCGTCTGATACATCTCGTACGGATGCATCGGCCGCTCGTTCAGCAGCGCGAGAGCCGCCATCCCCAGCGGAGTCATCACCACGATCCCCCTCTCTTCCCGCGTCTCGTTCCGTGGATGCACGCTATCGGCGGCCGCCGACATCGAGGCATCCGCCGCCTGTCTCACACAGCCTGTTCCGCACCGATTATTCCGCACGGAATATTTCGTGTCAAATAATGGCGGGTGAACGGATGCCTCCCCGTTGCGCTACTCACTCGGAGTTCCGCTCCTCCCGTATCGAGAGCGCCCGTGCGGGTGAGTAGCGCAACGGCCTCGCGCCGGCGTCGACGTCGACGCTGACGCCGCAACTGCGCGGGCGCACCGACGCCGCCCGGTAGAATCGAGCCGTCCCCGAATAGCGCGCACCGGACGGAGAACCACGTGCCCACGATCGTCGTCGAAGTCATGCCCAAGGCGGAGCTGCTCGACCCCCAGGGCAAGGCCATCGCCGGCGCGCTCGCCCGCACCGGACGCGGCGAGTTCCAGGTGCGTCAGGGCAAGCGCTTCGAGCTGACCGTCCCTGGTGACGAGCTCACGCAGGAGCTGCTCGACCAGATCACGGAGATCGCGGCCGACGTGCTCTCCAACTCCGTCATCGAGAACGTGGTCGGAGTGCACGTCGTCGCGGGGCACGGCGTCCAGCCGGAGGCCTGATCATGGCCAGGATCGGCGTCATCACCTTCCCCGGCTCGCTCGATGAGCGGGACGCGCAGCGCGCGATCCGCATCGCCGGCGCCGAGCCGGTCGCGCTGTGGCACGGCAGCCGCGACCTCCAGGGCGTCGACGCCCTCGTGCTGCCCGGCGGCTTCAGCTACGGCGACTACCTGCGCGCGGGCGCGATCGCCGCGCAGGCCCCCGTCATGGCCGAGGTCGTCGCCGCCGCGAACGCCGGCATGCCCGTGCTCGGCATCTGCAACGGCTTCCAGATGCTCGTCGAGGCGCAGCTGCTGCCCGGCGGGCTGATCCGCAACGACCACGGCACCTTCATCCGCCGCGACCAGGCCCTGACCGTCGAGAACACGGACACCGCCTGGACACACGAGTTCGTCCGCGGGCAGGAGATCGTGATCCCGATCAAGAACGGCGAAGGCGGCTACATCGCGGATGCCGAGACGCTCACGACTCTCGAGGGCGAGGGCCGCATCGTATTCCGCTACGCGCAGCTGAACCCCAACGGATCGCTGAACGACATCGCCGGCATCACCAACGAGCGCGGCAACGTCGTCGGCCTGATGCCGCACCCCGAGCACGCCGTCGAGCCGGGCTTCGGCCCCGACACCCGGGTGCGCATGCGCTCGGGCATCGACGGCCTGAAGTTCTTCACGAGCGCGATCGCGGCACTGCAGGCGGTCTGAGCGGTCCGAGCGATCTGAGCGGTCCGAGCGATCTGGGCGGTCCGAGCGATCTGAGCGGTCCGACTGCGCTGCCCGGCGGCATCGCCGTACCACCGCGCGGCACGACGCGTCCGCGCGCCCGGGACCGATAACGATCCCCTGGGAGAGCCGAAGACTCAGCCCAATCCGAGACCGCGCGGCCTAATCTCCTGGACAGGAGGCACCCCCATGAACAAGCTCGCCCGATGGGTCCCCGCCATCGTCGCCCCGATCGCCGTCGTCGGCGCCGCGATCGCCATCCCCGCCGTCGCCTCGGCCGAGGGGCCGCTGCCCGCGAAGACGCCGCAGCAGGTGCTCGAGCTCATCGCGAAGAGCGACACCGCCGCGTACTCGGGCACCGTGACGCAGTCATCCGATCTCGGTCTGCCCGATCTGACCGCGCTCGAAGGCCAAGCCGGCCCCGCCGGTGCCTCGGGGAACGGACTCATGGACCTGCTGACCGCCTCCCACACCGCGAAGGTGTACACCGACGGCGATCAGAAGCAGCGGCTCCAGCTGCTCGACACGCTCGCCGAGCGCGATGTCGTGCGCAACGGCGACGGCGTGTGGTTGTACGATTCCGCGCAGCATCAGGCCGAGCACGTGACGGTGTCGCCGGCGGATGCCGGGAAGAAGGCATCCGCCCCCGATGTCACCCCCGCCCAGCTCGCCGCGCAGCTCGTCGATCAGCTGACCCCGAGCACCGACTTCGCCGTCTCGACGCAGGACCGCGTCGCCGGCCGCTCCGTCTACCGGCTGACGCTCACCCCGAAGACGGACGGGACGCTCGTCGAGGACGCGACCGTCGCCGTCGACGCGCACACGGGCGTGCCGCTCGAGGTGTCCGTCTACGCCACGGGCCAGTCGAAGCCGGCCGCGACCGTCGCCTTCACGAAGATCTCCTACGGGAAGCCCGCCGCGAGCGTGTTCGACTTCACGCCGCCGCAGGGGACGCAGACCGACACCCGGAAGCTGACGCCGGGCGACGCCTCGACGCCCGCCCCCGCGCACGGACTCCCCGCGGACGCACCGAAGCCGACCGTGGTCGGCTCGGGCTGGGACGCGATCGCCGAGCTGCCCGCGGGCAGCCTCGACCCCGCGCAGCTGGGCGGGGCGACGACGGGTGGCGGCCAGGATGCCTCGGCGCTGCTCGGCCTGCTGCAGAAGGTCGACGGCGGCCGCGGTGCGCAGACCTCGCTCGTCTCGGTGCTGATCACGGACGACGGCCGCGTGCTCGCCGGCGCCGTCCCGCTCAGCGCGCTCGAGGCCGCCGCGAAGTGAGCCCGGCCTCCGCTCAGGTGGACGAAGGGGCGGCGATCCAGACCACCGGCCTGACCAAGGACTTCGGCAAGCAGCGCGCCGTCGGCGACCTCACGCTCACCGTGCCGCGCGGGTCCGTGTTCGGCTTCCTCGGGCCGAACGGCTCGGGCAAGACGACGACGATCCGGATGCTGCTGGGGCTGATCGCGCCGACAAGCGGCGAGATCGCGCTTCTCGGCGAACGGATGCCTGCCGCCCTGCCCTCCGTGCTGCCGCGGGTCGGTGCGCTCGTCGAGGGCCCCGCGTTCTACCCCTTCCTGTCCGGCCGCGACAACCTCTTCCGCCTCGACGCCGCGGATGTGCGCTCCGACCCGTCGAGCCGCACGGCCCGCGTCGACGCGGCGCTCGATCGAGTCGGCCTCACCCACGCGGCGCGCAAGAAGGCGCACGCCTACTCGCTCGGCATGAAGCAACGCCTCGGCCTGGCGAACGCCCTGCTGCGCCGGCGCGAGCTGCTCGTGCTGGACGAGCCGACGAACGGCCTCGACCCGCAGGGCACACGCGAGGTGCGCGCACTGATCCGCGCGCTCTCCGCCGACGGCACGACCGTGTTCGTCTCGAGCCACCTGCTCTCGGAGATCGAGCAGCTCTGCAGCCACGTCGCCGTCATGAGCACCGGCCGCCTGCTCACCCAGGGCCCTCTCGACGAGCTGCGTGCGGCGAGCGCCCGCCGCGTGGTGGTCACGACCCCCGATACGGATGCCGCGCGCGCAGTGCTCGCGGCGCAGGGATTCACCCCCGACCGGCCGGGCACCGAGGCGCCGGCGACCGTCACGGCCCCGCTGCCCGCGGGGCGCGCCGTCGAGGAACTCACCGCCGCGCTCGTCGCAGCGGGGGTGCGGGTGCGAGGCATCGCCGCCACGGGCGAGACGCTCGAGGAGCGCTTCGTCGCGCTGACCGGGGAGGGTTTCGATGTCGCAGGCTGAGCTCCCGGAGAACGGCGCAGCCCCGCTCGCGGCGCCGGGGGCGGAGGCCACCGGTGCCGGAGAACACGGCACTCGAGTGTTCGCCCTGATCGGCAGCGAGATCGTGACCCTGTTCCGGCGGAGGCGCACGATCGCGCTACTGGCCGCCCTCGCCGCCGTGCCGGTGCTGATCGCGATCGCCGTGCGGGTGACGACCGGCAACGACCGCAGCGACGGCCCGGCGTTCATCGGCTCGATCACGCACAACGGTCTCTTCGCGGCGTTCACGGCGCTCATCGTGTCGATCCCGGCGTTCCTGCCGCTCACCGTCGGCGTCGTCGCGGGCGACACCATCGCGGGCGAGGCGAGCCTCGGCACGCTGCGCTACCTGCTCGTCGCTCCGATCGGGCGGCTGCGGCTGCTGGTCGTGAAGTACCTCGGGGCGCTCTCCTTCGTCGTCGCGGCGGTGCTCGCGGTCGTGCTGTTCGGCGTGATCATCGGCGCGATCCTGTTCCCGATCGGACCCGTGACGCTGCTGTCGGGCACGACGGTCGGCTTCGGCGGCTTCGTCGGACGCGCACTGCTGATGGTCGCGTACGCCTCGCTCTCGCTCGTCGGGCTCACGGCGCTCGGGCTGTTCATCTCGACGCTCACGAGCATGCCGGTGGGGGCGATGGCCGCCACGATCGTGCTCGCCGTGGTGACCCAGGTGGCGGACGGGCTCTCGCAGCTCTCGTGGCTGCATCCGTATCTGTTCAGCCACTACTGGTTCGCGCTCGGCGATCTGCTGCGCGCCCCCGTGGTGTGGGACTCCTTCGGCCAGAACGCGCTGCTGCAGCTGGGCTACCTCGTCGTGTTCGGCCTGCTCGCCTACGCGCGCCTCTCGACGAAGGACGTCCTGAGCTGAGCCGGTAGCGCTCCGGCGCGCTACTCTCCCGGACGCCCGCGCCTGCCCTGCGGGCCGCGCCGGTCCGGGAGAGTAGCGCGCCGGAGCGCAGACCACGGATGCCTGCCACGATGGGGAGCGTGACCAAGCAGCTCGTCCTCGGGGCCTTCGAGGAGTTCACTCCGTCCTTCATCTCGAACGGCTGGCCGCACGCGCTCAGCGCTCCGGCGGACTTCGCCTCACTCGCCTGGTGGCAGGGCTTCGCACGCGATCTCGAGGCGGGCGGCTTCGACTTCCTGTTCTTCGCCGACGCGCTGGGCTACCCCATGTCGACGACGCCGGACGGGCGCAGCAGCATCCCGGACGCCGTGGTACGCGAGGCCGTCCAGTTCCCCGTGCACGACCCCCTCTCGCTGGTGCCGGCGCTCGCGGCATCCGTCGATCGCCTCGGCTTCGTCGTGACCGCCTCGACGACCTCCGAGCATCCGTACCTGCTCGCGCGCCGCTTCGCGACCCTCGACCATCTCACGGGCGGGCGCATCGGCTGGAACATCGTCACGAGCGACAACCAGCAGGCGCTCGTGAAGCTGCTGGGGTTACGCGAGGTGACGCCGCACGACCGGCGCTACGACCGGGCCGACGAGTTCGTCGACCTCGCGCTGCGGCTGTGGGAGGAGGGCTGGGACGACGACGCGCTCGTCGTCGACAAGGCGAGCCGCACCTTCACCGACCCGGCCAAGGTGCACCGGATCACGCACGAGGGCGAGTTCTTCCGCCTCGACGGGCTCTTCCCCGTCACGCCGTCGCCGCAGCGCACCCCGACGCTCTTCCAGGCCGGAGCCTCGGCCCGCGGCCTCGACTTCGCCGCCCGCCTGGCCGAGGTGGTGTTCATCCAGGAGCGGGACCTGGAGAAGGCGGCGCGCACCGTGCGCGGCATCCGTGACCGCGCCGAGGCCCGCGGGCGGGGACGCGACGACATCACGGTCGTCTCCTCGATCTCAGTCGTGACCGCGCCGACGAGCAGCGAGGCGCACGAGCTGCGCGCCTCCCTCACCGCCGCGCCGAGCCACGACGCGGTCGCCGCCCTGTTCCTCGGTTGGTCGGGGCTCGACCTCACCGGGCTCGACCCCGGGACGCCCGTCGACGATCTCACGACCGAGGTGGGGCAGACGACGCTCGCGACCTTCCAGGGCCGGGGCCGCACCGTCGGGCAGGTGCTCGACGAGCTCGCCGAGGGCATCGGCGGCACGAAGGTGACGGGCACCCCGGACGAGGCCGTCGCGGAGATCGAGCGGATCGTCCAGACCACGGACGTCGACGGGTTCCTGATCGAGCACTCCTTCGGCGGGCCGGCGAGCTACCGCGACTTCATGGCCGAGGTCATGCCACGACTGCGCAGGCGAGGGCTGCTGCCGGATGCCCCGCGCGGCGGTCTGCTGCGGGAACGCCTCACGGGCGTGCCGGCTCGGCGCCACTGAGCAGCTGACCGGCTCCCGGCTCCCGGCTCCCGGCTCGGGACGGTTGCGCTACTCACCCCGAGCCGCGCGCCTGCCCGGAGAGTGGCGGGAGTCCGCCAGAGTGGCGCAACCGGCGGGTGGCGGGGTCAGAGGCCGAGCTCGAGGACCCAGTGCCGCAGCAGCGCGGCGCCGGCCTCGTCGTGCAGGCCGAGATCCGCGATCACAGGGTAGGGCTTGTCGAGCACGCCGTCCGAGGGCCGCACGTCGACGTGCGCCGCGTCGAACCCCGCCTCGTGCAGGTGGTCGGCCATCTTGTAGTCGCTGCGCGAGTCGCCGACCGAACGCCACCGCCGGGGCAGCTCGCCCGCGGCGGCGAAGTGCGCGAGCGCCCGGCGCGCGCCGCGGTCCTTGTCGAGCAGGACCGACTCGATGTCGGTGGAGATGATCGTCGAGTCGAGCCGGAACGGCACCGCGCCGTTCGCGTCGGGGGCCACCCGCTCACGATGGTGCACCCCCACGCCGTGGTCGACGAGCACATCGAAGGCGGCGCGGTCGAAGTGCGCCTGTGCCTTGAGGTAGATGCCGCTCTCGACGTCGGGACGCTGCTCGACGGAGATCATGGCGCGCTTCGTCTCGTCGAAGAACATGGTGTCGGCGAAGTGCTGCTCGACAAGCATCCGGATGTCTGCGATCAGCGAATCGGACGGGGCGACCGTCTCATCGACGGTGACCGGCGCCAGGCCGGCCGGGGTGATCTCCGCCCACGATCCGCCCTTCTCGAAGACGCCGAACATGCGGGTGCCCGGGCGGCTGAGCGCCTCGGCGAGCCCGCGTGCAAGCAGCGGCGCCACGACCTGACCACGGATGAAGGCATCCGACCGCCCGGTGATGAAGGCGATGGGCACTCCAGCGGCGGCCAAGGTCACGAGGTCGTCGAGGATGCTCGGGATTGCGACCGAACGGGTGACGGGGCTCGCGATGGGGCCGTCGACATCGAGCAGGAGACCGAGGTTGTTCACACTCCATTCTCAATGAGCCGACGGCGGAACTCGCACAGCTAGTCTCATCGTCACTGAACTTCAGTGACGATGAGTGATCACCGTCACTGAAGTCCAGTGACCGACGTCAATGCACTTCACTGATGGTGTCAATGCAACTTCAGTGATCGGGCACCTCAGCGATCGAGAGCGATCGAGCACCTCAGCGAGCGGAGCAGGCGGCATGGAGACCAGTCAAGGGCCGCTCGACGAGATCGTCGAGCGGCTCCGCAAGGCCGGCACCGACTTCACCCAGATCGAGGTGAAGACCGCGGCGGGCGGCATCCCGCGCAGCCTGTGGCCGACGGTGAGCTCCTTCAGCAACCGCGACGGCGGCCTCATCGTCCTGGGCCTCGATGAGAGGAACGGCTTCGCCCCGGCGATCGGATTCGACGCCGCCAAGGTGCGCGATGCGGTGGCGGATGTCTTCCGGCCGCGCTCCGCGCGCGACATCCCCGGCCCGCTCAGCCCCACACCGAGCGGCCTCATCGATATCGCCGAGGTCGACGGCGCGCCGGTGGTCGTGATCGACGTCGAGGAGCTGCCGCCGGACGCGAAGCCCTGCTACGTCACTACACAGGGCATCGAGAACGGCAGCTACCAGCGGGTGGCCGACGGGGATCGAGTGATGGGGCGCTACGGTGTGTTCCTGCTGCGCACGGATGCCAGTCAGCCCACCGTCGATGTCGAGCCCGTCGCAGGGGCCACGGTCGATGATCTCGACGGAGAGCTCGTCGCCCGCTTCGTCACCCGCCTGCGCCGAGTGCGACCCCGTGCCGTCGCGGGGCTGACCTCGGACCTCGACATTCTGGCGCGGATGAAGGTCGTCTCGAGCGACCGGAGCACGCCGACTCTGGCCGGCCTGCTCGCCTTCGGCTCGTATCCGCAGCAGTTCTACCC
The DNA here is from genome assembly GCA_036398375.1 of Gryllotalpicola sp. Taxonomy (GTDB): domain Bacteria; phylum Actinomycetota; class Actinomycetes; order Actinomycetales; family Microbacteriaceae; genus Gryllotalpicola. The sequence goes on from DASWPQ010000018.1 coordinate 112,293, forward strand.
GCAGGCGATGATCACCTTCACGTCCTTCGCTGGCCTGACGAAGGACTCGGTGGTGGGCGAGCTGCGGATGCTCGACCGCAAGACGCTCGAGGGCCCCATCCCGGTCATGGTCGACGACGCCGTGAACGCGGTGCTCATCAACCTCCAGCACCGGCGGATGAGCCGGGGAACGGGTGCGTACGACGAGCCCGAGATCCCGGTGGATGCCCTGCGAGAGGCGATCGTCAATGCGGTCACGCACCGCGACTACAGCGCGATGGCCCTCGGCGATCAGGTGCGGCTCGAGCTGTACCCGGACCGGCTCGAGATCCACAACCCCGGTGGCATCTGGGGCGGACGCCGGGTGGCGGAGCTCTTCGACGGCAACTCGCGCTCACGGAATGCCCGACTCGCGACGCTGCTGACGGACATCCCGCTGCCCGGGACGGGCGACACCGTCTCGGAGAACGCCGGGAGCGGCATCCCCCGCATGACGGGATCGCTCGGCCGTGCCGGGCTCGCCGCCCCGCGCTTCGCCGCGAGCCTCACCGACATGACGGTCGTGCTCGAGCGACACGGCCTGCTCTCGCCGGAGGTCGACGAGTGGCTGGCCGAGGTCGGGGCCGACGGGCTCGAGCCGGATCAGCAGCGGGCGCTGGCCCTCGTCCACCGGGATCTCGACGTCGAGGACCAGCTGCTACGCGCCCTGCTGGGGATCGACTCGCACGACGCGCAGGACGTCCTGCGCTCCCTGGTCGACGACGGCTGGCTGCGCTACCCGGCCCGGCCGGGCGAGGCGTATCGGCGGGGCGCCCGGCTCCGGCACGAGGAGATCCGCGAGGTCGCACCGGGCGTCTTCACCTCGCCGCCGCGC
>DASWPQ010000019.1:0-6690 GCA_036398375.1 Gryllotalpicola sp.
TCGGCGCGCTGGACGAGCGCCTCAACGAGAACGGCTACATCGTGCCCGGTCTCGGCGACGCCGGCGACCGCCTGTACGGCACCGTCTAGGCTGTGACGGGCCTTCGGGTCCGGTCGCAATATTCCGTAATGATTTGACACCGCGAGTCATCAGGCGGTTTACTTCTCGACATGACTGACAACGCGCGTACCCTGACCTCCTTCGAGGCCCTTGGGAATGCCGGAATGATGATGGCCGGCCGCGACGCAGTCATGTGTTGCCGAATGTGTCGCTAATCTGACGACCCCTTCGCCGAGCGGTCGCCCCTCCGACGCCTAAGAGCATCGGAGCCGGGCACAGCTCCCCGGGCGCGCCACACGAACGCACCCGCGCATCCGTCCCCTCTCTGAATCGGGGACATCTCGTCAACCGGAAACACCCGGTCGCTTCCGCACCCCAGATCCGCGGAGCTTCGCCGTACCGGGTACCGGCACACAGCATCATCATCCGAAGGACTCCCCTCCCATGTCTCTCGCCACCATCGACACCCTCCGCCCCGCCACCGTCGCCCGCCCCGCTGCGCCGACCCCCCGCATCCGCGCCGTGCCCGAGGGCACCGAGGCCCGCGGCTTCGTCCTCTACGTCGGCATCGACGAGGCCAAGGCGGAAGCCGCCGGCACGGACCTCGGCCGCATCGTCGAGGCGCTCAAGCAGCTGACCGCCGAGCTCGCCCCCGCCTCCGAGACCTACGCCGCCGTCGCGCTCGCCCCGGCCGGCGCCGGCGGCCGCGATGTGGATGTCGTCCGCCTCGCCCTGCAGGATCCCGCCGCGATCGCCAAGCACCGGCACACCGCCGTCGTGGATGACGACGAGGACCGCGCCGCTTCCGGCGTCGTCGTCGACATCTCGCGCAAGCGCCTCGTGCTCGACAACCAGACCGTCGCGCTGACGTACAAGGAGTTCGAGCTCCTGCAGTACCTCGTGCTGCGCGAGGGCCGCACCATCGAGCGCGCCGAGCTCATCGAGTCGCTGTGGACGGCCGCCGGCGACGAAGAGGTCCCCAACGAGCGCACGATCGACGTGCACATCCGGCGCCTGCGCGCGAAGCTCGGCCGCTACGAGGACATCGTGCGGACCGTTCGGGGCATCGGCTACCGCTTCGACCGCCATGCGGACGTCGCGATCCGGCAGTCGCACGCGCCGAGCCCCGATTTCATCTGAGTTTATTGTCGCGCCGGTCCCTGCCCGGCACGAGTCGCTACGCGACGCAGCGAACAAGTCGCCGCGCCGCTATGGCTGGGCCCGCAACACCCGTTCCGGCCATCGCGCCGGTCCCTGCCCGCTCGTGCGTGCCGGATGGACATCTGCACGCGCCGGCGCGCACGCGGGTGTCCATCCGGCACGCACGAGCGCCGGGGCGCACACACACGGAATACTCTCGACGCCTAAGGGGCTATGACTGACATGACTTCACTCGCGATCATCGGCGGAACGGGCTACTCGGGCGGCAACATCGCCGCGGAGGCGACGAAGCGAGGGCTGAGCGTGACCGCCGTGTCGCGGCACGCGCCGAGCACGCCGCTCGACGGGGTGAGCTACGTGCAGGACGACATCGCGGACGCCGCCTTCATCGAGAAGCTCGCGGCCGACCACGACGTCATCATCGTCGCCGTCCACGCCGTGGATGCCGATAACGTCCCCGTCCTGCCGCAGCTCGTCCCCAGGCTCGCCGACGCCGCCGTGAAGGGCAGCGCGCGCCTGGGATTCGTGGGCGGGGCCGGCTCCTCGCTCGACGCCCCCGGCGGCAGCAGGCTCGTTGACAGCCCGGAGTTCCCCGAGGCGTTCAAGCCCGAGGCGCTGAGCCACGCGGGCATCCTCGACTGGCTGCGCAGCGACGAGACGCCTGCGGGGCTGCAGTGGTTCTACGTGAGCCCGGCGGAGAGCTACGGCGGCTACAACCCGGGCACGGCGCTCGGCTCCTACCGCACGAGTGCCGACGTGGTGCTGCGCGACGCCGAAGGCTCGTCCGAGATCTCGGGCGCCGACTTCGCGCTGGCCGTCGTCGACGAAATCGAGACCCCGACGCACATCAACCAGCGCTTCGTCGTCGGGTACTGACCCCCGGAGTCAGTCCGCGTCGGCCTCGCCGTCGCCGTCCTCGTGCAGCAGGTGCGTCAGGATGCCCTGCGTGGGCACTTCGCCGAGACTGAGGAAGGTCTCCACCCGCTGCAGGCCCCGCACCGGCCAGAGCCGCTCGAGCAGGACCTCCTGCAGGTGGGTGTGGTCGCGCAGCCGCAGCCGGGCGATCAGGTCGTAGGCGCCCGTGACGACGGTCAGCTCGTCGATCTCCGGGATGGCGCGCAGCTCGTTCATAAGATCGGCGAGGTCGGCGCCGGGAGCGATCGTCATGGGCAGATACACGAGCACTGGCAGTCCCAGCGCGCCCCATTCGACGTCGATGGTGTAGCCGCGGATCACGCCCGACTTCTCCAGTCGGGCGATGCGCTCGCCGACCGCGGGGGCGGACATCCCGACCTCGCGGGCGAGCTGCCGCTGCGAGACGCGGGCATCGCGTCGCAGCACCCGCAGGATCTGCAGGTCCATCTCGTCGAGCGGCACCGCGGCGCTCGTGCGGCGCACCACGTCGGTCAGGCCCGCCATCGGGCCGGAGAGTCGCGGGCCGGAGGACAGCCCCTTCAGCTTCGCCACGGAGCCCCTTCTCTTCACCCGCTTCGGTCGGGACGATTGTGCCGGGATCGCGTCCAACTCTAAGCCGTCCGCCTTCTCGGCGGCGGCATCCTCCGGCCCGTCTGCATGCATGCGCCCCGGCTCAGTTCGCCAGGTACGGGAGCGTCACGGGAACGGTGGGCAGGCCGGCCGAGGTGGCCTGGTCGCCGATCCACTTGTTCCACAGGCCCTTCAGCGTGCCGTGCGAGGCGTAATACAGCAGCGAGTTGTCAATGAACGCCTTCATCGAGTTCTGGCCCTGGGGCACGAAGTAGGTGTTCACGTCGGCGAACGAGGTGGCGCTCTTGAACAGCGTGAGCTTGGGGAACTTCTTGAGCGCGTCGGCGATGTTGAACTCGCTGAGCAGGGTCACGTCGGAGCGCCCGGACGCGACATCCTGGATCGCCTCCTGGTTGCCGAGGCTCTTCGACTTGGCCTTGGGGTAGAGCAGCGGGACGGCGGCCTCCTGCGAGGAACCGGACAGCACGGCAATCGTCATGTTCGGGCTGTTGAGGTCATCCTCCGACTTGAGCGTGAGCCCGGGCCGGACGAGCAGCACGTTGGATTCCAGGAACGCCGGCTGGCTGCTGAACAGCACCTGCGCCGCACGGGACGGGAGGATGGTGGCCGCGATGCCGGCCAGGTCGAACTTGTTCGCCACGAGGCCGGCGAACAGTTGGGCGAACTCCATCTCGACCCATTCGATCTTCACGTTGAGGTCCTTGAAGATCATTTCGGTGAGCTCGACGGCGTAGCCGGTGGGCTTCCCGGAGGAGTCCTTGAACTGCAGCGGCTGGAAGGTCAGGTCGACGCCGAGGCGGACCTTCTTGTCCTTGACGATCTTGGCGAGCAAGTCGTCGCCGCCCAGGGCCGTCTTGGAGTCGGCCTTCGCGATGGGGGTGCAGGCCGACAGCACGGTGGCGGCGGCGCCGGCGAGCCCGCCCGCGAGGAGCAGGCGGCGGCGGTTGGCGAAGCGCGGGTTCTGCTGCTCGATGAGCTCGTTGTCGCTCATGAGTGTTCCTTTCTGGGACAGGAGGTGCACGGGGACAGGCAGGGTGCGAGGAACGGGCGGTGCAAGAAAACCGGTGGTGCGGGTTATTCGAGGAGCCAGCCGCCGTCGACCACGAGCACGTGACCGTGCACATAGTCGGCATCGGCCGAGGTAAGGAACGCGACGGCGGCCGCGATGTCCTCGGGGGCGCCGAGCCGGCGGGCGGGGATCTTCGCCTCGGCGCGCTCGAGCTTCTCCGGGGTGTCGAGCACGGCGAGGGTGAGGTCGGTGGCGATCGTGCCCGGGGCGACGGCGTTGACGTTGATGCCGAGCGGGGCGAGCTCGACGGCGCTGGAGATCGTGAGCTGCTTCACCGCGGCCTTCGTCATGTCGTAGATGCTCTCCGGCGTGGAGGAGGACACGAAGGCCGCGGTCGAGGCGATGTTGACGATCCGGCCCGCCCCACGGGGGCGCATGTGCGCGACGACGGCCTGCTGCATGAAGAACGCGCCGCGGACGTTGATGTCGAACATCAGCGCCCAATCACGGGCCGTGTACTCGCCGAAGGGCCGCGCGACGGCGACGCCCGCATTGTTGATGAGCACGTCCACGCCGCCGCGGTCCGCCGCGATCGCGTCGACCGTGCCGCGCACGGCGTCGAGGTCCACGAGGTCAAGCGGGCGGAACTCCGCCGAGCCTCCCGCCGCGACGATCCCGGCGACGGCGCTCTCACCGGCCGCGACGTCGCGGTCGAGGACGACGACGTGGTCGCCGCGCGCGGCGAGGCGGGTCGCGATGGCCTTGCCGATGCCGGAGGCGGCACCGGTGACGAGGCTCGTGGGGTGGTGGGGCATCAGAGGATTCCTTCCTGCGCCGTCTCGCTGACGACGCTCGTGCCGGCGGGGGCAGCGACCCGTGCCGGCGCGCGGCGGCGCTCCAGGCGCCGGACGATCGCGGTGATCACCGTGACGGCGATGATGTAGAGCACGCCGGCGAAGGTGTAATAGGTGAACGGCTCGAAGTCCTGCTGCGCCAGGTTCTGGCTCACGTACATGAGCTCGGGCACGGCGATGACGGCGAGGATCGAGGTGTCCTTCACAACGTCCGTGAACTGGTTGCCGATGGCCGGGATCATCGCGCGCAGCGCCTGCGGCAGCTCGACGCGGGTCAGCACGGTCCAGCGGGACAGCCCGAGCGCGGCGCCCGCCTCGCTCTGCCCGTGGCCGAGCTGCTGCAGTCCGGTCCGGATGATCTCGGCGAGGTAGGCGCTGTTCAGCAGCGCGAGCGTGAGGATGCCGGCGGGGATCGGCGCGAAGTTCACGCCGACCGCGATGGCGAGCCCGAAGTAGACCCAGATGATGAGCACGTAGAGGGCGACGCCGCGGAACACCTGGATGTAGGCGAAGGACAGCGCCTTCACGATGCGCCAGCGGGAGGTCGCGCCGACGGCGATGGCCGTGCCGACCAGAAGCGCGGCGGCCATGGCGGCGATCGCGATGACGAGGCTGACGCCGAAGCCGGCGAGCAGCTGCGGCAGGTGCGCGCCGATCTCGTGCAGCGCGGTCAGCGGGCTAGGCATATCGTTCCCGTCCTTGGCTCAGACGACGCTCGAGCAGGAATCCGATCACCGCGACGACCACGGTGATGGCGATCAGGATGACGCCTGCCGTGGTGTAGAGCTCGAACGGTGTGAAGGTCTGCACCGAGACCTTCTTGGCCACGTAAAGCATGTCGGCCACGCCGATCACGGACACGATCGTGGCGCCCTTGAGCAGACCGACGAACACGTTGACGCTGGGCGCCACGACGTAGCGGGCGGCCTGCGGAAGCGTGATCCGCCAGAAGGCGGTGCGGGCCGGAAGCCCGAGCGCCGCGGCGGCCTCGCGCTGCCCGGGGTCGACGGCTGTGATCCCCGCGCGATACACCTCGGCCATGTAGGCGGACCCGGTCAGCCCGACGGCGAGCACCGCGGCGACCATCGGGCCGAGGGAGATGCCGCTGGCCTGGGTGAGGCCGTAGTAGACCCAGTACATGAAGACGAGCAGCGGGACGCCGCGCAGCAGAGCGACCCATACCGTAGCGATGCGGCGCAGGGTGGCGTAGCGCGACAGCCCCAGCGCCGCGGCGCCGAGGCCGAGCACGAGCGCGATGACCATGCCCCACACCGCCACCTCGAGGGTCAGCACCAGGCCGGACAGCATGGCCGGCATGGTGCGCGAGACGATGTCGAAGTCGAATCCCATGACGGCCTAGACGTTCAGCGCGTTCAGGAAGTCGCGCGTGCGCTGCTGCTGAGGGTCGCGGAACTGGGCGGCCGGGCCCTGTTCGATGATGCGGCCGCCCTCCATGAAGACGATGCTGTCGGCAACCTCGAGCGCGAAGTGGATCTCGTGGGTGACGACCATCATGGTCATGCCGGATGCCGCGAGATCGCGCATTTCGTCGAGCACGCCCTTCACGAGCTCCGGGTCGAGCGCCGAGGTCGCCTCGTCGAAGAGCATGAGCTTGGGGCGCAGCGCGAGGGCGCGCGCGATCGCGAGGCGCTGCTTCTGCCCGCCCGAGAGCGAGTCGGGGTAGGCATGCGCCTTGTCGGAGAGAGCGACGGCGGCCAGCCGGTCGGTCGCGATGCGCTTGGCCTCGGCGGCGGAGAGCCCCTGGGCGGTGCGTAGCGCCAGGGTGATGTTCTGCTCCGCGGTCATGTGCGGGAAGACGTTGAAGTGCTGGAAGACCATGCCCATCTCACGTCGGTGCCTGGCCAGCTCGCGGTCCTGCCGGCGGTAGGTCCAGGGCAGGCGGGAGCGCGGTGGGACGATCACCGTGCCGTCGAACTCCACCGTGCCGGCATCCGGCGGCGTCAGCATGTTGATCGCCCGCAGCAGCGTCGACTTGCCCGAGCCGCTGGGCCCGAGCAGCACGATCACGTGGCCCTGCGCGAGGTCCAGGTCGATGCCGTCGAGCACGACGTTGTCGCCGAAGGCCTTGCGGATGCCGCG
>DASWPQ010000020.1:0-93062 GCA_036398375.1 Gryllotalpicola sp.
GCCAGGATTGGCTACATGAGGGATGATTTGAACGCCGACCGCGCGGGACTACCCGCCCAACCGTCCGACTTGATCGACATGGCGAAGTTGGTCACCGCGTACTACAGCGAGCATCCCGACCCCGCCGTGCCCGAGCAGCGGGTCAGCTTCGGCACGTCGGGGCACCGCGGCTCGGCGTTCAACATCGCGTTCAACGAGGACCACATCGTCGCGACCACGCAGGCGATCTGCGAGTACCGCAAGGGTCGGGGCATCGACGGGCCGCTGTTCCTCGGCGCCGACACGCACGCCCTCTCGGCGCCGGCGACCGTCTCGGCGCTCGAGGTGCTCGTCGCCAACGACGTGTCCGTGCTCGTCGACTCGCGTGGCGGCTACACGCCGACACCCGCGGTCTCGCGGGCGATCCTCGTCCACAACAGCGGCGGCCGGGCCGGCCGTGCCGACGGGATCGTGGTGACGCCGTCGCACAACCCGCCGGCCGACGGCGGTTTCAAGTACAACCCGCCGGACGGCGGGCCCGCCGGCACCGAGATCACCAGCTGGATCCAGGACCGCGCGAACGAGCTGCTGCTCGCCGGGCTCGCCGGCGTGCGCCGCGTTCCGTACACGCGGGCGAGGGCGCTAGCCGGCTCGTATGACTTCCTCGGCGAGTACGTCGCGGCGCTGCCGCAGATCGTCGACCTCGAGGCGATCCGCGCGGCAGGCGTCCGCATCGGCGCCGACCCGCTGGGCGGCGCCTCGGTCGGGTACTGGGGCGAGATCGCCGAGCGCTACTCACTCGAGCTCACCGTCGTGAATCCGCTGGTGGACAAGACCTTCGGCTTCATGACGCTCGACTGGGACGGCAAGATCCGCATGGACTGCTCGTCGCCGTCGGCGATGGCCTCGCTGATCGCGCGGCAGCACGAGTTCGACATAGCGACCGGCAACGACACCGACTCCGACCGCCACGGCATCGTGACGCCGGACGGCGGGCTGATGAACCCCAACCACTACCTGGCCGTCGCGATCGAGTACCTCTACGCGCATCGACCGCAGTGGCGAGCGGATGCCGCGATCGGCAAGACCCTCGTCTCGTCGTCCATCATCGACCGCGTCGCGGAGTCCCTCGGCCGCCGGCTGTGGGAGGTACCGGTCGGCTTCAAGTGGTTCGTGCCCGGCCTCGTCGACGGCTCGGTCGGCTTCGGCGGCGAGGAGTCCGCCGGCGCGTCCTTCCTGCGCACGGACGGCACCCCCTGGACGACCGACAAGGACGGCATCCTGCTCGCCCTGCTGGCCAGCGAGATCATCGCCGTCACCGGGAAGAGCCCCTCGCAGCTGTACCGCGAGCTGACCGAGCGGTTCGGCAACCCGGTGTACGAGCGCATCGACGCACCGGCGACGAAGGAGCAGAAGGCGGCGCTCGCCAAGCTCTCCGGCGACGCGATCACCGCGACGGAGCTGGCCGGGGAGCCGATCGTCGCGAAGCTCTCCACGGCGCCCGGGAACGGCGCCGCGATCGGCGGCGTCAAGGTCGTGACAGAGAACGCCTGGTTCGCGGCCCGTCCCTCCGGCACGGAGGACGTCTACAAGATCTACGCCGAGTCCTTCCGGGGCGCAGAGCACCTCGCCCAGGTGCAGGCCGAGGCGAAGCAGATCGTCGACGCGGCGCTGGGCCTCTAGCGCTGCCCCGCCGGCCTCGCCGGCCTCGCCCCGTCGCGCTACTCTCCCGGACGCGCGCTGCTCCCACCGGAGGCGCTCCGGTCCGGGAGAGTAGCGCGGCCGGAAGAGGGGCCCCGGGATCGCCGGGGCCCCTCTTCCGTCTCAGTCGCGCGTCAGAGGTGTGACGACAGGCGACCGGTTACCACGGGAACCAAGGGAAGAATCCCGGCTTGCCCGGATGAGTGGGCTTGCCCGGGTGAGCCGGCTTGCCCGGGTGGGTCGGGAAGCTCGGCTTGCCGGGGTGACCGCCGTTGCCGTTGCCCGGCTTGACCGGGATGACCTTCGACACCGCACCCGTCGACGGGTTCAGCAGCACCTCGCGGTTCTGCGGGTGGGAGAAGTTGAAGAAGCCCGACAGCGAACCGGCCGTCTTGTCGAAGGAGCTGTCGCCGATGGCGCCGGTCTTCCAGTTCTGCTCGACGAACTTCACGACCGAGGGCTGAGTGGTCAGCGTGTGGTCGACGTGGTTCTGCTGGGCGTAGGGCGAGATCACGAGCATGGGAAGACGCTGGCTGGGGCCGCAGCGGTCGGCGTAGCCGCCGAGCGCCTTGACGCCGTGGGCGGCGGCATCCGTGCAGATCGTCGAGTCGTTGGCCGAGTCGGTCGAGCTGTTCGTGGTCTTCGGGGCGACGTGGTCGTACCAGCCGTCCGAGTCGTCGTAGGAGATCACGACGGCGGTGCTGGACCACTCCGGCGACTGCTCGAGCTTGTTGATCGTGTTCACGAGGAACGTCTGCTCGTCGAGCGGGTCGGAGTAGTTCGCGTGGCCGTCCTGGTACTCCGGCGCCTTGAGGAACGACACGGCCGGGATGTTGCCGTGCTGGATCGCCGAGTAGAAGTCGGTCAGGTCGTACTGGTGGTTGGCCTGATCGGTGTAGCCGATCTTGGACTCGGACGACGGCCGCAGGTGGTGCGGATTCGACGTCGACTTGTAGTACGCGAAGGGGTTGTGGTGCGGCGAGTAGTCGACCACGGAGGCGCCGCCGACGTTGGTGTGGGTCGCGCCGCAGACCGCGTAGCCGGTCGAGCTGGCCTTGGCCGTGGTGGTCGGCGTGAAGCCGCCCTGGAACCAGCCCCAGGTGACGCCCTGCTGGTTGAGGAGGTCACCGACGTTCTTTCCGGTCATACCGCCGAGCGCGTTCGTCGAGGTGTGGTTCGAGTCGGCGCAGTCGTCGTACACGGGGTCCGGGTCGTTGATGACCGTGCCGACGCCGTTCTTGTCGGGCGAGGCGACCGTGTAGGAGTCCGGCGTCGCCGTCTGCTTCGGGTTGACGGTGCCGGTCGTGGGGTCGTACGACTTCACGCCGTGGGTCTGGCCGGAGATGACGTCCAGCGCACCCGGAGTCGAGGGACCGTAGGTCCCGTCCCAGCTGTTGTCGCTCATGGCGTAGTTCTGGGCGTAGTTCCACATGGCCGTGACGGTGTTGCCGTCGTAGTAGTCCATGGCCTCGCCGGCGTCGTTGAAGGCGCCCGTGCAGGTGTCCTTCGAGGTGTTCTGGACGAACGCGTCCATCTTGCCGCCGTCGACGGCCTTCTGCTCCGGGCCGTAATTGTGGTTCTGGTCGCAGGTGATGGCCTCGTCCGGCGACATCCGCTGCGGGTTGTACTGGTTCGGGTTGTGGTTGAGCAGGGCCGGGGTGAGCCCATTCACCTTCGGGGTGCCCTTGGCCGCGACGAACTTGGTGCCGTCGGTGTTGGCGGCGTTCGGGTAGGTGCCGAAGTAGTGGTCGAACGAGATGTTCTCGTCGTAGATGACCACGAGGTGCTTGATCGGCGTGGTGGTTCTCGCCGAGTTGTTCGGGGCGGTGTGGGCAGACGCAGGTGCCACCGCGAGGGCGGTCGCCGCTGCGAAGCCGGCCGCGACGGCCAGAGCGCCACCGGCAATGCCGAGACGCTTCAAACGTGCTTTCTGGAACACGGTTGACTCTTCTTCCTCTTGATTCCCGACGCGATCGTGCGCCGAGCCTGTGCGTCCACGCCGACGGATGCGGCCTCAGCCGCTCCACGCTCCCGCCTCACGCGAACATGCCTTTCCCGAGCCAGTCGGAGGCGTCACGCACCCCCGGCAGCGCGAAGTAATAGCCGCCACCGACCGGCGAGATGTAGTCGACCAGCGGCTCGTCGACCAGACGCCTCTGGATCGTGACGAACTGCCGTTCGATGTCCTGGTTGAACGCGGTGAAGATCAGCCCCTGGTCCAGGTTCCCGTTGGAGTCGATGCCGGAGTCGTAGTTGAACGCGCGCCGCAGGATGCGGGAGTCCGCGGTCTGCGAGATGCGCGGGTTCGCGAGCCGGATGTGCGCGTCCAGCTGGATGACGTCGCCGTTGGGGTCGTTCTCGAAGTGCGGGTCGTCGTGCTCGCGCGTCATGGTCAGTGGCGCCCCCGAGTCACGGTGCCGCCCGATCATCTGCTGCTGCTCGTCGAGCCCGACGCGGTCCCAGAACTCCACGAGCATCCGGATCACGCGGACCGCCAGATAGCTGCCGCCCTCCGCCCAGGCCGGCTCGCCGTTCTGGCCGCCGTGCGCCCACACCAGCTGGTCCATCAGCTTGGCATCCGTCCGCTCCGGGTTCGAGGTGCCGTCTTTGAAGCCCATCAGGTTGCGCGGGGTGCCGCTCGGGCGCGGCGGCGAGCTGAAGCCGTCTTTGCGCCAGCGCAGCTGCATTCCGCCGCGGGTCGCGCGCAGCACCTCGCGCACGCCGTGCGCCACGATGTCCTGATCGTCCGCCTCGAACTGCAGCAGCAGATCGCCGTCGCAGATGCCGCGGTCGAGGTTGTCGTTGGGGAAGTCCTCCATCGTGCGCAGCTTGGCGGGCTTGGCGGATGCCAGACCGAAGCGATCGTCGAACAGGGCGGTGCCCGCGCCGACGGTCACGGTCAACCCGTCGGGGACGATGTGGTCGCCGAGGATGCCGGAGTCCGCGGGCGGCGCGGTGATGCCCGCGTCGGGGACGGGACCGCCGCTCGTGAGGAAGCGCGCCCTGTCGGTGACGGTCTGCAGCAGCTCCTGGAGCTCGCCGCGGTCGCCCGCCGTGACGTCGAGGGCGAGCACGGCGGCCGCACGGCGCACGGGGGCGAGGATGCCTGCCTGGTGTGCCCCGTGGAAGTCGTAGCCGACCGGGGGCTTCGCCGCCGCGGCGTCGGCGGGGGCGGCCACCCCGGTGACGGCGACGGCCGCGGCTCCGGCGGCCGCGCCCGCCGCCGCTCCGGCGAGCGCGCCGAGGAAGCCGCGGCGGGAGGGACGGCCCGCACCGCTCTGCTGCGCGTCGGCGGGAGGGGCGGCGTCGTTCATCTCGGTCACGGGGCGACCTTTCGGGGTGTCGCGATCTCGGCCACGGGAGCGAGCAGCTCGACCGTGCGGTCCATCGCCGCGTCGAGCTGCTCGTGCTGCATCCGCGTCAGGGACGGCAGCGGCGTCCAGCTGCCGTCCGAGCGGCGGAAGGTCTCGACGAGCTTCTGGGTGCTGTCCAGCGCGGCCTCGGTGTCGGAGAGCCTGTCGTAGCGGGGCTTCATCAGCCCGGCCAGGAAGGAGAGCGCCTGCCGGGAGCCGCTGAGGTTGGCGTCGATCGTCGCGAGGTTCGTGTGGCTGCCGGCATCCGTCTGGCCCGTCAGTTCGAACTGGATGGCGTTCTCGACGATCTCGTGCGCACGCAGGCCGACGTCGAGCGGGTCGACGCGGTCGGTGCCGGGGGCGGCGGCGAGCGCCGCGACATCCGTCTTCAGCTGCCGCGTCGTCGCGGCGATCTTCGCGGCGGGCGCGCCGGACCACAGCAGCGCCTCGATCTTGTGGAAGCCCGTGAGATCCGGGTCGGTCAGCGCGGTCGTGCCGGAGGCCGGCGTGCCGTTGATCGCCGCGTCGAAGTCCCCGAAGGCGTCGTACGCGGCGCCGAGCGTCTCATAGCTGAGGTGGGCGGTGAGCCAGTCGGCCTTGGCGGCCGCTAGGTCGCCCTCCTCTGCGTCGTCGTCGAGCTGCGCGACCTGCTTCTGCAGGGTGGGCAGCCGTCCGTCGACCCACGCTCCGTACGCCTTCGCGGCGAGGATGAGCTGGTTGTTGTCGATCGGCACGACCCCGGGCGTCAGCACCGACCCGGCCGGAGCGGCGCCGACCTCGACCGTCGCGCCGAGCACGGGGTTCTCGTCCATCGGGTAGCACACGAAGCGGTAACGGCCCTTGGCGAGCACGACGCGGGCGGGGACCTTGGCGCCCGGCCCGATGCTCTCCAGCTCGAGGAAGACCTGCTTGCTGTCGACGTTCTGCAGCGTGACGTCTTCGCCGTTGATGTTGGTGTTGGCGATCGTGAAGTCCTGCACGCCGCCTGCGACCTTGGCGGGGGCCGGGGCCGCGGTGTCGCCGGCGCCGGCCGCCGCGGCCGCATCGTCGGAGGCATCCGCCTGCCCCCAGCCGACGCCGCAGTGGCTCACATCGTCGGCGATCTGATAGCCGGATGCCTGCGCCGAACTCGTCGCGGCGGTCATGTGCCCGGGCCGGGTCAGTGAGGTCGCGACAACGGCGACCGCCGCGATCACAACGATCACGGCCCAGAACCACGCAATCTGAGACCGCTGGGACATCGTGGGACTGACCTTTTCGGAGAGTTCGGGTGAGCAGGCAGGGGAGCCCGACAGCGGCACCACGGCCACCGATCCGAGGCTAGGACCACCCCCGAGTGAGGGTCGCCCAGTTCAGCATCTGTTCACCGCTGAGACACAGACCCGTACCCGTTCGGGGGAGATACGCTCAGTTCATGACGTCGATCCGAAACATCCCGCTCACCACGATCGACGGCCGCACGACCTCGCTCGCCGACTACGCCGACAAGGTCGTAATGGTCGTCAATGTCGCCTCGAAGTGCGGCCTCACCCCCCAGTACGAGAAGCTCGAGGCGCTGCAGAAGCAGTACGGCGAGCGCGGCTTCACGGTGCTCGGCTTCCCGTGCAACCAGTTCGCCGGCCAGGAGCCCGGTTCGGCCGAGGAGATCGTGGAGTTCTGCTCCGCGACCTACGGCGTGACCTTCCCGCTCATGGAGAAGACGAACGTCAACGGCCGGGGCACCCACCCCCTGTACCAGGAGCTCAAGCACACCAAGGACCGGATGCACCTGGCCGGCCCCGTCGTGTGGAACTTCGAGAAGTTCGTGGTCACCCCGGACGACACGGTCGTGCGCTTCCGCCCCCAGACGGTGCCGGACGCCCCCGAGGTCGTCGAAGCCATCGAGAAGGGCTTGGAGCAAGTCGCCTCCGCCGCCTGAGCGCTGCGCCCTGAGCGCGCCGCGGCCGCGAGTCCTGCCGACTGCAGGCTCAGGAGTGGCCTGAACCTGCACTTCACAGAACTCGCGAGCGGCGGGTTCTCCACAGAACAGAGCCCGTCGCAGAACGCGGGCCGTGGGGAACCAGCAGCCTCGGAGGATGGCCAGAAGATCCTCCCCCAGGGTTCCGCTTCCCCCGTCGCTCGGCGCCGCGTTCTCCGCCGCAGACGCCCGTTCGGCCGAGGTGGGCCGCGGCCGGCTCCAGGGCCGTGACGTCACGCATCCGTTCCACGGGGTGATCGCCCGGGGAGAGTCGCCGCATCTGGCCGCGCGGTGCCAGGCGCTCTCCGTTCGGATGACGGGCCGGTGGTACTTCAGCCACGTCACCGCGGCCGTGCTCTACCGGATTCCGCTTCCACGGCAGCTCGAACGCGGCGACCGTCCGCTCGATGTCTGCATGCTTGCGCCGCGTACGCCACCGACCGCTGCGGGATGCCGGGGCCATTCGATCTCCGACCAGAAGACCCGCGTGCTGCGAAGCCCGACGCACCCGATCGTGGGACCGGCGGATGTCTGGTGCCAGCTCGCCCCCGCGCTGAGCGCCGAGGATCTCGTCGCGGCCGGGGACTACCTGCTGTCGGGGAATCCGCTCGACGGGGCCGGACGGCACCCCCTGTGCACGCTCGACGAGCTGCACGAGGCCTTCTCGCGGCACCGGGGCAAGCGCGGCGCGAAGAAGCTGCGATGGGCGCTCGGGCGCGTGCGCACCGGGGTCGACTCGCGGCCGGAGACGATCCTGCGGCTGATGCTCATCGCGGCCGGGCTGCCCGAGCCGCTCATCGGCGATCCGACGCCCGTCGACGCGGGGCGGCTCCTTCTCCATCCGGACCTCACGTTGAAAGAGTGGGGCGTCGTCTTCGAGTACGAGGGCGACGGGCACCGCGATCGAGACAGGTGGCTCTCCGACGTCCAGAGGTATTCGTGGCTCCGAGCCGCCGGCTGGGAGGTGATCCAGGTCACCTCGGACGACCTCTTCCGCACCCCGGACGCGTTCCTGCGCCGGGTGTTCGAGGTGCTCCGGCGGCGCGGCTACCGGTCATGACTCGCGAGTTCTGCCAACTGCAGGCTCACGGCCCGCTTCAGGATGCTTCTCGCAGAACTCGCGAACGCGAGAACGCGAGAGCGCGAGCGGCCCAGGCCGGGCCGGCTCAGTAGTTCACGCCGCCGGGGATGCCGAAGAACTCCTCGAGCGTCTCGACATGCGTGTTGTGCAGCTCGGTGGCGAGCGGGACGCCGAGGTAGCGGAAGTGCCACGGCTCGAAGCTGTACCCCGTCACGGCGACCTTGTCGGACGGGTAGCGCAGCAGGAAGCCGAAGCGCCACGCGTTGGCGGCCAGCCACTTCGCGTGCGGCGTGGTCGAGAACGCCTCCTGCAGCGAGTACTGCGCGGGCACCGCGCTGATGTCGACCGCGAGCCCGGTCTGGTGCTCGCTCGTGCCCGGGCGCGCCGTGAGGTTGTCGGCGACGGCCTGTCCGTTGGAGGCGACCGACTGGTTGTAGACCGCGACCTGGACCGAGTACGAGCGGTACCCGCTCTGGATCGAGAACGACAGGCCCTGCTCGCTCTTCCCCGCCGCGAACATCGCCGCGAGGGCATCGGCGGCCGGCTTGCGCAGCGGCTGCCCGTTGATGTTCGGTGCCGGCGGGTACACCAGGTCCGTCGGGGCGTAGTCGACCGGGGTCAGGGCGTGCTTCTTGTTCACAACGACCCACAGGCTGTGCGGGTCGGTGGTGGAGTTCGCCGTCTTGTCGAAGGCGGGTGTCGAGGTCGGCGTCGGGGTCGCGTCGGCGGGCGGCGCCGGGGATGCCGAGGCCGGCGGCGTCGCGCGGGCGGAGCCCCCGGGCGCGAGCCGGACGGTGGTGGGGCCGCCGCCCGAGGCATCCGCCGTTCTCACTGGCCGCGCCGCCTCGGGCGTGCACCCCGCCAGCAGCAGCACGAACGGCGCCGCGATCACCGCCCGCCGCCCGATTCCACTCACCCGCATGACGATACGCGAGAAGAGCCGGCCGACCGCCGCGGCGCAAGCTGATAATCACCTGGTCGATTCGAGATTCCGCTTCGCGAGGTGTAAATTTGCAGTCACCGCAAATTTTTACGCCAGTGCCGGCGGCGTCGGCACCATCGGCGCGCTTCCCCGATCGGGCTCCGTTCGGCTCTCTTTCTTCAGCAAAAGGACCTCAATGTCACAAACTGTCGCGCCCTCGAGCGCCCCGGCCGGCACCAAGGCGGTGATGACGCACCAGCAGATCCTGCTCGTCATCTACGGCCTGATGGCCGGCATGTTCCTCGGTGCCCTCGACCAGACCATCGTCGGTACCGCGATCCGCACCATCGGCGACGACCTGCACGGGCTCGACCAGCAGGCCTGGGTCACCACGGCCTATCTGATCACCTCGACGATCGCCACGCCGATCTACGGCAAGCTCTCCGACATCTTCGGCCGCCGCCCGCTGTTCATCTTCGCCATCGGCATCTTCATCGTCGGCTCGGCGATGTCGTCCTTCTCCAGCTCGATGCTGATGCTGGCCGCGTTCCGCGCCGTCCAGGGCATCGGCGCCGGTGGTCTGATGTCCCTGCCGCTCGCGATCATGGGCGACATTCTCGCCCCGCGTGAACGTGCCAAGTACCAGGGCTACTTCCTCGCCGTCTTCGGCATCTCCTCCGTCATCGGCCCGCTCATCGGCGGCCTCTTCGCCGGTGCGCACCAGATCCTGTGGATCTCCGGCTGGCGCTGGGTGTTCCTGATCAACGTGCCGATCGGCGTCCTCGCCCTGATCATGGTGCTCACCTTCCTCCACCTGCCGAAGTTCTCGAGCAACCGCGTCCGCATCGACTGGTGGGGTGCCACCGGCATCATCGTCACCCTCGTGCCGCTGCTGCTGGTCGCCGAGCAGGGCCGCGACTGGGGCTGGACCTCGATCGCCGCGATCAGCTGCTATGTGATCTCCGCGATCGGCCTCGTCGGCTTCCTGATCGTCGAGTCCGTCATGAAGGACGACGCGATCGTCCCGCTGAAGCTGTTCCGCTCCAGCGTCTTCTCGATGTCGACCATCCTCGGTGTGCTCGTCGGCTTCGGCATGTTCGGCGCCATGCTGACCCTGCCGCTCTACCTGCAGATCGTGTTCGGCCTCAGCCCGACCGCTTCGGGCCTTGCGACGCTGCCGATGGTCCTCGGGCTCATGATCGCCTCGATCGTCTCCGGCCAGATCATCTCCAAGACCGGTCAGTACCGCATCTTCCCGGTCATCGGCACCGCCTTCACCGCGGTGGGCTTCCTCGTCCTGACCTTCATGTCGATCGACAAGCCGCTCTGGTTCCTGATGATCGCGATGTTCCTCATCGGCCTCGGCCTCGGCCAGCTGATGCAGACGCTGACCCTCGCGAGCCAGAACTCGGTCGAGCCGCGGGACATGGGCGTCGCGACCGCCGCGTCGACCTTCTTCCGTCAGATCGGTGGAACGCTCGGCACCGCCGTGCTCCTCTCGGTGCTGTTCTCGGTCATGCCGGGCAACATCCAGACCGCCATGGGCAACAACACGGATCTGTCCAACGCCTTGAACGCCGCGCTCAACCCGGCTGTCGCCGGCAAGGCCGACAACGCGGGCATCATGAAGCAGCTGTGGACCCCGATCACGTCCAAGGTCACGGCTCAGGTGCAGGGCGGCCTCGACAAGGCGACCGGGCAGGTCACCGACCAGGTCAAGACCGCGGTCACCCAGCAGGTCACCCAGGCCATCAACGCCCAGGTCACCGCAGGCGCGATCCCCGCCGACGCCGCGCCCGGGATCATCCAGCAGCAGGTCGCGGCCGCGCTGCCCTCCGCCACGACGACGGCCCTGCACACGGCCGCCGACAAGGCGCACGCGAGCGTCGTCGACGGCAAGCTGACGGTGGACTACTCGAACGCCGCGCAGCGCAAGGCGGTCGTCGACCAGGTCGCCCCCGCGATCGAGAAGCAGATCAAGACGGGCGGCGACTCCTCGGGCGCCAGCTCGGCCACGCAGGACACCTCGTTCCTGAACGGGGCCGACAAGGCGCTGTCGAAGCCGTTCCTCAAGGGCTTCAACGCGTCGGCCATCGAGGTCTACTGGGTCGGCATGATCGTCATCCTGATCGCCTTCGTGCTCACCTGGTTCTTCCGGGTGCCGCCGCTGCGCAAGGTCTCGGCCCTGCAGGAGCAGGCGGACAACGCCGCGGACGAGATGGAGGTCGAGGCCAAGGCGGGTGCCGACCTCGCCGGTTCGCCGGTCGGCCCCGCGGTCACGACCGGTCAGCTGGACCTGAGCAGGTAGCCGTCCGCTAGCGGAACTCCACATCGGAAGCCCCGAGGCGCTCGCGCATCACGCGCAGTGCCTCGGGGTTTTCGTCGATCAGAAGGAAGCGGCGCCCCAGCTCTCCCGCGACGGCGCCGGTCGTGCCGCTGCCCGCGAAGAAGTCGAGCACCCAGTCCCCCGGCCGCGACGAGGCCTGAAGCATCCGTCTGATCAACCCCGCGGGCTTCTGCGTCGGGTAGCCGGTCTTCTCGCGCCCCGTCGGCGAGACGATGGTGTGCCACCACACATCCGTCGGCAGCTTGCCGCGCGCAGCCTTCTCGGGCGTGACGAGGCCCGGAGCCATGTAGGGCTCGCGGTCGACGGCCGCGGAGTCGAAGAAGTACCCGCGCGGATCCTTCACGTACATCAGGATCGTGTCGTGCTTCGTGGGCCAGCGCCGCTTCGACTTGCCGCCGTAGTCGTAGGCCCAGATGAGCTCGTTGATGAAGGCGTCCCGGCCGAAGAGCGCGTCGAGGAGCACCTTGGCGTAGTGCGCCTCGCGGTAATCGAGGTGCAGGTACAGGGTGCCGTCGGGGGCGAGCAGCCGCCACGCCTCGGCGAGCCGCGGCTCCAGGAACGCCCAGTAGTCGTCGAAGACGTCGTCGTAGCCGAGCAGGTCGCCCTTGATCCGCTCGTAGCTCTGGCCTTTGAACCCCGTGATCGACCGGGCGGATGCCTGCGCGCCCGTCACCCGCACCGAAGTGGTCGACTGCCGCTGCTGAACCCGGCCGGTGTTGAACGGCGGATCGAGGTAGACGACGGTGAACGCGCCGTCGGGCAGGAGGGGCAGCACCTCGAGGTTGTCGGCGTGGAGCACCGTGTTCGGGGAGTCGGGGGTCCACAGGGCGGGGCGGGTCACGAGCTCGATCCTCCCAACAGTTCGCGCGCACGGGCGGTCACGAGCTCGGCCAGGGTGTCGGCGAGCCCCGGGGCGAGGTAGCTGCTCGCGACGAGCTCGACGTGACGGGCGAGGCCGGGCTGCTCCAGCTCGACGACGGCGACGGCCTCCGGGTGCGGGGGCAGCAGCGTGCGCGGCACGAGCGCGACGCCGAGCCCCGCCTCGACGTAGCCCGTGATGACGGCGTAGTCGTCGCTGCTCACCGGTGCGGCCGCGGGCGTGAAGCCGGCCCGCCGTGCCGCGACCCGCAGCGCGAGATCGACCGGGTCGGACTCGTCGGTGCCGAACACCCAGGCCTCGCTCGCGAGTTCGACGAGACGCACGCGCCGCCGGCCGGCCAGCCGGTGCGCGCGTGGGACGACGAGGGCGAGCGGCTCGGTGAACAGCGGGCGGATGCCGGAATGCTCCGGGACCTCCGTCGGCTGCACCGGGTGGTCGTAGACGATGGCCGCGTCCACGGCGAGCGCGGCGACGGAGCCGAGCAGGTGGTAGAGCTCCTGCTCGCGCACGGTCACGGCGTAGCCGCGGCCCTGCAACTCGCGGACGACGGGCGGCATCAGGCGGGCGCCCGCGCTCGGGAACACCCCGAGGGTGAGGGCGGCGGCCCGCGCGCCGCGCGTCTCGCGCACCTCGGCGACGGCGCGGTCGGCGCGGTCGAGGATCGCGCGGGCGTGCGGCAGCAGCGCCGAGCCGGTCGGGGTGAGCACGGTCCCCGAGGCGGCGCTCGCCGTCGTCGCCGCGCCGAGCAGTCGGTCGAGGCTGTGCAGATGGTGGGCAACGGTCGGCTGGCTCCACCCCAGCGCGCGGGCCGCGGCGGCGACGGAGCCCGCGCTGTGCACGGCGCGCAACGCCGCGAGGGAGCGGAGGTCAAGCATCCGTCGGCCTACCCTTCATACTGACTATTGAGCTATCCAGATATCTCGGTATTCCGTATCGTACGTGGCGCGATCAGGATGGAAAAGTGACGATGAGTGCGACCCGAGCCGAATCCGCCCGAACCGCTCCCATCGACCCGATGCTCTCGCCGACGCCCTACGCCGAGGCGCTGCGGCAGTTCGCCGACCGCGACACGGCGCGCCTGATCGTCCCCGGACACGCGGCCGATCCGGTCGCCGTGCCCGAGCTCGCCGCCTTCTTCGGAGCGGAGCTGCTGCGCCTCGACGTCGCCCCGCTCGTCTCGGGCATCGACCTCGGCCCCTACACGCCCTACGAGCGGGCGCTCGAACTCGCCGCGGAGGCGTGGGGCGCGAAGCGCAGCTGGTTCCTCACCAACGGATCCTCGCAGGCGAACCGCATCGCCGCGCTCGCACTCGGTTTCCTCGGCGAGCGCACTCAGCCCGTCATCGCGCAGCGCAGCACCCACTCGAGCTTCATCGACGGCATGATCATCGCCGGTCTCGACGCCGTGTTCGTGCAGCCGGCGATCGACGTGCGGCTCGGCATCGCGCACGGCGTCTCTCCCGCGCGCCTCGACGCGGCGCTGACCGCCTCCCCCGACGCCAAGGCCGCCTACGTCGTGAGCCCCTCGTACTTCGGTGCGACGCCCGATGTCACGGCGCTCGTCGCCGTCGCACACGCGCACGGCGTGCCGCTCGTCGTCGACGCGGCCTGGGGCGCGCACTACGGCTTCCACCCCGCGCTGCCCGGCTCGCCCGTCGCGCTCGGCGCGGACCTCGTGGTCACCTCCACCCACAAGCTCGGCGGCTCGCTGACTCAGTCGGCGATGCTGCTCCTCGGCGACTCCCCGTTCGCCGCCGCGCTCGAACCGCTCGTCGAACGGGCCTTCGTGCTGGAGCAGTCGACCTCGGAGAGCGCCCTGCTGCTCGCCTCCCTCGATCTCGCCCGGCAGCACCTGCAGACCGGAGCCGCGCGCATCGGCGCCTCACTCGACGCGGCCGAGCGGCTGCGCGAGGGCATCCGTGCACGCGGCCGCTTCCGCGTCGCGAGCGACCACTTCACGACGGACGACATCGTCGCCGTCGACCCCTCGCGCGTGTCGATCGACGTCGGCGCAGGCGGGCTCCTTGGCCACGCGGTGCGCTCGGTCATGCTGCGCGACTTCGGCGTGCAGTTCGAGCTGTCGACGGATGCCTGCGTGCTGGCGATCGTCGGGCCGGGCTCCGATCCCGACGTCGAACGGGTTCTCGACGCGCTGCACGGCCTGTCGCCCGAGGACCCCGAGATCGCGGCGGCCGGCTTCGTGCGCGCGCCACTGCCGTCGCCGGGGGCGAAGCGGATGCTCGTGCGTGACGCTGCCTTCGCGGCATCCGTCGTTATGCCCGCTCGGGAGGCGGTCGGGCGCATCTCCACCGACTCGCTGGCCGCCTACCCGCCCGGCATCCCGAACGTGATGCCGGGTGAGGAGATCACGGCCGAGACCGTGAGCTTCCTGCAGCACGTCGCGGCGGCGCCGGCGGGCTTCGTGCGTGGCGCGGTCGACCCGGCGGTGGCGACGCTGCGCGTCGTCGCGTAGGGGCGTGGCGACGCCGCGCGGAGTCGCAGCAGAGGCGGGGCGGGAAAGCAGAAGCCCGCTCCGGGAACCGCCCACTCCACTGGACTCGGCCCCGGAACGGGCCATTCACTGCATGCGGGTTTAGCTTAGCCTTACCTAAGGCGTTTGGCCAAGGGCGGTCAGCGCCTGGTGCCAGCGCGGAGCGGCTGACCCCACTCGTCGAGCTCGATCACAACGCGGCCCGTGCCGGCGACCGAGCCCCCGATGCCGAGCGGATCGCCGTCCGCCTCGGGCGATGGCGACGGCAGCTCCGTCTGCCGCTCCAGCTCGAGCTGCGCCTCGTAGCGCACGGGGTGGAACACCTCGTCGAACGCGGCGCCGAGCATCCCGCTGCCGATCGAGCCCGAGCCGCGCTTCTGGGTCTTGTCGCTGAAGTCCACGACCCCGGTCTTGTGCAGCACCCAGAGCAGGGCGCACACACCGGCGATGACGCCGATGACGATCAGGGGCTTCACGGGCGACAGAGTACCGGCGCTGCCTGGCATCCGTCTGGCAGCGCCGCGCCACCCTTCTTACCGCGCTACTCTCACCGACGTGCGCGGCCGTCGCAGCAGGCGCGCGCGTCGGCGAGAGTAGCGCGACCGCCGAGGCATCCGCCCGACCGGCGCGCTACGGAACCCGGTACAGCCACTCCGGTGTGGCGAACTTCTCGGCGACGAGCTGCTCGGCCGCGGCGTACTCGGCTGGGGTGATGTCGCCGGGCTTCGCGCCGTACATCTCGGCGAACTGCGCCTTCATCCGCTCGATGATCTCCTCGCGCGACAGGCCGGTCTGGCTGCGCAGCGGGTCGACGCGCTTCGCCGCAGAGGCGATGCCCTTGTCGCTGATCTTCTCGCGGCCGATGCGCAGCACCTGCGTCATCTTCTCGCCGTCCATGTCGTAGCTCATGGTGACGTGATGCAACACCGCGCCCGAGCCGAGGCGCTTCTGCGCAGCACCGCCGATCTTGCCCTTGGAGCTCGTGATGTCGTTGAGCGGCACATAGCTCGCGTCGATGCCCATCCCCTGCAGCGCCAGGATCGCCCACTCGTCGAGGTAGGCGTAGCTGTCGGCGAAGGTCATGCCCTGCACGAGGTCGGTCGGCACGTAGAGGGAGTAGGTGACGACCGAGCCCTTCTCCATCATCATCGCCCCGCCGCCAGTGATGCGCCGCACGACGTCGAAGCCGTACTTCGCGGCGCCCGCGGGGTCGACCTCGTTCTTCACCGACTGGAAGCTTCCGATGACGACCGCGTTCTGCTCCCACTCCCAGAAACGCAGCGTCGGCTTGCGCGCCCCGGTGGCGACGGACGCCGTGAGCACCTCGTCGAGCGCCAGGTGCAGCGCCGGCGTCACGGCCGGGGCGTGGATGATCTCCCAGTCGTAGTCCCGCCACGTCGTCGCGTTGGCGAGGGAGCGGCGCACGGCGACGCCGACCGCCTCAGGCGAGAAGCCGAGCAGCACGGCATCCGTCGGCAGCGCCTCGCGCACCGCCGCCGCGACCGCACGCGTGTCCGCCTCGACGGGCAGTCCGTTGACCGCGGCGTCGATCGATGCCAGGGCTTCGTCGGGTTCGAGGAAGAAGTCTCCGGCGAGGTGGAAGTTCGCGATCCTGCCGTCGAGGACGTCGAGGTCCACGACGACGAGCTTCCCCCCGGGCACCTTGTACTCACCGTGCATGGCTTCAGCCTATTCGCGCGTGCAGAACTCCGGTGCGATCGGCTAATCGGGCGGCGGAGGCGCGGACTTCCGCGGGCCTCGCACACCCCGGGCGGAGAATCACCGGAGTTTTGCGCACGGGCGACGCGGCACACGGCGCCGCGAGGCCGGGCCGGGCCGGGTCATCACCTCCCCGTGACCCGCGCCAGCCAGGCCACGAGGTCGGCGATGACCTCGTCCTTGTTCGTCTCGTTGAAGACCTCGTGGCGGGCCCCCGGGTAGACGTGCACGACGATGTCACTCAGCCCGCTGCGCATGCGGTAGGCGTTCGCGAGCTTGACGACGGACCTCTCGCCGCCGAGCGAGTCGTCCGAGCCGATCTGGATCAGCAGCGGCAAGTCCCTCTCCAGATTGCGCGCGGGGCGGCCGAGCAGCCGCAGGGTGTCGATGAGGCCGAACTTGCCGAGCACGTCCGCGTCGAAGGTGAGCGGGTCCTGGTTGAAGGTCTCGTGCACAGCGACGTCGCGGCTGAGCCACTCCCGGCCGGTCGCGCCGAGGTGCTTGTGGCGGGCGTTGAGGTTGCCGGCGCGCATGGAGCCGATCATGCGGTAAGCCGTTCCCGTCAGCACGACCCCGTCGTAGTCGGCCGCGTGCTCGTTGATCAGCCGCTGCACCATAAGCGAGCCCCAGCTGTGCCCGAGCAGGACCAGCGGGGTCGACGGATGCCTGTCCCGGAGGATCCTCCCCAGCTCGTGCAGGTCCGCGACGGCGGCCCGCACCCCTCCGGGGCCGAGCGCCCCGAGCTTCGCGAGGTCCCCTCCCCACTGCGCGAGCCCGGTCTGACCGTGCCCGCGGTGATCGTTCGCGTAGACCGCGTACCCCGCCGCGTTGAGCGCCTTCGCCACGTGCGCATACCGTCCGGCGTGCTCGCCAATGCCGTGGGCCAGCTGCACCACGGCACGCGGCTCCGCGACCGGGTACTCGTGATACGTCACCGCGACGCCGTATGCGTCGATGAAGGTCGGCATGAGGCCATCATGCCGAACTCGTTCCCGTTGCGGACGGATCCACCCGCGGCCCCGGGCGCAGAAGTCCGGAACGGGAACAAGTTGCCGGCGGGTGCCGGGCAGCATGTGCCGAGCGGCGGAGCGGCCTGCAACGGAGCGGCCTGCGCGGCGCGAGATGCTTGCACTCAGGTAATTAGCAAGGCTAAGGAGTACGATAAGGGCGTGACCGAGGAGTTCGAGGCGACCGCGCAGCTCCGCATCGCGGTGAACCGGCTGAGCCGACGCATCCGCGCCGAGAAGGCGGGCGATGAGCTGTCCGACGCGCAGTTCAGCGTGCTCGCGACGCTCGTGCGCGAGGGGTCACGGACCATCGGCCAGCTCGCCGAGGCCGAGCGGGTCACCCCTCCGTCGATGAACCGCACCGTCAACGCACTCGCCGAGGGCGGGTACGTGGTGCGGGAGGGCAGCCCCGACGACGGGCGCAAGGTCTTCGTGAAAGCCACGGCGTCGGGCGTTGAGTTCGTCACCGAGACCCGGTTGCGCCGCGACCGCTGGCTCGACCAGCGCACCCGTGAGCTGACGTCCGCGCAGCGCGAGACCCTGCGCGAGGCATCCGTCATCATGCGCCAACTCGCCGACAGTTAGAGAAAACAACAGAGGCACCACCGATTTGAAGGCAGCGTCTATTTGAAGAACATGTTCCGGTCACTGGCGGGGATCAACTATCGCATCTGGTTCATCGGCGCGATCGTGTCGAACGTCGGAACCTGGATGCAGCGCACCGCCCAGGACTGGATCGTCCTCACCCAGCTGACCCACAACAACGCGACGGCGGTCGGCGTGACGATGGCGCTGCAGTTCGGGCCGCAGCTCGTGCTGCTGCCCGTGACCGGCTGGGCGGCCGACCGATTCGACCGGCGCAAGCTGCTGATGTGCACGCAGGGCGCGATGGCGCTGCTGGGCGCCGGCCTGGGCGTCATGACCGTCACCGGGGTCGTGCAGCTGTGGCACGTCTACGTCTTCGCGCTGCTGCTCGGGGTGGCGGCCGCCTTCGACTCCCCCGCGCGCCAGACCTTCGTCGGCGACCTCGTCGACCAGCAGAACCTCTCCAACGCCGTGGCGCTCAACTCGGCGTCGTTCAACGCGGCCCGCACGATCGGGCCGGCCGTCGCCGGCCTGCTGACGGCGGTCGTCGGCGCGGGCTGGGTGTTCCTCATCAACGCGGTCACCTTCGGCGCCGTGCTGCTCTCGCTGAACGCGATGCGGGTCGACAAGCTCAATCGCCGCGAGCGCGCGACCCGCTCCCGCGGCGGGCTCGTCGAGGGCTTCCGCTACGTGCGCCGACGCCCGGACCTCCTGGTGATCTTCGTCATGGTGTTCCTGATCGGCACCTTCGGCCTCAACTTCCCGATCTTCACCTCGACCATGGCGTCGACGGTGTTCCACAAGGGTGCGGGCGAGTTCGGCGTGCTGTCGTCGATCATGGCGATCGGCGCGGTGACGGGGGCGTTGCTGTCGGCGCGGCGCGAGAAGCCGCGCGTCTCGCTGCTGTTCGCGGGCGCTCTGATGTTCGGGGTCGGATGCCTGATCGCCGCGGTCATGCCGACGTTCTGGCTCTTCGGCGCGGCCCTCGCGCTCATCGGCCTCTTCTCGCAGACGCTCATGACCACCGCGAACGGCACGGTGCAGATGTCCACGGAACCCGCCGTGCGCGGGCGCGTGATGGCGATCTACATGGCGATCTTCATGGGCGGCACCCCGATCGGCGCCCCGATCGTGGGCTGGGTCGCCGACACGATGGGGCCGCGCTGGGGGCTCGGCGTGGGGGCCGCGTCCGGCATCGTCGCGGGGGCAGTGGGCGTGTACTACCTCGTGCGCTACCGGGGGATGCGACTGCGGCTGCGCGGCGGCCGGCCGACGATGATCTTCGAGACGCCGGAGATCGCCCACGAGGAGGCCGTCGCGGCGTAGCACCGACCGCGGGTCAGGCCTCGCGGGTGATCTCGACCGTGACGAAGGTGGCGGCCGCTCCCGCACCGGCGTAGACGCCGCGGATCGGGGCGATGTCGTCGTAGTCGCGACCGTGGCCGACGTACACGTGCCGGTCGCCGATGGGGATGAGGTTCGTCGGGTCCCAGCTGCGCCATGCGCCGCAGTACCACTCCACCCACGCGTGCGACTCGCCGACCACCGTCTCGCCGATGGCCGCGTCCGGGTTCGGGTGCAGGTAGCCCGAGACGTAGCGGGCCGGGATGCCCACCGAGCGCAGGGCCCCGAGCGCCACGTGCACGATGTCCTGGCACACTCCGCGGCGCGCCGCCCAGGCCTCCGCGGCCGTGTCGTCCACCGCGGTGACGCCCTGCACGTACTCCATCGCCTCGCCGACGGCGCGGCAGATCGCCTCGGCGGCGGCGCACGGCGAGGCCGAGGCGGCGACCGCGTCGCGGGCGATCCGCTGCACCTCCTCTGGCGGGTCGGTGCGGAGGCTCTGCCGCAGCTGCTCGACGATCTCGACGCGCGAACGGCCGGCCTCGTGCACCTGCTCCCAGCTCGCCGCGCAGTCCTCGTGCGACCGGTCGCCGACCTCGATGAGGCTCGAAGCGGAGATCATGAGCTCCCGGTGAGGCGAGAGCACCTCGAACGCGGTGACGCGTGTGCCCCAGTAGTCCGTGTAGCTGTACTGCGGCGCGCTCGGCCGGATGTCGAGGTGAGCGGACAGCACGAACTGCCCCTCGCTCGTCGCCGGCAGCATCCGCGCCTCGTTGTAGGAGGCCGATGCCTCGCCCTGGTACCGGAAGCCCGTGGTGTGCGTGACCCGCAGCCGCTTCATGCCCGCTCCCCCGCCCAGCTCGGAACCGCCTGCGAGGGGAAGTAGCGCAGCTTGACGGCCTCGCTCGCCGCGCTCGTCGCCCGCTGGATGCCCTCCATCGCGCCGGGCAGATCGTCGAGGATCTCGGCGATGGGACGGTACTCGAGGCTCGAGACGGCCTGACCGAGCACGCGCAGCGCGGCATCCCCGATGCCGACCCGGTCGGTGCGCGGCTCGAGGGCGAGGAGGCACTCGACGGCGCGGTTGATCGAGAACAGCGCCGAGCGCGGGAAGATCCGGTCGATGAGCAGGAACTCGGCGGCGTTGCGCGTGGAGGGGACGCCCCGGTAGGTGCGCAGATACGCCTCGTACGCACCGCAGGAGCGCAGGATCGTCGTCCAGCTCGGCCCGGAGACATCGGTGAGCGTGCGCGTCGCGAGCAGGCGGGCGGTCATGTCTGCCCGTTCGAGCGCGCGGCCCAGCGAGAAGAACTGGTAGGCGTCGTCGCGGCTCATGACCGTCTCGTTGATGCCCACGGCGAGCGCCGTGCGCTCGCGCACCCAGTGAAAGAACTCGTGCACGCGCTCGGTGGCGACGCGACGCGGCATCCGGGTCGTGGTCGTGTTCAGGCACTCCCACAGCTCGCTCGAGATGATCTCGCGGGCGCGGCGCGCGTTCTCGCGGGCGGCGTGGAGCGAATAGGCGATGGATGCCGGATGCTGCCGGTTCACGGCGAGGATGCTGAGCACGCCCTCCCGGTCCAGCGGCGCCGCGTCGGGCGCCTCGGAGCCCATCACGCCGAGCAGGGAGCGGCACGCGGAGTCCTCGTCGACCCAGGGGTCCTCGAGCAGGAGCTGCAGGTGCACGTCGAGGACGCGCGCGGTGCCGTCGGCCCGCTCGAGGTAGCGGCCGATCCAGAACAGCGACTCGGCTATGCGTGACAGCACAGCTAAATCACCTCGCCTGTCGTCGCCAGGCGAGGATCCCTCGCGTGCTCTGCCCGCTCGGCGCGGCCGAGCACGACGCCCCACGGGGGCGTCGCTGTGCGATCGCCCGCGCGCGATTCGTCGTCACGCCGCCGAATCGCTGATGGTTGCTCGGGCGCATCCGTCACCATTTTCTGTTGTTGCTGGTGCTGCATCTGCTGACGGAAGCGCAGCGGGTTGTCGAGGTCGACCTCGGGGTGGTCCTCGGGCGTCGGGCCGGACGTCCGGGACTGCTGCTGCTGTTGCTGCTGGCCGGACGGCGCGGGGTCGTCCTCTGGTGCGTACTGCGGCGCGGTGCCCGCGCCGGGCGCCATGTCGTGCAGGGCGGGCGAGCCGATGATCGGGATGGCGCTCGTCGGCGTGGCCTGATCCACGGTGATCGCCGCCACGTCGTGGATGCCCGCCGTCGGCGGGGTCGGCCGGCCGAGCACCCAGGTGTCCTTCGAGCCGCCGCCCTGCGAGGAGTTCACGACGAGCTGTCCAGCGGGCAGGGCGACGCGGGTGAGGCCGCCGGGCAGCACCCAGATGTCCTCCCCGTCGTTGACCGCGAAGGGGCGCAGGTCCGAGTGCCGGGGCTGCATGCCGTCCTCGACGAGCGTCGGGATCGTCGACAGCTGCACGACCGGCTGCGCGATCCAGCCGCGCGGGTCGACGATGAGCTTCGTGCGCAGGGCGTCGAGCTCCTTCCGCGAGGCGGCCGGGCCGATCACGAGGCCCTTGCCGCCGGAGCCGTCGACGGGCTTCACCACGAGCTCGTCGAGCCGGTCGAGCACCTCCTCGAGTGATCCGGGGTCTTCGAGGCGCCAGGTGTCGACGTTGGGGATGATCGGGTTCTCACCGAGGTAGTAGCGGATCAGCTCCGGCAGGTAGGTGTAGGTGAGCTTGTCGTCGGCCACGCCGTTGCCGACCGCATTGGCGAGGGTGACATTGCCGAGGCGGGCGGCGGTGAGCAGCCCCGGGGTGCCGAGCACGGAGTCGGCACGGAACTGCAGCGGGTCGAGGAACTCGTCGTCGACGCGGCGGTAGATCACGTCGACGCGGGTCGGGCCGCCGGTGGTGCGCATCCAGACGTGGCCACCGCTCACATACAGGTCGCGCCCTTCGACCAGCTCGACGCCCATCAGGCGCGCGAGCAGCGTGTGCTCGTAGTACGCCGAGTTGTAGACACCGGGGGTGAGGACCACAACGACCGGGTCGTCGATGCCGACGGGGGCGGATGCCCGCAGCGCCTGCAGCAGCCGGTAGGGGTAGTCGCCCACCGGGCGCACGGACATCGACACGAAGAGCTCGGGCAGGGTCTGTGCCATGACCCGCCGGTTCGAGATCACGTAGGAGACGCCGGATGGCACCCGCACGTTGTCCTCGAGCACCCGCCAGGTGCCGTGCTCGTCGCGGATCAGGTCGATGCCCGAGACGTGGCAGCGCACCCCGTTGCTCGAGGCGATGCCCGCCGCCTGCCGGTGGAAGTGCGCGGAGGTCGCGATGAGGCCGGCCGGGATGACGCCGTCCTTGACGGCCTCCTGACGGCCATAGGCGTCGTCGAGGAAGGCCTCGAGCGCGCGCACGCGCTGTTTCACGCCCGCCTCCAGCTCCGTCCACTCCTCCGACGCGATGACGCGCGGCACGGCATCCAGCGGGAACGGCCGCTCTTCGCCGGCGAAGTCGAAGGTGACCCCCTGGGCGAGATAGGAGCTCGCCAGCGCGTCGGCTCGGCCGCGCAGCTCCTTCTGCGTCATCCGCCCGAGCGTCGCGTGCAGGTCCGCGTATGGCGCACGCGCCTCGGCGTCGTCGCCCTCACCGGGCCCGCGGAACATCTCGTCGAAGGCCGCCCCCGAGGAGGCCGGCACGAGCGCCGCGCCGTAGCCGTCGAAGAGATCGCCCATGGCGAGAATCTAGGACCGCCGTGTTGCCGACGTGTTTCGATCGTGCGTTCCCGATGTATCGGGCGCGCAACACTCCGCGGCGCTCGGGCGGCACCCCGGCCGCGGCATCCGTGCCCCGCAATAGGCTGGCGGCATGCCAACACCGCTCGTTGTCAGCCTGCCGGACGACCGCCTCGTCGCGGAGCTCGGAGCGCTCCGCGACCCCGTCCCCGCGGGGAGCGTCGAGTGGGTGACCTGGTCGCTCGACGGCCCGCCGCCCGTGCCGCGGATCGACCTGGTCGTGCTGCCGTACATGTCCCTCGGCGACCACCTGCACTGGCTCGAGGGCGTCGACGCGGGGCTGCTGCAGTCGCAGTCGATCGGCTACGACCACGTCAGCGAGCAGCTGCCGGCCGGCCACGTCTTCGCCAACGCCACGACGGTGCACGAGACGGCGACGGCGGAGCTCACGGTGGCCCTGCTGCTGGCATCGCAACGCGGCCTGGACGACTTCGTGCGGCAGGCGGAGAGCGGCACCTGGAGGGGCGGCTTCCGCCCCTCCCTCGCCGACCGCACGGTGCTGCTGCTCGGCTACGGCGGCGTCGGCGCGGCGATCGAGGCACGGCTCGCGGGCTTCGAGCTCGCCGAGGTGGTGCGGGTCGCCTCCACGGCGCGCGACACCGCGGCCGGGCACGTGCACGGCATCGCGGAGCTGCCGGCGCTGCTGCCGGCTGCCGACGTGGTCGTGATCGGCACCCCGCTGACGGATGCCACACGCGGGCTCGTCGGGGCGGAGGAGCTCGCGCTGCTGCACGACGACGCCCTGGTCGTGAACATCGCGCGTGGGCCGGTGCTCGACACGGCCGCGATGCTCGCCGAGGCGGGCCGCCTGCGCTTCGCACTCGACGTCACCGACCCGGAGCCCCTGCCGGCCGACCACCCGCTGTGGCACGCCCCGGGGGTGCTGATCAGTCCGCACATCGGCGGCGCGGCATCCGCCATGGCCCCGCGCATGGCGCGGCTGCTGCGGCGCCAGATCGGGCACCTGCTCGCGGGCGAGGGAGCGGAGAACGTGGTGCTGCGCAGCTGAGCCGCGCACCGGGCCCGCGCCCCGGGGCCCGCATGCACCCGCGCGGAGGCTCAGCCGGCGATTTCCTCGTCGAGGACCGCCTGCGTCCGCCACCAGGCCGTTTCGGTGAAACCGCGCTTCATCGAGAGCAGCTCCATCGACGCCTCCCAGCCCTGCACCCCCGCCATCTTCCCCAGGGTCGAGGTCATGAAGCGGTGCAGGTCCTCCGTCGAGCGCGCGATGACCTCGCACATCAGCGAATTCGCGTCGAGGATGGCCGCGATGTACCGCACCTCCGACATCCGCGCGAGCTCGTGCGCGACCGCCTCGAGGCGGGCCGGCTCGACCTGGACCGTGAAGAGCGTCTCGGCGCCGAATCCCAGGGCCGCCGCGGAGAACATCGTGACGATCGAGATGCAGCCGCTCGACCGCATCCGCTCGAGCCGGCGGCGCGCGCTGCTCTCGTTGATCCCCAGCCGCTGGCCGAGCGCCTTGAAGGTGAGCCGGCCGTCCTCCTTCAGCTCGTCGATCAGCCGACGGTCGACCTCGTCGAAGTGGGCCGGCTCGCACGCGGTCGGCTCGCTCGGGAGGCGCTCCGCGGCGGACAGCCCGAGCGCCTCGCCGTATAGCTGCTTCCCCCAGTCGTGCGCGACCTTGTAGACGTGCATCACGAGGTCGCTGCGCCAACGTTCGATGTCCGCGACCGACTGGATCTCCTCGATCAGCCGCGCGTAGTTCCCGGGCCCACCGGTGACGGCCAGCTCGGCCATGATGTCGTAGCGCCCCGTCACAACCGAGACGAACCGCGTGTCGGGGTTGGCGGTCAGCGCGGCCGCGACATCGGTCTGGGCTCCCGGCGAGCTGTTGATCCGCAGGAAGAACAGGTCGACGGGCCCCTGGCTGCCCAGCTGCGGCATCGCGGTGACACGGACGACGCCGTCGGCGATGAGCTGCTGACCGCGGCGCACGACCGTCGGCACCGAGGTGCTGCACGCCTCCGCGATCGACGTCCAGCTCGCGCGGCCGTCCTGCTGCAGGGCGAGGATGATCCGGCGGTCGAGATCGTCGAGGCTCTCCAGGGAATGGGCGAAGGCATCGACCGCCTTCGGGGTGCTCATCGTCGTCAGATCCCTGCGAGGAACTCCCTGACCGTCCTCGTCCATTCCTCGGCCTCCTCGATCTGTGGTGAGTGCCCCGACTTCTCGAAGACGACAAGACGCGAGTCGGGGATCAACTCGGCGATCCTCTCGCTGCAGGAGACCGGAGTGATCCAGTCGGTGCGCCCGACTGTGATCAGGGTCGGTGCCGTCACAGAGGGCAGCTTCCCCGTCAGATCATAGTTCGGCAGGTTGACGGAGAAGGCGTAGTTGTGCGCCTCATAGCGATACGGGGTCTCGGCGACCCGCTTCTCGACCTTGGCCGGGTCGTAGTGGTAGTCGTACAGCGGCAGGATCTCCCGCCAGCAGTCGCGCAGGTCGTCGTTGTCGCGCACGCGGCCCTCGTCGATACGGTCGAACTTCTCCATGTCGATCGTGACGCGCTCCGAGGCGAGGGCGTTCTCGCGGGCGAGGTGGTGGTTGCTGTGGTCGGGCGAGGTGTCGCGCAGCACGAGCGCGCGAACCCGCTCGGGGTACCGGGTCGCGTACTCCATGGACATAAAGCCGCCGTAGGAGCCGCCCGCCATGATGATCTGCTCCGCACCGATCCACTCGCGCAGGCCGTCGATGTCCGCCGCCCACTGGGCGTGGCTGAACTCGCCGCTGCCCTCGCTCTCGCCTGAGCCGCGGGCGTCGAACACGACGACGCGGTACTCGTCGGCCAGTCGGCCGAAACTGCCCTTCGGCTCTGCGCGCGAGCCGAGGCCGGGGGCGCCGTGGTGGGCGATGATCACAGGGGCGTCCTCCGCCCCGAGCACCTCGACGGCGAGTTTGTTGCCGTTGATCTCGACGAACTGGGTTCCGGTCACGGGGGTGCGCCTTTCTGGATGTCGCCGCGGGTGGCGGCGGGGGGACGGATGCGTTCTCGTCAGAGCTCGATGACGCAGTCGTCGAGTCCGCGGGGGAAGGAGGTGAGCGGCCGCGACCCCTCCGCGGTGACGAGCATGCTGTCGGAGATGCGGTAGCCCGCGTGGCCGGGGACGTAGATGCCCGGCTCGTTCGAGACGATCATCCCCGCCTCGAGGGGCGTGGGGTCGCCGTCCTCGAGCCACGGCGGCTCGTGCATGCCGAGGCCGATGCCGTGGCCCTGCCGGTGGCGGAGGAACTCGCCGAGGCCGGCATCGCGGATGACGTCAAGGCAGCGCTGGTTGCTGCGGCGACACTCGACGCCCGGCGCGATCGCGCGCATCCCCTCCGCCTGGGCGGCGCGGACGGCGTCGTGGTAGCGGCGCTGCTCGGCGCTCGGCTCGCCCACGACGAAGGTCCGCTCGCCTTCGACGAAGCGGCCGCCGACCGCGCAGCCGAGCGAGAGCATAAACGTGTCCCCCGGCTGCAGTCGCTGCCCCGACGGCAGGCCGTGCGGATACGCCGAGTTGGCGCCGGTGTAGACGAGCGCACCGGCCAGCGGCGAGACGACGACCACGTCGTCGTGCTCGTCGTACATCGCGCGCACGCCCGTGGAGGTCACGTGAGAGGCGAGCTCGGCCTCGGACGGCAGCTCGCCGCCCGAGGCGACGCGCTCGCGCACGAGCTGGATGCCGGCCGCGATCATCCGGTCGGTGATGCGGGCCGCCTCCTCGTGCAGCGCGATCTCGTCGGGATGCTTGAGGAAGCGGGCCCTGGTCACGAGCGCGCTCGCGGCGAAGCGCGCAGAGGGCAGCGCGGCGCGCGCGGCGTCGAGCCGCTCCCATGAGATGGACGGGGCATGGCCGACGGATGCCGCGCCGACGGCGCCCAGCGCGCGGGCGAGCACCTCGAACGGCGGCACGACGCCCGGGTACTCGGGGAACGCGACGAGCTCGGCGTGCGCGCGCTGCCGCTCGGCGTTCTCACGCTCGAGCTCGGGCAGCAGGAGCACGATGCGGCCCTGATCGTCGAGCCACACGGCCACCGGCCGCTCCCCCGGATGGTGGAAGAAGCCGGTCAGGTACGCCACGTCCTCCGGGGAGTCCGTCAGGATCGCGTTCAGCCCCGAAGCGGCCAGCTGCGCGCGCAGGCCGCCCTGGACGGACTCGAAGAATCCCGGGCCGAGGCGCTGAGACATCCGCTGCGACATGATGATCACCGCCTCCGCATGCGCGGGTTGCGCGCGTCGTTGTAGCCGATCGACAGGAGCGTGGCCGACAGCACGAGGACGAGGATCGCCAGCGAGGGGAACAGGGTCAGCCACCAGGCGCTGGACATGGCGCCGGATTGCTCGGCCTCAAAGAGGATGCGGCCCCACGACCAGACGTTCGGGTCGCCGAGGCCCAGAAAGGCCAGCCCCGCGGCCGACAGCACCGCCCGGGAGGCTGTGACCACGACCGAGACCACGACGACGGGTGTGACGGCTGGAAGCACGTGCCGGAAGATGATCCAGGCGGGCGAGGTGGTCATGAGCCGTGCGGCGTCGACGAAGGGCATGTGCACGACCGTGAGCGCCTGGGCCCGGACGATGCGGGTGACCTCCGGCCAGGAGAAGGCGGCGACGACCAGGATGATCGTGCTGGTGCTCGGACCGGCGAGGGCGGCGATGAGGATCATCAGCGGCAGCACGGGCAGCGAGAGCGTGAGGTCGACGACGACGCTGATCACGCTGTCGAGGCGCCGGAAGTAGGCGCCGACGACGGCGATGAGGGTGCCGAAGGCGATGGCGATGAACGACGCCGCGACCGCGACGAGCATGCTCTGCTGCGTGCCCCAGATGAGCTCGGCGTAGACGTCGCGCCCCAGGCTGTCCGTGCCGAAGAGGTGCTTCGCGCTCGGCGCCTGCAGGACGGAGGTGCCGTAGCTGGCCGGATGCTTGGCCAGCAGCGGGGCCGCGATCGCGACGAAGACGAGGAGCGCGAGGACGACCATCGAGATCATGCCGAGCGGCTCCCGGCGGAATGCGCGCCAGGTCGCGAGCGCCGGGCGCGGCTGCTCGGTGGCGACGTGTTCTGCGCTTTCGGCCGGTGCCGTGACGAGGAGTTCGGTCATGCCGTCTTCACCCTTGGGTCGAGGTAGCCATAGATGATGTCGGTGACCATGTTGGCCACCACCACGGTTCCGGCCAGCAGCAGGAAGGCGCCCTGCAGGACCGGGTAGTCGAGCTGGGTGACGGCCTCGTAGATGCCGCGGCCGATGCCCGGGTAGGCGAACACGGTCTCGGTGAGCACCGCGCCGCCGACGAGGAAGCCGAGCTGCAGGCCGATGAGGGTCGTGGTCGGCAGCAGCGCGTTGCGCAGGGCGTGCTTCCACAGCACCCGGCGGTACGGCAGGCCGTTCGCCCGCGCGAGCACCGTGTAGTCCTCGCCGAGAGCGTCGATGAGGGTCGAGCGCATCGTGAGCACGTAGGAGCCGAGCTGCACGAGCATGAGCGAGAGCGCGGGCAGGGCGAGATGCTGCAGCACGCTGAGGTACCACGCCCCGCCGTATGTCCCGTCGGAGTACGCGCCGCCGATCGGCAGCCAGTGCAGCATCAGACCGAAGACGAACAGCAGCAGCACGCCGATCGACGGGACGAAGATCGACTGGCCGGTGACTCCGACGACCTGCACGAGCCGGTCGAGGAAGCGGCCCCGCTGGGTCGCCGCCAGCACCCCGAGAGGGATGCCGACGGCGACCGTCAGGACGAGCGCCGTGAGCGTCAGGAGCAGCGTCCAGGGCAGTCGGGCCGCGAGCACCTCGGTGACCGGGATCGACTGCGTGAACGAGATGCCCAGATTGCCGTGCAGCATCTGCCACAGGTAGAGGCCGTACTGGACGATCAACGGCTTGTTCAGCCCGTACTGGGTCAAGAGGGCTGCCCGCATGTCCGCCGTCATGGTCGTGCTCGCCACCGCCTGGGCGGGGTCACCCGGCAAGACTCGCAGGAGGACGAATGTCACCGTGACCGCGAACCAGATGGTCAGCACGGCGCGACCCGCCCGGCGGAGGACGAAGAGAAGACGAGACAACGGGCAGCCCAGTCCTTAGTTATTTGGTGGTCGGGTGAGCGCTGGCGACCGAGACCGGATTCACGATCGAGAGCAGGTCGCTCGGCATGGGGACGAAACCGGTCCACTTCGAGCTGTGCGCGAAGTAGAGGTTCTGCGTGTACAGGATGTTGTCGTAGACGTTGTCGTGGACGAGCTTGTTGGCCTGCTGCATGATCGAGACCTTCTTCGCCTCGTCCGTCGTGTTCGCGCCCTGCTTGATCAGGCCGTTCAACGTGGCGTCGTTGACGTGGGTGTAGTTGATCGAGCCGCCCGGCAGGTACGCGAGGGTGAAGTTCGTCACCGGGTCGTCCATGATGGCGAAGTTGCCCGCGTAGATGTCGTACTTCCCGGCATTCGTCGCCGCCAGGTAGGTGTTGCGGTCGGTTCCGGCGAGCGTGATGGTGATGCCGGCCTTGGCGGCGTCATCCCGCACGATCGTGACCCATTGCGAGGTCACCGCGTCCTGGAGCGAGTAGATCAGCTTGAAGTTCAGCGGGAACTTGCCGTCCGCGCCCTTGGTGTAGCCGGCCTGCTCGAGGAGCGATTCGGCCTCCTTCGGGTCGTAGCTGTACTCCTTGATCGACGAGTCGAAGTACTTCTTCAGCACCGGCATGATCGGGCTCGACTGGTCGTTCGTGGCCTGGCCCTGCAGCACGACCGAGCGGATCGCGTCGTAGTCGACCGCGTGCGACAGCGCCTGGCGCACCTGGAGCTTGGCGAGGTCGGCGTTGTCCATGTTGTAGACCAGGTGCGAGTAGCCGAGACCCGCCGCCTCCTCGACCTGGATGCCCGAGGTCGACTTGAGCTTCGCCACCTGGGTCGGCGGCAGTGCGTCGCCGATCGCGTCGATCTCGCCGCTCTGCAGCGCCAGGATCTCGGTGTTGATGTCGGGGAAGACCCGGTACACGATCTTGGCCGCGTTCGGCACACCGCCCGTGACAAGGGGGTAGTTCTTCACGCGATCAAGGGTGTAGCTCTGGCCGACCTGCACCTTGCTGAGCGTGTAGGGGCCGGCGCCGACCCATCCGCCGCTCTTGCCGTCGTTCGCGAATGTCGCGACGCTGCCCGCCTTCGAGAAGACATGTTCCGGCACGATGACGCCCCAGAAGCCGATCTCCTCGAGGATCGAGGAGTCCGGCGCCGAGAGCGTGATTTCGACGTGGGTCTTCGAGGTCGCCTTCGCCGAGGCGAAGTCGGCCATCTGGCCGTAGAACGTGCCGGAGGGCTTGTCATTCTTCACCGCGTTGAGGGTCCAGGCGACGTCCTCGGCGGTCAACGGCTGACCGTCGCTCCAGGTCATGTCGCTGCGGATGTCGTAGTAGCCCTCGGTCGGCGAGGTGTAGCCCCACTTGGTCGCGAGCTGGGACTCCTTGGAGCCCGTGTTCGAGACCGTCATCAGGCGGGGGTACATGAGGTCGGTGACCCAGTCGTCGGTGCGACTGTTGCCGATCAGCGGGTTGTAGTTCACGACATCCGTCGTGGTGCCGATCGTCAGCGTCGCATCGCTGGGGCCGGACGATGCGGCAGCGGTGCTTGCGGGCGCGGTCGGTGCGCATGCCGCGAGTGCGACGGCGGTTCCGATCGCCACGAGTGAGCCGAGTGCGGCCGTGACAAGACGATGCTTCATCAGACCCACACCTCCTCAAGGACACGCAGGGTGTTGCCGCCGACGACCTTGCGGATGTCGTCGTCGGAGTAACCGTGCTTGACGAGCCAACGAATGATGTTGTGGAAACCCTCCGCGGGGTTCTCGAGGCCGTCGACGTACTCGACCTCGGTGTACTCGACCTGGCCGTGGGCCTGGCCGAGCGAGAGGTTGCCGGCGAACGCGTGGTGCAGGCCCACGTGGTCGCCGAACAGCGTGTCCGGACCGAAGCTGACATGGTCGATGCCGACCATGTCGACGCAGTACTCGAAGTGGTCCATGACGGACTCGATCGAGTGCTGCGGGTGGGCCGGAGACAGAGTCGTGTGCGGCGCGGCCTCGATGCCGATGACGCCGCCGCGCTCGGCCATGGCCTTGATGGTCTCGTCGGTACGCATGCGCTTGGTCGGCCAGAGGCCGCGGGCGCCGGCGTGGGTGATGAAGACCGGCTTGGTCGACGCCGTGATGACGTCGAGGCAGGTCTGGTCGCCCGAGTGCGAGATGTCGATGGCGATGCCGAGCTTGTTCATGCGGGCCACGGCGCGATCGCCGAAGTAGGTCAGGCCCCCGTCGCCACGCTCCTTGAGGCCGCTGCCGAGCATGTTGCCCTCGGAGTAGGCGATGCCCATCTGGCGGACGCCGAAACCGTAGAGGACGTCGAGGCGGTCGACCTCGTTCTCGATCATGGTCGCGGCTTCGAGCGCGAAGATGTGGGCGATCCGGCCCGTCTCCGCCGCGTGCCTGATGTCCTTGAGGCTCTCGGCCTTGATGACGTAGTCCTGGTGGGCCAGGTCGGCCATGCGGACGCCGAGGTCGAACAGCACGTCCTGGTACTTCCAGCCGGCGTCGCTCGAGATGCAGCAGGTGCCGTCCATGCCGTTGTCGAAGACGGCGGTCAGGCCCGAGCGCGCGAGGCCCTCGTAGGCGGTTGGTTCGCGGCCGGTGCGGATGTGGTCGCGCAGCTGGGTCATGTCCTCGGGGAAGATCTGCACGTGCTCGTGCAGCGAGATCGTGACCTCCTCGGTGAGCAGCTTCTCGGCACGGGCCTCTTCCGCCTCGGACAGCTCGAGCCCGGCGTACTCCGGGACGCGGCCGATCTGCTTGGCGTACTCGAAGGCGCGATAGTCGGTACCGGCCTCCAGATACTGATATGCCGTGTACCCGTCGTACAAGGGTGATTGCTTCAGCACCAGACGGTGTCCTTTCGGTGGGATGCGTGGGGACGTTCTGCCGCCGGATGAGCGCTCGAGTCAGCGATCAGAATGTGCAATTCGGGCAGCAACAAAACTATTCATGTTTTTTTCCGGCGTAGTTGTCAAATCAAATGCAAGAAAAGATGCGTAGCCGTGACAATGCTGAAACATCCCGGAAATCAAGCCCGTGTGACACTGGGGTCCTATGGAACCCATCCTTTCCGTGCGCAACCTCTCGGTCGCCTTCGAC
Source organism: Gryllotalpicola sp. (assembly GCA_036398375.1). Lineage (GTDB taxonomy): Bacteria > Actinomycetota > Actinomycetes > Actinomycetales > Microbacteriaceae > Gryllotalpicola. Next base: position 32,287 of record DASWPQ010000020.1, read on the forward strand.
TCCTCGGTGGGACGCATCGAGGCCGTGCGCCAGGTCGACCTGGATGTCGGCCGCGGCGAGTTCGTCGCCCTGCTCGGGGAATCCGGCTCGGGCAAATCGGTCACGGCACGCGCCATCATGGGCCTCACGGACGAGCACACGACCGTCTCGGCCGACCGCATGCAGCTCGACGGCCAGGAGTTGCTCGGCATGGCGGAGGAACCACGGCGCCGGCTCCGCGGCGAGCAGATGAGCCTCGTCCTGCAGGACGCCCTCTCCGCACTCAACCCCGTCCTCTCCATCGGCGACCAGATCGGCGAGCTCTTCCGCGTCCACCGCGGGCTGAACCGCAAGCAGGCGCGCGCGAAGGCGATCGAGCTGCTCAGCCTCGTCGGAATTCCCGCGCCGAACCGGCGCGTGGACGACTACCCCCACCAGTTCTCCGGCGGCATGCGTCAGCGCATCCTCATCGCGATGGCCATCGCCCTCGAGCCGCAGCTGCTCATCGCCGACGAGCCGACCACGGCCCTCGACGTCACGGTGCAGGCGCAGATCCTCGAGCTCCTCGCCCGCCTGCGCGACGAGCTCGGCACCGCGATCGTCCTCATCACGCACGACCTGGGCGTCGTTATGGAGGTCGCCGATCGTCTCGCCGTCATGTACGCCGGCCGCATCGTCGAGCGCGGCGACGCGGACTCGGTCCTCGACCGTCCCGCGCACCCCTACACGGCCGCACTCCTGCAGTCGATGCCACGCCTCGAGCTGCGCGGCGGCCGCCTCACCGCCATCCCCGGCTCGCCGCCGAGCCCCGCGCGCGTCCCCCGGGGCTGCGCCTTCCACACCCGCTGCGCGTGGGCGGTCGACGCCTGTCGCGTGGAGCGCCCCGAGCTCGTCGAGGTCGGCCCCGGCCGCGACGCCGCCTGCTTCCGTTCCGAGGAGGTCCTCAATGACGTCGCCGTCGCCTGAGATCGCGTTGAGCGCGACCTCGCTCGTCCGCACCTTCAACGGTGGCAGCCCCTTCCGCCCGAGCCGCGTCTCCGCCGTCGACGGCGTGAGCCTCGAGCTGCGCCGCGGCGAGGTGCTCGGCATCGTAGGCGAGTCCGGCTGCGGCAAGTCGACGCTCGCGCGGATGCTCGTGGGCCTGGATCGCCCTGACGAGGGCAGCCTCGTCTACCGTGGTCAGGACGTCACGGCGGGCAACCGGAAGGACCGCGCCCTGCTGCGCACGGGCGTCCAGATGATCTTCCAGGACCCGTACACCTCGCTCGACCCGCGTATGACGGTGCTCGACGTCATCGCCGAGCCCATGGCCGCGACGCACTCCGCGAACGCCGACCAGCGCACGGCGCGCGTCCTCGAGCTCCTCGACCTCGTGGGCCTGCCCCAGGACGCGATCCACCGCTACCCGCACCAGTTCTCCGGCGGCCAGCGCCAGCGCATCGGCATCGCCCGCGCGCTCGCGCTCGACCCAGACGTGCTCGTGTGCGACGAGCCCGTCTCGGCCCTCGACGTATCGGTGCAGGCGCAGGTCATCAACTTGCTCGACGACATCCGCAAGCGCCTCGGCGTGAGCATCGTGTTCATCGCGCACGACCTGTCCGTCGTACGGCACATCGCCGACCGGGTGGCCGTCATGTATCTCGGGCGCATCGCCGAGATCGGCGACACCGACCAGGTCTACGACCGCCCGGCGCACCCCTACACGGCCGCCCTGCTCTCGGCCTCGCCCTCGGTCAGCCGCGGCGAACGCGGCCGCCTCTCCCGTCGTCGCGTGCTGAACGGCGAGCCGCCGTCGCCCGTGAACCCGCCGTCCGGCTGCCGCTTCAACCCGCGATGCTGGCTGTCCACCGAGGCCTGCCGGACCGAGATCCCCCTGCTGCGGACCCCGGAGGACGCCGCGACGGACGCCCTCGAGCCGCGCCTGACCGCCTGCCACCACGCGGAGGAGCTGATGGCCGCCGCCGTCTGAGCCATGCAACCGCGCTACTCACCCGGACGCCCGCGCCTCCCCTGCGAGGCGCGGGCGTCCGGGTGAGTAGCGCGCAGTTTCCCGCGGACGCGGACGCGGACGCCGACGCGGCGGCGGCGGCGAGCTAGCGCGACACCGGCGCGAGCCGCGTGAGCTGCGTGACGTGCCCGGGCTCGAGCTCGGCCAGCGACGCGACGCCCAGGAGCTTCATGGTGCGCACGATCTGGTCGGACAGGATCTGGATCATCCGGTCCACGCCCTCCCGCCCGCCGGCCATGAGCCCGTAGAGGTACGCCCGCCCCACGAGCGTGAACTTGGCGCCGAGGGCGATCGAGGCGACGATGTCCGCGCCCGTCATGATGCCGGTGTCGATGACGATCTCGGTGTCCGCGCCGACCTCGCGCACGACCTCGGGGAGGAGGCGGAACGGCACGGGTGCGCGGTCCAGCTGCCGGCCGCCGTGGTTGGACAGCACGATGCCGTCCACGCCCAGGTCCACCAGCCGGCGGGCATCCGCCACCGACTGCACGCCCTTGATGACGAGCTTGCCCGGCCACATGCCCCGGATCACGTCGAGGTCCTCGAAGGAGATGGTGGGGTCCATCGCCGCGTCGAGCAACTCGCCGACGGTGCCGCCCGTGGAGGACAGCGAGGCGAACTCGAGCTTCGGGGTGGTCAGGAAGTCGATCCACCACCACGGCCGCGGGAGCGCGTCGATGATCGTCTTGGCCGTGAGCTGCGGGGGGATCGAGAAGCCGTTGCGCTTGTCGCGGAGTCGCGCGCCCGCGACGGGCGTGTCGACCGTGAAGAACAGGGTGTCGAAGCCGGCGGCGGCCGCGCGGCGGGTCAGCTCGTAGGAGATCTCGCGCTGGCGCATGACGTACAGCTGGAACCAGTTGCGGCCGTTCGGGTTGGCCTTCGTGACGTCCTCGATCGAGGTCGTGCCGAGCGTGGACAGCGAGAACGGGATGCCTGCCGCGGCGGCCGCGCCGGCGCCGGCCGTCTCTCCCTCGGTCTGCATGAGCCGGGTGAAGCCGGTCGGGGCGATGCCGAACGGCAGCGCCGAGGGGCCGCCGAAGATCTCGCACGAGGTGTCGACGTCCGCCGCACCGCGCAGGATGCCAGGGGTGAACTCGATGTCCTGGAACGCCTGCCGGGCGCGGCGCAGCGACAGCTCCTCCTCCGCCGCGCCATCGGTGTAGTCGAACGCCGCCGTGGGGGTGCGCCGCTTGGCGATCCGCCGCAGATCGTAGATCGTCAGCGCGGACTCCAGGCGGCGCTTCTTCGCATCGAGCTGGGGGGCCTTGAACCGCATGAGCTCGAAGATCTCTGCGGGTTGGGGGAACTGGCGTTGGACCACGGTGTCTGCCTCTCAGTCGGTGCGGGGTTCGTAGCGGACGGGCGGGAAGGCACGGGCGACGAGCGCGCGCACGGACCCCAGTTCACCGCACACGAGCCCCGCTGCGCGCGCCTGAACAATGATATTTCCTATAGCAGTCGCTTCAACAGGCCCGGCGAGCACCGGCAGGCCGGAACGATCGGCCGTGGCCTGGCACAGCAGCGTGTTCTGCGCGCCGCCGCCGACGAGGTGGATGACGGCGACGGCATGGCCGGAGAGCTCGACCGCCCGGCGCGTCGTGTCCGCGAACGCCTGGGCGAGGCTCTCGACGATGCTGCGGACGAACTCCGGCCGGCTGCGCGGCGCGGGAACGTCGCGCTCGGCGCACCACTGCGCGATGCGAGCGGGGATGTCGCCCGGTGCGAGGAAGCGCGGGTCGTCCACATCGAAGACCGGCACCGGGCCGGCCACCAGCGCGGCCTGTTCGAGAAGCTGCTGCAGGGTGCTGGAGCGCTGCGCGTCGGTGACGTCCGGCCCCGCCCACGCGCGGATCGACTCGGAGAGCAGCCAGAGCCCCATCACGTTGTGCAGGAATCGCACGCGGCCGTCGACACCGCCCTCGTTCGTGAAGGATGCCTCGCGCGCGGCATCCGTCAGCACCGGGGTGTCGAGCTCGACGCCGACCAGCCCCCAGGTGCCGCAGGAGATGTAGGCGAAGTCGTCGCGCAGGCTCGGGATGGCGGCCACGGCCGAGGCGGTGTCGTGCGAGCCGACCGCGGTGAGCGCCAGCGCGGACCCGACCCGCGCCGCCGCCGCGCCGCTCAGCGCGCCGAGCGGCGCGCCCGGGTCGACGAGCGGGGGCAGGAGCCGCGCGGGCAGCCCGAGCTCCGCGGCCAGCCCGAGGTCCCACTCGCGGCTGCGCGCGTCGAGCAGCCCCGTGGTGGAGGCGTTCGTGCGCTCCGCCGCGACGACGCCCGTGAGCTGGTAGGCGAGCAGATCGGGCACGAGCAGCATCGTCTCGGCCACGTCGAGCAGGCCGCGGTCGCGGTCGACGGCGAGCTGGAACACGGTGTTGAACGGCAGGTGCTGCAGGCCGTTGCGCCGGTAGAGCGCCTCGGGCCCCACAACCGCGTGCACCGCCGCCACCCCGGCGGCGGTGCGCCCGTCGCGGTAGTGGTACGGCAGGCCGAGCAGCGCCCCGCCGCGCAGCAGCGCGTAGTCGACGGCCCACGAGTCGATGCCGACCGAGGCGATGGCGGATTCCTCACCCGCCGCCGCCGCAAGGCCCGCCAGCACCTGGCGGTACAGCTCGAGCAGGTTCCAGTGCAGCCCGTCCCGGGTCGCGACGGGCTCGTTCGGGAAGCGGGCGACGTGGTGCAGCTCGAGGGTCTCCGGCCCCACCCGGCCGAGGATCACCCGACCGCTGGTCGCGCCCAGGTCCACGCCCGCGACGACGCCGCGTCGTGGCGGGCGTGGACCTGGGCGGCCGTCGACGTGCGCCTCGCGAAGGCCGGGAACGGCCTCCGCACCGGAGGACGGCGTGCTCATCGCAGGAACGCGGCGGCCACCCCGGCGTCGACGGGGACGTGCAGACCGGTGGTGTGGTCCAGATCGGCCGAGCACAGCACGAACACGGCGTTCGCGACGTTCTCGGGCACGACCTCGCGCTTGAGCAGGGTGCGCTGAGCGTAGTACTCGCCGAGCCTCTCCTCCGGCACCCCGTAGACGGCGGCGCGCTTGGCTCCCCAGCCGCCGGCGAAGATGCCCGAGCCGCGCACGACGCCGTCGGGGTTGATGCCGTTGACCTTGATGCCGTGCTCGCCGAGCTCGGCGGCCAGCAGCCGCACCTGGTGGGCCTGGTCGGCCTTCGTCGCGGAGTACGCGATGTTGTTCGGCCCCGCGAAGACCGAGTTCTTCGATGAGATGTAGACGATGTCCCCGCCGAGCCCCTGGTCGACCATCACGCGCGCCGCGGCCTTCGACACGAAGAAGGAGCCCTTCGCCATCACGTTGTGCTGCAGGTCCCAGTCCGCCTCGGTCGTCTCGAAGAGCGACTTCGAGAGCGATAGGCCGGCGTTGTTGACGACGAGGTCGAGGCCGCCGAAGGCGAGCAGCGCGGCATCCACCGCGGCCCGGACCTGCGCCTCGTCGGTCACGTCGGCCTGGACGCCGATCGCGACGTCGGCCGTGCCGATGCCGGATGCCGCGCCCTGCGCCTTCCCGAGGTCGAGGTCCGCGATGACGACGCAGGCGCCCTCCGCGGCGAGACGCCTGGCGGTGGCGAGCCCGATGCCGCTGGCCGCCCCCGTGACGAGGGCGATGCGGGTGGCGAGCGGCTTGGGGGCGGGCTGCCGCCGCAGCTTCGCCTCCTCCAGCGCCCAGTATTCGATGCGGAACTTCTCGGACTCGTCGATCGGCGCGTACGTCGAGAGCGCCTCGGCGCCGCGCATGACATTGATCGCATTGAGATAGAACTCGCCGGCGACGCGCGCGGTCTGCTTGTCCTTGCCATAGCTGAACATGCCGACGCCGGGCACGAGGATGATCGCCGGGTCGGCGCCGCGCATGGCGGGCGGTTCCTCGCCGCGCTCGCGGGCGGCCACGGCGCCCCGCTCGTAGTAGCCGCTGTAGTCGGCGCGGTAGGCCGCGTGCAGCTCGGGCAGGCGCGCGACGATCTCCGCGACGGATGCCGCGGCCGGCAGGTCCACGACGAGGGGCTTCACCTTGGTGCGCAGGAAGTGGTCGGGGCAGCTCGTGCCGAGCGCGGCGAGCCGGGGGTGCGCTGCCGAGGCGAGGAACTCGAGCACGGCGGGGTCGTCGCTGAAGTGCCCCAGCTGCGGCCGGTCGGCGGAGGCGATCGCACGCAGATGGGGGGCCAGGGCGGCCGCCTTCGCGCGCCGCTCCGACTCGGGCAGCGCGGCGTTCGCGGGGAGGGCGGCCCCGAAGGGCTCCTGCTTCCCGTGCGCGGCGATGTACTCCTGCGCCGTGTCGATGATCCACAGCGAGTTGGCCTCGACCTCGGCGCTCGTCTCGCCCCACGCGGTGATGCCGTGTCCGCCGAGGATCGCACCGATCACCTCGGGGTTCTCGGCCTTGATGCGAGCGACGTCGAGGCCGAGCTGGAAGCCGGGCCGGCGCCAGGGCACCCAGGCGACCCTGCCGCCGAAGATCGTCGTCGTGAGCTCCTCGCCGTCGGCGGCGGTGGCGATCGCGATGCCGGAGTCGGGGTGCAGGTGGTCGACGTGCGCGGCGTCGACGAGCCCGTGCATGGCCGTGTCGATCGACGGCGCCGCGCCACCCGTGCCGTGCAGGATGTAGTCGAAGGCCGCGACCATCTCGTCCTCGTGCTCGACGCCCGAGTAGACGTTCACGAGGGCGCGCAGCCGGTCGAGACGCAGCACGGCGAGTCCCTTCGCGGTGAGGGTGCCCAGGTCGCCACCGGAGCCCTTCACCCACAGCAGCTCGACGGGCTCGCCCGTGACCGGGTCGACCGCGGTGCCCTTGGCGGAGGTGTTGCCGCCGGCGTAGTTCGTGTTGCGCTTGTCCGCCCCGAGGCGGTTCGAGCGGGCCAGCAGCTCTGCGACCGCGCTCGCGGCCGTCGTGTCCGTCATGGTTGTTATGCTCCCCATCCGGCCTGCGTGCCGCCGACACGCTCGGCCTCGATCTTCTCCTGGTAGCCGCTGGCCGCGTACGCCGCCATCGGGTCGGCCGGCAGGCCGCGGGACGCGCGCCATTCGGCGAGCGCGGGTCGGACATCCGTGTAGAAGGCATCCATGAACACGGCGTTGGCGGCGAGCACGTCGCCGGCCGCCTGCGCGGTGTGCAGGGCGTCCGCGTCGACGAGCAGCGCCCGCGCCGTCATCTCCTGCACGTTCAGCACCGAGCGGATCTGCCCGGGGATCTTCTTCTCGATGTTGTGGCACTGGTCGAGCATGAACGCGACGTCGGGGCTGTCGTAGCCCCCGCCCCGGATCACCTCGTAGAGGATGCGGAAGAGCTGGAACGGGTCGGCGGCGCCCACGATGAGGTCGTCGTCCGCGTAGAACCGCGAGTTGAAGTCGAAGGAGCCGAGCTTCCCGAGCCGCAGCAGTTGCATGACGATGAACTCGATGTTGGTCCCGGGCGCGTGATGGCCCGTGTCGAGGCAGACCATGGCGCGTTCGCCCAGCGCCGCGACCTGGCTGTAGCTCGTCCCCCAATCCGGCACATCGGTGTGGTAGAACGCCGGCTCGAAGAACTTGTACTCCAGCACCAGGCGCTGGTTCGCGCCGATCCGCCCGTAGATCGCCGAGAGGGACTCGTGCAGGCGGTCCTGGCGTGCCCGCATGTCGTCCTGCCCCGGGTAGTTGGTGCCCTCGGCGAGCCAGACCTTGAGGTCGCGGCTGCCCGTCTCGTTCATCACGTCGATGCACGCGAAGTGATGGTCGATCGCCTTCTGCCGGATGCGCGGGTCGGAGTGGGTGAGGGCGCCGAGCTTGTAGTCGTCGTCCTGGAAGGTGTTCGAGTTCACCGTGCCGAGCCGCACCCCGAGGTCCTCAGCGTGCTTCGCGAGGTCGGCGAAGGAGTCGACCAGATCCCACGGGATGTGCAGGGCCACCGTGGGGGCGAGGCCGGTGTGCGCGTGCACCTGGGCGGCGTCGGCGACCTTCTCGAAGGGGTCGCGCGGCACACCGGCCTGGCCGAACACCTTGAATCGGGTGCCTGAGTTGCCGAACGCCCAGCTGGGCAGCTCGATCGCCTGCCTCTCGAGCTTCGGCGCGATCTGCGCGAACTCGGTCATGTTCACCGTCCTTCCGCAGCCGTGAGCTGCGCATCGAGGTTGAAGATCTCGGTCAGCTCGGTCGCACCCTGGTCGGGGCGGCCGTCGAGATCCGTGAAGAAGTCGGCCATCTCGGCCTCCCAGCGCGCGGCGACCGGCGAGGCGGCGAGATAGCGCTCGGATGCCGCCTTGTCGGCGACCTCGTAGTAGCCGACCAGCAGTCCGTCGGGGCCCAGGAAGATGGAGTAGTCCGTGCGGCCGCTGGCCGCGATCTCGCGCAGCATCTCGGGCCAGACCGCCGCGTGCCGCTCGCGGTACTCGGCGAGCCGGTCGGCCCGCACCCGCAGCTGGAAGCAGACGCGCGTCATCGGGCACCGCGCCCGGTCTTCGCCTCCTGCGTCACGCGCAGGTAGGCCGTGTCGGTCTCGAGGTATTCGCCGTAGCGCTCCTGCTCGATCTGGCGCAGGCTCTTGCCCCGCGTCTCCGGTGCCCAGATCACGCCCACGATGAAGGAGACCGCGAGCAGCGCGATGATCAGGATGCCGAGCCGGGACAGGCCGATCGTGGCGAGCAGCGTCGGGAACCACAGGCTGAGGAAGCCCACCATCAGGCGCGCAGCGGTGAACAGCACGCCCTGTGCGCCGGCGCGGTAGGGGGTGGCGAACAGCTCGCTCGTCCACAGCCCGTAGAAGGCCTGTGCGCCGATCCCGGCGGAGATGCCCCAGCCGAGCGCGAAGACGAACAGCACCGGCAGGCTCGGCGGCGAGAACGCGAGCACGACCCAGGCGCCGATGGCCATCAGGGCGCCGATCGCGAAGAGGATGCGGCGAGACATCCGGTCGCCGAGCACCATAAAACCGAGCCAGGTGAACAGCGCGGTGCAGAACCACAGCAGCGCCTGGATCAGATCCTGCTCGACGACGGAGGTGAAGCCGCTGGCCGCGTACACGCGCGGCATGAAGATGCCGGCCTGGCCGGCGACGGTGTTCCAGAAGGCGTAGACGCCGAAGAGGAACAGCAGCGCCGTGAGGTTGACCTTGCGGGTGAACAGGGCCCTGAGGCTCGTCCCGATCGTGATGGACTTGGCGTTGCTCTCCTTCTGCTCCGTCCAGATGCCGGATTCGGGCAGCCCGCGCCGCACCAGCCAGGTGACGAGGGCGACGACGAACAGCCAGGCGAAGATGAGGCGCGAGCCGAACAGCCCCATGGGTGCGACGGCGACGGCCAGCAGATATCCGACCATCGGCCCGAGCGACCAGGCGAGCTGGGCCGTGCCGACGTGTGCGGCGCGCTTGTCGTCCGGCGCGACCTCGGCGATGTAGGTCCACGCCGCGGGCACGCCGGCCCCGACGGCGATGCCGGAGATGAGGAATCCGGCGAACAGCATGCCGGAGTTGTCGGCGAAGATCACGAACAGCATGCCGAGCATGTACAGCAGCAGGTCATAGGTGTAGATGAACTTGCGGCCGTAGCGATCGGCCAGCGGCCCGCCGAGCGCGGCGCCGATGGCCGCGCCGAAGGCGTTCGGGCTGAATGCGGCCAGGATGCCGATGAGCCCGTTGCCGATGTGGAAGGTGTCCTGCCAGAAGCCCAGGCTCGTGGCGATGGCGATGATCGAGCCGGATTCGATGTAGTTCGACATCGCCACGGAGATGGTCGAGCGCCAGTGATTGTCCCTCACCGGCTTCGGGAAGGTCTCGCTTCGCGTCATTGCGGATTTCCTCTCGATGCGCGGCACAGCAGCGTCCCACGCGATGAAACGTTTCATTGAGAACGTTTGGATCGTTTCACAGCCTCGATTCGAGCGCAAGCCCCGCCCCATAGGATCGATTCACCGACAGGATGCGGTGCGAGGGCGGGGTGAAGGTGGGCTCGGTGAGCGTCAAGGACGTCGCGAAGCTCGCCGGCGTCTCCGTCGGCACGGTCTCGAACGTGCTCAACAATCCGGACAAGGTGACCGAGACGACCATCACTCGCGTCCACGACGCGATCGACAGGCTCGGCTTCGTGCGCAATGACGCCGCCCGCCAGCTGCGCGCCGGTTCCAGCCGGGCGATCGGGCTCGTCATCCTCGACGTTCGGAACCCCTTCTTCACCGATCTCGCCCGCGGCGCGGAGGACGCCGCCGCGGAGCGGGGCTACTCGGTCATCGTCGGCAACAGCGACGAGAGCGACGAACGCGAGGCGACGTACCTCGACCTGTTCGAAGAGCAGCGGGTGCACGGCATGCTGATCTCCCCCGTCGGAGAAGTGGCGCCCCGATTGCGGCGACTGCGCGAACGCGGCATCCGCTCGGTCCTCGTCGACCGGCTCTCCTGGGACGACTCGTTCAGCTCGGTGTCGGTCGACGACGTCGCGGGCGGCCGCCTGGCCGTCGAGCACCTGATCGAGACCGGCCGGCGCCGCATCGCCTACGTCGGCGGCCCCGCGTCGATCCGCCAGGTCGACGATCGGCTCACCGGGGCACGCGTGGCGCTGTCCGAGCACCCCGATGCCGCGCTCGAGGTCATCCGGACCTCCGCGCTGTCGATCGCCGAGGGGGTCGCCGCCGGACAGGCCATCGCCGCACGACCCCGCGCCCGACGCCCCGACGCGGTGTTCGCCGCCAACGACCTGGTCGCGATCGGGCTGCTGCAGGCGTTCGCACACGCACGCGACATCCGGGTGCCCGACGACGTCGCGCTCGTCGGCTACGACGACATCGACTTCGCGAACGCGTCGACCGTGCCGCTGACCTCGCTGCGCCAGCCGGCCGCGCTCATCGGCGCGACCGCCCTCCGCTTCCTGCTCGAGGAGGCGGAGGACCCGGGCCTCGCGCCGCGCCAGGCGCACTACCAGCCCGAGCTCGTGGTGCGGTCGTCGAGTGCGAGCGCGCCGCCGGCCTAGCGCCTGTCGTGAGGGGCGGCGACGGCCTCAGGCGGCCTCGGCGTCCCGCTCGGAGGCCGCGGTGAGCGCCGCCACCTCGTCGTCGGCCAGCTCCAGCGTCGCCCCGGCCAGCAGGGCGGGCAGTTGCTCGGTCCGGCTCGCCGAGGCGAGCGGTGCGACGATCGTGGGCCGCGCGCGCAGCCAGGCGAGCGAGACGGATGCCACCTCCACGCCGTGCGCGGCGGCGATGTCGTCGAGCGCGGCGAGCACGCGCAGGCCCCGCGCGTCGAGGTACTTCGCGGCGCCGCCGGCGCGCGGCGAGTCGACGTCCTGCCCCGGGCGGTACTTGCCGGCGAGGAAGCCCATCGCAAGCGAGTAGTACGGCAGCACGCCGAGATCGTGGCGCTCGGCGGCGGCGCGCAGGCCGTTCGTCTCGAAGTCGCGCTCGACGAGGCTGTACTGCGGCTGCAGCGCGACCGGCCGGTGCAGGCCCGCCGCATCGGCCGCCGCAAGCCACTCGGCGACGCGCTCCGCGGTGTAGTTCGAGAGGCCGATGTAGCGGATCCTGCCGGCGTCGACGAGCTCGCTGAACGCGGCCGCCGTCTCGGCGATCGGCGTCTCGGCGTCGTCGTAGTGGGCGTAGTACAGGTCGATCGTCTCGACGCCGAGGCGGGCGAGCGAGGCCTCAGCCGCCGCCTTCACGTTCGCGGGCGCGAGCCCGCGGAACTCGGGGTGCTGGCTCACCTTGGTCGCGATGACGACCCGGTCGCGGATGCCGCGCGCCGCGAGCCACTCGCCGATGATCGTCTCGCTCTCGCCGCCGGTGTGGCCGGGCACCCAGCGCGAATAGCTGTCCGCCGTGTCGATGAAGTCGCCGCCGCCGCTCGTGAAGGCGTCGAGCAGGGCGAAGGAGGCGTCACGGTCGGCTGTCCAGCCGAACACGTTGCCGCCGAGGTTGAGGGGGAAGACGTCGAGGTCGCTGCTGCCGATACGGGTCATGCTCCGACGCTACCCGTCGGGGTGCGCCCGTGGCGTGTGCACGCCGGATGGACAGGTGCGGACGCGGGCGCGCACGCGGATGTCCGTCCGGCGTGCACGAGGGGCACCGCGCCGGGAGAATGAGGCGCGGTGAACCGGATGCCGATCGTCACCGTGTTCCAGCTGAAGGAGGTACGCGCATGGGAGACGACGACGCGCTGCTGCGAGCTCTGCACGACGAGCACGCGGCCCCGCTGTGGCGCTACGTCATGTCGCTCACCGGCGACGCCGCGCAGGCCGAGGACATCGTGCAGGAGACGCTCCTGAAGGCGTGGAAGCGCCCCGCCGTGCTGGACCAGCGCGAAGCATCCGCCCGCGCCTGGCTGTTCACCGTCGCGCGCAACCTCGTGATCGACGAGGCCCGCAGCGCCCGCCGCCGCCACGAGACACCGACGCCGGCCGAGACCATGCCCGAGCCCGTCGTCGCGGACGAGACCGAGCGGATGCTCGACGGCTGGCTCATCGGCGACGCCCTCGCCGGCCTCAGCCTGGAGCACCGGCAGGTCATCGTGCACGCCTACTACGGCGGCCGCTCGACGGCCGAGATCGCGGCCGTCCTCGACATTCCCGAAGGCACGGTGAAGAGCCGGATGCACTACGGCCTGCGCGCGCTGCGCCTCGCCCTGCAAGAGAAAGGTGTGACCCGATGAACCCCGCGATCCACGAGTGGGATGCCGCCTACGTGCTCGGCGCGCTCTCGTCCGACGACCGCCGGGCGTTCGAGGGGCACCTCGAGGAGTGCCCGGAGTGCCGGGCATCCGTCGCCGAGCTCGCCGGCATGCCCGCCCTGCTCGCGCGCGTGCCCGCCGCCGACGCCTTCGCGATGGTGGACGAGACGGATGCCGACCGCCCCGCTCCCCCCGTCGAGCTGCTGGGCTCGCTCGCGCACCGGGTGCGCCGCCGCCGGACCGCCCGGCGCTGGCTCGCCGCAGGCACCGGTGTGCTCGCCGCCGCCGCGATCGCGGTCGCCGTCGTGCTGCCGATCCGGCTGAGCGCGCCGCCTGCCCCGACGAAGCAGCTGACCCTCGCGCAGACCCACCCGGGGGCGCTCTCGGCGACCGTCGCACTGACCGCGAAGCGCTGGGGCACCGGCATCACGATGAAGTGCAGCTACGGTTCGACGCCCGACTCCTACACGACGATGGGCCACTACGGGCTGTGGGTGCGCGACGCGGCCGGGGACGCGACCCGGGTCGCGTCGTGGTCGGCCTGGCCGGGGGCGACGATCCACGCCGACGGCGCAGTCGACCTGCCGGAGTCGCAGCTGGCCTCCGTCGAGGTGCGCGACACCTCGACGGGCGCCGTGCTGCTGAGCTCCACGCTCAAGTGAGCCGGCGGTCCGCCGCGTCTGCTGCTGTCGTCGCTGGCGCCGCCACCGCCGCCCGACGCGATTGCGCTACTCACCCGGACACGCGCCGCCCATAGGGCAGGCGCGGCGGTCCGGGTGAGTAGCGCGACTCCGAAGGTCGCCCCCGACGCGACCCGCGGGGCCGACCGCAGCTGAGCGGGCACTCGCTCGCCGCTCAGCGCGGCGACGCGCGGGGACCGCCGCGCTAGTCGACGCCGATGTCCTCGTTCCAGAGGGTCGGGTTGGCCTCGATCCAGGAGCCCATCAGCGCGATCAGCTCCGAATCGTTGACCACGGTGAGCTCGACGCCGTTCTCGGCGAGCCAGTCCTGGCCGCCGAGGAAGGAGCGGTCGTCGCCGACGACGACCCGCCCGATGCCGAACTGGCGCACGAGCCCCGAGCAGTACCAGCACGGCGACAGCGTCGTGACCATGACGGTGTCGCGGTAGGAGCGCTGCCGCCCCGCGTTGCGGAAGGCATTCGTCTCCGCGTGCATGGAGGCGTCGTCGTCCTGCACGCGCCGGTTGTGGCCGCGCCCGAGCAGGCGCCCGTCGCGCGTGAACAGCGCGGCCCCGATCGGGATGCCGCCCTCGGCGAGCCCCGCGCGGGCCTCCGCCGCCGCGACGGCGAGCATCGCGGCATCCGATTCATATACCTCGTCCGGCATACGGATGCCTCCCCTAGGCGATCTCGTCGGCCGCGTCGACGCCGACGATCACGTCCGGCTCGGAGTCCAGCGGGCCGCCGAGTCGGACCTTGAACGCCCGGAACAGCACCCAGTAGATGAGCGCGGCCAGGACGAAGCCGACGAGCGGCGTGATGTCGCCGAGGTCCTTGAAGTGGGCGGGCAGGGGGCCCGTGTAGAAGGACTGATTGCTGAACAGCCAGATCGAGACCGCGCCGGCCACGACGAGCGCGATGATGCCGGCCCCGTTGCGGTACCTCGCGCTCTCCGGAATGAACTCGGCTATCGAGGTGCCGCGCCGCAGCACGCGGTCGGTCAGCACGATGCCGAGCCACGGGGCGATCCAGTAGGCGATCACGAGCAGGAAGTTCTCGTACGACTCCTCGAACGACGCGTTCAGCACGAGTACCAGCGAGATGACGAACCCGATCACGCCGAATCCGATCGCGATGATCGCCCGACGCAGCGCGAACGGGATCTTGATGCCCGCGGCGAGGAAGGACATGGCGCCGGAGTAGATGTTCAGCGAGTTCGCCGCGATCGCTCCGACGCAGATGGCCAGCAGCGTGAGGTCCTTGATCCAGGTCGGCAGCGACGAGACGAAGGTGCCGGTCGGGTTCGTGTCGGACGGGAAGGCGATGTAGACGGATGCCGCGCCGGCCGCCATCAGCACCGTGCAGCTGATGAAGTCGCCGAGACCGGCGGCCCAGCCGAGGACGGCCTTGTTGACGTCCTTCCTCTGGTAGCGCGTGTAGTCGCTCGCGTAAGGGTTCCACCCGGCCGAGTATCCGAAGGCCGCCGAGGCCGTCAGCGTGAAGCCCCAGAACGGCCAGCCCGCGCCCTTGGGCGCCTCGCCGTCGCCGGTGTGGGCGAAGATCACGATGACGGCGATCAGGAAGATCACGCCGAGGATGTAGGTCGAGTAGCGCTCGAAGGCCTGCACCAGGTTGTGGCCGATGAAGGCGAGCAGCACCTGCACAACGACCACGATGATGAGGGCGAGCACACGCGGCATCCCGGTCAGGGCCGCCAGCGCGAGCGTCCCGCTGACCGTGTTGGTCGCGAACCAGCCGAGGCCGGCCATGATCGTGTTGAGCGCCGACGGCAGGATGTTGCCGCGCAGGCCGAAGGCCGTGCGGCCGAGCACCATCTGCGCCAGGCCCTCGCGCGGGCCCCACGTCGACAGCACGCCCTGGGTGATCGAGCCGAGCGCGTTCCCCAGCACGATCGCGACCAGCGCCGCGGTGAGGTTCAGCCCGAAGAAGGCGACGGCGATGATGCCGACGTAGATGGTCGCGAACTCGAGGTTCGGGGCGGTCCAGGTGGCGAAGAGCTGCCACGGCGATCCGTGGCGCCGGTCGGCCGGGATCGCCTCGATCCCGCCGGCCTCGATCACGGTCGACGGAGCTGCTGCAGGCGTGGTGGTCATATCCGGATGCTACCCAGTGGGCGGGCCTCCGACTGTTTCCGCTCCATGAAGATCGCCATCGCGATGGCGACCGCCACCCCGATCACGGTCTCGATGCCACGCTGCCAGATCAGCTCCCCCACCGGATGGTGCGCGCTCAGCTCACCCATCACGAGCACGAGCGGGGTCATGAAGAGGAGGGCGAGCGCGTAGTTGCGCACCACGAACAGCTCGATGCCCGCCTGCAGGGCGACGACGAGCGCGACCGCCCAGACGCCGCCCGGGCGGAGCGCCAGGATCGCCGCGCCGACCGCCAGCCCGGCCATCGTGCCGACGAAGCGGTGCGTCGCCCGTAGCACCCGGTTGTAGCGCCCGGACGCGGACAGCCCGGCGATCACCGAGACCATCGCCCAGTACGGATGCCCGATGCCCAACAGGCTCGGGATGGCGCCGGCGACGAGCGTGCCGACCCCGAACATCGTGGCGTGCGCCCACAGCCCGTGCGGGGGCGACGGCACCGCGACCGGCTTCGTGTACGGGTCGTGCAGCGTGCCCGCGCGGACGCGCCAGAACAGACGGCCGAGGTAGCCGATCAGCAGCGCCACGAGGACCGACCCCGTCGAGACGAGCAGGCCGACGCCGAGCCGGGCGGGTGTCGTGGGGACGGCCGCGATGCCCGCGAGCCCGAAGATCTGGAAGAGCGGGCCGGGCGGGGTCCAGCGGGCGCGGTCGGCCAGCAGCGAGAACCCGAAGGCGCCGACCGCCGCGACGGGCACGACGATCGCGTAGCGGTGCGGTGACAGCGCGATGAGGCCGCCGACGCCGATCGAGAGCAGCTGCGCCGCGCCGGCGGTCGACTGCAGCCTCAGCCGCGACAGGTGCGGGAGGTTGCGCCCGTAGACGCTGGCGAAGGCGCCGAACACGGCGAACGCGGCGAGGTCCTGCCGGCCGAGGAGCCAGAGCGCCGTGAGCGGGACAGCCGTCGCGAGTCCGACCCGCAGGGCGGCCCAGTGATCGCGGTCGTAGGGGCGCAGCTCGAGGAGGTCGCGCCAACGCGGGGTCAGGCGAGGTGCGGCATCCGGCATGTGAATTAGTTTACTCGTGAATTATCTGCGTTAGTCTGGAGCGATGCGGGCGGATGTCGCGGACGAGGTGCGCGCCGCGTGGGCGCGCCTGCAGCCCGGGGTTGACACGGCACCGATCGACATCGTCCACCGGGTGCTGCGCGCCGCCCGCCTGATCGAGCTGTCGTCCGACGCCGAGCTCGCCGCGTTCGGGCTGACGCGCCCCGAGCTCGAGCTTCTGATGCTGCTGCGGCGCACGGATGCCGCGCTCTCCCCCTCCGCGATCGCCCAGGAGCTGCTGTTCACGGCCCCGGCGACGAGCAAGCGGCTCAAGGCGCTCGAGGGGCGCGGGCTGCTGAGCCGGGTGGTGAACCCCGCCGACCGGCGCGGCGCCCTGATCGGGCTGACGGATGCCGGCCGCGAACTCGTCGACGCCGCGTTCCCGACGAACCTCCGCAGCGAGGCGAAGCTGCTCGCGACGCTCACCCCCGCGCAGCACGAGCGGGTCACGCGGGCCCTGCGCGAGCTGCTGACCGCGCTCGCGCGCTAGGGTTTCGCGCCACTGCGGCCCCGCCGCCCTCCGCTGCCGAGCAGCGGGAAGGCTACTGGCCGGCGGGGAGGACGCGCGTGAAGTGGATGCCGATCGGGCGCCAGAGGTCGACGGACTCGATCGAGACGCGCCGGCCGGGCTCCGGCGCGGCGAGCACCTGGTTGTCGCCCAGGTAGATGCCGATGTGGTCCTCATTGTCGAAGACGACCAGATCGCCGGCCTTGGCCTCCGCCTGCGTGATGCGCGTGCCGACCGCGTCCTGCGTGGGCACATAGTGGGCGAGCGTGACGCCGACCGCCGCGTAGGCCTCCATCGTGAGACCCGAGCAGTCGATGCCGGTGTGGCTGTCGCCGCCGAAGACGTAGGGGGTGCCGATGTAGCTCAGCGCGGTCTCGATGATCTGCGCGCGGGCACCGCCCTGCTGCAGCGCGTCCACGATCGCGGGGGCGGCGACCTCGGCGGATGCTCCGCCCTCCCGCGCCACGATGCCCGCGATCGCCGCGGCGACGTAGTCCACGTTCTGGACGGTCGGCGACTTCACATCGCTCGCGATGTTCAGGATCTGCTCGACCGTGCGGCCGCCGCCGTCGACGGCGGGGTGCGCGGCGGGCGCGTCGGCGGTGGCCGGGACGACGAAGAGCAGCGAGGGCACCAGCGCGAGGGCACCGACGGCGGCAAGCAGCGAGCGGCCGGGCCGACGATGGCGTGGCCGTGAACTCGGCTCCGCCTTCGGCCGCACGAAGGCGGCGGGGATCTGAGGGGGCGCGACGGTCCGAGGCCCCTCGGGGGCCTCGGCCAGGGCCGGGCGCACACGATGCGAGTGGATCAGCTCTTCGGTGCGGCGCGCGTTCTCACGCTCGACCGCATCGGCGACGGATGCCTGCCCCTGCCGCGCTTCCTGTGCTTCCCGTGCCTCGCGCAGCCGGCGCGCCTCGCGACGGGTCAGCGGTTGCGAGGCGCTCGGGGCGGATGACGGAGCCGGGGCCGCGGTGGCGGCCGGTGCCGGGGACGGGAGAGAGGCCTCCGGTGTCGGCCCTGGGGCCGGTGCGGCTGCGGGGTGCCGGACGGCCCAGCGCATGTCGGCTTGGATCGGGATCTCCCCGGTGCGCGGGACCTCGCGCTGGTCCCGCAGGGCGTCCACCTCGGAGTCGGCGACTTCACCGGCAGCGGCGAGGCCTGCGATCAGAGCATCGAATGCATCGAGGGATGCGTCGATCCTCTGTTCCGCCATACCTCTGCTCCTTCTGCCGTCGGGGCGCGACGGCCCGTGTTGCCCTGTCCCCCGAAAAGCCGACCGAAGTCAACCCGCCGACCTTATCAGACGGTCAGATGCCGCCCGCACCCGACGCTCACAGTTTCGGGGACGGAGCACGCGGGGCGCGGAAAGTCCCGCCGGCGCACGGCCCTGATCGCACGCGGACCCGTCGCCGAGGGGTCAGCGTCAGGCGTCGAGCAGGCGGGTGAAGTGGTAGCCGATGCCGGACCACATGCTCAGCGCCTCGATCTGCACATCGCGCCCGGGGGCGGGCGCGGCCACGAGCATGCCGTTGCCGAGGTACATGCCCACGTGCTCCTCGTCGTCGAAGACGACCAGGTCGCCCGGTTTGGCCTCCGTGGCGGCGATCCGGTGCCCGGCGGCGTCCTGGGTGGGTACATAGTGGACCAGATTCATGCCGATCGTCGCATACGCCTGCGTGATGAGCCCGGAGCAGTCGATGCCGCTGCGGCTCGCCCCGCCGAGCACGTACGGCGTGCCCAGATAGCCGAGTGCGGCGCCGACGATCGTGAGGCGCTGACCGGGCACCGCACCGAGCGCGGCCGCGGTCGAGGCGTTGGTCGCGGCGTCGAGCTGCGGCGCCGCCTTCTGAAGCAGCTCGGGCACGTCCAGCGGGGGTGCCGTGAACGTCTCCTCGACGACGCGCGGCGCCGCGACGCGCGTGGGCACAGCGAGGTTCTGCGTCTCGAGGACGGTCGCCGGCTGGGCTTCGACGGGGGCGATGGCGTGAAACGCCGCTGCATGGGAGGTGGCCGCGTGCGCGGTCGCGGTGTGCGGGGTCGCGGTGTGCGAGACGACGTCGGCTCGCGCCGGGACGGCGACAGCCAGGCATCCGCTGACCGCAAGGGTCGTACCGGCGAGCAGACGGGTGGTGAGCCTGCGGGATCGCAGGCCGGAAGGCAGAGTGGTGCGCATGGCGTATCGGATTCGGCGCGGCTTCGGGTGTCGCGCCGCTTTCGGGTCGGGGAGCGGGTAGAAAAACTGGGCCGGCCGCCGATCTGGGGTCATCAGGCGCACCGGGCGGGCCCCGGACGTCGAGGCCGCCCGGAACTCTATGCAGGCGCGCTGAGTCGAGCGGCTCAGCCGGGGAAGACCGCGCCCGCGCGTTGCCTGATGCATCGACATCGGGTCCGCCATACCAGCGGATTCACCGTGTTTTCCTAGCTTCGCCTTGCCACAACCCGCGCTTGCACTGTTGGATATCCGGAGTGATCTGCGCAAAAGGGGCGCGTGAGTGACGTGGGGATGCGTTGACCGACGACCGCCCCCGAAGTGCGCGAACAGCCGTTCGGGGGAAATCTGGCATGGAACTGAGAATTGACGCCGCAAATCCTGCACCTGCCTCCGAGCAGGTGAGATCGCAGCTGCTCGCGCAGGTGCGGGACGGCTCGCTACCGCCCGGGGCGAAGCTGCCGACGGTGCGCAGACTGGCGGACGAGCTCGGCATCGCCGTCAACACCGTCGCCCGCGCCTACCGGCTGCTGGAGGACGACGGGATCGTCGAGACCTTCGGCCGTCGCGGCTCGTTCATCGCGAACCAGGGGGATGCGATCCAGCAGCAGCTCCAGACCGCCGCGACGCAGTACGCGCGCAAGGCGGCGAGCCTCGGCGCGAGCGCGAAGGAGGCGGAGCGGGCGGTCTCGGCGGCGATCCGCGCCGAGCTCTCGAATTAGTTCCCGTTCCGGACAGATCTGCCCGTGGCACCGGGCGCAGACGTCCGGAACGGGAACAAGTTGCCACGGGAGGGACACAGGACGCGGGATGCGTCGAGCAGCTAGAGCAGGGCGTCCGTGAGGCCGGTGATCGCACCGAAGCGATGGTTCGTGATCGAGATGGACTGCTCCCGGAAGAAGGGGAGCAGCTCGACGCGCCCCGAGGCGGTGACGGGGGCGTCGTAGATCGCGACGTCCGGATCGCCGCGCAGCGCCCGCGCCGCGGCGAGGCCGTTGCCGCCGATGAGCCGGATGCGATGGATGACGCCCGACACCGTGAAAGGGGCGCTCGAGTCGACCGCGACCGAGGCGAAGGTGAGCCGGCCGAGCCAGACGTCGTCGTCCTCCACGACGGACGGCACGCTGTGGGCGTCGAGCCACGCGGCCACGCCCGCCGGCAGCGGCAGCGCGGTCGAGACGTCGAAACGAGCGCGTGAGACGGATGCCGCGACGAGCACGCGCACCAGCTCCGCCATCGTCCCCCCTGCGCCCAGGCGGATGCTCACCGGGACGGGGCGATAGCGGAACAGGTTCCGCTCGACGCCGAGGCCCGCGGCATCCGTCACCAGGCCGTACTCGGTCGCCGAGGCGATCGCGTCGGACAGCGCCGAACGACGCACCAGATCGAAGTCCTCGTAGCTCAGAGCCGACTGACCGGCCTCGATGAGCTGCTGCACGTCCCGGTCGAGACCGCGCAGGTGCAGGCTGTGGCTCTGCGCGCCGGTGTCGGTCTTCCAGCTGCCGAGGGGCAGCAGCGTGTTCGGCCCGCCCGTCTTGACGGTCGTGCCGACCGACGACCTCTTCCAGCCGCCGAAGGGTTGGCGCTGCACGATTGCACCGGTGATGTGCCGGTTCACGTAGAGGTTGCCCGCTTGCACGGCCCCGATCCACTGGGCGATCTCGCGTGCGTCGAGTGAATGCAGCCCGGCCGTCAGCCCGTACTCGACGGTGTTCTGCAGCCGGATCGCCTCCGCCAGGGTGGCGGCGTGCATCACGCCGAGCACGGGACCGAAGAGCTCGGTCAGATGCGTGCGGCTGCCGGGGGCGACCCCGGTCTTGATGCCGGGCGACCACAGCCGGCCCTCCTCGTCGAGGCGGCGGGGCTGCACGAGCCAGGCCTCCCCCTCGTCGAGCCCGGTGAGCGCGTCCAGCAGCACGCCCTCGGCCGGCTGGATCAGCGGGCCCAGCTGCGTGGCGGGGTCGGTCGGCGACCCGACCCTGAGGCTGCGGGTCGCGTCGACGAGCTGGCGTCGGAACCGCTCGTCCTCCGCCACCGAGCCGACGAGGATCACGAGGGAGGCCGCCGAGCACTTCTGGCCGGCGTTGCCGAAGGCGCTCGTCACGATGTCCGCGACGGCGAGGTCGACGTCGGCGCTCGGGGTGACGACGATCGCGTTCTTGCCGCTCGTCTCGGCCAGCAGCGCCAGCTCGGGGCGCCAGGAGCGGAACAGCTTCGCCGTCTCGTACGAGCCGGTCAGGATCACCCGGTCCACTCGGGCGTCGCCGATGAGCTCCCGGCCGAGGTCGTGCCCTGCGGAGTCCGCCCCCTCCGCGATGTCGGCGAGGGCGAGCGCGTCGCGCGGCACACCCGCGCGGTGCAGCACGTCGACCATGACCGCGGAGCAGCGTGCGGCCTGGGGCGCCGGCTTGATGATGACCCCGCTGCCCGCGGCGAGCGCGGCGAGCACACCGCCGGCCGGGATCGAGACGGGGAAGTTCCACGGCGGGGTGACGACCGTGAGCGCGGAGGGCACGAAGCTCGCGCCCTGCACCGTGTCGAGCTCGCGCGCGAGGGCGGCGTAGTAGTGGGCGAAGTCGGCCGCCTCGCTCACCTCGACGTCGGCCTCGGCGAGCGTCTTGCCCGTCTCGGCGACCATGACCTCGATGAGCTGGTCGCGGTTGGCCGCGAGGGCGAGGCCGGCGAGCTCGAGCACGTCCGCACGCTCGTTGCCCGGGGCCTGAGCCCAGCGCACACCGCCGGCGCGCACCGCCCCGATGAGCTGGTCGAGCTTCGCCCCGTCCGTGACGCGCGCCGCGATGACCGCCGCGATACCGAGGTCGCTGCCGGGCACCCGGCTCAGGATACGCTTCGCCCACACCCGGTTCGCAGGCAGGGAGGGGTCGGTGTCGGCGGCGTTGCGGAACGTCTCCCGACCGCCGCGCGCGCTCCATTCGGCGGGCAGCGGCGGCGCGAAGACCTCGGAGCGTTCCGGCGGCATGAGGGTCCAGGCGGTCCGCTGCGGCAGGCCGAGCACGGCGCCCGTGAGCCCGGCGTCGCCGGCGGCCTGCCCGGCCGGATCGACGGGGTCCACGCGGGGGTGGAACAGGGCGGTCGCGTTCTCGTCCTGCCACTCGCGGGCCCGGTCCTGCCTCCGGTTGGGCAGCGGGGCCAGACCGACGGGACCCCGGGTGCGCTCGTACCGCTCGACCGCGTCGAGGAAGCGCCCGCGCTCGCGCTCGAACAGCTCCGGCTCCCGCAGCGAGAACATCGCCGACATGAAGTTGTCGGGTGAGCCGTTCTCCTCAAGGCGCCGCACGAGGTAGGAGATCGCCACATCGAACTCGGCCGGCCCCACCACGGGCGTGTAGAGCGTCAGACGGCCGGTGGTCCTGGCCACGGCATCCGTCGCCATGCCGAGCAGCATCTCGAAGTCGATCCGCTCGCGCACCCCGCGCGCCCCCGCGAGCCCCCACGCGAAGGCGATGTCGAAGAGGTTGTGGCCCGCGACGCCGATGCGCACCGCACGGGTGTGCTCCTCGGTGAGCGCCCAGTCGAGCAT
This sequence comes from Gryllotalpicola sp., assembly GCA_036398375.1. Lineage (GTDB taxonomy): Bacteria > Actinomycetota > Actinomycetes > Actinomycetales > Microbacteriaceae > Gryllotalpicola. The sequence continues at coordinate 55,059 of DASWPQ010000020.1, forward strand.
CCGCTTGTAGTTGACGTCCGTGTCGAGCTTGCTGCCCCAGGTCGCAAGCGGCCAGCCGTGCAGCTCGGCGTCCACGCGCTCCATCGCGAGGTTCGCACCCTTGACGATGCGCACCTTGATCGGGGCGCCGCCCGCGGCGCGCCGGGACTGCGCCCACTCGGTGAGCTCCTCCAGGGCGTCGAGCGCGTCGGGCAGGTAGGCCTGCAGCACGATGCCCGCCTCGAGCTGCCGCAGCCGCGGGTTCGACAGCAGCCGCTGGAACACGGCGATCGTGAGGTGGAGGTCGCGATACTCCTCCATGTCGAGGTTGATGAACTTGGTGCGCCCGGGCGTGACGCTCGTCTCGCCGCCGCTCGCCGCGAGCTCATAGAGAGGGGTGAGCCGCTGCACGACCCGGGTCACCGCGTCGTCGAAGGCCCACATGCTGAGGTTGCTGACGATGTTGCTGACCTTGATGCTGACGTAGTCGACATCCGGACGTTCGAGCAGGGTACGGATGCCGGCGAGACGCCGGCCCGCCTCCTCCTCGCCGAGCACGGCCTCACCGAGCAGGTTGAGGTTGAGCCGCGGCTGGCTGCGCGAAGACGACTGCCCGGTGGACTGTCGCGCGCCGTCCGTCAAGCGGGCCGCGCCCGCGAGGGGAACCGACCGCAGCCGCGCCAAGGCCGGCCCGAGTCGCGCGGGCGTCGCATCCACGACGAGATGCCCGACGAGCCGGCGCAGCACCGCCCGCGCGGCGGGCACAACGACCCACGGCAGCACGGGCCCGAGCTGGCCGCCGATGCCGAGCGCCGCCCGGAACGCGCCGTGCAGGGACGCCGGCACCCGCTCCGCGAGGGCGTGCAGATTGCGGGCGGCGACCCAGAGGTCCCGGGGGCGGGCGACGCCGTCGATGAACCTCACCGCGAAGTCGAGGCCGCCGTCCTCCTGCAGCAGCTCGGCGAGGCGGCGGGCGCCGGCGGAGCGCCCCTGCTCCGGCTCGGCGAGCCAGGCGCGCACCTGTTCGACCGCCGCGTCGGCGAGATCGCCCAGTTCGCTCATCCCTACCTCCGCCGATGGTCCGTGATCGTGGCCCGCGCCCCGCGCCGCTCGGGCAGGCGCCCGCTCGCGAGGATCAGCCGCACGATCCGCTGCCGCTGCCCCGCCCAGGGCGCCAGCAGTTCCAGCATGCCCGCGTCGTCGCAGTGCCGGTCGCCCGCGAGCGCGTAGCCGACGAAGTGCGGAACGTGGTAGTCGCCGAGAGAGATCCGGTCGGGGTCGCCGTGGCTGCGCTGGAAGGTCTCGGCGGCGGTCCAGGGGCCGATGCCGCCGAGAGCGGTCAGCGTGCCGGCATCCGTCACCCGCTCGATCGCCTCGGCGCGGGCGGCCGCCCCCACGAGCGTGCGACTGCGCGTCGGGTCCACGCCGGCACGGTGCCATTCCCAGCTGGGCAGATAGCGCCACTCCTGCGGCGTGGGGGCGACGCGCAGGCGCGCCGGGACGTGCGTGGCCGGGCCGGGAGCGGGATGACCGAAGGCGGTGACGAGCCGGGCCCACTCGCGGTAGGCCTCGAGGCTCGTCACCTTCTGCTCGATGATCGCAGGGGCGAGCGCCTCGAAGACGCGCCGGGTCGCGGGCAGGCGTAGGCCGGGGTTGCGGCGCCGCGTCTCTGCCAGGAACGGATGCCGGGAGAGGTCGAGCTGCGACCAGTCGTCGTCGCGGCCGAGCAGGGCGGGCACACCATCGATCGCCCATTCGGCGCCGGGGCCCCAGGCGCGGGCGTGGACGGGTGCGCCGAGCCGGGCCTGTGTCAGGCGCAGCGTCACGGGCCCGACGGGCGAGACGAAGGTGCGCCAGACGCCCTCGGCGTCGAACTGGGTGGTCGGGTCGTAGGGACCGCGGGCGAGCGGAGCGAGCGTCGAGCGCAGTTCGACGGGCTCGGCCGGGTCGTAGACGGTGGCCAGGGATGCCGGCCCGCCCGTGCCGCCTGAGGCCGGCGCGTCGACCGACGCTGCCGTGCCGACCGACACCGCGTCGACCGGCATCACGGCGACCGGCATCGTGGCGGCGGATGCCTGCTCGCCCGCGTCGCGCTCGCGCGCGGCATCCGTCACCAAGGTCATGCGCCCCAGCGTATGTTGGCCCCATGACAGTCGCGGGCACGACAGGCGAGGAACCCCCGCGCTTCTCAGCATGGTTCCGGCGTTGGTGGCTCGCACTCGTCGGCGGCGTCGTCGCGCTCGGCGGCGCGGTGCTGTGGCTCACGACCCGACTGCCGCTGGGGGGCGCCACGAGCTTCGGCTGGTTCGCCTACGCGCCACTGCCCCGCCGCACCTTCACCTACGACGCGTCGACGCAGCAGCTCGCGTTCGGCGGCGACCCGCTCATGAGCGGCCTGCACGCGGTCGCCGCGGTCCTCTTCATCCTCGGGCTGCTCGCCGTCGCCGCGACGGTGGGCTTCCGACTGGGCCGCGCCCGCCCGTAGCCCCACCGAGCCCCCGCCGGGGCCGCGCCGGGGCCGCGCCGGGGCCGCGCTACTCTCCCGGACGCGCGCGCCGCCCGCGACGGTAGCGCGCGTCCGGGAGAGTAGCGCGATCGAAGCGGGAGCGGTAGCGGAAGCGGAGGCAGGAGCGCGCTAGACCTCGCGCTGCGGCGCACCCGTGTAGAGCGAGAGGGGGCGGATCAGCGAGTTGTGCTGCTGCTGCTCCATAACGTGGGCCGTCCAGCCGATGACGCGCGCGGCCGCGAACAGCGGCGTGAAGGTCGCCGTGTCGAAGCCCATGAGGTGGTACGCCGGGCCGGAGGGGTAGTCGAGGTTCGGCTTGATGTTCTTGCGCGCGCCCATGGCCGTCTCGAGCGCGGTGTAGAGGTCGAGGATGTCCGGCCGGTTGTAGTGCGCGACGAGCGCGTCGAGCGCCGCCTTCATGGTCGGCACGCGCGAGTCCCCGTTCTTGTAGACCCGGTGCCCGAAGCCCATGATCTTCTCCTTGCGGGCGAGCGCGTCGTCAAGCCAGGCGGCGGCGCGGTCCGCGGAGCCGATCCGCTCGAAGGCGTGCATGACCGCCTCGTTCGCGCCGCCGTGCAGGGGTCCCTTGAGCGCCCCGATCGCCCCGACGACCGCCGAGTGCAGGTCAGAGAGGGTCGAGGCGATGACCCGCGCCGTGAAGGTCGAGGCGTTGAAGGAGTGCTCGGCGTACAGCACCATCGACACGCGGAAGGCGTCGACCACCACGGGGTCGGGCAGCTCGCCGTACGTCATCCACAGGAAGTTGGAGGCGTAATCGAGGTCGGTGCGGGCCGGCACGAGGTCCATGCCGTGCCGGTGCCGCTGGTCGTAGGCGACGATCGCGGGCAGCTGCGCGAAGAGGCGCACGGCCTTGTCGTAGTCGCTGCGCTCGTCGTCCGGACCGTGCTCCCCGATGCGGCCGCGCGTCTCGCGCGCGCCGAGCAGGCTGACCGCGGTGCGCAGCACGTCCATCGGATGCGCCGATACCGGCGTCGCGTCGATCAGCTCCGCGAGGTACGGCTCGAGCTCGCGCTGGCCGCGCTCGACCGCCTCGAAGCCCTCGAGCTCGTCGGCGCCGGGCAGCTCGCCGCGCCAGATCAGGTACGCGACCTGCTCGACGGAGCACGTCGCCGCGAGCTCCTGCACCGGGTAGCCGCGGTACAGCAGCGAGTTGGTCTCCTGGTTGACGGACGAGATCTCGGTCGTGTCGACGACCACCCCCGCGAGGCCCTTTTTGATGTCGATGGTGTCAGTCATCCCTCACTCCTTCGTGATTGTGAAGTCGAAGATGCCGGAGTCGAAGCGGTTGTAGCCCTCGTAGTCGATCAACTCGTACAAGTCTGCCCTGTGCTGCATCTGCGGCAATACGGCCTTCAGTGAACCTTCGGCGTCGAGCTCATCCAGGCCGCGTAGCGCGGCACCCATCGCGAGGCGCAGCAGCGAGACCGGCCAGATCACGATGCTCACGCCGGCGTCGCGCAGCTGGTCGACCGTGAACAGCTCGGACTTCCCGAACTCGGTCATGTTCGCCAGGATCGGCACGTCGACGGATGCCTTCACCGCGGCGAACTCGTCGAGGGAGGTCATCGCCTCCGGGAAGATCGCGTCCGCCCCGGCATCCACCAGCGCCTGCGCCCGGTCGATCGCCGCGGACACGCCCGCGGTCGACCGGATGTCGGTGCGGGCCATGATGAGCAGCTCCGGGTCGCGGCGGGCGTCCACGGCCGCGCGGATGCGCTTCAGCGCGGTCTCGTCGTCGACGACCTCCTTGCCGTCGAGGTGACCGCAGCGCTTCGGGTTGACCTGGTCCTCGATGTGGATGCCGGCCACCCCGGCGTCCTCGAGCTCCTGCACCGTGCGCGCGACGTTCATGGGCTCGCCGAAGCCCGTGTCCACGTCGACGAGGGCCGGCAGCTCCGTCATCCGCGCGATCTGCCGCGACCGGCCCGCGACCTCGCTCAGCGTCGTCAGGCCGATGTCCGGCAGGCCGAGGTCCGCCGACAGCACCGCGCCGGAGATGTACACCCCGTCGAAGCCCCGCCGCTCGATCAGCCGGGCGCTCAGCGGGTTGAACGCGCCGGGGAAGCGCAGCAGCTCGCCGCTCGCGAGGCGAGCGCGGAAGGCCGCGCGCTTCGTGGCGGGGGTGGACTTCGCGTACAGCATCGGATGCCTCCCAGCTCGGCTCCGGGGCGGCCGCGGCGCGGCTCCCTCAGCCATCGTGCCTCGAAAACGCCTAGAACAGCCCCGCGGGGGTGGATGCCTGCGCGAGGTGGCCGTACCGCGCGGTGAAGCTCAGGCCGCCGAGCTCCTCCGCCGCCAGTTCGGGCAGCCGCTGTGCGGTGTCGAGGAAGCGCTCGATCTCCTCCGGCTCGAGGGCCGGCGCCGCGAGGGTGCGGAACTTGCGCACGTAGTCCTCGCGGGCGAAGGGCTTCGCGCCCAGCGGGTGCGCGTCGGCCACCGCGATCTCGTCGCTGATGACCGAGCCGTCGGTGAAACGCACCTCGATCGCCCCGCCGAACGCCTGCTCCTTCGGATCGAGGGAGTGGTAGCGGCGGGTCCATTCCGGGTCCTCGACCGTCGTGACCTTCTGCCACAGCGCGACCGTGTCGGGGCGGTGCGCCCGCTCCGGCGCGTACGACGTCTCGTGGTCCCAGCCGCCGTCCTGCAGCGCGACGGTGAAGATGTACGGCACGGAATGGTCGAGGGTCTCGCGCGAGGCATCCGGCGAGTACTTCTGCGGGTCGTTCGCGCCCGAGCCGATCACGTCGTGCGTGTGGTGCGAGGTCTTCAGCACGATCGACTCGACGCGGGCGGGGTCGTCGAAGATCAGCGGGTACTCGGTGTGGAACCGGCGGGCCAGGTCGATCCAGGCCTGAGCCTGGTACTCGGCCGAGTGCTCCTTGGTGAAGGAGTCCAGGATCGCGCGCCTCGCCTCGCCGGGGCTCGGCAGGGACACCTCGTAGGAGGCATCCGGCCCGTCCAGCAGCCAGGCGATGACCCCGTCCTCGCCCTCGTAGATCGGCGACGGCGAGGTCTGCCCGCGCATCGCGCGGTCGATCGCCTCGACGGCCATCTTCCCGGCGAAGGCGGGAGCGTAGGCCTTCCACGAGGAGATCTCGCCCTTGCGCGACTGACGGGTCGCCGTCGTCGTGTGCAGCGCCTGCCCGATGGCCTGGTAGATCACCTCGGGGTCGAGCCCGAGCAACGCGCCGATGCCCGCCGCGGCCGACGGCCCCAGATGGGCGACGTGGTCGATCTTGTGCGCGTGCAGGCTGATCGCCCGGGCCAGGTCGATCTGCACCTCGTAGCCGGTGGCGATGCCGCGGACCACGTCGCGGCCGCTCAGCCCCCGGGCCGCGGCGTGCTGCGCCACGGCGACCACGGGCGGGATGTTGTCGCCGGGGTGCGCGTACTCGGCGGCAAGAAAGGTGTCGTGGAAGTCGAGCTCGCGCACAGCGACGGCGTTGGCCCAGGCGGCCCATTCGACGGATGTCCGGCGCGAGGCATCCGTGCCGAACACGGCCGAGCCCGCGCCCCCCATCGAGACGGGATGCGCCAGCGCCTGCGCCCGGGCGGCGGCGGGGGCCGCGCGCACGAGTGCGGCCGCGGCGACCGCGGCGTTGTCGATGACCCGGTTGATCACCATCTCGGTCACCTCGGCGTCGACCGGGACCTGGGCGGCCGCCACCTGCGCGATCTTCCAGGCGAGCTGGTCTTCTTTGGCCAGGGCCTCGTCGCTGCGGTGGGACCGGACGTGCTGCGTATCCACGTGGCCACCCTACCGGGGGGTGGCCACGTGGACCGCTGCTGCCGGCGGCTACTGCCAGTCCGCCGCCGCGGCCGTCGGGACGATGATCGCCCGGGCGAGGGTGTGGAAGTGCAGGTTGAAGCCGAGGATGGCCGGGGTGCTCTCCGGGTCGAGCTCGAGCTTCTCGACGTCGACGGCGTGCACGACCGTGAAGTAGCGGTGCGTTCCGGTGCCGGCGGGCGGCTCGGCCCCCGTGTACCCCCGCTCGCGCAGCTCGTTCTTGAGCATCTGAGCACCCGGCGGCAGCGAGAGCTCGCCCGCGACGCCCGCGCCCTCCGCCAACTCCGTGACGTCGGCGGGGACGTTGTACACCGCCCAGTGCCAGAAGCCCGACTGGGTCGGCGCGTCGGGGTCGAACTGCGTGATGGCGAAGCTCTTCGTCTCGGCGGGGAAGCCGGTCCACGACAGCTGCGGCGAGACGGACTCGCCGCCCTGGCCGGGCGAGCGGAACTTCACCGGGATCGGCTGCCCGTCGGCGACCGACGTGCTCGTGACGGTGAAGGTGCCGAAGTCGCGCAGCTCGGCGAGCTCCTTGTACGGATCGTGCCAGTTCTCGGTCATGTTTCCGAGCCTAAATCAGCGGCGCGCGACGCGCCCGGGGTACCGTCAGCCGCGGGCGCGGCGGCGCGAGACGGCCCACCAGCTCACCCGCAGCATCGCCTCCGCGACGATGCCGGTGGACATCTTCGACTGCCCGCGCTCCCGCTCGTGGAAGGTGATCGGCACCTCGACGACGGTGAGCCCGGCGCGCACGGCGCGGTAGAGCATGTCCACCTGGAAGGCGTAGCCGTGGCTGTGCACGGCATCCAGATCGATCTCTTCGAGGGCGGATGCGCGGAACGCCCGGTACCCGCCCGTGACGTCGTGCACCTTCAGGCCGAGGGCGAAGCGGGCGTAGGCGCTGCCGACGCGCGAGATGGCCAACCGGCGCCACGGCCAGTTCTCGACCGCCCCGCCGGGGATCCAGCGCGAGCCGAGCACGACGTCCACGGCGTCCGGGCCGCGGCGCTCGCGCAGCGGGGCCAGCAGCCGCCCGAGCTGCTCCGGCCGGTGGGAGCCGTCGGCGTCCATCTCGACGAGCACCTCGTAGCCGTGCGCGATGCCCCAGTGCATGGCGTCGATGTAGGCGCGGCCGAGACCTTCCTTGCCCGCACGGTGCAGGACGCGCACGTGCGGGTCCCGCTGCGCGAAGGCCTCGGCGAGCTCGCCGGTGCCGTCCGGCGAGGCGTCGTCGACGACGAGCACGTCGACGTCGGGCTCGGCGGCGCGGAGGCGTCCGACGATCCAGTCCAGGTTGTCCCGCTCGTTGTACGTCGGGACCATCACGAGCGTTCTCACCAGGAGGAAACGCTATCGGGCCGCAGTGAAGAGTCCGCTGAGCACCCCGCGCCCGCTAGCGTGATGACATGACCAGGCCGCTGTCGGGGACCCAGTACGAGATCAGCTTCGGCGACTACACGGCGCATATCGCGTCGATCGGCGCCTCGCTGCGCGCGCTCACCCATCGGGGGCGGGACCTCGTGGTGCCCTTCGCTGCGGAGGAGATGCGCCCCGCGTACCGCGGCGCGGCGCTCGCGCCCTGGCCGAACCGGGTGGCCGACGGCCGCTACGTCTTCGACGGCGTCGCCCAGCAGCTGCCACTGACGGAGCCGGAGCGCGGCAACGCACTGCACGGCCTCGCCAGCTGGCTCGATTTCGGCGCGATCGAGCAGACGCCGTCGCGGGTCACCCTGGGCGCGACGATCGTGCCGCAGGCCGGCTATCCGCACCGCGTCGACGTGGAGGTCGTCTACGAGCTCACCGAGTTCGGCCTGTTCTCCTCGATCACAGGCTCGAACTCGGGTACGGATGCCGCCCCCTGGGGCGCCGGGCCGCACCCGTACCTCGTCGCTGGCCCCGGTCACGTCGATGACTGGTCGCTGCTGCTTCCCGCCGACGAGGTGCTCGAGGTGACGCCGGACCGGCTGCTGCCGGTGGGGCTGCTGCCCGTCGCCGGCGCCGAGGGCGGCGCCTTCGACTTCCGCGAGGCGCGCCCGATCGGCGACGTCTTCATCGACCACGCCTTCACCACCATCGCGCGCGGCGCGGGCGGCACGGCATCCGTCGAGATCCGCACTGCCGAGGGCACGGGCGTCGCGATCTCATGGGACGCGGCCTGCCCCTGGGTGCAGGTGCACACCGCCGACCAGCCGGACCCGGCCACGAGCAGGCGGGGACTCGCGGTCGAGCCGATGACCTGCCCGCCCGGCGCCTTCAACTCGGGCACCGACCTCGTGACCCTCGCGCCGGGCGCCTCGCACGGCGCCGGCTGGACGATCTCGGCACTGTAGCCGGCACCGGCCTGCCCCCTAGGCTGAGCCCATGACCGTACTCGCCTGCATCATCGTCGCGATCGCGGCCGTCCTCCATCTCTACATCTTCTGGATGGAATCCGTCGGCTGGACCCGCCCCGCGATCTGGAAGCGCTTCAACGTCGCCGACCAGGCGCAGGCGGATGCCAACCGTGATCTCGCCTTCAACCAGGGCTTCTACAACCTGTTCCTCGCGATCGGCGCGATCGTGGGCATCGTGCTGATCATCGCGGGCCAGCACACCGCCGGGTTCACCCTGGTCTTCGTCACCACCGGCAGCATGCTCGCGGCATCGCTCGTGCTGCTCAGCCTCGGCCGGAGGTACGCGGCCGCCGCGCTGACGCAGGGGCTCTCACCGCTGATCGGGCTCGTGCTGTCGATCGTCGCCTTCGCCGCCGCATAGCGACGACGGCCCGGCTGGGAATCGCGCGGCAGCCGCCGAGCGCTGGGTTCGCGGCGGCGCGAGCTCAGCTGGGCTCCGGTGTCCCTGGCGTCCCTGATGCCCCTTGCGCCTCTGACGCCTCTGGCTTCTCCGCCGCCGGTGCCTGCCGGAGCGCCTCGATGAGCGCCGCCGCATGCGTCGTGGAGATGATCACCCGTGCGAAGCCGTCGGCGACGCTGCCCGCGTCGGCGGATCCGGCATCGCCGGCATCCTGCTCGATGTCGATCACGACCGCCGGACGGCTCTTGCCCTTGACGATGAGAAAGTCCTTGCCGCCGTGGTACTTCCAGCTGCCGATCGCGAGGGTCAGCGGGATGCCCGCCCCCGGCACCCGGACACCGCGGATCCAGATCCACGGATCCTGCGTGATGGCGACCGAGCGGATCGCCGAGCGCGGAATGACGAGGTCGTCCTTGCGCTGCGCCAGCAGCTTCTCGGCACGGGTCAGACGCACTTCGAGGCGGTCGCGGTGCACATGCAGGTCGGCCATGCCTCTAGTCTGCCGTGCATTCCATGCGTCGCGCCGGATGCGTCCTCGTCACTCGCGCACAGTCATCGGGTCCGGGACTGCGCGCACGTGACGACCCGGCGTGGGCGGAGGTGCGGGTGCGGGTGCGGGTGCGGGTGCGGTGACCGTCGGGCCCGCGGGCGGGGCCGGGGCGTCCTGGCTGGCGGGCTCTCCGCCGGCAAGGGATCCCGTCGCACCAGAGGCCGTGGGAAGCACACATGCCCCGAGGACCTGGCAGCATAGGCGCGTGAGCGCCGCAGACTACCCCTCGCTCGTCCCAGAGCTTCTGGTCGCCGACCTCTCCGGCAGCATCGCGTTCTGGTGCGGCCTGTGCGGATTCGCGATCGACTACCGGCGTGAGGACGAGGGCTTCGCCTCTCTCTCCCGCGGAAACGCACACGTCATGCTCGAACAACAGGGCATCGGCAGGAACTGGATCACCGCGCCGCTCGATCGGCCTCTGGGTCGCGGGATCAACTTCCAGATCACCGTCCCCGCGCTCGCTCCGCTGCTGGCGTCGCTCCGTGCAGCGGAGCATCCGCTCTTCCTGGAGCCGGAGACGAAGTGGTACCGCATCAGCGCCACCGAAGACGCCGGAGTCGAGCAGTTCCTCGTCGCCGATCCCGACGGCTACCTCATCCGGTTCCAGGCCGCCCTCGGACATCGCCCGAGCGCCGGCGCGACCGGCTGAGCACGGTGCCCACCCCTCGGGAGCCCTGTCGGCGGCCGGGTCGGGATGTGCGGCCGGATGAGCTGCGTGCGACCGGATCCCTCGCGTACGGAGAGTCCGGCCGGACAGCGCCCTCGCTGTGCGCGGCGGTTGCCGCGCGACGGCCCAACCCTGCGACACAGCCCACCCTCGCGAGCACAGCCCGCTCGGCGGCTGCCGCGCGACGCCCCACCCGCGCAACACAGCCCACCCTCGCGAGCACAGCCCGCTCGGCGGCTGCCGCGCGACGCCCCACTGGGGCGTCGCCGCTATGCGGCAGCCGCAGCCGCAGCCGCCCTCGCCGCAGCCGGGAACGCCTCGACGATGCGCTCGACCGCCGTGTCGTCGTGGGCCGCCGTGACGAACCACGCCTCGAACACGCTCGGCGGCAGCGCGACACCCCGGTCGAGCATGGCGTGGAAGAAGGGGCCGTATCGGAAGGCGTCCTGTGCCTGAACGGCCGCGTAGTCCGTGGCCGGATTCTCCGCGAAGAGCACCGAGAACAGATTGCCTGCGCGCTGCACGGTGTGCGCGACGCCCTCCCGCGACAACGCCGCGGAGACCTCGCGCTGCAGCGTCTCGCTGACGTGGTACAGGCGGTCGTAGACGGCGCCGTCGGCGAGTCGCAGCGTGGCCAGGCCCGCGGCGACCGAGAGCGGGTTCCCCGAGAGGGTTCCCGCCTGGTAAACCGGGCCGACGGGGGCGAGGTGCTCCATGACCTCGCGGCGGCCGCCGAGAGCGGCGAGCGGCATCCCGCCCCCGATGACCTTGCCGAAGGTCACCAGGTCGGGCCGGTAGCCGGTCTGTACCGCCCCCGTCACGTCCTGCGTGTCGACGCCCCACCAGCCCCGATCCGAGACCCGGAACCCCGTGAGCACCTCGTCGAGGATGAGCAGGGCGTCGTTCTCGTGCGCGAGCGCGGCCAGGCCCGCGTTGTACCCCGGCAGCGGCGGCACAACGCCCATGTTCGCGGCGGCGGCCTCGACGATGATCGCGGCGATCTCACCGGGATGGGCGGCGAAGGCGGCACGCACAGCCTCGAGATCGTTGTATGGCAGCACGAGGGTCTGCGCGGCGATCGGGGCGGGCACGCCGGCGGAGGCGGGGAGCGCGAGCGTCGCGACGCCCGAGCCGGCCTCGGCGAGCAGGCCGTCCGAATGGCCGTGGTAGTGGCCGGCGAACTTGATGAGCAGCGGGCGTCCCGTGAACCCGCGGGCGAGGCGGATGGCGGTCATGGTCGCCTCGGTGCCCGTCGAGACGAGGCGCAGCTCGTCGACGAGCGGGGCGAGGCGGTCGATCACGAGCTCGGCGAGCTCCGTCTCGGCGGGGGTCGTGGCGCCGAAGGAGAGACCGCGGCCCGCGGCATCCGTCACCGCCTTCACGACCTCGGGGTGCGCGTGCCCCAGGATCGCCGGCCCCCAGGACGCGACCAGGTCGACGTACTCGCGCCCCTCGACGTCGGTGACGTAGGCGCCGGATGCCTGCACCAGGAACCGCGGCGCCCCTCCGACGGAGCGATAGGCGCGCACGGGCGAGTTGACCCCGCCGGGGATGACGCGGCGAGCGCGCTCGAACTCGACCTCGTTGGCGCTCATCGGTCGATCAGCCGCGTCGCGAGCTCGACGGCCCAGTAGCTCAGCACGGCGTCCGCGCCGGCGCGGCGGATGCCGGTCACCGTCTCGAGGATCGCCCGGTCCCGGTCGATCCAGCCGTTCGCGGCGGCGGACTCGACCATCGCGTACTCGCCGGAGACCTGATAGGCCCACACCGGCACGTCCGAGACGGCGGCGACGTCGGCGAGCACGTCGAGGTAGGCCATCGCGGGCTTCACCATCACGACGTCGGCGCCCTCGGCTAGGTCGAGCGTCGCCTCGCGCAGGCCCTCGCGGCGGTTCGCCGGGTCCTGCTGGTACGTGCGGCGGTCGCCCTTCAGCTGGCTGTCGACGGCCTCGCGGAAGGGACCGTAGAACGCGCTCGCGTATTTGGCGGAGTAGGCGAGGATGCCGACGTCCTGGAACCCGTTCTCGTCGAGCGCCTCGCGGATCACCGCCACCTGGCCGTCCATCATGCCGCTCGGCGCGACCAGGTGGGCACCGGCGGATGCCTGGGCCACCGCCATCTCGGCATAGCGCACGAGCGACGCGTCGTTGTCGACGCTGCCGTCGGCGGCCAGCACGCCGCAGTGGCCGTGATCGGTGAACTCGTCGAGGCACAGGTCGGTCTGGACGACGAGGGCGTCGCCGACCTCCTGGCGGGCGATCGCGGTCGCCACGTTGAGGATGCCCTTCGGGTCGGTCGCGCCCGAGCCGATCGTATCGTGGTGCTCCGGCACCCCGAAGAGGTTCACGCCGCCGATGCCGGCCTCCGCCGCCTCGTGGAGCGCCGCCCGGAAGCTGTCGAGGGAGTGCTGTGCGACGCCCGGCATGCTCGCGATCGGCTGTGCCTCGTTCGCGCCTTCGCGGATGAACATCGGCAGGATCAGCTCCGCCGGGTGGATGCGGGTCTCGGCGACCAGCCGGCGCATCGCCGGGGTGGTGCGCAGACGGCGCGGGCGGACACGGGGGTGCAGCACGTCACTCACGGTCCGAGCCTATTCCGGCCGGCTGGGCCGGAGCTGGCCACGAGTTCCGCCGAATGCAGCTCCAGGCCGGGGTCGAAGCCGCATTTCGCAGATTTCGCGCCCGCGGCGGCGGTTACGGCTCCGCGGGCGACGCCGGCATGACCGCGGTGGTCAGGAACGCGGCGACGAGGGCGACGCGATCAACGATCGCGTCGATGCTCGCATGCTCGCTGAGCGCGTGGGCTCCGCCCCCGATCGGGCCCAGCCCATCGATCGTCGGCACGCCCATCGCTCCGGAGAGGTTGGTGTCCGCCGCGCCCCGTGCCTCAGCGGCCCGGAAGGGCATGCCGAGCTCGGCAGAGATCCGCGCCAATGCGCTCACGACGCCGGCCGAGGCCTCCCCCGGCTCCCACGCCGGCCGCTGCGACAGGATCTCCGCCTCGACCACGGCCCCTGCACGCAGCGGCGCGAGAGACAGGATGCGATCGAGCACCCGGCGCTCGACGTCGGGCGCGGCGAACCGCAGGCCGAGCAGCGCTTCGGCTCCGTCCGGGACCACGTTCGCGCGACCGCCGCCGGAGACGGCACCGGTGTTAAGAAGCGTTCCGCCGTCGGCGCCGCCCTCGTCCGCGACGATCTCACGCACCCTCAGGAGCTGGTCGACGAGCTCGTCGATCGCCGACACCCCGTTCTGCGGGTCGAGCGCAGCATGTGCGGCACGGCCCGCCACGCTCAGCCGGAGCCGGGTGCTGCCCCAGCGACCGACCTTCACGCCTCCGTCGGGATGCGGCGCCTCGAACCCCAGCACACAGGACACCCCGGTGAGCGCCTGCCGGAAGACGGTGTCGAAGCTCGGCGAGCCGATCTCCTCATCGCAGCAGACGACGACGCGGGCAGGCATCCGATCACCGCCCAGCTCGTGCGTGACGGCGAGCGCCGCCTCGATGATCGCGAGCCCCGACTTCATGTCCAGGCTGCCCGGTCCGCGGATGACGCCGCGTTCTGCGGACCAGGGCGATCCGATCAGAGTTCCGACCGGCCAGACGGTGTCCGAATGCCCGAGGAGCAGTGCTGGGGGTGCCGAGGCCAGCGCGCCGGCCCCCGGGAGCTCGGCCACGAGGTGCGAGCCGCCCGGTGTCGCGGTGCGGGCGATGACGGCCCCGAGCGCCTGGAGCCGCGCCGCCATGACGTCGACGACCGCGTCGACCGCGTCGCCGTCCCCGGTGGGGCTCTCGAGCTCGACCAGCTGCCGCACGCGCTCGACGGTCTCCGACCGACGCCGCTCGGCGGCCGCGCGAATCGCACCCGGCTCCATCGTCTCCTCTTCCCGCCCGATGAATCGGAACATACGTAACGTAACCCCGACCAGAGCGGATGGCAATGATCGTAATGAGACTGTTTTTTAGCGCAGATACGCCGAATCCGGCCTCTGGTCAGGATGAGATATGAAACGTATGATCATGATTTGGAGCACGTGGTACGGCAGAGCGACATCCGCACCGCCGCCCCGCGCCATGAGGCCTCACCCACGAAGAAGGAAGCCGCCCCTGATGAACACGTCGGCCGAGCCGCAGCTCGCGCTCGTCCCCCTCACAGCGGAGAACGACTACCGCGAGGCGAACGAGCTGTATCGCTCGGTCTTCGGCCTGGACGGCCCCGCCTACGCGATCAACCCGCGGCTGATGAGCGCCCTGCGTCGCAGCGGCGGCTCGGTCATCGGCGCACGTGACCCCTCCGGCGCGCTCATCGGCTTCGCCTACGGCTTCACGGGCACCGGCTCGGAAGGGCCGTTCCACTACTCGCAGTCGGTCGTCGTGGCGCCCGAGCACCAGCATCGCGGGCTCGGCCGGCGCCTCAAGGAGGCGCAGCGCACCCTCGCCCTCGAGGCCGGCGTCACGGTGATGCGCTGGGCGTTCGATCCGCTGCTGGCGCGCAACGCGCACTTCAACCTCGACGTGCTCGGCGGTCGCGCCCGCTGGTACAGCGGCGACTACTACGACACGCAGGCGACGGAGCCGGGCGGGGGGACCAGCCGGCTCGTCGTGGAGTGGGACCTGCTGCGCGCCGGGCGCCGCCCGGCCCTGACCGTTCCGGCCGAGCTCGGCACGGGGGCGGATGCATGGGGCCACCCGCTCCGGATCGCCGGTCAGGCCGAGCGCGTCTGGCTTCCCCTGCCCGCCGCCCCTCCCGCAGAGGACCGGTTCGCAAGGCCGCTGCGCAGCCGGCTCGACGCGCAGCTGGAGTCCTTCTTCGCCGCCGGACTGACCGCCGTCTCCTGCACGCGCTACACCGATGCCGACGCGGCCTATCTGCTCATCCCCGACGGGGAGGAGCCATGAGCTCCGGCTCGGCATCCGACCGCCTGCTGCGCAGCCCGGACGATCGCTTCGCCGCGCGGCTCTCGGAGCGACGCTCCTCCCTCGCCCTGCAGGAGAAGCTGATCCGGCAGGAGCGGAGCAACCTCGATGCGGCCTTCCAGCGGCTGCTCGCCGAGGGCAGCGTCGTGCAGGCGGCAGGCGCTGTCGTCGCGGCACGGCGGCGGTTCGTCTCCGGCAGCGGCAAGTCCCTGGCCTACGCCACCCTGCTGGCGGCCGACCTCGGCGCGGGGGTGTCGGGCGTCACGCTCGTCGACGACGCCACCGTCCGCATGGTCGACGTCCTGACCGAGGTCCGCAGCTCCGATGTGCTGGTCGTGTTCTCCCTGCGTCGCTACCGCCGCAACACCGTGCAGTTCGCAGCCGGGTTCGCCGCAGCGGGCGGCACGGTCGTGGCGATCACCGACGAACCGGACTCGCCGGTCGCCCGAGTGGCGCAGTCGGTCGTCGTCGTCCCGACCGAGAGCGCGTCGTTCGCCGACTCGCCGACAGCGGTCGCCGCGGTCTGCCACCTGCTCAGCACGCTCGTCACCGCGAGCGCGAAGGGCGCGCGCCGACGTCTCGCGGACCGAGACCGCGTCGCGCGCGAGCTCGAACTGTACACAGAGGAAACCCCAGCCCCCGGCGAGGCCGGCAGGCGCAGACCCCAGGGACGCACATGACTCTCCGCATCGACCAGCTCTCGCTCCACCGCGTCCGCCTCCCGCTCGTGCACGGCTTCCAGACGAGCTCGCATCGCAAGAACCACCTCGAGCACATCCTCGTACGCGCCGTCGAGGCCGGCGGTGCCGTCGCCTGGGGCGAGATCGCCGTCGGCACCCAGCCGTACTTCTCGTCCGAAAGCACGGACAGCGCCTGGGCCGTCGCCCGCGATCACCTCGCCCCGGCCCTGCTCGGAGCGGAGTGGGAGCATCCGCACGAGGTCGAACCCCTCTGGCGCCGCATCCGCGGCAACTACTTCGCCAAAGCGGGCTTCGACATGGCCGCCTGGGCGCTCTGGTCCGGCGCCTCCGGCATCCCCCTGGCCGCCGCGCTCGGCGGCACGCGCGACACGGTGGAGGCCGGAGTGTCCCTCGGCATCGAGCCGAGCATCGACGCGCTCCTCGAACAGGTCGGGCAGCACGTGGAGGCCGGCTACGGCCGCGTCAAGCTGAAGATCGCACCGGGCTGGGAATCGGAGCCGGTACGCGCCGTACGCGCCGCCTTCCCGGCGGTGCGCGTGCACGTGGATGCCAATGCCGTCTACGGACCCGGCGATGTGGAGCGCCTCGTCGCGCTCGACGGACTCGGCCTGACCATGATCGAGCAGCCGTTCGCCCCCCGCGATTTCCTTTCGCACGCCGCGCTGCAGCAGCGCATCGACACCCCGATCTGCCTCGACGAGTCCATCGAGACGGTCGACGACGCGCGCACCATGCTCGCCCTCGGAGCGGGACGGATCATCAACATCAAGGTCTCGCGGCTCGGCGGCCTCAGCCCGGCGCAGCGCGTGCACGACGTGGCCGTGGCGAACGGCATCCCGGTCTGGTGCGGCGGGATGCATGAGTTCGGGATCGGCCGCCTCGCGAACGTGGCGATCTCGGCGCTGCCCGGCTTCACCCTGCCCTCGGACGTCTCGGCGTCGCAGAAGTACTACGCCCGCGACATCATCGTGCCGCCCGTGACCGCGCACGGCGGCCTCGTCACGGTGCCGACCGCACCCGGGCTCGGCGCAGAGGTCGACGAGGAGTTCATCTCCGCCAACGAGACCGCGAGCCACCGACTCACGCGCTGACCGCACGGCCGCGCCGCGGGCCGCGCCGGCCGCTACACGAGCCAGGCGGCCGGGTCCAGGGGCGCGGAGGGCACGTGCCGCCCGCGCGCGGTGCCGTCGACCAGCTCGCCCGCGTCGACGACGACCGTGCCCCGGACCAGCACGGTCGTGGGGCGGCCGGTCACCTCATGGCCCTCGTAGGGCGTGTAGTCGGTGGCCATGTGCAGCTTCGCCGCCTCGAGGGCCCACACCTCCGCGGGGTCCCAGATCGCGATGTCCGCATCGGAGCCGGGCATGAGCGCGCCCTTGCGGGGGTAGATCCCGTTGACCTTGGCGGGATTCGCCGCCGTCAGCTCGACGAAGCGGCGGAGGTCCAGGCCTCCTCCGTTCACGTAGCGCGAGAACAGCACGGGAAGCCGCGTCTCCACGCCGGGAAGCCCGTTGGGCATCTCACGGACGTCCTCGACGTGCGCCTCCTTCTGCTCGAGGTCGTAGCAGCAGTGGTCACTGGAGACCGTCGTGATCTCCCCCTTGGCGAGGTACGTCCCCAGCGCATCGACGGTGGCACGCGGCCGCAGAGGCGGGCAGCACACCCAGCGCTCGGGGTTCTCCCCGCGGTACCGGGCATCGTCGAGGACGAGGTGGTGCGCCACCGCCTCCGTGTAGACCCGCACGCCCCGCCGCCGCGCCGCCGCCGCCAGCTCGACGGCCGCAGGGGTGGACTGATGGACGAGGTAGACGGGAGCGTCCACGGACTCGGCGAGCGCGACGACCTCCGAGACGGCCGCCAGCTCGGCCAGCTCGGAGCGGGTGGCGGCCATGTGCGCGGCGTCGATCTCCGACCGTTCCACGCTGCGCCGCTGGTCCTCCTCGATGATCGCGTTCTCCTCGCAGTGCACGACGGCCATGCCGCCGTGATCACGCAGCACCTTCATGGTGTTGAGGATGGTGTCGGCATCCGCCATGGTCTCGCCGCGGTAGGTCGTGAACATCTTGACGGTGACGATGCCCTCCGCGCAGAGCTGGGCGAGCTGCTCCGCGGTGGTGTCGTCCCACTCGATGACCGAGGCGTGCAGCGCACTGTCGCACAGTCCCTCGGCGGCCAGCTCGCGCTGCCGGTGCGCCACGTCGATCGTGCGCTCGCCCCGCTGGGGGATGGCGAAATCGACGATCGTCGTGGTGCCGCCGAACACGGCGGCCGTCGTGCACTCGCGATAGCCGTCGAGCGAGGTGTACTCGCCGGAGGTGTAGCCGACGTGGCAGTGCGCGTCGACCCCGCCCGGCAGCACGAGCCGACCGGTCGCGTCGATGACGTGCGCGTCCTCGGCCCCGGGTGGCAGGGGCGCCCCCGGCGCCGAGAGGGCGAGAACGCGACCGCCGCCGATGAGCACGTCGGCCGGACCGCTCCAGCTCGCGTCCACGACCGTGCCGCCGCGGACGATCATCTCGATCTCGGGATCGGATCCGTTCATTGCTCTCCTCGCGCCTGCTCAGCCGCCCGGCGCCGCAGCGCCCGACGTTCCCGCTGCTCGGCCGGGTCCGGAACCGGCACCGCCTCCAGCAGCGACCTCGTGTACTCGTGGACCGGGCGCTCGAACACCGCGTCCCTCGGGCCGTGCTCCACGACCCGGCCGTGGCTCATGATGGCGACCTCATCGCACAGATAGCGCACGACCGCGAGATCGTGGGCGATGAACAGGATCGCGAGCCCCAGCGTCTCCCGCAGGTCCCGCAACAGGTTCAGGACCTGGGCCTGCACCGAGACGTCGAGGGAGGAGACGGGCTCATCGCAGATGAGCAGTCGGGGGCCGACCGCGAGCGCCCGGGCGATCGCGATGCGCTGGCGCTGACCGCCCGAGAACGAGCGCGGATGCCTGTCCAGATGCTCGCCGCCGAGGCCGACGGTCTCGAGCAGCCGCACCACGCGATCGCGCCGACGCGCCGGATCGCGTTCGATGCCGTGCACCAGCATCCCCTCCCCCACGAGATCCAGCACCGTCATGCGGGGGTTGAGCGACGAGTACGGATCCTGGAAGACCATCTGCATGTCACGTCGCAGCGCATGCAGCTCACGTCGACCCGCGCCGACGATCTCGCGCCCATCGAGCCGTGCGCTGCCGGCATCCGCATGCAACAGCCCGGCGACGAGCCGGGCCGTCGTCGACTTTCCCGATCCCGACTCCCCGACGAGCCCCAAGGTGCCGCCTGCGGGGAGCGTGAAGGAGACCTCCGCGACCGCATGGGTCGACCCATGGTCGAAGGACTTGGTCAGCCCATCGACGGTGAGCAGCTCAGTCATCTCTCACTCCTCTCGGCGAGCTCGACATCCGCGACGGACAGCAGCCGCACGGACGGGTCCGCGTCAATGCGAGGGACGGCTCCCAACAGCCCACGCGTGTACGGATGCCGCGGCGAGGCGAAGAGCGTGTCGACGTCGGCGTGTTCCACGACCTCTCCCTGCCGCATGACGACGACCTCGTCGGCGAAGCCGGCGACGATCCCCAGATCGTGGGTGATGAGCAGCACACTCATGCTGCGCTCCTCGGCCAGCTCGTCGAGCAGCTCCAGCACCTGCGCCTGCACCCGCACGTCGAGCGCGGTCGTCGGCTCATCGGCGATGAGCAGTTCGGGCTCGGCGATCACCGCGATGGCGATGACGACCCGCTGCCGCATGCCGCCGGAGAACTGGTGCGGATAGTCGTCGAAGCGCTCAGATGCATTGTGCACGCCGAGCCGTTCGAGCAGTTCCGTCCCACGGCGGCGGGCCTCCCGCTTCCCCACGCCGCGGATGAGGAGCGGCTGCATGATCTGCCATCCGATCGTCATGACCGGGTTGAGTGCAGCCAACGGGTCCTGGAACACCAGGCCGACCCGGCGTCCGCGGATGGCCCTGATCCGGCGAGACGGCGCGCCGACAAGCTCCTCGCCGTCGAGACGGATGCTGCCCTCGAGACGGGCGTCCAGGTCCAGCTGCAGAACGGCGCGCGCGGTGACGGACTTGCCCGAGCCGGACTCGCCCACGAGCGCGAGCCGACGGCCGCGATGGAGCGTCACGTCGATGCCGTGCACCACTTCGACGGATTCGGCACCGGGCCCGGGGTAGGCGATACGCAGCCCTTCGATGGCCAGCAGGGGAGTGCTCATCGTGCGCCTCCCCCGCGCAGGGTCGGGTCCGTGCGCACGCGCACCCAGTCGCCGACCAGATTGAAGGCGATGCCGGTCACGGCGATCGCCACGCCGGGGAAGACCAGAGCCCACCAGCCGCTCGTCACATTGTCCGCGGCGGAGGCGACCATCGCGCCCCACTCCGAGGACGGCACCTGGGCCCCGACCCCGATGAAGGAGAGACCGGAGATCACGAGCATCACGTTGGCGACATCCAGCGTGAGCTGGACGTACAGCGGATCAAGCGCGTTCGGGAGCACGTGACGCAGTACCAGGCGGACGGGCCCGACGCCGAGGGCCCGCGCGTTGACGACGTACTCCGCGTCCCGGATATCCCGCACGACCGCCCGGATGAGGCGCGCGTAGCCCGGCCACCAGGTCACCGCGACGGCGATCACCGTGGACGTGAGGCTCGGACCGAGGGCCGCGGCGATGCCGAGCGCCAATGCGATCGACGGCAACGCCAGCGCGACATCCGTGATGCGCATCAGGACCTCGTCGACGACTCCGCCGACCAGCCCGGCGAACAGGCCGATGAGCACGCCGATGATGACGGTGATGGCGAGCACGATGAAGGTCGCGCCCAGCGTCGTGCGCGCCCCGGTGAGAACGCGGCTCAGCACGTCGCGACCCGTCGCATCCGTGCCGAAGAGGTGGGCGCCGCTCGGTGGCAGCAGGGAGCTGCCGATATCGACCTTCACGGGGTTGTACGGCGCGACCCAGGGCCCGATCACACCGACGAGCAGGATCAGCGCGGCGACGATCAGAGCGATGATCTCCACGGACGGCGCGGTCCGGCGGAGCCGCCGGGCGCGGACCCGGCCGGCGAGGGCGATGGTGCGCGTCTGCGTCATGCGGGGCTCCCCTGCAGGGCGGGCAGCGGCCGGCGACGACGGCGCGAGCGGGCCAGCTCTCCGCGGAGCCGCGGGTTGATCCACAGCTGGGCCAGGTCGACGACGAAGTTCACGATGATGAACACCACACCGATCACAAGGATCGAGCCGATGACCGCGTAGAGATCGTTCTGCAGCACCGCGGTGACCATGTACGCGCCGATGCCCGTGCGGTTGAAGGTCGACTCCACGAGCACGGTGGAGCCGAGCATCCACCCGAGCTGCATGCCCAGGATGGTCGACACGGGGATCAACGCGTTGCGCAGGGCATGACGAACGATCACTCGCAGCTCTCCGGCACCGGTGGATCGGGCGAGCATGACGTAGTCGGAGTCGAGGGTCGTGATCATGCTCGATCGCACGGTCCGTGCGACCACGGCGATGAAGCCGGCGGACAGCGTCACGGCGGGGAGCACGAGATGGACGAGCGCCGAGCCGAAAGCGGGGAGATCACCGGTGAGCAGGGCATCGAGCGAAGTGACGCCGGTGAGGGTGGGCACGCTGACGCCGAACCCCAGCTGACCGTACAGCGGGAGCCAGTGCAGCTTGGAGGCGAAGAGCAGCTGCAGCAGAAGTCCGAGCCAGAACACCGGCAGGGCGGCCCCGAGCAGCACGATGATGCGCGAGGCGGTGTCCGCCGCACGGCCGCGGCGATAGGCCGCGAGCACCCCGAGCGGGACGCCGACGAGCACATTGATGACCATCGCCGCGACGACGAGCTCGAGGGACGACGGCAGCACCGACACGATGTCGGCGAGCACGGGCCGGTGGGTGACGACCGAGTTGCCCAGGTCGCCGTGGAGCAGGCGTCCGACGAATCCGAAGAACTGGACGATCACGGGCTTGTCCAGGCCGAGCCGGGCGCGTGCCTCCGCCAGCTGGGCCGCCGTGGCGTTGCGGCCCGCCTCGGCGCGCGCGGGGTCGCCCGGGAGGATCTGGACCATCACGAAAGCGAGCACGACCAGGCCGGCGAAGACGACGATGCTCAGCGCGAGCCGTCTGATGACGTAGCGAGCCATTGGACTCCTCCCTTCCTTCCATTCGTGTGGGTGCGGGCGGCCGGAGCCGCCCGCACCCGGAGTCCGGCTACTTGCCTGACAGGGTGATGGCGTAGACGTCGACCGTCTGGTGGTGCGACGGCTGGTAGGTGTACCCCTGCACCCGCTTGTCGAAGACGGTCACGTACTTCGAGTTCGCCATGTTGATGGTCACGTAGTCACCGGTGACGATCTGCTCGGCCTTGAGATAGTCGGCTTTGCGTG
This sequence comes from Gryllotalpicola sp., assembly GCA_036398375.1. Lineage (GTDB taxonomy): Bacteria > Actinomycetota > Actinomycetes > Actinomycetales > Microbacteriaceae > Gryllotalpicola. Next base: position 77,370 of record DASWPQ010000020.1, read on the forward strand.
CGCTCTCATCGGTGGACGACTGGGCCGCCTCGACGAGCTTGTCCACCTCGGGGTTGGAATATGCCCCCCAGTTCTGCCCGCTTCCGATGAACTTCGAATCGAAGTTCTGGTACATGATCGCGCTCGGGTCGGGGAACGCCGGGAAGGCGTAGACCTCGGCGATGTCCGGGCGGGTGGAGGCCTTGGAGGCCATGGTCACGTACGCCGGATAGGTCACCGCCTGGACCTTGAGCTTCAGGCCGATCTGGTCCAGGGCCGATTGCAGCAGCGTGGCGGCCTGCTCCATCTCCGTCGTCGCCTTGAAGTAGGTCATCGTCACCGTCGTGCCCGAGAGGCCGTTCGAGTCGACGAGCTGCTTCGCCGCCTTGAGGTCGTAGCTCGGCTGCGTGACGCCGTCGGTCGGGATGCCGAAGCCGGTGGGCAGCACGCCGTCCATCTCGGTTCCCGCGCCCTTCAGGATCGACGAGACGTGCGACTTGTAGTCGTAGGCCATCGAGATCGCCTGACGTAGGGCCTTGTCCTTCGTAGAGGTGCCCGCCATGTTGAAGAAGGCATACAGGCCGACGTTGGTCGTGGCCTGGTCGACCGTGAAGCCGCTGTCCTTCTGGTAGGCGGCCCATTCGCTCGGCGCGATGTCCATCGCGATGTCCACATCGCCCGCCTTGAGCGCCTGGCTCTCCTCGGCGGCGCTGGAGAAGTAGTGGAACTCGAGCTTTTTCGCCTGACCGGTGAAGCCCTTCCAATACTTGGCATACTGCGCATACGTCGCGGACTGGTTGCTCACGTACTTCTGCAGCACGTAGGGTCCGGAGCCGGCGTCGTGCGTCGCGAGCCAGGCCTGGCCGTTGTCGCTGCCGAGGTTCTTCTCGACGAGCGCCTTCTCCACGACATAGACGCGGGACAGCGCGGGCACGAAGGTCGCATCCGGCGTCGAGAGGGTGATGGTGAGGTGCGTCGGGTCGGTCACCGTGGTGGCCTTGTAGGCCGTCAGGAACGAGGCCGCACCGATGTTGACGGTGTGCAGGCGGTCGAGTGTGTACGCCACGTCGTCGGCCGTCAGCGTCGTCCCGTCGTGGAAGGTGACGCCGTCGTGCAGGACGACGTCGATCGAGAGCCCGTCCGCCGAGACCTTCCAGGAGGTGGCGAGGTCGCCGCCGAGCTTGTTCCCGTCGTAGGAGACGAGCGTGTCATAGGCCGGGAGGACGACCTCGTCGACCGTCGAGTTGTCCGCCTGCGCGGGGTCGAACGAGGCGGGGACCTCGTTCTCGGCGATGATCAGCGTCTGTGCGCGAGCGGAGGACGAGCCCCCGGCGCCGGAGCCGCCGGAGCCGCCGTCTGAGGTGCATCCGGCGAGCACGGTCGCCGCAGCGATCGCGACGCCCGTGAGGGCGATGAGGTGTCGCCGGCTGCGCCTGGTCGACCCCGATGGTGCGAAGAGCATCTGACTACCTTTCGTGGACATGGATGGTGCAGGGGGTGGTGCGGATCACCCGCCGGCGCGAGTTGCGCGCTCCGGGGTGGGCTCCCAGGTGCCGTCGTCGTGGACGACGACGCCGTATTGCTGTCGTGCCGCGTCACGGCTCACATAGCCCTCGGCCACGTCGGCCAGAACGGCCTGCGGGTCCCGATCGAGGGGGCTGCCGTAGCCGCCGCCGCCCGCGGTGCGGTTGATGAAACGGTCGCCGGGCGCCATCGTCGCCCGGAACATCCCGACCCGGCGCTGCCGATCGGTCCCCGGCCACAGCACCATCTCGCTGGGCTCGGGCTCCTCGCCTCCGGCCAGCGCCCAGGGGCGGGTCTTCGTCTTCTTCTTCATCGAGAGCACCTCGCCGGGCTCGGTGTACCGGACCTCGCGCAGCACTCCGACGCCGCCGCGGTGGGTTCCGGGGCCGCCGGAGTCGGGGATGAGCTCGAGACGCTCGTGGAAGATCGTCGACTTGTGCTCCAGCACCTCGATGGGCGTGTTGCGCACAGTGGTCTGCGAGGGATGCTGCTGAGCGTTGCCGCCGTCGTGGGTCCGCGTCGCTCCCCAGCCGATGCCCTCGTTGTTGCTGATGACGAAGTCGGCGTCGGTGCGCGAGTCGTGCCCCAGCGCCATGAATCCGGGCTCATCGCCCCCCGAGGACGCGGGCAGCTCATCGAGCGCCTGGGCGAGCGCCTTGTGCATCAGCTCGGTGGCCACGATGGCGCTCCACTGCGTGAAGGTCGCCGCAGGGTACTGGGCGTTGAAGATGCTGCCGGGCTCGGCGATCACCGTCAGCGGCTTGAAGTGCCCGGCGTTGGACGGCTCCCACGGAGTGGTCAGGCTCTTGAACACCGCCTTGACGATGCCCTCGGTCGCACCGATCGGCAGGTTCACGGGGCCGGCGACCTGCGGCGAGGAGCCCGTGTAGTCGGCCGTGATGCGGTCGCCCTCGATCGTCACCGTCACGGTGATCGGGATCAGCTCGTCGGTGATGTTGTCGTCGTCGATGAAGTCGGATGCCGTCCAGCTGCCGTCCGGCAGGGCTGCGACGGCCCGACGGGTGACCGCCTCACCGTGCTCGATGACCTGCGCGATCGCCTGCTCGACCTCGGCGACGCCGAACTTGGCCCAGAGCTGATGCAGTGCGCGCTCTCCGACGCGGATGGCTGCCAGCTGCGCGTGGAAGTCGCCGAGCGTGAGCTCGGGCAGCCGCGAGTTGAATCGGATCAGCTCGGCGATGTCACGCACGACGGCGCCGCCGCGCACGATCCGGGTGCCGGGGAAGATCAGGCCTTCCTGGTGCATGTCCGTCGAGTCGAGCACGTAGCCCGGTGCCTTGGCGCCCAGGTCCATCCAGTGCGCGCGCACCGCCAGGAACGCCGACGGGGCCGTCGAGCCGCTCTGGAACACGGGGGCGAAGAGCATCGCATCGTAGGCGTGCGCCCCGCTCCAGTACGGGTAGTTGAGCAGGTAGACGTCCCCGGGCTCCATGTTCCCGATGCCGATGTAGTCGGTGCCCTCGATGAGGGCGCGGTCGTTGGCGCCGAGGAAGTGCGTGATGCCGCTGGCCTCCGCCATCAGCTCGCGCTGCGCGGTGTAGAGCGAGATGCCGAAGTCGAGCACGTCGTAGATCACCGGGTTGAACGCGGAGCGCACGAGGGTGCGCCGCATCTGCTCCGCGGCCGAGACCACGTAGTTCCTGATCACCTCGACGGTCGCGCCGTCGAGCCGCTGTGCATCCGTCATCGTGCTCCTCCTGCCGTTGCGGCGAGTTCGTCGTCCGAGACCCCGTCCGCCGGCGCGAGGCGCCGGATCGCGAGGTTGCCGTAGTCATCGACGATCAGGTGCTGGTCGCTGAAGAAGACGGTCGTGCTCGTGCCCTCCTCCACGACGGCGGGTCCGACGATCCGGTCGCCGGCGCGCAGCTCGTCGCGCTCGTACACGGCGAAGCCACGCCACTCCGACGCGGCGACGTCCCAGGCGTCGCGGCTTCCGCTCGGGCGCGGAGCGCCGTCGCCCGCCGGGATCATGCTCAGCGGCGGCTTGGGCTGCTCGCCGATCGAGCGCAGCCGGATCGAGAGGATCTGGCCTTCCTCATCCATCGCGTGCCCGTGGCGGCTCAGGTGCAGCGCGTTGAAGCGTGCGAGGATCTCGGCCGCGGTGTCGCCCGGGGCGTACTGGACCGGCAGCGCATGCTCCTGCCCGCGATAGCGGACATCGAGGGTGCGGACCAGCCGGCGCTGCACCACGGGGACGCCCTGCTCGTCGAAGAGCTCTTCCGCGGTGCGCCCGAGCTCGGCGAACCGCGTCTCGATCCGCGCCAGCGCGTCGTCGTCGAGCGGCAGCAGCGCCGTGGTCGCGAACTCGTGCTCCAGGTCGGACATGAGCATGCCGAATGCCGAGAACGCCGCGGGCACGCGCGGCACGAGGGTGGTGTCGATCTCCAGCTCGCGTCCGACCATGGGACCGATGAGCGGGCCGGCACCGCCGAAGGCGAGCAGGGTGAACTCCCGGGGGTCGAGGGCGCGCTCGATGGTGATCTCCCGGAGCGCACCGACGGTCCGAGCGGTCAGGATGCGGAAGATGCTCTCGGCCGCGCTCGTGGTGTCCATGCCCAGCGGAGCGGCGATGCGCTCCGCGATCGCGGCCCGCGCGGCATCCGCGCTGACCTCCATCTGCCCGCCGAGGAAGCGCGCGGGGTCGAGGTACCCGAGCGCGAACGCGGCGTCGGTGACCGTGGGCTCCGCCCCGCCCTTGCCGTACGCGACCGGGCCGGGCACCGCGCCGGCCGAGCGCGGCCCGACTTTGAGCAGCCCTTCGTCCATCCAGGCGATCGAACCGCCGCCGGCGCCGATGGTGCGGATGTCGAAGATCGGGATGAGCAGCGGCAGACCGTCGATCGCCGCCTCGTGCACCTCACCGGGCTGTCCGTTCTCGATGACGCAGGAGTCGACGCTCGTGCCGCCGACGTCGAACGACAGGATCTTGTCGATGCCGAGTTCCCGGGAGAGGAAGGTCGTGCCGACCACGCCGCCGGCGGGCCCGGACAGCACGGTCGTCAGCGGCGCACGGCGCGCGAGCTCAGCGGTCATCGCGCCGCCGCCCGAGCGCATGATGTGCAGCGGGGTGCGCAGGCCGGCTGTGACCAGGCCCGACTCGAGAGCGCCGATGTAGTCGTTGAGCACCGGTCGGATGTAGGCGTCGAGCACCACCGTGCTCGTGCGCTCGTATTCGCGGTATTCGCGTGTGAGGTCGCTCGAGATCGAGACGGCCACCCCGGGGAAGGCCGCGCGGAGTCGCTCGGCCGCCGCCTGCTCGTGCGCGGGGTTCGCGTAGGAGTGGAGGAACGCCACCGCGAGGGACCGCAGCCCGTGCTCCTCGACGAGCACGCGGCCGGCGCGCTCGACGGCGTCGAGGTCGAGCGGCGTCACCTCGTCGCCCTGCGCGTCCAGCCGCCCGGGGACCCCGAGCCGGTGACGGCGCGGCACGAGGGGCGCCGGCCGCTGATAGCTGAAGTCGTACATGTGCTCGGTGGGGATGGCTGCGCGGGCGATCTCGAGGAGGTCGCGGAAGCCCTCGTTCGTGATGATCCCCACGCGCGAGCCGTTGCGCTGGAGGATGGCGTTGAGCCCGAGCGTCGTGCCATGGGCGAACGAGTCGACCTCACCGAGCCCGACGCCCAGGCCGGACACCGCGGCCAGGACGCCGCGGGCGGGCTCCTCCGGCGTGGTGGAGACCTTGTGGACGGCGATGGCGCCGCTCGCCGGATCGTAGGAGATGGCGTCCACGAAGGTGCCGCCGATGTCCACGGCGACCTTGAGCTGCGGGGCTGCGGTCATGAGTTGCTTCCTGTCTTGGCGTCGATGAGGTCGCTGCGCACGATGCGACCGCCCTGGATGACGGTGCCGATGGTGCGCAGCGCCGAGACGGTCGTGGTGGGGTCCTCAGCGGTCAGGACGATGTCCGCGGCGAGTCCGGGCCGGATCGAGCCGAAACGGTCCTCGGCGCGCAGCAGGCGGGCCGCCTCCCAGGTACCGGCCCGCAGGGTCGCGGCCACCGGCAGGCCGGCCTGCTCGAGGTACTCCATCTCGCGCACCGCGCAGGACGTGCCGGCGTGCGGCTCGCCCGGCAGGTAGTCCGTACCGGCCACGATGCGGATGCCGCTCGCATCCAGGTCGTCGGTGATGGCCCGCGTGAAGGCACGCTGGATGCTCGCCAGGTGGGTGGGGTGCACGCGCTGTGCGAGCTGGACCTGCCACTCGGTGAAGCCGTGGTCGCGCATCCACTGCGGTGAGCTGGTGACGGAGAGCGTCGGCGTGAGATAGGCGTTCTTCGCCGCCATCGCGTCGACCGTCTGCTCGTCGAGGTCGTAGCCGTGCTCGAAGGCGTTGATGCCGACCTCGAGGGCCTCGCGAATCGCCTCGCCGCCACCGGCGTGGGCGACGACATAGGTGTTCTGCTCCGTGGCCGCGCGCACGACCGCCCGCATCTCGTCGGCGGTCATCTGCGCCCCGTTGAACGACTCGTCGGCGTGCGCGATGCCGCCGGTGATGAAGACCTTGATGTGGTCGGCGCCCGCTTCGAGCTCGCTGCGGGCGGCCTTGAGGAACTCATCGGCTCCGTCGGCGTACACGCAGGCCATTCCCTTGCCATGGCCGCCGGTGATCCCGATGGCGCGGCCGGAGGCGAAGATGCGGGGGGCCTCCATCCACCCCTGCTCAACAGCGCGCCGAATGAGGATGTCGGCCTGGTTCTGCTCATCGAGGGTGCGGACCGTGGTCACTCCGGCCAGCAGGGCGTCCCGCGCCCGTGAGGCACCGCGCAGCGCGGAGTCGCCCGCGCTCTCGTTCACGTCGGTCTCCGAGAAGGGGTAGACGATGGTGAAGTGCGTGTGCACCGAGACCAGGCCGGGGAACACATAGCGCCCGTCCAGCTGGAGCCGGTGCTCCGCGTCCGCGGGCGGCTGCGGCGTGACCGCGCCGATGAGCCCGTCACGCAGTTCGACGGCGTGGTCGCGCAGGACGGCTCCGGTCAGGACGTCGACGACATGACCGCCGACGAGCCACAGCGAGTCCGGGTGCCCCGGCATACCGGGCAGCGGGCGCGCGATGTTGGTGTTGCGCATATTCAGGCTCCAATGGGTGCGGTGGCGAGCAGGCGGGTCGGGGAGAACGCGCTCACGTCGGCGATCGGCGCGGCGCCCGCGATGTCGTCGGCGATGGCGTGGGCCCACAACGGGGAGAAGGTGAAGGCGTAGGTGCCGCCGACGATGTGGAAACCGGGCGCTCCGCCCACCGCGCCGACGACCGGCATCTCGTCCGGCGTCGCGGCGAGGGGACCCGCCCAGGCGCGGGAGAGCCGGGTGCCCGCGAGGCCGGGCAGCACGCGCCGCACCTGGGCGATGTTCCCGGCGACGCTGTCGGGGCTGACGGGAGAGATGCCGCCCAGCGCGAGGTGGGCAGCGGGCCAGCCGCCGCCGATGACGATGCTCCCCGAGCCGACCTGCTTGACCGAAAGCCCCTCGCCGATGTGCTGCACGAGGTGGTTCAGCCGGCGCGGGACTCGGACGCTCTCAAGCATCTGGATCGCCAGGGGGGCGAGGCGGAGCTCGATTCCCGCCATGACGGCGACCCTGTCCAGCCAGGGCCCGGCCGCGTCGATGACGATCGGGGTGTCGACCGTCACGGCGGTGCTCTCGACCGTCCAGCCGGATGCCGTGCGCTCGATGCGGTCCACGGGGCTGTGGGTGTAGACGCGGGCGCCGCGCTTCCGCGCCTCCTCGAGATAGGCGGGCGTGACGACGAGATTGTTGGCCCAGCCATCCCATGGGCACCAGGTCGCCGCCAGCACATCGGCGGAGAGCTCGGGCACGCGCTCGCGTGCCGCTGCGCCGTCCAGGATCTCGGTGGGGATGCCCGCCGCCGCCTCCCAGGAGGCCTTCTCCCGCAAGCGCTCGAGCTGCTCGGCCGTCTCGGCGACCGTGAGGCCGCCTCCGACGGTGATGTCCAGCTCGCGTCCCAGCCGTTCCTCGAGGCCTCGCCAGAGGATGCTCGCCTGCGCCTGGAACGGCACCAGGCCGGCGGTGTCGACGGGGATCGACTGCTCGGGGCGCCCGGAGTGGATCGCCTGGATGTGCAGGTTGCCCGCCGTCGTGCCGGAGCCCTGGCGGTTCGGCGCGCCGCGCTCGATGAGCACCGCGTCCACGCCGCGGGCGGTGAGCTCGTACAGCACCGCGGCGCCCACGACGCCTGCGCCGACGACGACGGCGTCCGCCGTGGTGCGCATCAGAGCACCACCTGTCCTGCTTCGTCGGGGACGAGCAGCCCGCCGTCGCGCAGGATCTGCGCGATGTCATCGAGCGCGCGCGGATCGGCGAGCGGCAGCAGCGGTTCGCGGACCTGCCCGCCTGGCTGCTCGAGCAGCCGCATCGCGGCCTTGAGCTGCGGCACGGGCGAGGCGAACACCCCGCTGTAGTCGGGGTTGATGAGGCGGCCGCTGATCGCGCGGTACTTCTCCAGCCAGAAGGTGGCCAGCTCCCGGTCGCCGGCGGCGACGGCGTCGAAGAAGGGGACCCCGTACGGCGCCCCGATGCCTCCGCCGTCGATGGCGCCATCTCCGCCGAGGCCGAGCAGCACGGCCAGGCCGCGGTGGTGGATGAAGCTGCCGAACACGCGGACCTGCTCCACCGTCGCCTCGAGCGTGTCGAGCATGGCGATCCAGTCGCCGGTGCTGTCCTTGATCGCGGCCACCTGCTCCAGAGCCGCGAGCTGCGGCATCAGGCCGGGCACGCGGGCGAGGTCCACCGCGACGCCCCGCGGCCAGTTGTAGACCATGAACGGGAGCGCGCTGGCGCTGCTCACCCGGCGATAGAACTCGAGGGCCTCCGCGCCCGAGGGATGCGCGTACGGCGGAACCGTCGCCAGGACTCCGTCCGCGCCCACGGCCTCGGCGTGCTTCGCCAGCGCACCCGATTCGGCCGCCGTGTAGGCGCTGACCCCGACGACGACTGTCGTACGACCCGCGACGGCTTCCACGGCCGTCTCCGCGACCCGGCGGCGCTCGTCGGGGCTCTGCGAGAACCATTCCCCGGTGCTCCCGTTCACCAGGATGCCGTGCACGCCGTTGGCGACGTACAGCTCCATAAGCTCGCGCAGCCCGGGCTCGTCGAGCTCTCCGTCGGCGGTGAAGGGGGTCGGGGATGCCGGCCAATAGCCGTGCCAGTCCACGTCGTAGCGGTTCATCGGTTCCATTCGGGTCATGCACGCGGGCGCCGTCGAGAGCGGGCGTCACCGCAGTTGGTGCGAACGATTGCATTAGCTTGCATCGTCGATTTGGGAAAGCCGGCCCTCGAAATCCGAAATTTACGTCCCGAAATATGGCGGAAACGCGCAGCATCGGGGGAAGCGCGACGCCGCGGGAGAAGTTTGGCGGATCACTCCTCTTTCCGTATGATGCAAACGGTTGCACTTCCACGGCGTTCTCCGACGCCCCGCACGGCACTCCCGCCGCCGCATGGACGCAGCCACCCCAAGGAAGGAGTCGGCTGCAGCATGGCTGTGACGCTGAAGGATGTCGCCGAAGCGGCGGACGTCTCGCTGAGCACGGCCTCACGCGCCCTGCGCGGCTCCCCTCTGATCTCGGCCGAGACGCGGGCCACGGTGGAGGCCGCGGCCGCCGGACTCGGCTACCGGATCAACAGGGCGGCCAGCGCGCTGCGGTCCAACCGCTCTCAGCTCGTCGGCCTCGTCCTCAACAATCTCGTCAACGCCTCGTTCCACACCATCGCGGAGGTCGTCCAGAAGCGCCTGGCCAGTGACGGCTATCAGCTCATCCTCGGAACGACCGACGCCGATCCCGGGGTCGAGCGACGTCTGCTCGAGACGCTCGCCGACCACGGGGTCGATGGCGTCATCATCATCGGCACCGGGCAGAACGCCGACCTCAGCAACGGCTTCCTGGCCGACGGCATCGCCGTCGTCAACGTCATCCGCTCGTCCAAGGACAGCGCCGCGCCGACCGTCCTGGCCGGCGACCGGGACGGAGCCTTCGACGCGACCGACTACTTCCTGTCCCAGGGCCACCGGGTCATCGGCTACATCGGCGGGCCGGAGAGCGCCGACTCCGGACGCGACCGCTTCGCGGGGTACGCCGATGCGCTCAAGGAGGCGGGCATCGAGGTCGACGAGCGACTCGTGGTCAGAGGCCCGTTCACGCAGGAGTTCGGGGCGGAGGCGATCCAGACCCTTCTCGACCGGGCACCGGACATGACCGCGCTGTTCGCCGCCAACCACGAGTCGGTCTTCGGCATGCTGCCGGGGCTCACCTCGCGCGGCATCCGTATCCCCGACGATCTGTCCCTCATCTGCTACGAGGACATCCCCTGGCTGGAGATGTGGCATCCGCCCATCACCGTCGTGGACAACGGGTCACGACAGCTCGCCGAGCTCGCCGTCGATCTGCTCATGCAGCAGATCAACAACCGCGGCTCGGAGCTCGGCGGCGACCGCATCCGCCGCACCTACCGCGTCGGCGCCCAGCTCGTGCATCGTGCGTCCTCTCGGCCCCTGGGCGACTGACAGCCCGCGGGTGAACGTCCCGCTCAGAAAGGAACTCCCCCGTGACCTCCTCCGTGGTCGTGCTCATCGACTCCCCCACCGACCCGGACGCGGCCCCCGCGGACTCACTGCGACTCGTCGACGCCCACGCGCCCCACATCGACGTCATGGACCTCGGCATCACCCGCGGCGACGGCATCTTCGAGACCGTCGGAATCATCGACGGCCGCGTGCAGTCGGTCGACGAGCACCTGCGGCGCTTCGCGCGCTCCGCGGCGCTGCTTGAGCTGCCCGCCCCCAACCCCGAGCTCTTCCGCGCGGCGGTGGAGCTCGGCATCGCGCACCTCCCCGGCGTCGGCGACGCGTTCTGCAAGTACGTCCTGACCCGCGGCCGCGAGGGCGGCCCGCTGGATCCCACCGGCTACGCCTATCTCGACGTGAACCCCGACTGGACGCGCGAGCGCACCACCGGCATCTCCGTGGTGCTGCTCAGCCGCGGCTACCAGTTGGACGTGCAGACCGCGGCGCCCTGGCTGCTGCAGGGCGCCAAGACGCTCTCCTACGCCGTCAACCGGGCCGTCCTGCGCGAGGCCGGACGCCGCAACGCCGACGATGTGATCTTCACGACCACCGACGGCTATCTGCTCGAGGGCCCGACGTCGAGCCTCGTGCTGCGCTTCGGGGACGAGCTCGTCACCCCCGCGCAGAGCGGCGGCGTGCTGCATGGCACGACCCAGATCGGCACCTTCGAATGGGGCTCCGGCCGCGGCATGCGCACGAGCTACCGCCACGTCCGCGTCGAGGAGCTCGATCATGCCGATGCGCTCTGGCTGACCAGCAGCCAGCGCCTGGCCGCGCCCGTGAACGCGATCGATGGCCGGGCCCTCGCCGTCGACGCCGACGAGACGGCGTCGCTGAACGCGTACCTCCGCGGGCGACAGCTCTAAGGAGGCCGACGCCGCGGCGCCATGCGAGAAGTCCACGCAACCGCTCCCGCCTTGTTACTCTGGCGCGGTGAGCTTCTCGTCCGTCGTGCCCGCGGGGCGTCAGGAGGTCGTCGGCGGCCCGTCCGCCGGCATCAGGTAGGCGACGGCCACGCCGTCCCCTCCCCGATCCTGACGAACACCCGCTCCGGCGCCCCTGCGCGCCGGGCACGACGAGAGGCGATACCGCATGCTCCCGATCACCGAGAAAGACCTCCGCGCGTCCTTCGTGAACACCAGCCGCAAGGAGACCGCCGACATCACCCTTCCCACGTGGTTCGATGACGCCGACTGGGCGGCGCTCGACTACCTCGGCTGGCGCGACCCGAAGATCGCACGCCGGGCCTATGCCGTGGTCCCGGCCGTGGACGGCGGGCCGGTCGGCATTCTGCTCCAGCGGGCCGAGGCATCGCCGCGCACCCGGGCGCAGTGCTCATGGTGCCGGGACGTCAAGCTGCCGAACGACGTGGTCTTCTACAGCGCCCGGCGCGCCGGCGCGGCCGGACGCAAGGGCAACACCGTCGGCACCCTGATCTGCCAGGACTTCGAGTGCTCACGAAACGTCCGGAAGGCCCCGCCGCTCGCCTACGAGGGCTTCGACGTCGAGGCGGCGCGCCTGCAGCGCATCGACGAACTGCGGCTGCGCGCGGCGGGCTTCGCTGACGCGGTGCTCGCAGGGCCCTGACGACGGATGCGAACGCGCATCGGGCCCGCACCGGGGGGAAGGGATGCAGGACGCATCCCCGCGCGTCGACAGCTCCGCCCGACGCGCCGCGCAGAATCTCTTCCGCGCGCACAGGTGCGTCCGCGCGCAGCCCGGGGCAGGGCCGCACACCCCCGCCAGACGGATGCCGGCGCTACAGCTCCGAGCGCGACGCCTGCACGATCGCGTCGATGAGGGAGTCCGCGGAACGCTCCGAGGCGACCAGGTCGACGCCGAGGCCGTAGCCGCCGGCGTCCCGCGCGGTCTGCGGGCCGATCGCCGCGATCAGGGTGCCCGCCGGGATGGGGGCGAGCTGCTCGGCGACCTGCTGGGCGACGGATCCGGAGGTGACGAGGATCGCGTTGACCTCCCCCGCCCGGACGGCGGCGACGATCTTCTCGTCCACGGGCACGCCCACGGTGCGGTAGGCGACCACCGGGTCCACACGGTGCCCCAACTGCACGAGTCCCTCGGTGAGGGTGGGCTTCGCGATCTCCGAGCGCAAGGTCAGCACGCGCAGCCCGGCGACGCCGCCGGTCGCCTCCGGCCACTCGGCCAGCAGTCCCTTGGCAGAGTTGTCCCCGGCCGGGACGAGGTCGACCCGGTAGCCGGAGGCCGCGAGCGCGGCCGCCGTCGTCTCGCCGACGGCGGCGATCCGGGTGCTGGCGGGGATCACGGCCTGATAGCTCTGCAGCACGTCCACCGTGGTGGCACTCGTCACGGTCAGCCAGTCGTACTCCCCCGCGGCGAGCCGCGCGAGCGAGCGGGTGAGCGTCTCGGTGTCGGCGGTGGGGGCGAAGTTGATCATCGGCGCGACCACGGGCTGCGCGCCCTGGGCGCGCAGATCGGCCGCGACCGTGTCGCCCCACGGGCCGCCCCGGGGCACGAGGACGCGCCAGCCGGCCAGCGGCTTCTCGGCGATGCGGGCTTCGGTCATGCGAGCTCCTTCGCTCCGGCGGCGAGCAGTTCGTCGACCGCGCGCTGCGCGACCTCCTCGGCGGCGGCGAGCAGGTCGAGCGCCGCGGTCGACTCGGGCACGGCGGCGTGGCTCGCGGTCAGCACGGCCGAGCCGTCGAGCGCGTACACGGACGCGGTCAGGAACAGCATGCCGTCGTCGACCATCGCGCTCGCCGCGACCGGCGCCGCACAGCCGGCCTCGAGGCCGGCGAGCACGGCGCGCTCGGCCGTGACGGTCGCGCGGGTCGTCGCGTGGTCGATCGCCCCGAGCCCCGCGGCAAGGGCGCGGCCGATGGCATCGGATGCCCGTTCCTCGCGCACCTCCAGGGCGAGAGCGCCCTGGCCCGGGGCCGTGGGCCAGTCCGACAGCGAGAGGCGCTCGGTGACGGCCTCCGCCCTGCCCAGCCGGTCCAGGCCGGCCGCGGCGAGGATGATCGCGTCGAGCCCGGCGGCGCCGACCTTCGACATGCGCGTGTCGATGTTGCCGCGCAGCCCGGGGTCGACCACGAGGTCGGGGCGCCGCGCGCCGAGCTCGGCGATGCGCCTCGGCGAGCCGGTGCCGACCCGTGCGCCCTCGGGGAGCGTGTCGAGGGTGAGGCCGTCGCGGGCCACGAGCACGTCCCGCGCGTCGGCCCGACGCGGGATCGCCCCGATGACGAGGCCCGGGTAGGCCGCCGTGGGCAGGTCCTTGAGGGAGTGCACGATCACGTCGACGTCACCGGCCAGCAGCGCCTCGCGCAGCGCCGAGGCGAACACGCCGGTGCCCCCCAGGCTCGCGAGCGCCGCCGTCGAGGTGTCGCCCTGCGTCGTCACCGTGACGAACTCGACCTCGAGCCCGGCCGCCCGGCCGAGCGCCTTCGCGATCTGCTCCGTCTGGGCGAGCGCGAGCGCGCTGCCCCGGGTGCCGACACGGATCGTGTCGGCCATCAGGCGTTCGCCTCGGCCTTCTCCTGCGCGGGCGTCGGAGCGAGGTACGTGCCGACGGCGGCATGGTCGGGCCAGGGGCCGAGTGCGGTCAGGTGCGGGCGCTGCTCGACGGGGACGTCGTTCAGCCGCTCCTCGATGAGATCGACGAGCCCGGCGACGAAGGCGGGGTGCACACCAGGGGTCGGGACGCGGGCGAAGCCGAGACCGGCTTCCTCCGCGCTCGCCTTCGCCTCGTTGTCGAGGTCCCAGAGCACCTCCATGTGGTCGCTCACGAAGCCCACCGGCACGACGACGACGGCCCGCGTCTCGCCCGCCTCGGCGAGGCCGGCGATCACATCGTTGATGTCGGGCTCGAGCCAGGGCACGCGCGGGTCGCCGGAGCGGGACTGATAGACGAGCTGCCAGGGGATGCCGGGCGCCGCCGCCTCCGAGATGACCTGCGCCACCGCGCGATGCTGTGCCTCGTAGGCGCCGCCCTCCCCGAACTCGGGGCCGGATGCCTGCGCGGCGCTGACCGGGATCGAGTGGGTCGAGAAGAGGATGCGGATGCCGGACGCCGGGCTCCCGGCATCCGTCAGCTGCTTCACGGCCGCGCGCACGCCGTCGACCAGCGGCGTCACGAAGCCGGGGTGGTCGAAGTATTCGCGGACGCGGTCGATGGACGCCGTCTCGGTCAGGCCGTTCGCGGCGAGCGCCTTCTCGAAGTCCTCGCGGTACTGGCCGACGCCCGAGTAGCTCGTGTAGGCGCTCGTGACGACGCCGAGCAGGCGGGTGTGGCCGTTCGCGGCCGCCTCGGCCACGGTGTCCGTGAAGTAGGGGGCCCAGTTGCGGTTGCCCCAGTACACGGGCAGCGCGATGCCGCGCTTGGCGAGCTCGCCCTCGAGGGCGGCCTTGAGCGCGCGGTTCTGGGCGTTGATGGGGCTCACGCCGCCGAAGTGGCGGTAGTGGTGCGCGACCTCTTCCAGGCGCTCGTCGGGCACGCCGCGACCGGCGGTGACGTTGCGCAGGAAGGGGATGACGTCGTCGTGGCCCTCCGGGCCTCCGAAGCTCGACAGCAGGATCGCGTCGTACTGGGTCAACTCACAACCTCCGGGATCTCGGCCGCGGCGATGTGGCGGCCGGTGAAGAACGGCACCTCTTCACGAACGTGCAGCCGCGCCTCGGTGTAGCGCAGCTCACGCATCATGTCGACGAGGTCCGACAGCTCGTCGGCCTCCATCGGCAGCAGCCACTCGTAGTCGCCCAGCGCGAACGCGGCGACCGTGTTGGCCAGCACGCCTCTGAAGGCCGCGCCCTTGCGGCCGTGATCGGCGAGCATCCGCCGCCGTTCCTCATCGGGCAGCAGGTACCAGTCGTAGCTGCGGTTGAAGGGGTAGACCGTGATCCACTGCTTGGCGTCCTTGCCGCGGAGGAATCCCGGGATGTGTGCTTTGTTGAACTCGGCGGCGCGATGCACGCCCATGGCGTTCCACGTCGGAAGCAGCGGGCGCAGCAGCGCGGTGCGACGCAGCTCGCGGGCGACGGTCTGGAGGTCCTCCGGCACCGGGCCCCAGATCCAGAACATGAGGTCGGAGTCGGCCTTGAAGCCGGAGACGTCGTAGAAGCCGCGCACGGTGACGCCGCGCTGCTGGGCGCTCGCGACGACCGCCTCCAGCTCGGCGACGTCGGAGGCGGAGCCGGACTCGGGTCCGGACGAGCCGGCCGGGGCGGTGCGGGAGGGGTCGCGACGCAGGACCACCCAGAGAGTGAAGCCATCGGGTTGCTCGGGAGCGGTCTGTTCAGCTGCGTCGGCGAGAGAGGGAGCAGATGCCGCCCCCGGGGCGGCCGAGTTCGTCATGGCTTCCAGTCTCGCCCGTCTGCGGCCCCGCGCAAAAATCAGCGGGCTCTGCAGGACATCACATTCAGGTAACTCTGTGTCCGCGTACGGCGAACGCCAGGTCTCCGTCGAATAAAAGCGGACCTCACCGCGTTACGCAGTGTGTTATGAAGTCAGAGCGCACCCCTCGCCCGGCGGCGCGTCGCAGCCGTCGGCGTAAGAACATCGAATTCGTCGAGCACCTCAGCGGTGAAGAGCAGATGCTTCTCACCTTTCCGTGGAGCAGG
>DASWPQ010000021.1:0-28483 GCA_036398375.1 Gryllotalpicola sp.
TCGCCACCTGGATCCGCTCGGCCAGGTCGGGCAGCTCGTTGATCGCGACGATGCCGCGGTGGCTGCGCGGGATGAGGCCGAAGTGGATGGTCTCGGGGTCGCCGAGGCTGCGGCCCTCTGCCACCTTCATGGGGTCGACGTCACCGATCAGGTCGGCGACGGAGGTGTCCGGCGTCGCGAGCTTCTCGACGTAGCGCTCGCTGCGGTGCCGCCAGCTGACGGGCAGCGCGTCGCCGAGCTCGGCCGCACGCCGCCGGGACTCATGCGTGATGGGCTCGTAGGGATGCTCGCCGAGCTCGGAGCCGGCGATGACCGGAGTCCACTCGTCGAGCAGGCGGCCGATCGTGCGCAGCAACCGCGTCTTGCCCTGGCCACGCTCGCCGAGCAGCACCACGTCGTGCCCGGCGATCAGTGCGCGCTCGAGCTGCGGGATGACGGTCGCCTCGAAGCCGTGCAGGCCGGGCCACGGATCTCGGCCGGCCCGCAGCTCGGCGAGCAGGTTGTCGCGCAGCTCGGTGCGCAGGGGCTTCTGCTGGTGGCCGCTCGCGCGCAGCTCGCCTACGGTGTCGATGGTCGGCGCTTCGGTCTGTAGTGGCTCAGACATAGGGGCAGGCTAACCCCGGCATGCGACATCCGTACCTGCTGTAACACACTCCTCACCTTGCTCTCATGTGATGCCTCGCACTTCACGAATTGACGGTTCTGTCAATCCGTCGATATAACGGACGGATGAGCACTCCCGTCGCCGAGGTGAAGGCCGAGCTGTTCAAAGCGCTCGCCCACCCCATCCGTGTCCGCGCGCTCGAAGTGCTCGTCCGCGGCGAGTGCTCGGTCGGCGCGCTGGCCGAGCAGCTCGACGTCGAGCTCTCGCACCTCTCGCATCAACTCGGGGTCCTGCGCCGCGCACGCGTGGTCTCGACCCGCCGCGACGGCAGCGTCGTCTACTACTCGCTGCGCGACCCCCGCGTCTCGCAGCTGCTCGTGAGCGCGAAGCAGATCGTGCTGTCCATGCTGGAGGACTCGGCGGGCCTCATCGAAGCGCTCGCCCAGGAGTTGCCTGCCCGGTGACCGCCTCCGCTCTGGCGCGCCTGATCGCGCGCACCGGCCGTATCGCCGAGCCCGCCCCCGCCCTCCCCGTCGCCCCCTCCGCGCAGGAGCCGAACGCCCCGTGGCGCGCGAAGGCGCGCGCGCTCGGCGGCAGCATCCACGTGCGCTACGTCGACGCGGGCGGCGGGCACGACGTGGCGCTCGAGCTGCAGGCCGCGCTCGGCCCCGTCTACGACGTCGAGCGGTACGGCGTGCACCTCGCCGCATCTCCCCGTCACGCCGACGTGCTGCTCGTCGTCGGCTGCGTCACCCGCAACATGGCGCTGCCGCTGCAGCGCACGCTGGAGGCGATGCCCGAGCCGCGCATCGTGATCGCGCTCGGTGACGCCGCCGTCGACGGCGGACCATTCCGCGACGGCTACGGCGTGGTCGGTCCGGTGTCGAGCGTCGTCCCCGTCGACCTGGCGATCCCCGGCGACCCGCCCGCCCCCACGACGATCGTCGCCGTCCTGCGCGAGCTGACGGGCCGCTGATGACCGACGGATTCCTCGTCCTGGACCTCGTGCTCGGCGCTGTGGCCGTCCTCGCCGCGGTGGGCCTGCCCGGTGCGCGCGCCCGTGCCGTCGTCGCGGGCGGCCTGACCGTGCTCACGGGAGCCGCAGGGGTCGTCGCCGGCGCGGCGGCGCTGTCGGGCACGGCATCCGCTCCCCTCCGTATCGGCACGGCGCTGCCGGGCATCGAGCTCGCCTTCCAGCCCGACCGACTGGGCGGCCTGTTCCTGCTGCTCGTCTCCGGCGTCGGGGTGCTGGCCGCGGCGAGCGGCATCGCCTCGGCCCACGGCCCGTCGGGCTCGCGCTCCGGCTGGGCGGCCTTCGCGCTCTTCCTGCTCGGCATGCAGGCGGTGCCCGCGGCATCCGACGCCGCCTCGTTCCTGTTCGGGTGGGAGCTCATGGCGGCCGCGTCGACCGCCCTGGTGCTCGCCGAGCACGCCCAGCGCGCGACGGTCGGCCGGGCGGCGCTCTGGTACGCGGTGATGTCGCAGGCGAGCTTCGCGCTGATCCTCGCCGGCTTCGGCGTGCTCGCCGGGAAGTCGGGCGCGACGAGCTTCGCCTCCTTCGCCGCCGTCGACCAGCACTCGGCGGCGGCCTCATGGGCGTTCTGCCTGCTCACGGCGGGTTTCGGCATCAAGATGGGGCTCGTTCCGCTGCATGTCTGGCTCCCGCGCGCGCACCCCGAGGCGCCCGCGCACGTGTCGGCCGCGATGAGCGCGGCGATGGTCAAGCTCGGCGCGTACGGCATCGCCCTGACGATCGTGCGGCTGCTCCCCCACGGCCCCGCCTGGTGGGGTGCGGTGCTGCTCGCGCTCGGCGCGCTGTCCGCCGGCTACGGCATCCTGCGCGCCTCGGTGACGAGCGATCTGAAGGTGCTGCTCGCATACTCCACCAGCGAGAACCTCGGGCTCATCGCGCTCGCCCTCGGCGCCTCCGAGCTGCTGCAGGCAGCGGGGCAACCGCAGATCGCCGCGGCCGCGCTGCTCGCTGCGCTGCTGCTCTGCGTGAGCCATGCGGCGTTCAAGGCCGCCCTGTTCCTCACCGCCGGCTCGGTGCTGCACGGCACGGGCGAGCGGGACCTCGACCGCCTCGGCGGTCTGCAGGCGCGGATGCCGCAGACGGCGCTCGCCTTCGGGGCGGCGGCCTTCGGGGCGGCGGCGCTGCCCGCAAGCTCCGGCTTCATCGCGGAGTGGGTGCTGCTGCAGTCGCTCGTGCACGCCACCCCGGCGGACGGCCGCGCGCCGATCATCGACGTGGTGCTGTTCCCGGTCGCCGTCGGCGTCGTGGCGCTCACCGCGGGCCTCTCGGTGCTGACCTTCGTCAAGGCGTATGGCATCGCCTTCCTCGGCCGCCCACGCTCGCCGGCCGCGGCCGACGCCCACGAGCCGCCGCTGCTCGAGCGGATCGTGCCGCTCGTCGCCGCGGCCCTCGTGTTCGCGCTCGGGCTGGTGCCGGGCGCCGTGGCATCCGCCCTCGGCCCGATCACGACCGGAACGACCGGCGGCGCGCATCCGTCCGAGGTGATCGGCGTCACCCTGCCGGGCCTCGACGCCCGGCTCACCCCGCTGTGGGTGCTCGCGCTCGCTGCCGCGGCGCTGGTGCCGGCCGTGATCGCGACCGTCGTCTCCGCACGCCGCGCGCCCGCACGCTCGACCGCGCTGCCCTGGGGCAGCGGAGGTGTGCTGACCGGGGCACGGATGCAGTACACGGCGACCTCCTTCACCGAGCCGGCGCTGCGGGTCTTCGACGACGTGCTCGCGCCGACGCGTGACGTCGCCGTCACCCACGCCGCGGAATCCGCCTACCTCGTCGAGCGGGTGCGCGTCGACGTCTCGACGGAGGACATCGTCGAGCGCCGCCTGTACCGACCGCTCACCCGGCTGCTCGACGGCCTCGGCGTGCGGGCGCGCGGGATCCAGAACGGCAGCATCCACCGCTACCTCGTCTACTCCTTCGCGGCGGTCGCCGTTGTGCTCGTCGTCGTGGCGGCGATCCGATGAGCGCCGTGCTGACCGGCATCCTGCAGGCGATCGTGCTGCTGCTGATCGCACCGCTGTTCATCGGCGTGGTGCGCACCGTGAAGGCCCGGCTCGAGGGCCGCGTCGGGGCAGGAGTGCTGCAGCCGTGGCGCGATCTGCGCAAGCAGCTGCGCCGCCCGCCGGTACGCGTCGAGTCGGGTGGGATGCTGCTGTACGCCGCCCCCGTCGTCGGCGTGGCCACGAGCCTCGCGCTGTGCGTGCTGCTCCCCCTGGTGTCGCGACTGACGATCATCCCGGCCGACCTGTTCGTCGTCGTCTCCGTCATGCTGCTCAGCGCGATCGCGCCGGCGCTCGTCGGCCTCGCCGGCGGGACCGCATTCGGCGGCATGGGTGCGAGCCGCCACCTGACGATCCTCGCCCTCGTCGAGCCGACCCTGCTGCTCGCCGTCTACGCACTGTCGATCCCGACCGGCAGCTCGAATCTCTCGGCCATCCTCGGCGCTCGTATCGACCGCCCTGCGCTGATCGTCTCGCCGGTGGGCCTGCTCGCCCTCGCCGCCCTCGTCATCGCCGTGATCGCCGAGGGCGCCCGCCTGCCGGTGGACAACCCGTCGACGCATCTGGAGCTCACGATGATCCACGAGGCGATGACCATCGAGAGCTCCGGCCGCGACCTCGTCTGGCTCGAGCTCGGCTCCCAGCTGAAGCTCACGGCGCTCGTCGCCCTCGTCGGGAACCTGGTGCTGCCGTGGGGGGTGGCGGCCGGGGCCGGGCCGGGGCTCGCCCTCGGCGTCGTCGCACTCGCGGCGAAGACGCTGCTGCTCGGAGGGGTGCTCGCCGTCGCGGAGGTCGGGCTGGCGAAGATCCGCCTGTTCCGGGTGCCGGAGCTGCTGGCCGGCTCCGTCGTGCTGGCCTTCCTCGCCGTGGCCGTCTCGGCGGTGGTGCCCGCGTGAACGTCATCCTCGACCTGTGCGCCGGCGCGCTGCTCGTCACCGCGCTGCTGACCGTGTGGCGGCGCTCGCAGCGCGGCGTCGTGCGGGTCATCGCGGTGCAGGGCGTCGCCCTGGCCGGGCTCGTCGCGGTCGTCGCCGCGCGGACCGGCGACGCGAACGACCTGCTGGTCGTCGCCCTCGTGCTGCTGCTCAAGGGCATCGTGCTGCCCTGGCTGCTCGACCGGCGTCTGGCCTCCCTCGGCGCCCTGTCCGGGGTGGGCGCCCCTGCGCTGGACGACGACGCGCCGCTGCTCAACCCGACCGCGACGGTCGTGTTCGCGGCGGTGCTCTCCATCGGCGCGTACGCCGTCGTCACCCCGCTGCTCGGCGACACGGGCGACCCGGCCGTGCGGCTCACGCCCCTCGGCGTCGCGGTGGTGCTGATCGGCCTGCTCGCGATGTCGACCAGGGGGCGCGCGATCTCACAGCTGGTCGGCTTCCTCGTGCTCGACAACGGCATCGCCGCCGTCGCGTTCTTCAGCTCCGGGGGCGTGCCCCTGCTCGTCGAGTTCGCGAGCTCCTTCGACCTGCTGCTCGTCGTCGTGATCCTCCAGGTGTTCACGGTGCGGCTGAAGGCGGCCTTCGGTGACACCGATGTGCGCCGTCTGAAGGAGCTGCACGACTGATGCCGGTCCTCGTCCCTCTCGCCCCCGGCCTCGCGCTGCTCATCGCCGCACTCGTGGCCGCCGTGCCGACCCCCGCCACGGTGCGCCGCTGGGCCCCCGTGGCGGCGAGCGTCGCGGTCGGCGCGGTCGGCGCCGTGCTGCTGACGGCATCCGGACCCGCGACGGCGCTGGCGGGGGTGCTGCGCGCCGACTCCCTGTCCGCCTGGATGCTCGTCACGATCGGCTCCGTCGGTGTCGTGTCGACGTGGGCGGGCCTCGACCGCGACACGGGCCGCGGCTATGCGGCCCTGCTGTGCGCGTTCCTCGGCGCGATGTCGCTCGCCGTCGTGGCGGACAACCTCGGCATCGTGTGGGTCGCGATCGAGGCGACCACGATCGCCACGGCGTTCCTCGTCGCCCACTACGGCACGCGCGGCGCGCTCGAGGCCGCGTGGAAGTACGTAGTGCTCGGCTCCGTCGGCATCGCGATCGCCTTCCTCGGGGTGGTGCTGATCTACGCGGCATCCGTTCGCAGCGGCCCGACGCTGTCCTGGCTCGTCCTGTCCGGCGACCACGGCCTCGACCACGGCCTCGTCCGCCTCGGCGCCGCTCTCGCGGTGCTCGGATTCGCCACGAAGGCCGGTCTGGCGCCCATGCACAGCTGGCTGCCGGATGCGCACGGCCAGGCGCCCGCGGCGGTTTCCGGGCTGATGTCAGGCGTGCTGCTGGCCGTGGCGCTGTACGCGATCGTCCGCGTGCAGGCGATCGCCGACGCCGTGCTCGGCACGGGTCTGATGCGCATCGAGCTCGCGGTGCTCGGGCTGCTGTCGATCGCGGTCGCGGCGGCCCTCGAATGGCGGCAGCGCGACCTCAAGCGGATGCTCGCCTACTCCAGCATCGAGCACATGGGGGTGATGGCCCTCGGCGTCGCGATCGGGCCGACGGCACTGCCCGCCGTGCTGCTCTACATGCTCGCCCACGGGCTCATCAAGGCCAGCCTGTTCGTGCTCTCGGGCCGGCTGCTCGCCGCCGAGGGCACCACGTCCCTCGCCGTGATGCGTGCTCTGCTCGGCCGCCGGCCGGCGATCGCGGTGCCCTGGCTCGCCGCGCTCGCGGGCCTGATCGGATTCCCTCCCTTCGGCATCTTCTTCGCCGAGCTCGCGATCGCCATCGCCGGCTGGCGCGCGGGTCTGGGCTGGGCCGTGCTCGTCGCGCTCGGCCTGCTCTGCCTCGTCTTCACGGCCCTCGTGCGGCTCGCGATCCCGATGCTGTTCGGCACGCCAACGGCGTGGACCTCGGTCGGCCCCGACGATCGGGGGGCCACACCGCACGGCGCGCCCACGGGTCCGCTGCTCCCGATCGGCCTCGCCTTGGCCGCCTGCGTCGTCGTGCCCTTCCTCGGCGGCCCGGTCGGCGCCGCCCTGTCGGATGCGGCCGCCGCGGTCACGGGGAGCCGCTGATGGTGCTTCCTCTCGAGTTCCGCGCCGTCACCCGCGACGACGTCCCCGGCGTGGTCGCCGAGCTGCTGGGAAGCGGCCATCGGGTCGCCTCGGTCGTCGCCCGCGAGACCGCCGACGGCTTCGCCGTCCGCTACGTCCTCACTCCGCCCGACGTCGCCTCCGGCCCCGCCGTCGAGCTCGGCACGGCCGTCCCGGCCGACGATCCGGCACTGCCGAGCCTCGCCGCGCTGTCGCACCAGGCCGGTCGCTTCGAGCGCGAGATCGCCGACCTGTTCGGCATCCGCCCGCTCGGCCACCCGCAGCCCAAGCGACTGGTCAAGCATGCGCACTGGCCGGAGAGCTGGGCGCCCATGCGCGGGGGCCCCGCCCCGGCGTTCGGGCCGGACGTGGCCGGATTCCCCTTCGCCGAGGTGGCGGGCTCCGGGGTGTTCGAGATCGCCGTCGGCCCGGTGCACGCCGGCATCATCGAGCCCGGCCACTTCCGCTTCTCCGTCGTCGGGGAGACGATCGTGCGCATGGAGCCGCGGCTGTGGTTCCTGCACCGGGGCGTCGAGAAGGTCTTCGAGGGTCGCACCGCCGCCACCGGACTCGCCCTCGCCGAGCGCATCGCCGGCGACACCCCGATCGGGCACGGCCTCGCCTTCGCGCTCGCGGCCGAGCAGGCGGCCGGCTACGACGTCCCGGAGGACGCGCAGCTGCTGCGGGCCCTGCTGCTCGAGCTCGAGCGCCTGATCAACCACGTCACCGACCTCGGCGCGCTCGCCAACGACACCGGCTTCGGCATCGGGAACGTGCATGCGCTGCGGCTGCGCGAGCGGCTCGCCCGGCTGAACGACGCGGCCACGGGGCATCGGCTGCTGCGCGGGGCCCTGCGCATCGGCGGCGCATCGTTGCGCGCCCTGCCTGCCCCGGCCGAGCTCACGGCGATCGCGGCCGAGCTCGGGGAGCTCACGGCGATCATCCGCGGGCACGGCATCGTGCGCGATCGCTTCACCGGCACTGGCGTGCTGCCCCACGACGCCGCGGTCTCCCTCGGCACGCTCGGCTACGTCGCCCGGGCCTCCGGGATCGCTACGGATGCCCGTCGCGAGCTGCCGTTCGTCGCGTTGCCCGAGGTCTTCGACGTCGTGGTCGAGAGCGGCGGGGACGTGCTCGCCCGCTTCCTCGTGCGGGAGCGGGAGGCGCAGATCTCCGCCTCCGTCGCCGTCGCGCTGATCGAGCGGCTCGCCGGTCGGGTCGAGGCGATGGCGGATGCCCCGGCGCCGGCGCATCGTCCGCGCCGGGGCCTCGGGCTCGTCGAGGCCTGGCGGGGCGCGCTGACGCACCACGTCGAGCTGGGCGAGGACGGCACGCTCGAACGTGTCAAGGTCGTCGACCCGTCGTTCTTCAACTGGCCGGCGCTGCCGGTCGCGCTGGCGGAGACCATCGTCCCCGACTTCCCGCTGACCAACAAGAGCTTCAACCAGTCCTACGCGGGCAACGATCTGTGACGGATGCCGTTCAGCCCGCGACGCCGCCCGGACGACCCGCGCCCTGCGGCTCGGCGATGACGTACATGCCGGGGTAGGCCTCTGCGCGCTTGAGCGAGACCCGCGCGCCCGGGGTGAGGCGGGCGAGCTGCGCGGGGTCAAGGAACTGCCGGACCGTGCCGTCGATGACGCCGCCGCTGTCCTCGATCTCGACCGTGAGCTCGATGCCGAACCGTCCGACGCCCCGCTCCGCCCCGGTGCTGCGTGTGCCGGTGATGGTGCCGGTGTAGACCCGGGTGCTCGCCTGGGCCGCGTGGAACGCCTTCGAGTCGCTCAGCGCGCCGCCGATCGCATCCAGGTGCGGGGCGACGAGCCCGCCGCTCGGGTGTCTCGACACGACGAGCGCGGCGACGGCGACCCATACTCCGGAGGCCGCGAAGAGGACGACCGCGGCGATGAGCACCCCGCTCTGCCGGGTAAGGAACCAGACGACAAGGAGCCCGAGCGCCGGAATCCCCAGGAGCACGGATGGTGCGATCAGCCTTCTCATACCAGCCGGAGACTACTCGCGACGGGTGACGGGTCCGTGAACACGAAGGCGGCGCCGCGCGCGGCCACCGACAGCTCGGTCGGCAGCGCGCGGGAGTGGTCGAGCGAATACCGGAGCACGTCGAGCTCGCGATAGCGCTCCACGAGCCGCTCGAGATCGCCCTCGGACGCCGTCAAGCACAGAACGGTTCTGATCATCGATGCTTCCTCATTCGTCTCTGGGGTGACGGCAGCAGAGCCCCGTCAGCTTCCCCACGTAGTAGGCCACGTGTTGTGGAGCGCGGACCGCCGCGCTGCACTCGACGATGACTTCGTTCCCCGGCTCCCGCTCATCGGGAATCGGGGCGGATTGCTGTTAAGAGCGGATTACGAATCGCCGGCGGGCGTTGCGAGCCCCCGCCCGGCGCAGAGGATCGGATCATGTCCCTTCCGACAGGCGAGACCGCCATCCCGACGAGCGAGAGCAGGAGCTCGAGCTATCTCGAGCGCATGCTCAACGTGCTCGAGGCCACGGTCGTCGCGCGAGCGGAGCCGCTGAGCCTCACGGAGATCGTCGAGCTCGCGGGCGTTCCGCTCTCGACGGCATCCCGGCTGGTGCGCCAACTCGTCTCCTGGGACTTCCTGGCCACCGACGGCCGGGGTCGCTACGTCGCCGGTGGGCGCCTCGTGCGCCTGTCCATCACCGTGACCGACCGCCTGCACAGCGTCGAGACCCTGGCGGCGGCGACCGAGTCGCTGAGCGAGCTGACCGGAGAGAGCGTCACGGCCGGGCTGCTCGTCGGCTCGACCCTGCTCATCGTCGCGCGCACGGAGTCGCGCAACTCGCTGCGCAACGTGAGCCGCATCGGCGAGGTCATCTCCCCCAGCCTCTCCGCCCTCGGCAAGGCGATGCTCTCCCATCTCCCCCATGCGGACCGTGTGCGCCTCCTGCGCGCCGAGCACGGACGGGGGGCCGACGCCATGCTGCGCGGCCTGCGGGACGAGCTGACGACGGCAGCCGCTGCCGGCTACGCCGTGGACGAGGAGACCTACGCCGTCGGCCTGCGCTGCCGCGCCGCCGCGATCATCGGTCGCGACGGGCGCGCGGTCGGGGGCCTCTCCATAGGCGGGCCGGCCGCGCGATTCACCAGGGAGCTCGCAGCACAGGCCGTGGTGTCCCTCGTCGCGGAGACATCCCGCCTCTCCGTGGCAGACGATCTGAGGCATGCCGCTCGCGTCCCGTCCGAGAGCGCACACGCCCGCTCCTCTCACCCCACGACGACAGGAAGGCGAAACTCATGAGCACACCCGTGATCGAGGCCCCACGGCTCGCCGAGACCGAGGCACGCGAGCTGGACATCGAGGCGCGCGCGGTGCGCAAGGTCTATCCGGGCGGTTCGGTCGGTCTCGAGCAGGTCTCCCTGGCGGTCGAGCGCGGCGCCTTCTTCTCCCTGCTCGGCCCGTCCGGCTGCGGCAAGTCGACCCTCCTGCGGATACTGTCCGGCCTCGAAGTCCCCACGGAGGGCTCGGTCTGGGTTCGCGGGACCGACGTGACGCGCGTGCCCTCGCACCGCCGCCCAACCAATATGGTGTTCCAGCGACTCGCTCTCTTCCCCCATCTCAGCGTCGCCAAGAACATCGCATACGGCCCCAGGGTGAACGGGCGATCCCCCCGGGAGACGCGCGAGATCGTCGCGGAGTCCCTCGAGCTCGTCGGGCTCGGCGCATTCGCCGACCGGCTTCCCCATCAACTCTCCGGTGGGCAGCAGCAGCGGGTGGCGATCGCGCGCGCACTCGCCAATCGCCCCGCGGTGCTGCTGCTCGATGAGCCTCTGAGCGCCCTCGACCTGAAGCTCCGGGTCCAGATGCAGCACACCCTCAAGCGGATCCAGCGCGAGTCGGGAACGACGTTCGTGTACGTCACCCACGACCAGGGCGAGGCCTTCACCATGTCGGACCGCATGGCCGTGATGAACAACGGACGCATCGAGCAGATCGGACGTCCGATCGACGTGTACGAGCGCCCGAGCACGCTGTTCACCGCGACCTTCCTCGGCGAGACGAACGTGTTCCGCGGCGACCGCGCCGGCGACCGCATCCACGCCGACGGGCTCGACATCGTCCTGCCCGAACCGGGGAGCACCGTGAGCGTGCGCCCCGAGCACATGATGCTCGCGCCCGAGCTTCCGAACTCGGTGGAGAACACCTTCGCAGGCGTCGTCGCCGACATCACCTTCCATGGCTCCATCACCCGCTACGTCGTCGCGGCCGCGGCCGCACGGCTCGTCGTCGAACGCTCCAGCAACGCGGAGTTCCGCCCGCAACCGGGCGACGCCGTGTCGGTCGGATGGCGCGCGAGCTCCGGCATCGTCATCAGCGACGAGCCGGCCCCTGAAAAGTAGACGCACCACCCGGATCACCAAGGACACCGTATGAACGAGACGCCTTTCCGCTCCGCCCTTCAGGAGCGCCTCCTCACCCGTCGCAGCCTTCTGGCTGCGGCCACCGGCCTCGCCACCGCCGCGACGCTCGCCGCGTGCGCGCCGGTCAGCTCCCCCTCGTCGTCGAGCACGACGGGAGGCGGCAAGAAGCTCAAGCTCACGATGTTCGTCTTCCTCGGCGGCAACCTCGGGGTGATGCCGAAAGAGTTCGTGAAGGACTACACGGAGAAGCATCCGAACGTGTCCATCGAGCTCTACGAGCAGTCCAACGCCGTCGGCTACGGGAAGATGCTGGCACAGCGCAAGGCCAACCCGGACGCCCCGCTCGTCAACTTCGGCTTCTTCAACACCTCGACCACGGCCCAGGGCATCGGCGACAAGATGTGGACGACGCTCGACTACTCGGCGATGAGCAACGCCAAGGACATCACGCCGACCTTCACACGCGCCGACCACTACGGCATCGGCATCGGCTCGGATCAGCTCGGCCTGGTGTACAACACCAAATACCTCTCGACGGCCCCGACGAGCTGGGCGGACCTGTGGCAGGGCAGGAAGGGCGGGCAGCTCTCCTTCTTCGGCTTCCCCTGGTACGCCGTCTACATGGCCGCGAAGGCGAACGGCGGCAGCATCACCGACATGGACCCGGGCTTCGCGCTCTGGGAGAAGAACGCCAAGCTCATCCGGGTCCTCGTCGAGTCGAATCCGCAGTACCTGAACGTGCTGTCCGACGGCACGGCGCCCCTCACCTCCTACTTCGCCGGCACCGGCGAGCAGTGGCGGCAGGGCGGCGCACCGCTGAGCTACGTCGTCCCCGAGGAGGGCGCCATCCCCGTGCCGGTCTACCTGCAGTCGGTCGCGGACCAGACGGACGATCAGAAGGCGGTCGTCCAGGACATCATCAACGAGATGATCGCCCCCAAGTGGGCCAACCGCTGGGCTGAGACCTCGGTCCAGATCCCGGCGAACTCTCTGGCGAAGACGCCCGCCGATCTCGCGAAGCTCCCCGCCTTCCAGAAGTCGACCGTTGACGGCTTCCTCACCGTGGACTGGGACACCATCGGCGCCCAGACCCCGGCCTGGACCGACAAGTGGAACGCCGACGTGGCGACGAAGATCTGACGCCCATGACCACGACCCTCTCGTCGCCGAGCCGACCGCAACGGGTCGAGCCTTCGGCGCGCGGGGCGGCCCCCGCGGCGAGCGCGGGCCCTCGCTCCGCGCGGACCCTCCTGCTCGCCGCGCCGGCGATCCTCCTCCTGCTCGTGCTGTTCGTCGGTGCGCTCGCGACGCTGCTGGAATACACCTTCCAGCACGCGAGCGGCACCAGCACGGCGCTGACGCCCGCCGCCTGGATCGACTTCTTCACGAGCTCCTACCGATGGAGCGTGGTGGGCAAGACCGCGGTCATCGGAGTAGAGGCGACGGTGGCCACCGTCATCGTCGGCTTCCCGACGGCCTACGCCCTGCACCGCATCCGCTCACGCGGATGGCGCTACGCCGGCCTGTTCATCGTGTTCGCGCCGCTCCTGACGAGCGTCGTGGCGCGCACCTACGGGTGGAGCCTGCTGCTGGGCGACAGCGGCATGGTCAACTGGATGCTGCAGCTCGTGCATCTGCCTCCGCTGCACCTGCTCTATGCCACGCCCTCCGTGCTCATCGCTCTGGTGCACATCCTGCTGCCGTTCATGGTCTTCCCGGTGATGACGTCGCTCGGGCAGATCGACGGCGCGCTCGGTGAGGCGGCGCGCGACCTCGGGGCGCCGCCCTGGGTGCGCCTGCGCAACGTCACCCTGCCGTTGGCCGCCCCAGGCATCCTCGGTGGCGCGCAGCTCGTGTTCGCCATGACGATCAGTTCCTTCGCCACGCCGGCCCTACTGGGCGGGGGGAAGGTATCGGTGCTCGCCACGCTGGTGTACTCGGACGTCAATAACGTGCAATGGCCCATGGCCTCCGTGACCAGCTACGTGCTGCTCGGCCTCGCCCTCGTCGTTCTCGGCGTCTTCGGGCTGCTTCAGCGCGCGGTCTCCTCGCCCGGCGGCACCGGGGTCACGGCCTCCGAGGACGTCAAGGGGCTCGGCGTCGGCTCCATCGTCTGGCTCGCGCTTGTCGACGTGTTCGTGCTCGCGCCGCTCGCGATCATCGTCGTCTCGTCGTTCTCCTCGGTGAGCTACGGGGCGTGGCCGATCCCCGGCTGGTCTACCAAGTGGTACGCGAACCTTGCCGTGCAAGAGGGCTTGGGCAGCTCGGTGGTCTCGAGTCTGGTGATCGCCGTCGTGACGACCGTCATCGTGGTCGTCCTCGGGACGGCCGCGGCGGTCGCGTACTGGCGGACGGGAGGGCGCGGCGTCCGCCTTCTCCAGACCTTCACGCTCTCGCCGACCGTTGTGCCCAAGGTCGCCATCGGCTTCGCGGGATTCATCCTGATCCAGCGCCTCGGCTTCCTCCAGGGCATCGTCGGCATCGTTCTCATGCACTGCGTGGTCACGCTGCCCTTCGTGATGGTCGTCGTCGGAGCCGCCCTCTCCCGCGTCGACACCACGCTCGAGGAGGCCGCCCACGACCTCGGGGCGGGGGCATTCCGCGCCTTCGCGACGACCACGCTGCCCGCGATCCGCTCCGCCGTGATCGCCGCGGCGCTGTTCGCCTTCATCATCAGCTTCGACGAGGTGGACATGACCGTGTTCCTGCTCTCGCCGGGCGAGTCGACGCTGCCGGTGTGGATGTTCACCTACATGCAGAAGTACCAGGACCCCACGCTCGCCGCCCTTTCCACCCTCCTCATCGCCTTCTCGCTGCTCATCGCGGTGATCGCCGGTGCGTTCCTGTTCCGCACAGCCGCACTCCCGAACGACCCTGAAAGGACCAACTCATGACTACTGCCGCCCACACGATCGAGACCGTGCCCGTCACCACGCTCGCGACGGGCTGGAAGCTCGGCATCACCGTCCACCGTCTGACGGGCGGAACCCCGGGGCCGACGCTGGTCATCTTCGGCGGCATCCACGGCGACGAGGCGATGGGGGTCGAAGCGGTGCGCCGCATCGTCACTTCGGTCGACGTCGAGCAGCTGCGCGGCACGATCCTGGCCGTTCCCGTGGCCAACCCGCTCTCCTACGAGTCGATGACGCGGCACACGCTGCAGGACGGCCTGAATCTCAACCGCATCTTCCCGGGTGACGCCGGCGGCTCCATCACGGAGCAGCTCGCCGCCACGCTTCTGACGATCATCGACGGTGCCGACCACTTCATCGACTTCCACTCCAGCGGCCTCTACTCCACGGTCGACTACGCCTATGTCCACGACAACGGCCGGGAGATGTCCGAGGCGTACGGCACCCCGCTGCTGTACCACCACGGCTCGTACCCGGGATCGGCGACCGGCTGGGCGCTCGAGCACGGCATCGGCGCCATGGTCAGCGAGCTCGGCGGCGGCGGACAGCTGGACCAGTCCTTCCTGACCCGGGCGACGGAGGGCGCCGTCAACGTGCTGAGGCGCCTCGAGATGCTGCCCGGCGAGGTTGTCACGCCGCCCGTCCAGACCGTTATGAAGACCCTCATCACCCTGCGCCCGCGCTTCGGCGGCATCCTGCTCTCCGAGTTCGAACCGGAGCGGCTCGGCGAGAGCATCCCCGGCGGCACCGTCCTCGGCCGGGTCGTCGACGCCTACACCTACGAGACGGTCGAAGAGCTGGTGGCCCCGTACGAGCAGACGCTGCTCGTGCTCACCCGGCAGGCCTTCACACGGGTCTCCCCCGGCGACTACGGCTTTATGGTCGGCGACGCTACCACGGCGACGACGCTAGCCGCGGAGTTCGGCGCTTGACGCAGGCTCGGCCCGAGCGGATCGAGCTCACCGGCAGGACGCGCCGGGCGTTACCGGAACGCCCGGCCGGCAGTCTCCGAATCCGGCACGCCGACGTCGTGGACCCGGACGGCGAGACGACGACGCCCGACCGGAGGATCGTCATCGAGGCCGGGGGCATCGTCGCCGTCGAGCCCGACGGGTCGGAGCCGGTGGCCGCGGGAGAGCTGGACGCGAGCGGATGTTTCGCCGTCCCGGGGCTCATCGACTGCCACGTGCATCTCACCGCGGCTTCGGCGGACGAGTGGGCGCTCACCGGCATGTCCCCCAGCTTCGTCGCGCTCGACGCCGCCGCCGAGGCGCGTCGGATGCTCGCCCGCGGCTTCACGACCGTGCGGGACATGGGCGGAGCGGACTGGGGCCTCGCCCTCGCGGTCGAGTCGGGTCTGCTCGAGGGGCCGCGCGTGCTGTTCTGCGGTCACGCGCTGTCGGCGACCGGCGGGCACGGCGATCTGCGCCCACGCGGCCGTTCCCGCATCGACCCGCCCGAGCTGACCCCGGGCATCGGGCTCGTGACGGACGGCGAGGACGCACTGCGCGGCGCTGTGCGGAACGAGTTCCGTCGAGGCGCGAGCCACATCAAGCTGATGGTCTCGGGCGGCGTCTCGAGCCCCGCGGATGCGATCGATACTCTGCAGTACTCCGACGACGAGATCCGGGCCGCCGTGAACGAGGCCGCCCGGGTCGGCGCCTACGTCGCCGCGCACGCCTACACCGCGACCGCGATCGAGCGGGCGGTGCGGCTCGGAGTGCGGTCGATCGAGCATGGGAACCTGTTGGACGAGGCGGCCGCCGAGGCGATGGCGACGCAGGGCGCCCATCTCGTCCCCACCCTGGTGACCTATGCCGTCCTCGAGGAGGAGGGGCCGGCATCCGGCCTCCCGCCGACGAGCGTGGCGAAGGTCGCGGCGGTGCGCGAGCGCGGTGAGGAATCGCTCGCCGTCGCCGCACGCGCCGAAGTGCCGATGGCGTACGGCTCCGATCTCCTCGGCGGGATGCGCCTTCACCAGAGTGAGGAGTTCCGCATCCGTGCGCGCACGCAGACGAGCTGGGAGGTGCTGCGCGGGGCGACGACGAACGCCGCACGCCTGCTCGGGCACCCGGGTGTCCTGGGGGTTGTGGCCCCCGGCGCCGTCGCCGATCTGATCCTCACCGATGCGAACCCTGGACACGACGTGACGGTCCTGGCCGACCCCGACCGCAGCGTGAGCGCGGTGATCGCCGGCGGCCGGATGCTCGTCGACCGCGCGAGCAGGCCGCCGGTGCAGACATCCACTCTGCCCGGACGAGCCGAATGAGACACGACGAACCGAATGAGACAAGACAAAAAGTGACCTCAGCAGAACCGAACCTCCCGAAGCCCACCTCCGTCGCCATGTCCTCGCCGCCGAGCGCCGCCGCCGGACGGCGACGCATCGGGGACCTGACCGTGCATCCGATCGGCCTCGGCGGCATGCGGCTCTCCATCGAAGGGCGTCCCGATCGCGAGCGCGCGATCGCGACGATCCGCGCGGCCGTCGAATCCGGTGCCGAGCTCATCGACACCGCGGATGCCTACCATGCGTCCGCGACCGACGACGGCCACAACGAGCTGCTCGTCGCCGACGCTCTGCAGGCGCTCGGCAACCCGCCCGTGCTCGTCGCGACCAAGGGCGGGAAAGTGCGCCCGGGCGATGGGCGCTGGCTCGCCGACGGCCGGCCTGAACATCTGCGCGCAGCCGCCCGCGTCTCCGCGCGACGTCTGGGAGTCGACGCGATCGGCCTCTATCAACTGCACGCGCCCGACCCCGAGGTGCCGTTCCGCGAGAGTCTGGAGGCGCTCTCCTCCCTGGTCGACGACGGCGTCGCGCTTCGCCTCGGCGTCTCGAACGTGACCGCCGCGCAGCTGCGCGAGGCGTATGCGGTGCTCGGCCCGCGTCTGGTGGCCGTGCAGAACGAGCTCTCCCCCACCGCGCTGTCCAGTCTCGACGTGCTGGCCGTGAGCGAAGAGCTGGAGCTCGCGTTCCTCGCCTGGCGCCCGCTCGGTGCGGTCGCCGCTGGCGACCGCGGAGACGATTACGGCGCCGTGGCCAGGTCCCACGGCGTCTCGCTTCAGAGGATCGTGCTCGCCTGGCTTCTGCGCTTGTCACCGGTGCTCCTCCCCATCCCGGGCTCGACCCGCCCGGAGACGGCGCGGGATTCCGCGGCAGCGGCAGCGCTGGAGCTCAGCGCCGAGGATCGTGCGCGGCTCGAGCGCTCTCACGGGTGACGTCTCGATCTCCCAGCCCGCGTCCGCCGCACCGGATGCCGCGCGCGGGCGGCATCCGCCTCTGCGCCTCGACGCAGCTCACGGCTCGTCCGCGCGCTCGGCCGCGACCTGCCGCAGCGTCGCGCGCAACGCGGCCACGGCCGGGTGGCCGTCCCCCGCCTCCCGCACGGAGGTGAACACCTGTCGACGCGGCCGCTCCGGCAGCAGGACGAGATCGCAGGCGGGCGCGTGCCGGGCCCAGATGAGGTCAGGCAGCAGCGCCACCGCGTTGCCGGACTCGATGAGCGCCACCTGCGCCTGCAGATCGGCCGTCTCGAAACGAACGTCGGGCTCGAAGCCGTTGCGCCGGCAGGCCTGCTCGGCCCAATGCCGTGAC
Organism: Gryllotalpicola sp.; assembly: GCA_036398375.1. Lineage (GTDB taxonomy): Bacteria > Actinomycetota > Actinomycetes > Actinomycetales > Microbacteriaceae > Gryllotalpicola. The sequence goes on from DASWPQ010000021.1 coordinate 17,562, forward strand.
GCCGCCCCGCGCGGCTCCATCACCCAGGGAAGGTCGGCGACGTCCGCGGGCGTGCGCACCCGGCGCTCCGCGGCCATCCCGGACGGCACGGCGAGCCGGATCGCGTCGGAGGTGAGCAGTTCGCGGTCGACCCCGGGGTGATGCGGAGCGGCGTGCAGCGGGTACTGCTCTGCCACGACCATGTCGAAGCCGCGCGCCCAGGTCTCCCACAGCGCGGTCTCGGGCTCGTGCTGGGTCATCTCCACCCGCACCTCGGGATGTTCGGCCCGCATGCGGCCGAGCACCGCCGGCATCAGCGCGAGCGCGGCCGACTGGAACACGGCCACCCGCACCACGCCGCTGACCTCGGTGAGCGAGGACTGCAGTTCGGCCTCCGCCCGTTCGAGTGCGTCCAGTACGGAGGCGGCGTGCCGCACGAGGATCTCGGCCTGCGGGGTGAGCTGCACACCCCGCCCGACCTTGCGCAGAAGCGGGACGCCCGCCTCCTCCTCAAGCAGCGCGAGCTGCTGCGAGACCGCGGAGGGGCTGAAGTTCAGGGATGCCGCGACCGCCGCCAGCGTCCCGCGGATGGACAGCTCGTGGAGGAGCCGTAGCCGGCGCACATCGAGCACCTCGTCCACCAATCCATCAGTAAATCAGACCGATATCGATCATAAATGGTCACTTTACCTAACCGGATTCGACTTCGATACTGAATCCATCCCGACCCCGCCACCGCCCCGCGACGCGCTTGGAGCCCCCGTGACCGATCTCTCCGCCACCACCCCCGCACCGGCGTCCGCCGACCCGGAAGCCCGCGCCGAGCGCACGACCGCCCTCGTCCGCCGCTGGCTGCAGGAGGCCGCGGGCGTGCCCGTGGGGACGGCGGCACGCCGCCTCGCCGGGGTGCTGCGCGACCCGACCGGACTCGACTTCGCCGTGGGCTTCGTCGACGGCGTCGTGCGGCCGGAGGACACGGCGGTGGCCGCCAGAAACCTCGCCGCGCTCGCCCCGACGGCCCCCGCCTTCCTCTCGCCGCTGCAGCGCGGCGCCCTGCGCCTGGGCGGCCTGCTCGCCCCCGCGCTGCCCGCGGTGGTGGTCCCGATCGCCCGCCGCGTCCTGCGCGGGATGGTCGGCCACCTCATCATCGACGCGAGCGACAGCCGGCTCGGGCAGGCGATCGAGCGCGTGCGACGAGGCGGCGTGCGCCTCAACGTCAACCTGCTCGGTGAGGCGGTGCTCGGCCGGCGCGAGGCGGACCGCAGGCTGGAGGAGACCGTGCGGCTCCTGTCCCGCCCGGACGTGGACTACGTCTCGGTCAAGGTCTCCGCGGTGGTCGGACCGCACTCGCCCTGGGCCTTCGACGAGGCGGTCCGTTCGACCGTCGACAAGCTCCTCCCGCTGTTCCGCCGCGCAGCGGCCAAGCCGGGGCACGGCTTCGTCAACCTCGACATGGAGGAGTACCGCGACCTCGACCTCACCATCGCCGTCTTCACGCAGCTGCTCGACCGCCCCGAGTTCCACGGCCTCGAGGCCGGGATCGTGCTCCAGGCCTACCTGCCCGACGCCCTGTCGGCCATGATGCGGCTGCAGAGCTGGGCCGCGACCCGCGTCGCCTCCGGCGGGGCGCGCATCAAGGTGCGCCTCGTCAAGGGAGCCAACCTGTCCATGGAGCGTGTGGAGTCGTCGCTGCGCGGCTGGCCGCTCGCGACCTGGGACAGCAAGCAGGAGACGGACGCCAACTACAAGCGCGTCCTGGACTTCGCCCTGCGGCCCGCGCACACCGCGCACGTGCGTCTCGGCATCGCCGGGCACAACCTCTTCGACATCGCGGATGCCTGGCTCACCGCCGTCGATCGCGGGGTCACCGACGCCGTCGAGTTCGAGATGCTGCTCGGGATGGCCGAGGCGCAGGCGGAGGTCGTGCGCCGCACGGTCGGCGGCCTGCTGCTCTACACCCCGGTCGTGCACCCGAAGGAGTTCGACGTCGCGATCGCCTACCTCATCCGCCGGCTGGAGGAGGGCGCGAGCCCGGACAACTTCATGTCGGCCGTCTTCGAGCTCGCCACCGACGGGAAGCTGTTCGCCCGCGAACGCGAGCGCTACCTGAACTCGCTGCGCGCGCTGGATGCCGCCGTCCCGGCCCCCAAACGTCGCCAGGACCGTCGCGCGCCGGAGCCCGCCACCCGGCACGATCGCTTCGAGAACGTCGTCGACACGGACCCCTCCCTGCCGGCCAACCGGGAGTGGGCGGCCGAGCTGCTCGGCCGGGCCACGGGCTCGCGGCTCGGGGAGGCGGGGGTCGCCGCGGCGCGGCTGGAGACGCCGGCGCAGCTGGAGGACGTCATCTCCGGCGCCGTCGAGGCGGCCCCGGCCTGGGGCGGCCGCGGCGGAGCGGAGCGCGCGGAGCTCCTCCACCGCGCCGGCGATGCGCTGGCGTCCGCCCGCGCCGAACTGGCCGAGGTCATGGCCGCCGAGGCGGCGAAGACGATCGACCAGGCCGACCCGGAGATCTCCGAGGCGATCGACTTCGCCCACTACTACGCCGAGCTCGCCCGTGAGCTCGACGCCGTGGACGGCGCCCGCTTCGAGCCGGCCCGGCTGACGGTGGTCACCCCGCCGTGGAACTTCCCGGTCTCCATCCCGGTCGGCTCCACGCTCGCGGCACTCGCCGCCGGTTCGGCGGTGCTGCTCAAGCCGGCGCCCGAGGCGCAGCGCTGCGCTGCGGTCTTCACCGAGGCGCTGTGGGCGGCGGGCATCCCCCGCGAGGTGCTGCGACTCGTTGTGCTCGACGAGTCGTCCCTCGGCACCGCGCTGATCGCGCACCCGGCCGTCGACCGGGTGATCCTCACCGGCTCCTACGAGACGGCGGAGCTCTTCCGCCGCATCCGGCCGGACCTTCCGCTGCTGGCCGAGACGAGCGGCAAGAACTCCGTCATCGTGACGCCGAGCGCGGACCTGGACCTCGCCGTGCGCGACATCGTGGCGTCGGCCTTCGGCCACGCGGGCCAGAAGTGCTCTGCGGCGTCCCTGGCGATCCTCGTCGGACCGGTCGCCCGCTCCGAGCGCTTCCGGCGCCAGCTCGTCGACGCGGTCGAGTCGCTGCACGTCGGCGAGGCGCACGACCCCGCGGCGCAGATGGGGCCGCTCATCACCCCGGCCAGCGGCAAGCTCCTGGAGGGGCTGACGGCACTCGAGCCCGGGCAGAGCTGGCTCGTGGAGCCGCGCCGCCTGGACGAAGAAGGCCGGCTGTGGGGCCCCGGGGTGCGCGAGGGCGTCGCCGCCGGCTCCCGCTTCCACCGGGTGGAGTACTTCGGCCCGGTGCTCGGCATCATGACCGCGGACTCGCTCGACGAGGCCATCGAGCTGCAGAACGGCGTCGACTACGGCCTCACCGCCGGCCTGCACTCCCTGGACCGGGAGGAGATCGCCAGCTGGCTCGACCGCGTCGAGGCGGGCAACCTCTATGTGAACCGCGGGATCACCGGCGCCGTCGTGCGCCGCCAGCCCTTCGGCGGGTGGAAGCGCTCCGCGGTCGGAGCGGGCACCAAGGCCGGTGGGCCGAACTATCTGATCGGGCTCGGGTCGTGGCAGCCGGCGCCGACAGGCACAGGCACAGGCACAGGCGCGACGGCGGCGGCGGGAGCACCGGCATCCGAACCGCTCGCGGCGCGTGTGCGCGAACTGCTCGCCGCCGGGCGCACGGCCGGGCTGGCCACGGACGAGCTCGCCGCCCTGGAGAGCTCGGCCGCGAGCGACGCACGTGCCTGGGCCGGGGCGTTCGGGGTGGCGCGTGACGTCTCCGCGCTGACGGCGGAGCGGAACGTCCTGCGCTACCGGCCCGTCGCCGTCGCGGTCCGGATGTCCGCGGACGCGCGTCCCGCGGAGCTCCTGCGCGTCGGCGCGGCGGGTGCGCTGAGCGGCGCGAGGTTCGAGGTCTCGGCCGCCGCCGCGCTGCCCGGACCCATCGCCCGGGAGCTGGAGCGGCAGGGCGTTGCGGTACGGACCGAGTCCGCCGAGCAGTGGGCGGGCCGGGTCGCCGGCTCCGGCGTCCCCCGGGCCCGCGTGCTCGGCTCCGACGCTGCCGTGCTCACGGCCGCGACGGCGGGCTCCCCCGACCTCGCTGTCTACGGCGGGGCGGTCACGGAGGCGGGCCGGATCGAGCTGCTGCCCTTCCTGCACGAGCAGGCGATCAGCATCACCGCCCACCGCTTCGGCACGCCCCACCAGCTCGCCGAGGGACTGTTCCGGCTCTGACGGGTTGACGGGCGCACTTCGCGCCGAAGGGCACACGAATTCGACGCATCCGTGTGCCCTTCGGCCTCGCTGCCGCTACTTCACGTCGAAGCGGTCGAGCTCCATGACCTTCTGCCATGCGGCGGCGAAGTCCGCGACGAACTTCTCCTGTGCGTCGTCGGCGCCGTACGCCTCGGCGACGGCGCGCAGCTCGGAGTTGGCGCCGAACAGCAGGTCGATGCGCGAGCCGATCAGCGTCTTCCCCTCGGCCGTCACCCCGCGGTAGGCGTGGCCGCCCTCGTCGAGCGGCGTCCACGTCGTGCCGAGCTCGAGCAGCGCGACGAAGAAGTCGTTCGTCAGCGCGCCGGGCGTCTCGGTGAACATGCCCGTGCTGGAGCCGTCCCAGTTGGCGCCGAGCACACGCAGCCCGCCGAGGAGCACAACCGTCTCGGGGGCGGACAGCGTCAGCAGGTTCGCCTTGTCGATGAAGACGTACTCCTCCGGCAGCACGCTCTGCACGCCGTAGTAGTTCCGGAAGCCGTCCTGCTTCGGCTCGAGGTAGGCGAAGGACTCCACGTCCGTCTCCTCCTGCGTGGCATCCGCGCGGCCCGGGGTGAACCCGACCGTGACCTCGACGCCTGCCGCCTTCGCGGCCTGCTCGACGCCGACGTTGCCCGCCAGCACGATGAGGTCGGCGAGCGACACGGAGGTGCCGGACGCCTCCTTGATCCCCTCGAGCGTGGCGAGCACGGCCGCGAGCCGCTCCGGGTTGTTGACCGCCCATGACTTCTGCGGCTCCAGCGCGATGCGCGCGCCGTTGGCGCCGCCACGCTTGTCGCTGCCGCGGAAGGTCGAGGCGGAGGCCCAGGCGGTGGACACGAGCTGCGGGACGGTGAGGCCAGACGCCAGGATCGCGCTCTTCAGCGCGGCGATGTCGGCGTCGCTGAGGGGGCCGTCCGCCGCGGGGATCGGGTCCTGCCAGATCAGCTTCTCGGCGGGCACCTCGGGGCCGAGATAGCGCGCGATCGGGCCCATGTCGCGATGGGTCAGCTTGAACCAGGCGCGGGCGAAGGCGTCCGCGAAGGCCTCCTGGTCGTCCTTGAAGCGGCGGGAGATCCTCTCGTACTCGGGGTCCACGCGCAGGGCCAGATCCGAAGTGAGCATCCGCGGCTCGCGGCGCCCATCGGAGTGCGCGAGCGGCACCATGTCGGCACCGGCGCCATCCTTCGGCCGCCACTGCTTGGCGCCCGCGGGCGACTCCATGAGCTCCCACTCGTAGGCGAACAGGATGTGGAAGAACTCGTTGTCCCAGCGGGTGGGGTGGTACGTCCAGGTCACCTCGAGGCCCGAGGTGATGGTGTCGTCGCCGTGGCCGGTGCCGAAGGAGTTCTTCCAGCCCAGGCCCTGCTGCTCGAACGGCGCCGCCTCGGGGTTCGGGCCGACGTTGCTGTCGGGCGCCGCGCCGTGAGTCTTTCCGAAGGTGTGCCCGCCGGCGATGAGCGCGACGGTCTCCTCGTCGTTCATGGCCATGCGCTTGAAGGTCTCGCGGATGTCGCGCGCCGAGGCAAGCGGGTCCGGGTTGCCGCCCGGGCCCTCCGGGTTCACGTAGATGAGGCCCATCTGGACGGCGGCGAGCGGATCCTCGAGGTCATGGTCGCCGTGGTAGCGCTCGTCGCCGAGCCACGTCGTCTCGGGGCCCCAGTACACGTCGTCGTCCGGCTCCCACGCGTCGATGCGCCCGCCCGCGTAGCCGAAGGTCTTCAGCCCCATCGACTCCAGCGCGACGTTGCCGGCGAGGATCAGGAGGTCGCCCCAGGAGAGGCTCTTGCCGTACTTCTTCTTGACCGGCCACAGCAGGCGGCGCGCCTTGTCGAGGCTGACGTTGTCCGGCCAGCTGTTGAGCGGCGCGAAGCGCTGCTGGCCGGTGCCGCCCCCGCCGCGGCCGTCCTGCACGCGGTAGGTTCCGGCGCTGTGCCACGCCATGCGGATGATGAGCGGGCCGTAGTTGCCGAAGTCGGCCGGCCACCAGGGCTGCGAGGTGGTCAGGACCTCGAGGATGTCCGCCTTCACCGCGGCGAGGTCGAGGGTCTGGAACGCCGCGGCGTAGTCGAACTCCTCGCCGTAGGGGTTCAGGACCGGCTGGTTCTTCGCCAGGATCTTGAGGTTGAGCCGCTCGGGCCACCAGGTGCGGTTGCCGCCGCCCTGGGTCGGGTACGGTGCCCGCTGGCCGTGCGGCACGGGGCACGCGTCGGCCGTCGGCGCGATCGGCTGAGACGTGGTGTCGTCGGTCGTGACGACACCGTGCTGTTCCGCGTCGCGCTCGTCTACATCAGACATGGCTTTCCTTCCGGGTTGTGGAGTGGGTGCGCTGTGCGCAATCGGGGCACAGGCCCCAGTAGATGACCTCGGCCGTCTCGATGACGAAGCCGTGATCATCGGATGCCGTGAGGCACGGCGCCTCGCCGACGGCGCACTCGACGTCGACGACCGCGCCGCACGAGCGGCATACAGCGTGATGGTGGTTGTCCCCCACCCGCGCCTCGTAGCGCGCGAGCGAACCCTGCGGCTGGATGCGCCGCACGAGGCCGGCCTCGGTCAGCGTGTGCAGCGTGTCGTAGACGGCCTGATGGGAGACCTCGGGCAGCTGCGCCCTGGTCACTCCGATCAGGGTGTCGGTGTCGGAATGCGGGTGGGTGTGGACGGCTCCGAAGACGGCAAGCCGCGGCCGGGTGACCCGCAGCCCGGCGTCCCTCAGCATTCCCTCGAGGTCCGGAGCGATGGTCACGGATGCCAGTCTGTCGACGTTTCTTGATTGAGTCAAGAAAACAATCGGTGAAGGGCCGCACCTCCGACGGGCGCCCGCCGTTGCCGGGACAGGGCGGGGGGATGCCTCGCCGCACGCGGCCTTTGGAGGGGCGCATGAACAGGGGACAAGGTCGCCTCAGAGGTGTTAATCGCAGTGTTAATTCGCCTCGCGGTTCCTCGCCGGACATCCCGCCCCGAATAACGTGACACTGCGCTCCTCTGCGGGCCGGACCCGAACCGGCTCACAGCACGCCGAGAGGGCGCGCACCGACCCCGCGCCGCCGCTTGCCTCCAGACCCTACCCCCCTCCCCCCAACCCCAGGCGTTCTGAACAGCGGCGGCGCAGGGGCCGTTGACGCCCGGACGAGCCGGCGCAGAGGCCGGACCGCAGGGTCGCCGATCCGGCGCCTTCGACGGGGAGCCATCAGCCCGGGAGCCCTCGGCGCAGAGCCGCCAGCCCGGCGTCGTCAGCTCGGCGTCGTCAGCTCGGGGTCGTCAGCTCGGGGTCGTCAGATCGGGGTCGTCAGATCCGGATCGTCAGATCAGGCCACGGTCATGCGCCGCCCGCAGCGCCGCCGCACGCCCCTTCACGTCGAGCTTGCGGTAGATCGCACGCGTATGCGCCTTGAGCGTGTTGAGCGAGAGGTGCATCCGTGCCGCGAGGTCGGCGAGGCCGCCGTCGCCGGCCAGCCCCCGCAGGACCCGCAGCTCCTGCGCCGTGAGCAGTTCGCGGCGGCGGCGGGCCGGGGCGAACACGAGCGGCAGATGCTCGAAGGCGCGGACCGCCTCGGGGACGCGCTCGGAGCCGGTCAGCTCCATCAGGCGCATGAAGTCGGCGTAGGAGATGCCGCACACGGTCGAGAGGATGCCGTTCTCATCGGCGAGCTCGCAGGCCGCGAGGAAGTTCTCCGCCGCGGCGTCGGCATCCCCGGCATCCGCCGCGATCACCGCCTTGACGAGGGAGGCCGGCACGAGCAGCCGCGGCCACTGGGCGTACTGGGCGATTGCCCGCTCGGCATCGCGCGCGGCATCCGGCGCCGCCCCGGCCGCGAGCTTCACGATCGCCCTCGTGCCGATCACGAAGGGCTCGCCGCCGCGCGCGGCGACGCCGTCGAGCAGTTCGAGCGCGCGCTCCGGCTGGTCGGAGTACAGGTGGATGAGCGCCTCGGCGTAGCCGATCACGATCGCGTTCTCACCGGACTCGGCCAGCAGCGCGGCATCGGCGATCTCGGCACGGCGCAGCTCCGAGAGCAGCCGTACGGGACTCGCCGACCCCATCGACAGGCGGAAGATCACCGACTGGCAGAGCGAGGTGAGACGGTGCTCGTCAACGCCGCCGCGCGGCCTCGCCTCGAGCTGCTGGAGGGCGAGGTCCGGCCGCATGCCGTCCGCGCTACGCACTGCCGCCCCCAGCACGTCGCCGCGGCGCCACCCCGCCGAGCCCTGCGTGGACTCGGCGAGCGTGACCGCACGCTGGATCCACTCATCGGCGATCCGGCCGCGACCGCAGAGCGCGTGCAGCCAGGCGAGCTCGCCGGCGGCATTCGCCGCCGCCTGATGGTTGCCCAGCGCGACGCCGAGGTTGAACGCGGCCTCGAAGGCCGCGAGGGATTCCGGCTCGAGCGCCGCAAACTCGTAGCTGAGGCCCCACTGCAGATAGCCGTCGGCCAGCTGGCTCGCGAGGCGGCGGCGCGAGGCGGCCGGCGCCTCCTCCAGCGCTTTCACCGCGGCATCCGCCAGCGATCTGGCCTCGGCGATCCGGCCGCTCGTGCGCGCCGCGATGCCGCGGGCCGTGAGCGACACGAGCCGGTCCGCGAATGTGTGCGGCGTGCGCGCAGGCGCGTCGATATAGGCCACCGGGCGCACCGAGGCATCCGTCATGACGAAGCCCAGATAGCGTTTGATGTGCTCCCAGCGGGGGCGTGCGGCGAGGACCTCCTCCGGCAGGCTGTCGGCCACCGCCCGCAGTGTGGGCAGGGCGCTGCCGACGAGCGTCGCCCAGTGCCGCTCGGCAAGGTCCGCCGCCTCCTCGAAGCGACGGCTGCTCAAAGCGAGGTAGATCGCCGACACGACGTCTTCCCGATCTGCTGCACCGTCCGGGTCGGACATCCCCCGCCCTCCTTACCGCTTGACCCTAGCGCCCGCGGGTGGCACCACGCCGATCCGTGCGGGAGCATGGGGGCGATGAACCCACCCATCCGCTGGAGCTGGCACACCCTCGACGCGTTCGCGCCGCTCGACCTCTTCGACTACCTCCGGCTGCGCACGGACGCCTTCGTCGTCGAACAGAACTGCGCCTACCCCGAGCTCGACGACCACGATCGGGATGCCCTGCACCTGACCGGCCACATCGACGGGCGCCTGATCGGCGCGCTCCGGCTGATCGGACCCGGTCGGGTCCACGACGACCCCGCGCTCGGCCGCGTGGTCGTCGCCCCGGCCGCACGCGGCACGGGCGCCGGCCATCTGCTGGTCGCCGAGGGCCTGCGCACGGCCGCGGAGCTGTACCCGGGCCGGGGCAACGAGATCGCCGCGCAGGCGCACCTGCAGGGGTTCTACGGGCGGCACGGTTTCGTCGCCGTCGGCGAGGAGTTCCTCGAGGACGGCATACCGCACGTCATGATGCGCGTCTCCGCGGACCGGATGCCGTAGCCCCGCGCGCGGCCGACGGAATCCACCGGCACGGGCGCACAGCCGGTCGCGGCCCCGCGTCCGCGCCGGATCAGGGCGTGAGCGCGCTGTAGGAGGCCAGCAGGGCGAGCTTCTCCGCATCGGCGCTGCCGGCGTCGGGGTGGTAGATCACGAGCAGCTGCCCGGCGCTGCCGCCGATCGCCAGCTTCTCCCGGTTCAGACGCAGGGCGCCGAGCTGCGGGTGCTCGATCTCGATGACGGCGCCCTCGCGGCGTTGCACGTCGTGGCGCGCCCACAGCTGCCGGAAGCGATCGCTGACCAGGGAGAGCTCGCCCACGAGCTCGACGAAGCGCCCGTCATCGGTGTCGGTGCCGACGGACTCGCGGAAGCCTGCGACGAGTCCGGCCGTCGCCAACTCCCAGTCCGGGTACAGCGCCTGCTCGCCGGGGTCGAGGAACACGGAGCGCAGGCGGTTCTCCCCCGGCGTCAGCCGCGGCGACAGCGCGCGGGCGAGGGCGTTGGAGGCGAGCACATCGAAGTAGCGGCCCTCGACGAAGGCCGGCAGCCCGACGACGTCGACGAACTTGCGGATGCCTGGGGCGACGGTCTCCGGCCGTCTACGCCGGGGGGCACGGCGCGGTCGGACCACGCCGAGGCCGAGCAGATACTCCGTCCCCGCGTCGTCCAGGCGCAGCACGTGGGCGAGGGCCTCCAGCACCTGCGGCGAGGGGTTGCGGTCGCGGCCCTGCTCGAGGCGCAGGTAATAGTCGGCGCTGATGCCGGCGAGCATCGCGACCTCCTCCCGGCGCAGCCCCGGCACACGCCGCACGCCGATCGGGTGCAGCCCGGCTTCCTCGGGGGCGACGAGGTCGCGACGGGCGCGCAGGTAGTCGCCCAGCCGGTTCGGCTCGTCTGTCATGGTCCGACTCTAGGTCGCGCATCGCCCCGGATGCCTGGCCCTGTCGCCCCCAGGAGCGCGGGGAGGCTGGCTGGGCCGGGGCGTGTGCCGGATTCTCGAAGAGTGGTCGGCGACGCATCCGATCGCGTGACTCGCACAGATCATGTGCGTCACAGAACCGCCTCCTGCGTCACAGAACCGCGGAAATCGCAGAACAGGGACAGCCATGACGACCACTCTCATCACCGGTGCCAACAAAGGCATCGGCAAAGAAACCGCCCGCCAACTCATCGCCGCCGGACACACCGTCTACCTCGGCGCCCGCAACGAACAACACGGACAAACCACCGCCAAAGAACTCGGCGCCCACTAC
>DASWPQ010000022.1:0-94540 GCA_036398375.1 Gryllotalpicola sp.
GATGCCGAGGCGACCTTGTACGCGCACACGTTGAGGTCTTCGAGGAAGGCCACGGAGGGCACGTCCCACGGTGAGGCGAACCAGTCGAGTCCGCGCATGGTCGCGTGGTCGCCGATCTCCACGTACTGCTCGCGGCTGAACTCGACGCGATAGCGGTACTCGAGATAGGTCATCTCTCCCCACGGCGTGGACCGGGGGGTGTTCTTCATGTGCTCGGGGGTCGAGATCTCGGGGGTGCGCTTCTGGAACTTGACGGCCTGGGCCCCGGCGTCCGCCGCGACGTCGATCAGCTGCTTCGCGATCTCGACGTCGCCGTTGTGATTGAGCCCGATCTCGCCGATCACGTAGACGGGCTGGTCATCTGCAATGGCGTGTTGGCCGATCTGAACGGTCATGGCTGGCCTTTCGGGGTCAGTAACGGGAGGGGTGGCGGGAGCCGGACAGGCTCGACGGAGTGTCGCTGTGCGCGATCGCGTCGGCGAGGGCGAGCTGCTCCGGCGTGTCGATTTCGATGGAGTGGCGCTCGTCGGTCACGGCGATGCCGATGCGGCCGAAGAAACGGAAGCCGGCCGCGCGGAAGCCGTCGACGCGCATGACGTAGAAGGCCCCGGTCTCGACGTACTGCGGCTCGCGGTCCTGCCGGCGCGGGCGGAAGGACGCGTCGTGGTTGATCGCCTCGGCGCCGGCATCCGTCATACGCCACAGGAAGGCGTGCGACTCGGCCGCGGCCAGGACCACATCGCTCTCGTCCATCAGGATGCGCGTGATGGCGAAGTCGAGGTCCTCCGGTGCGATGAAGGGGCTCGTCGCCTGGATGAAGACGAGGACGTCGGCGTGGATGCCGCGCGCCTCGAGCTCGTCGAGAGCGTGCAGCAGCGCCGCCTCGCTCGTGGCGGTGTCGCTCGCGATCTGGGCCGGGCGCGCGACGATCTCGGCGCCCGCCTCACGGGCGATCGCGGCGATCGCGTCGCCGTCCGTCGAGACCACGACGTGGTCGATGTGCTCCGCGGCCAGGGCGGAGGCGACGGCGCGGGCGATGAGGGGAACACCGCCGACCGGCTGGACGTTCTTGTCGGGGACACCGCGCGAGCCCGCCCGTGCCGGAATGACGGCGACGACGGTCTGGCCGCGCCTCACGGCGCGACCGCTCTCTGGGCGGTGCATCCCGACAAGTTAGGCGGGATATGCGCTCGCTTGGTTACGCGCAGGAGTGGCCTTGGTGTCCTGAAGGTTAACAGTAGGTGCTGGCCTCGGTTTGCCCCGGTGCGGTGCGTCGCGTAACATAGACCTTTGGTGTCGTGTGCCCTGCGCATGCACCCGAAGTTGAGCCCTCCACCTGTGGCGTTCTGCTCGATCCGGGCAGAACTCCCGACGGGAGCGGGATTCACGAACATCCAACTCCGACAAGAAAGCAGCCACTACTGTGACGCGCACTTATTCCCCCAAGGCCGGCGAGATCCAGCGCGACTGGGTCGTCATCGACGCCACCGACGTCGTTCTCGGCCGTCTGGCCAGCCACGCCGCCGCGATCCTGCGCGGTAAGAACAAGCCGACGTTCGCCCCGCACATGGACACGGGCGACTTCGTCATCATCATCAACGCCGACAAGGTGGCCCTGACCGGCCAGAAGGCGCTGCAGAAGAAGGCGTACCGCCACTCCGGCTACCCGGGCGGCCTCAAGGCCGTCGGCTACGCCGAGCTCCTCGAGAAGAACCCCGTCCGCGCCGTCGAGAAGGCCGTCCGCGGCATGCTGCCGAAGAACTCGCTCGGTCGCCAGCAGCTGGGCAAGCTGAAGGTCTACACAGGTGACGCGCACCCGCACGCGGCCCAGCAGCCCACGCAGTACACCTTCCCGCAGGTCGCCCAGTAGGCGCCGGAACCACAGACTTTAAGGACTGAATCAAGTGGCAAGAATCGCTGACCAGATCGACGAGGCTCCCGAGAGCTTCACGACCGAGACCCCGGCCGCCGAGGCCGTCGCGCCCCGCGCCGTGCTCAACGTGCCCGGTGCGGCCGTGGGCCGTCGCAAGGAGGCCATCGCGCGCGTCCGTCTCATCCCGGGTGCCGGAACCATCACGGTCAACGGCCGCGAGTTCGCGGACTACTTCCCGAACAAGCTGCACCAGCAGCTGATCACCGACCCGTTCAAGCTGCTCGAGCTCACCGGTGCCTACGACGTCATCGCGCGCATCACCGGCGGTGGCCCCTCGGGCCAGGCGGGCGCCCTGCGCCTCGCCATCTCCCGTGCGCTGAACGAGATCGATCGCGAGAACAACCGCGCCGCGCTCAAGAAGGCCGGCTACCTGACCCGTGACGCCCGCGTCACCGAGCGCAAGAAGGCCGGTCTCAAGAAGGCCCGCAAGGCCTCCCAGTTCTCGAAGCGCTAAGCGCTCGCAGACCGGGCGCATCTGTTATGCCGCGTCTCTTCGGAACGGACGGCGTTCGCGGACTCGCGAACGGCGACGTGTTGACCGCCGATCTGGCCCTGAGCGTCGCGCAGGCAGCCGCCATCGTGCTGGGCACCGGCCGCGAGGCCGATGCCCGGCGCGCGGCCGGCAAGCGCCCGACCGCGGTGGTCGCACGCGACCCCCGCGTCTCCGGTGAATTCCTCGCGTCGGCCGTCGCGGCCGGGCTCGCCTCCTCCGGTGTCGACGTCCTCGACGCCGGGGTGATCCCGACCCCCGCGACGGCCTTTCTCATCGCCGACATCGGCGCCGACTTCGGCGTGATGCTCTCGGCCTCGCACAATCCGGCGCCCGACAACGGCATCAAGATCTTCGCCCGCGGCGGCGCCAAGCTGCCCGACGTCGTCGAGGACCGCATCGAGTCGGCCATGGCGCAGCCGAAGTGGACGCCGACCGGCGGCGACGTCGGACGCATCCGTCGCTTCGCCGACGCGGAGGACCGCTACATCGTCCACCTGATCGAGGCGCTGCCGCACCGGCTCGACGGCATCCACGTTGTGCTCGACACGGCGAACGGGGCCGCCGCCGGCACCTCGCCCGAGGCGTTCTCCCTCGCGGGCGCCAAGGTGACGCTCATCGGCGCGGATCCCGACGGCATCAACATCAACGACGGCGTCGGCTCGACCCACATCGACAACCTCAAGAAGGCCGTGCTCGCGGCAGGTGCCGACGTCGGCATCGCGCACGACGGCGACGCGGACCGCTGCCTCGCCGTCGACGCCGAGGGCAACGAGGTCTCCGGCGATCACATCATGGCGATCCTGGCGTTGTCGCTGCAGGACCGGGGCAAGCTCCGCAAGGACACCCTCGTCGCGACCGTGATGAGCAACCTCGGGCTGCACCGCGCCATGCAGCGGCACGGCATCCGGGTCATCACGACGGCCGTCGGCGACCGCTACGTGCTCGAGAAGATCAACGCGGAGGGCTACTCGATCGGCGGCGAGCAGTCCGGCCACGTCATCCTGTCCGAGTTCGCGACGACCGGCGACGGCGCACTGACGGGCCTCACGCTGCTCGCCGAGATGGCGCGCACGGGCAAGAGCCTGAAAGAGCTGGCGTCGGTCATGACCGTGTTCCCGCAGGAGCTCATCAACGTACGCGGTGTCGACAAGGACGCGCTGGAGGGCAACGAGGTCATCGCCCAGGCGATCGCGGACGTCGAGGCCGAGCTCGGCGACACCGGCCGCGTGGTGCTGCGCCCCAGCGGCACCGAGCAGATGATCCGGGTCATGGTCGAGGCGGCGGACGACGACGCCGCGCTCGCCTACGCCCAGCGCCTCGCCGACGTCGTCAAGGCCGAGCTCGGCCGGTAGGCCGTTCCGGGCGGATGCCTCGGCCGAGGCATCCTGCCCTTGCCGCTTCGTGCGCTTCTCCTGCCTCTGGCGGAGCCTGGGTCGTTTTCGCGGGGATGGGTCGTTTCAGCGGACGGTTCCGCTCGGAGCATCCGTCGTATCGTCTCGTCTCCGCCGAATCGGCGCGGTGCTGCGGGGCCGCGCCGGGCGGCGGGGACCGGCGCCGGGACGTGACGTGCTCTCGCAGGCCGGTCATAGCGGTGCGGCTACGTGTTCGCCGCATCGCGTAGCGACTCGCGCCGGGCGGGAACCGGCACGACAACAGATTCAGTACGCGAGCAGCATCGCGACCTGGCGGTCCTCCGCCACGGCGAAGCCCAGCTCGGCGTACAGAGCCGCCGCGCTGCTGGGCGTCTGGGTGTCGACGTCGAGCACGGCCTTGTCGAGCCCCGCGCCCCGGGAGGCCTCGAGCACCCGGGCGATGAGCGCGGGGGCGATGCGCTTGCCGCGCCAGTCGCGCCGGGTGCCGACCAGCTCGATGTAGGAGCTCGAGAAGCCCTGGCGTTCGAAGTCGTGCTCGAAGACGCTCGTGAGCGCGTAGCCGACCACGAGGTCCGGCTGCGCGGCGTCCACCGCGACGAAGGAGAGCTCGGGGCGCAGCGCGGGGCCGTTCACGAATCCGGCCCAGGCCTCCTCGTGGCTGGGCTGGCTGCTCCAGTGGTCGCGGAACGCGTCGCCGTGCGCGGCATGCGTCGCGGCGGAGAGCTCGCGTGAGAACGGTACGATCCGGATCGACTCGTGCGCCGTGATCGGCGTCACGGGGGCCGTGAGCTCCCGCACGAGGGTGGCGGTGAAGCGCGCGGCGTGGAACCCCAGCAGCTCGAAGAGGCGGATGCCGGAGATGTTGCGCGCGGACTCCCACGCGATGATCCAGCCCGGCAGGTCGAGCCCGGAGGCGGCGAGCTGCTGCTGCGCCCGGCCCCGCTGCCACTGCAGCAGCTCGCGGCCGATCCCGCGCCCGCGCGCCGCGGCACCGATCGCGCCCTCGAGCCGGACGCGCAGGATGGTCCGCGGCTCCTGGTCGATGAGGTTCAGGCCGTAGGCGACGACGGTGCCGTCATCCGTCACCGCGGCGAGCGAGTCGTGCCTCAGATCCAGATAGCTGCGGGAGAGCAGCTCGTGCAGCTCGCTCTCCGGCACGGTCCAGCCCGGGTGGTCGAGGGCGTCCGCGGCGCCGTGCAGCGCGGCGAGGGCGGGCGCGTCGGCGGGCTCCAGCGGCCGCCACAGCGCGATGTCGGGGTGGATGGGGAGCGCGAGCCGATGCGGCGCGTCGATGCGCTCGCTCAAAGGACTCAACGTGGTCACATGTCCACTTTGGCACTTTCGGGCCCGTCGACCCTGGACGAAAGTCGTGTGCGCCGTCGACGGGCGCCATGGCTACAGCTTGCGGAGCAGCACAGAGGAGACGGTGTGGTCGCCGCTCTTGCGCAGCACGAGCTTGGCGCGGCTGCGGGTGGGGCGCACGTTCTGGATCAGGTTGGGCTCGTTGATCGACTTCCAGATCTCGCGGGCGACGGCGACCGCCTGATCCTGCGTCAGCCCCGCATAGCGGTGGAAGTAGGACTGCGGGTTGGCGAAGGCGCCCTGCTGGAGCTTGAGGAAGCGCTCGACGTACCAGTGCTCGATCGACGCCGTGCTGGCGTCGACGTAGATCGAGAAGTCGAACAGGTCGCTGATCGCGAGGCTGCCGGTCCGGCCCGGCTGCAGCACGTTGAGGCCTTCGACGATGAGGATGTCCGGCTGGTGCACGATGATCTGCGCGTCGGAGACGATGTCATAGCTCAGGTGGGAGTAGAACGGTGCCCGCACCTCGGGGTTGCCCGACTTCACCTCGGTGACGAAGCGCAGCAGTGCCCGGCGGTCGTACGACTCGGGGAAGCCCTTCCGCCCCATCAGGCCGCGGCGTTCGAGCTCCTCGTTGGGGTAGAGGAAGCCGTCCGTCGTGATCAGCTCGACGCGCGGCGTGTCCTCCCACCGGCTGAGCAGCTCGCGCAGCAGACGCGAGACCGTCGACTTCCCGACGGCGACCGATCCGGCGACGCCGATCACGAAGGGGGTGCGGGCGGCGCGCTCGCCGAGGAAGTCGCTCGTGGCGCGGTGCAGGCGCTGTGTGCCGCCCGCGTAGAGATTGAGCAGGCGCGACAGCGGCAGGTACACCTCGATGACCTCGCGGATGTCGAGCACGTCGCCCAGTCCGCGCAGCTGCACGATCTCGGTCTCGGAGAGGGGCTGCGGCGTGCTGCGGGCCAGCTCGGACCAGTCGGAGCGATCCAGTTCGACGAACGGCGTCTGCGCTCCCGTGGCGACAGCGCCGGAATCCGTCATGGGCCCCAAGCTTAGCCAGGTGCGTCATCGGACCGTGCTCAGGCGGGCGTCCCTACACTTGACGGCATGTGTGGAATCGTCGGATACGTCGGCAGTCGTGACTCGCTGAGTGTGCTGCTCGGGGGGCTGAAGCGGCTCGAGTATCGCGGTTACGACTCGGCCGGCGTCGCCGTGATCGGGCCGGATGGCGCCCTGCACACGGCCAAGAAGGCCGGCAAGCTCGGGATGCTGAGCGACGAGCTGGCGAAGCATCCGATCGTCGACGGCACGACCGGCATCGCGCACACGCGCTGGGCCACCCACGGCGGGCCGACGGATGCCAACGCGCACCCGCACCTCGGCGACGACGGTCGGCTCGCGCTCATCCACAACGGCATCATCGAGAACTTCGCGGAGCTCAAGGCGGAGCTGCTCGCCGAGGGTGTCGTCTTCGACTCCGAGACCGACACCGAGGTCGCCGCCAAGCTGCTCGGCGTCGAGTTCCAGCGCACCGGCGATCTGCGCGTCGCCTTCCGCAACGTCGTGAAGCGGCTGGAGGGCGCCTTCACGATCCTCGTCGTGCATCAGGACGAGCCCGGCGTCGTGATCGGCGCCCGCCGCAACTCGCCGCTCGTGATCGGGCTGGGCGAGGGCGAGAACTTCCTCGCCAGCGACGTCGCCGCCTTCGTCGAGTACACCCGCAGCGCGCTGGCGATCGGGCAGGACGAGATGGTCGTCATCACGCCCGAGGCCGTGACGGTCACCGACTTCGACGGCACGCCGGTCGCAGCGGAGCCCTTCGAGGTGCACTGGGACGCCTCGGCCGCCGAGAAGGGCGGCTGGTCGAGTTTTATGCTGAAGGAGATCACCGAGGAGCCCGACGCGGTCGCGAACACCCTGCGCGAGCGCATCCACGACGGTGACGTCGTGGTGGCCGAGCTCGAGGCGCTCGGCGACGAGACGCTCGCCGCCGTGGATCGCATCATCGTCGTCGCAGCGGGCACTGCGGCCTATGCCGGGCAGGTCGGCACCTACGCGATCGAGTCATGGGCGCGGGTGCCCGTGGATGTGCAGCTCGCCCACGAGTTCCGCTACCGCGATCCGGTCGTCGGCCCGAACACGCTCGTGGTCTCGATCAGCCAGTCCGGCGAGACGATGGACACCCTGATGGCGGTGAAGTACGCCCGCCAGCTCGGCGCTCGCACGATCTCGATCTGCAACACCCAGGGCGCGACGATCCCGCGCGAGTCGGACGCCGCGATCTACACCCACGCGGGTCCCGAGGTCGCCGTCGCGTCGACCAAGGCCTTTGTGGCGCAGATCACCGCCCTGTACCTGCTCGGCCTGCACCTGGCCCGGGTGAAGGGCACGCTCGGCGCCGAGGAGCGGCGCGCCATGGTCGAGGAGCTGCAGGCGGTGCCCGACAAGATCCGCTTCGTGCTCGGCGTCCACGACCACATCCGGCAACTCGCGCACTGGATGGCCGACACGCGCTCAGTGCTCTTCCTGGGCCGGCACGTCGGCTACCCCATCGCGCTCGAGGGCGCGCTCAAGCTCAAGGAGCTCGCCTACATCCACGCCGAGGGCTTCGCGGCCGGCGAGCTCAAGCACGGTCCGATCGCGCTCGTCGAGCCCGGCCTGCCGGTCTTCGTCATCGTGCCGAGCCCGCGGCACTCGGACGAGATGCACCGCAAGGTGATCTCGAACATCCAGGAGATCCGGGCGCGGGGTGCGCGCGTCATCGCGATCGCCGAGCAGGCGGATGCCGCGGTGCTCCCGTTCGCCGACGAGGTCATCGCCGTGCCGCTCGCGGGCAAGCTGTTCGAGCCGATGATCGGCGTCGTGCCGCTGCAGATCTTCGCGATGGAACTGTCGGCCGCGAAGGGGCTCGACGTGGACCAGCCGCGCAACCTGGCCAAGTCGGTCACGGTCGAGTAGGCGTGACGCTGCGTTGATCACGGGCATCGGTGTGGACGTCGTCGGGCTCGATCGCTTCGAGCGGCAGCTGGCGGGGACGCCACGGCTGCTCGAACGGCTGTTCGCCGAGAGCGAACGCGCCCTTCCGGCCCAGTCCCTCGCCGCGCGCTTCGCCGCGAAGGAGGCGCTCGTCAAGGCGCTCGGGCGCTCCGACGGCCTCGTGTGGACGGATATCGAGGTCGTCCCCGACGAGCACGGCGACCCCGGCTTCGTGCTGCACGGCGGCGTGGCCGAGGTCGTCGCGAGTCACGGGGTGAGCCGGCTGCACCTCTCGCTCACGCACGACGCGGGCGTCGCCGTCGCCTTCGTGGTCGCCGAGCGCGCGGGAGCAGAAGGGCAGATGGATGCCTGACCGCGCGGACACCCCCTCGACCGGCATCCCCCCGACCAGCTTCCACGAGGCCGTCATCGACCTCGACGCGATCGCGTCGAACGTGCGGGTGCTGCGGACGCTCGTCGGGACTGAGCACTTCATCGCCGTCGTGAAGGCGAACGGCTACGGGCACGGCGCGGTCCCCGCGGCGCGCGCGGCACTGGCCGGCGGGGCCGACTGGCTCGGGGTCGCCGTGATCGAGGAGGCGCTCGAGCTGCGCCGGGCCGGCATCGCCGCCCCGATCGTGGCGTGGCTGCACGACCCGGAGGAGACCTTCGACGCGGCGATCGCCGCCGGGGTGTCGCTCGGCGTCTCGTCCATCCCCCAGCTGCGCGCGGTGGCCGAGGCAGCGCAGCGCGCCGGGCGACGGGCATCCGTTCAGCTCAAGCTCGACACCGGGCTCTCGCGCAACGGATTCCCGCACGCGCGCTGGTCGGAGGCGTTCGGCGTCGCCGCCGAGCTCGAGCTCGCCCGGCACATCGATGTCACGGGCCTGTTCACCCATCTCTCCAATGCGTCGGTCGAGGAGGACGTCGACTGCCTCGACCTCTTCGACGCGGGCGTCGAGCTGGCGCGCGGGGTCGGGCTCGCCCCCGACCTCGTGCATGCGGCCGCCTCGGCGGCGGCGCTGCGGCAGCCGGAGTCCCGCTACAACACGGTGCGGCTCGGCATCACGATCTACGGGCTGTCGCCGTTCCAGGACGCCGCCGCCGCGCGCGAGCTGGGCCTGCGGCCCGCGATGACCCTGCAGGGCCGCGTGGCCAACGTGAAGCGGGTGCCGGCCGGCACCGCGGTCTCGTACGACTACACCTACCGGACGACGGCGGAGACGACGCTTGCGCTCGTCCCCTTCGGCTACGGTGACGGGATCCCGCGCGCCGCGTCGAACCGCGGCGAGGTCTTCGTCGCGGGCGGGGTGCACCGGATCGCCGGACGCGTGGCGATGGACCAGTTCGTCGTCGACGTCGGCGACGCCCCGCTCGCGGTCGGCGACCCGGTCGTGCTGTTCGGCGACGGTGCGAGCGGCGTGCCCACGGCCGAGGACTGGGCCCGCGCCGCCGACACGATCAACTGGGAGATCGTGACCCGCATCGGGGGCCGCGTGACGCGGCGGTACGTTGGCGAGCCGGCGTGAGCCGTTCGCGCGTCGTCGCCGGCACCGGTGAGATGGAGGCGCTGGGGCGCGAGCTCGGCGCACGGCTGCGCGCGGGCGACCTCGTGGTGCTGACGGGCCCGCTCGGGGCCGGCAAGACGACGCTCACCCGCGGCATCGGCGAGGCGCTGCACGTGCGTGGGCCGATCACCTCCCCGACGTTCGTGCTCGCACGCACGCATCCCCCGCTCGCGGGCGGCCCCGCGCTCGTGCACGTCGACGCCTATCGGGTCGGCAACGCGATGGAGCTCGACGACCTCGACATCGACTACGACTCCTCGGTCGTGGTCGCGGAGTGGGGGCAGGGGCTCATCGAGTCCGAGACGGATTCCTGGCTCGAGGTCGTCATCGCGCGGCCGGAGGGCGCCGGCGGCGACTTCGACCCCTCCGACGCGCCGGAGGAGCCGCGCACGGTGACGATCACCGGCCACGGCCCCCGCTGGGCAGAGAGCGCGTGGGCGGAGAACGCGTGGGCAGAGCGCGCGAACGAGACCGCGAGCGATCAGACGGCGGCCGGCACCGCATAGCGGCCCATGGCGCGGCCTGACGCGCCGCGAGCCGGAGCGATCGGCTCCACCACTATCGGCTCGCCCCCCCTGCTTCGCCGCCGTGCCCCGCCAGCTAGCGGGGGCGGTGGCGCGGACTGGGGCTTCATGCACAGATTCTCGACGCCCTCGCGAAGCCCGTGGAATCTGTGCACGAAGGCGTAGGCGCGCGGGGGGATTGCTCTCGCCGCGCTGATCACAGATCGGCGTCTGGCGTCTGGCGTCCGTTCTCCGGTCCCTGGCGTCGTCGCGACGGCGGATCCGTGTCGTGTGTCCGGCCGCGACTCGGTAGCGTGGCGGTATGAGCGTCACGGCCGAGTACACCATTCCGGGACTGCACGTGCGTGACCACGAGGTGGTGGTCCCGCTGGACTGGGACCGTCCGGACGCCGGGACCATCACGGTCTTCGCCCGCGAGCTCGTCACCCCCGCACGACGCGGAGACGAGCTGCCGTACCTGCTCTTCCTGCAGGGCGGCCCCGGCGGCAAGGGCCCGCGGCCCGTCTCGGCCTCCGGCTGGATCGCCGAGGCGTTGACGAGCTACCGGGTGGTGCTGCTCGATCAGCGCGGCACCGGCCGCAGCACCCGCGTCGACGCGCGTACCCTCGCGCGCTTCCCGCTCGCGGAGCAGGCGGCGGAGTTCCTCACGCGCTTCCGCGCCGACTCGATCGTGCGCGACGCGGAGTTCCTGCGCGAGAACGAGTTCCAGGTGCCGCGCTGGACCACGCTCGGGCAGAGCTACGGCGGATTCCTCACCCTGAGCTACCTCTCGCTCGCCCCCGAGGGGCTCGCCGCCTGCCTCGTGACGGGCGGCCTGGCATCCGTCACCCGAACCGGAGCCGACGTCGTCTACCGCCGCACCTACCCACGGGTCGAGGCGAAGAACGCCGAGTACCGCCGGCGCTACCCGGGGGACACGGCCGTCATCGCGCGCATCGCCGACCGGCTCGCGGCCGCACCCGTGCGGCTGCCCGACGGCGACGTGCTCACGGTGCGCCGTTTCCAGACCCTCGGCATGGGCTTCGGCATGAAGCATCCGGGCTACGAGCAGCTGCACTGGCTGGTCGACGAGGCCTTCGACGCCTCCGGTGAGGATCTCGACGCCGGATTCCTCGCGCAGCTCGCCCCGGCGACCTCCTTCGCCACCAACCCGCTGTACGCCGTGCTGCAGGAGGCGATCTATCAGAGCGGTCCCGACGCGAGCCCGAGCGCATGGGCCGCGCAGGCCGTGCGGGACGAGCTGCCGCAGTTCGAGGAATCCGCCCGGCCCGTGCTGATGACGGGCGAGATGATCTACCCCTGGCAGTTCGCGGAGATCGCCGCGCTCCGCCCCTTCGAGGCGGCCACCCACCTGCTGCACGAGCGCGCCGACTGGTCGGTGCTGTACGAGCCGGACCGTCTCGCGGCGAACGAGGTGCCGGTCTACGCCGCGGTGTACTTCGACGACATGTACGTCGACTCGGCGCTGCAGCTCGAGACCGCGCAGGCGGTCGGGAACGTGCACCCGTGGGTGACGAACGAGTTCGAGCACGACGGGCTGCGCAACGGCGACGTCTTCGCCCGGCTGCACCGGCTGCTCGAGGAGGACGGCGGGGCGCAGGCCTGATCGGCGGCGCGAGGGGAGGATTTTCGCGCTGGGGGAGGACGTCGTGGGCCGAAAGGTCCTCTTTTCGCGTGGAAGTCCTCTACTCAGCGTCGGAAGCCGCGGCGTAGCTGACGCTCGGCGTCGTCGAGGTAGATGCGCAGGGCCTCCGCCGCTTCATCGCGCCGACCCTGCTCGAGCAGTTCGAGCAGCGCCTCGTTCCGTTCGATGTAGGGCTCATGGAACTGCCGCAGCTCGTTGTCCATCGCGTGGAAGGCCAGGCGTAGCTCGGCCATGAGCGAGTCGATCAGGTTCTCCATCCGCTCACTGTGCAGCGTCGACGCGAGGGCCGTGTGGAAGCGCATGTTCGCGCTTCCGACCTCCAGCCAGGCCTCGCGCTGAGCGGCCTCCCGCGCGGCGGCGCAGGCGATCCGAGCATCGCGCAGGGCGGGATCGCCGGGTGTCGCGGACGCCACCGCAGCGAGCTGGACGATGCGTCGCACGGCAAAGACGTCGGCGACGTCCGCATCGGAGAGCTCGCGGACGAAGACCCCGCGGTTGAAGCGATGCTCGACGAGGCGGTCGTGCGCGAGCAGCCGGAACGCCTCGCGCAAGGTGTTGCGCGAAACGCCGAGCGCGTCGCTGAGCTGTTCCTCGGAGAGCCGGCTGCCCGGTCGCAGCCCGCCGCTGATGATCCGTTCGCGCAACGTGCCAGCGGCCTGCTCCGCGCCGGGTTCGCGACTGCTCATGCCGTCATCCTCCCATGTGAGGCGCGCGTGTAAACGCCGTGTAAAACGTCACATAGCTCCTTTGATTGTTGAACAATCCGCCCTACGTTGTTCAACAACCTGTTCGCCGTCTCATCCTTGGAGACCCTCTATGTTCGTGCTCATTGGCGTCGCACTGGTCGTCATCGGCTTCGCGCTACGCCTCAACGCTCTGCTGGTCGTGACGGTCTCGGGCATCGTCACCGCCTTCATCGGCGGCATCGGTCCACTCGACATCCTCAACGCCTTCGGCGAGGGCTTCGCGAGCAGCCGCTCCGTCACGACCTTTGCCGTGGTGTTGCCCGTCATCGGCCTCATCGAGCGATTCGGTCTGCAGGCGCAGGCGGCCCGTCTCATCGGCCGGCTCGACAAGCTGACCGCCGGGCGCATCCTCACCCTTTACCTGCTCATCCGGCAGCTGACCGCCGCGGTCGGCCTGAGCACGATCGGCGGCCCGGCGCAGACCGTGCGCCCGCTGATCTACCCCATGGTCGAGGGCGCCGCTGAGCGGAAGCACGGCAAGCTGCCCGAGAAGGCGCTCGAGCTGCTCAAGGCCCACTCCGCGGCCGCCGACACCGTCGGCGTCTTCTTCGGCGAGGACATCTTCGTGGCCATCGGCTCGATCCTGCTGATCACCGGTTTCGTCGACAGCACGTACCACCTCACGCTCGAACCACTCAGCCTGGCGCTCTGGGCGATCCCCACGGCGATCGCGGCCTTCCTCATCCACGGGACGCGCACGATGCTCCTGGATCGCAAACTCGATCGCATGCTGCGCTCGGCCCCGCTGGGCGCCGACGTGAATACGGAGGTGGCCGCATGATCGGCGCGGAGTGGCTGTACTGGGTCATCGGCGCCTTCTTCATCGGCGTCGCCATCTTCATTCTCGGAAACCGCGCGCACCCCCGCCGCCTCGGCAGCGCCGCCTTCTGGGGGCTGCTCGGCCTGAGCTTCTTCTATGGCACCTTCGTCACCGCCGGTCAGGCGCCGGCTTGGGTGCTCGGCATCACCGTGCTGGTCATGGTCGTGCTCGCCGGCTTCGGCTTCACGCGCAAGTCCGACACCGAGCGCACTACGGGTCGGGAAGAGCGCGAGAAGCTCTCGCTCCGTTTCGGCAACAAGCTCTTCATCCCCGCGCTCGTGCTGCCCGTCGTCACGGTGCTCGTCGCGATCTTCGGGCCCATGATCCGTATCGGCGGCACGCCGCTGCTCGTCGACGGCTCCGCGACGCTGACAGGCCTCGGTGTCGGCGCCGTCCTCGCCACCGTCGTCGGCGTGCTGATCCTGCGCCCGCCGTCCCTCGCCACTCCGGTACGCGAGGGCGGGCGCCTGCTCGAGGCGATCGGCTGGACGGCGCTGCTGCCGCAGATGCTCTCGACCCTCGGTTCGCTCTTCGCCACCGCCGGCGTCGGCACGGCCATCGGAACGGTCACCGAGCACATCCTGCCGCGTGGCTCGCTCATCGCGGCTGTCGCGCTCTACTGCCTCGGCATGGCGATCTTCACGGTCATCATGGGCAACGCCTTCGCGGCCTTCCCGATCATGACCGCCGCCGTCGGCTGGCCCGTGCTCGTGGGCATCTTCCACGGCAATCCGGCGGCGGTCTTCGCCATCGGCATGCTCGCCGGCTTCTGCGGCACGCTCTCGACCCCGATGGCCGCCAACTTCAACCTCGTGCCCGCCGCGCTCCTGGAGATGCGCAACCGCAACGGCGTGATCGCCGCGCAGCTGCCGACCGCGGGCGCCATCCTCATCGTGAACATTGGACTGATGTACTTTGCCGCATTCTGAATCGACCTCTGAGCCCGCTCCGAGCAGCGTTGTGCCGACCGACCGCGCCGCGTGGGCGCCGCGCTTCGCGACCGTCGCGCTCGAGAACCTCACCAGGCACTACCCATACATGGCCCAGCACCTGGACCGCGGGGACGACGACCAGCTGGCGCCGCGGTTGCGGCATCCGCTCTTCGGCTCGTCCTTCGACTGGCACTCGAGCGCCCACATGCATTGGCTCGCGGTGCAGCTGCTCGACTTCGGCCTCACGGGCGAGACGGCCGGGCGGCTCCGTGCCCGACTGGCCGGGACAGTCACGGCCGAGAACGCCGCGGTCGAGTCCCGCTACCTGCGTGACAACGGCCACTACGAGCGGCCGTACGGCTGGGCCTGGGCGCTCGAGTTCGTGGCTGCCGTGCGACGCTCGGCCGACTCGCAGCTGAGCGCACTCGCCCCGGCGCTCGCCGAGTTCGCGGCCACGCTCGGCGAGCTCGGCCGCGGCTGGCTCACCGGGGTTCCCGAGCCGGTGCGGCACGGCGTGCACTCCAACAGCGCCTTCGGCATCCGTCATCTGCTGACCGCCGCGCGCACGCTCGGCGACACCGCCCTCGCCACCGAGGCGGAGCGCACCGCTCGCAGCTGGTTCGGAACCGACCGCGACTGGCCGTTCCACTACGAACGCAGCGGCCAGGACTTCCTCTCGCCCGGGCTCGAGGAGGCGCTGCTCCTGCGCGAGCTGCTGCCGGCCGACGAGTTCGCCGGCTGGGCGGAGGGCTTCTTCGGGTTGCTCGAGGCGGGCAACCCCGTGCTCATGCCGACGACGGTGCTGGACCCGGGCGACCCGCAGCAGTCCCACCTCTACGGGCTCGACCTCTCCCGTGCCGCTGCCGCCGCCAAGATCGCCGCGACGCTCGCCGCGGCCGGCTCCGGCCGACTCGCCGGGCTGCTGCGCGAGGCGGTGCCGGCGCTGCTGCCCGCCGCCCTGGCGGCCGCCGTCTCGGACGAGTACTACTCCTCCCACTGGCTCGCGACCTTCGCCTGGGACGCGCTCGGCGCGCTCGAGGAGACCTGCCCCGCGAGCGGCGCGGAGACGGGACCCGCCGAGAGCGATCCGGTCTCGGCAGTCTGACCGATTCTCAGCCGCGTGCTCGTGCCGGGCCGAGACGGAACCGCACCGTCTGCCCCGGCACGAGCTGCGCGGCGCGATCCACGGCGGTCATCGTGAGCACCGCGGCGATCGGGTAGCCACCCGTCACGGGATGGTCGGCGAGGAAGAGGATCGGGTGCCCGTCCGGCGGCACCTGGATCGAGCCGAGCTCCGCGCCCTCGCTCGGCAGCTCGTGCGTCAGACGACGCACGAGCGGCCGTTCCGATACGAGGCGCACACCCACCCGATCCGCCTCGCTGCTGACCTCGAAGGCGCCGGAGCCGAGCCAGGCCAGCGACGCCGGCTCGAACCAGTCGTCGCGCGGTCCGAGCACGGCGTCCAGCACGGTATCGCCGCCAGCCGTCCACGCCGGCCACGGCACGGCGTCGACCACCGGCCAGCCGCGCGCGTTCGCCCCGACCGGTAGCACGCTGCCGGGGACGAGTGGCTCCGGCCCGAGCTCAGCGAGCGTGTCGCGGGAACGGCTGCCGAGCACCGCTTCGACGGCGACACCTCCGCGCACCGCGAGATAGCTGCGCAGTCCCGCCGTCGGCGAGCCCAGCTCGAGCCGGTCGCCATCGGAGAGGGCGACGACCTCGTACATGGCCGGGCGGCGGATAGCGCCCCCGGCCCTGCGCAGTAGGAGCGGACAGAGCGCGCCCGTCACGGCGACGGTCGCCGCGCCCTCCGCGCGCACGGCCAGGCCGCCGAAGAGCACCTCGATGACGGCCGTGCCTGGAGGATTGGCGACGAGTCGGTTGGCGAGCTCGGCCGATCCTCGATCGGCGAAGCCGGCCGAGCCGAGACCCATGTCGGCGAAGCCGAGGCGACCGGTATCCTCCACGAGAGCCTGCCACCCCACCCCTTCGACCACGAGCGCGGTCATCAGGCCGTCACCGCGACGAAGCGCACGCGGGCACCGGGCGGCAGCAGGGCGGCCGGCGTACGGGTGGGATCCCACATCGGCGTCTCGGTGCGGCCGATGAGCTGCCATCCGCCCGGCGAGCGGCGCGGGTAGATGGCGCTGAACTCGCCCGCGAGGGCCACGGCTCCGGCCGGCACGACGAGGCGGCGGGTCGCGCGGCGGGGGATGTCCAGCGCGGGCCTGTCCGAGGAGAGGTAGCTGAAACCGGGAGCGAAGCCGCAGAAGGCGCTCGTCCAGACGCGTTCTGTGTGCTCCCGCACCACACCATCGGCTCCGAGGCCTGTGAGTGCACCCACCGCCTCCAGATCCGCGCCGTCGTATACGACGGGTACCTCCACGATCGCCGACTCGGCGGCTCGCGGGGTGACGGCGGGGAGCGCGGCCAGCGTACGGGCGACGATCGCGGCATCCGTCATCTGCGCGTCGAAGCGCAGCAGCAGCGTGCGCGCGCCGCTCACGATCTCCGTCACTCCCGGGATGGGCCTGGTCACGAGCGCCGCGCGTCGACCGGCCACGTCGTCCAAAGAGCCGAACTCGGCCAGCACGGCGTGCTCGCCGGCTGGCAGGAAGCGCGGAGCCGTCACCGCGCGTCCGCGACGAAGGCCCGCAGCTCGATACCGGCGGCGAGCAGGGCGGCACGGATGCCGCGCGCGATCTGCACGGCGCCGGGGGTGTCGCCGTGCAGACACACCGAGTCGGCGGCGATCTCCAGTTCGGTGCCGTCGATCGCGGTGACGCGCTTCTGCGCGACGAGACGTATGACCCGGGCGGCGATCTCGGCGACATCGTGCAGCACGCTGCCGGGCTGTGTGCGCGGAACGAGTGTGCCGTCGGGCTGGAAGGCACGGTCGGCGTAGGTCTCGGAGATCGGGGTCAACCCGTGGGCGGATGCCGCGCGCAGCAGCTCGGAGCCGGGGAGCGCCAGCACGGCGAGCCCCCGGTCGACATCGGCGCATGCGGTGACGACGGCCTCGGCCTGTGCCCGGTCGCGCACGGCAACGTTGTAGAGGGCGCCGTGCGGCTTGACGTAGCCGACCCGCGTGCCGGCCGCGCGGGCGGCGGCATGGAGTGCGCCGAGCTGGTAGACGACGTCGGCGTAGAGCTCGTCCGGGGTCACCGGGACCGCGCGCCGGCCGAAGCCGTGCAGATCGCGGTAGGCGACGTGCGCGCCGATCGACACCCGGCGCTCGGCGGCGAGGCGGCACGTCGCGAGCATGATCTGCGGGTCGCCGGCGTGGAAGCCGCATGCGACGTTCGCGCTCGTCACGACGTCGAGAAGGGCTGTGTCGTCGCCCATCGTCCACGCCCCGAAGCCTTCGCCGAGGTCGCTGTTGAGATCGATCGTCGTCACCGGGCTCCCTCCCTGATTGTTCAACAATCTACCGGCGGGGTGGCGTTCGCACCAGTGCGACGGCGCTCAGGAGCCGCGTGCACCGCGCCGGTACCCTGGGGGGATGCTGCTCGCGATCGACACCTCGGCCGGGTCCTCGGTCGCCGTCGTCGACTACGACCGCGGCGTTCTCGCCGAGGCATCCGTCGCGGACACCCGCCGTCACGCCGAGCTGGTCGGCCCGCTTATCGCCGAGGTGCTCGCCGCCTCCGGCGTTGCCGTCGCCGAGCTGAGCGCCGTGGCCGCGGGGATGGGGCCGGGGCCCTTCACGGGACTGCGCGTCGGCATCGCCGCCGCGCGCGCGTTCGCGATCGGGGCGTCCAGGCCGGTCGTGAGCCTCGTCAGCCACGACGCGATCGCCTACGACGCCTATCGCACCGGCCGCACGGGCCCCGTGCTCGTCGTGACCGACGCCCGCCGGCGCGAGCTGTACTGGTCGTACTACACGGGCGCCGACGAGCTCGGCTTGCCGATCCGCGGCGACGGCCCCGGGCTCGCGAAGCCCGCCGAGCTGCCGCACGCCGCGGCGGAGCGGCTCGACGCCCCCACCGTCTCCGCCGGGGCGCTCGGCCTGCTCGCCGAGCACTTCTGGAAGAACCGGCGCCCCTTCGCCGACGACGAGGCGCTCTACCTGCGCTCGCCCGACGTCACCCCGTCGGCCGGCCCGAAGCGGGTGACCGGGTGACCGGCTCCGCCTCCGTCTTCCCCGTCCTCGGCGGCTGGACGCTGCGTCGCGCAACGCTCGACGACCTGGACCGGCTCGCCGCGCTCGAGGCGACGATCTTCGTGAACGACGCGTGGCCGCATGAGCTGTGGCGCGCGGAGCTCACCAGCCCGCACACCTGGTATCTCGTGGTCGTGCCGGTGGATGCCCCGGCCGAGGTCCTCGGCTACGCGGGGCTCCTCGCCCTCCCGGGGGCGGACGATGGCGACGTGCAGACGATCGGGCTCTCTCCCGAGCTGCGCGGGCACGGCGTCGGCCGGGAGCTGATGCGGCAGCTGCACGAGGAGGCCCGGCGCCGCGGCGTGCGGGAGATGTTCCTCGACGTGCGCGTCGACAACCCCGTCGCGCAGTCGCTGTACCGCTCCTTCGGCTACGAGCGGATCGGCGTTCGTCGGGGGTACTACCAGCCGGACAACGTGGACGCACTTGTGATGCGTCTGGCGCTCAATGGCGACGACCCGGTGGGTCGTCGCGCGCCAGACGCCGAGCAGGCTGTGCCTGCGAGGACGGCGCTCACTGGCGACCAGGCGGCGCCTGCGGGGGAGGACCGATGAACCGCGACGCTCCCCTCGTGCTCGGCGTCGAGACGAGCTGTGACGAGACCGGGGTCGGCATCGTGCGCGGCACGCGGCTACTCAGCAACACGATCGCCAGCAGCATGGACGAGCACGCCCGTTACGGCGGTGTGGTGCCCGAGGTGGCGGCCCGCGCGCACCTGGAGGAGATCGGCCCCGCGATCCGCGCCGCGCTCGCGGAGGCGCGGATCGAGCCGGCGGACCTCGACGCGGTCGCCGTGACGAGCGGTCCGGGGCTGGCCGGCGCGCTGATGGTCGGAGTCGGGGCCGCGAAGGCGCTCGCGGTCGCGCTCGGCAAGCCCCTCTACGCCGTGAACCATCTCGTCGGCCATGTCGGCGCGGACGTCCTCGACGCGGCGGGCGGCCCCGGGCATCCGGTCGAGGTGCCGACCATCGCGCTGCTCGTGAGCGGCGGACACACGAGCCTGTTGCACGTGCGCGAGCTCACCGGCGACGTCGAGCTGCTCGGCGAGACGATCGACGACGCGGCGGGGGAGGCCTTCGACAAGGTCGCCCGCATTCTCGGCTTGCCCTACCCGGGCGGTCCGCAGATCGACCGCGCTGCGGAGGGCGGCGACCCGAACGCGATCCGCTTCCCGCGTGGGCTCAGCCTGCCGAAGGACCGGGAACGGCACCGCTACGACTTCTCCTTCTCGGGACTCAAGACCGCGGTCGCCCGCTGGGTGGAGCAGCGAACGAGTGCCGGAGCGGAGCTCCCCGTCGCCGACGTCGCTGCGAGCTTCCGCGAGGCTGTCGTCGACGTGCTCGTGACCAAGGCGGTGGATGCCTGCCTCGAGCGGGGCGTGCCGCGCCTGTTGCTCGGCGGCGGAGTCGTCGCGAACCGGCGCCTGCGCGAGCTCGCGGCCGAGCGCTGCGCTGCGAACGGCATCGCTCTGCGTATTCCGGCGCTCTCGCTGTGCACGGACAACGGCGCGATGATCGCGGCGCTCGCCGCCCAGCTGATCATGGCCGGGCACGAGCCGTCCGGCCTGGGGTTCGGGGCGGATTCGACGCTGCCGGTGACGGACATCCAGGTTCGCTAGCGTCGCGCGCGGCGTCGTTGACACCCCTCGGAGGCGCTGGGACGATGAGGACCGTACAGCGAGCACTCAGCCCGTACCGAAGGAGCGTCATGTCCGATCCACAGAATCCTCCGACCGAGCCCCGCGAGCCCTCCGATCCGCAGGAGCCCACGGTCCCGGTCGAGCCGGGGACACCGGTCGCTCCCGAGCCGCCGGCCGAGCCCGCGGCCCCGTCGATCGTTCCGGCCGAGCCGCCCGCCGCCCCCGCGGCCCCGTCGCAGCCCGAGCGCCCGGCCGCGCCGGGCTTCGAGCCGCCTGCTCCGCCGCGGCCGCCTGCTCCGCCGTCATACGAACCCTTCGTGCCGCCGGCCGCCCCCGTCGCGTTCGAGCCGCCTGTTTCGCCGCAGCCGCCTGCTCCGCCGTCGTATGAGCCGCCTGCCCCGCCGGCCGCCCCCGCGGTCTTCGGGCAGCCCACGCCGCCCGAACCGCCGGTCGCGCCGCAGCAGCCGACCCCGCCCGCCGCCTATGTGCCGGGCGCGCAGCCCCCGATGCCGCCGATGGCCCCGCCCACGCCGCCCGCTCAGGCATCCGATCTCGGCGCCCCGCCGGCCCCGCAGTACGCGGCCCCGCAGTTCCCGCCCGCGGCCGCCCCGGCCCCGCCCGTGGGCGACCCCGCCCAGCAGGCAGGTGCGCCCGTGCCTCCTCCCGGAGCGGGCTACGGTGCAACGCCTCCGCAGGCAGGGCCCGACTACGCCGGGGCCGCGTACCCCGGCGGCGCCTATCCCGGAGCCGCTTACTCCGGGACCGACCCTGCCGGGGCGGCCTATTCCGGGACCGACTATGCCGGAGCCGCCTATCCCGCGTCGGGCTATCCCGCCGCAGCCGGCTACAACCCCTATGCGCCCCAGGCGCGCATGAATCCGCTCGCGCTCGTCTCCTTCATCGCGTCGCTCTGCTTCATCGTCGCGCTCGGCGCCATCAGCTGGATCGTGGCCATCATCACGGGCTTCATCGCGCTGAACCAAATCAGGCGGACGGGCGAGCGCGGGCGCGGCTTCGCGATCGCCGGCATCGTGATCGGCTTCGCGACGCTCGTGATCGGCCTCATCGCCGTGGTGGTCATCGTCGCGCTCGTGGCGGCCAATCCGCAGCTCTCCGACGGCACGAGCATGTAGCGCGCGGCCCGCGCTGCCGTGTTCCCTGCTGTAGCCCCTGCCGTGGGACTTGCGCACGGGAACCATTCCTGCCCACGCGGGACCCATTGTTGCCTGGTGTGAGGGCAACAATGGGTCCGGCGTTTGCGAAAACGGTTCCCTGGTGCAAATGCGCCAGGAGGGGCCTATTCTGCCGATGTGCAGCGCGGGGCGCGGCGGAGAGCGCGGCAGCGCCAGACGGGGTGCTGGGCGCGCGGCGGCGCGGGTCAGAGCCGCTCGGCGAGCAGCGCCGTGTGGCGGCCGGCGACGCGCGTGAGGATCAGGGTGGCGGAGGCCTTCCCCTTCAACGCGAGGCGGGGGCGCAGCTTCGCGGGGTCGACGTCGACGCCGCGCTTCTTGATCTCGAGCGTGCCGATGCCGCGCTCGCGCAGCGCCGCCTTGAGCTCCCGCTCGTGGTAGGGCAGCCGCCCGACGATGCGGAAGCCCTGCGCGAAGGGGGTTTCGCGCGGGGCGTCGGTGCTGAGGTAGGCGATGTCGGGGCTCACCATGCGCGCGTCGAGCGATCGGGCGAGGTCGCCGATCAGGCGGGCACGGATGACGGCGCCATCGGGCTCGTAGAGGAACTCGCCGAGCTCGCCCACGGGCTCGTCCGGGCTGTCCGCCGCCGCCGTCAGCTCGTGGGCACCGGCATCCGTCAGCACGAGTGCGGCGCGCGCCACGCCGGGCCGGGCGAGCGCCCCGAACCACAGCGCGAGCTCGACGACCTGCCCGCCTGCGGACACCCACTGGGCCTCCGCCGAGCCCGGGATGAGCTCGCGGTCGAAGCCCGGTCCGAGCTTCACGCCGACGGGCATCCGGCTCGCGGCATTGAAGATCCAATCGAGCGACGGGGACCAGTCCTCCGCATCGCTGAGACGACGGGTGTCGCTGTGCCCGGCCGTGCGGCGCGCCGGGTCGAGCCAGAGGCCCTCGACCCGGGCGATGTCGAAGCCCTCCGCGTCGCCCTGTTCGACGCTCGCGTCGGGGAACGGGGCGAGGTTGTAGGAGGCGATCGCGGCCGTCACCTCGTCGATGTCGACGGCCGTGACCGCGACGCCGAGCGCGGCGAGCGCCATCGCATCCCCGCCGATGCCGCAGCCGAGGTCGGCGACCCGGTGGATGCCTGCGCCGCGGTACCGCGCGGCGTGCCGCGCCGCCACCGTGAGCCGTGTCGCCTGCTCAAGACCGGCCTCGGTGAACAGCATCCGCGTCGCGAACTCGCCGAACTTGCCGTGCGGGCCGCCCGCCTTCGCGCGCAGCCTGGCCTGCGTCAGCACGGCGGCGACGAGGGCGGGGGAGTGGCCCGCGGCGCGCAGCGAGGTCACGAGCCTCACGACGTCGCGCTGCGACTCGTACGGCGGCAGGCCGTCGAGCAGCGTGAGGCCCTCGGGGCTGAGCAGTTCGACGAGCTCGTCGCGCAGCATCCCTGCGCCCCTTTCTGTTCGCGCGGCCTCGCGACACGAACTCGGCCGGTCGCCGTACACGCCGTCGACCGGCCTGTACCTTGCCTCTCCCGCGCCGTCATGGCCGCTCCGGCCGTCTTCGTTTGGCACTCGCCTTGCACGAGTGCCAGCGAGGGTCCTAGACTCGCTTTAGCACTCTCACAGTGAGTGTGCTAACCCATGTCTTGAAGTACACCGTACAAGAAAGAGGTCTACCGTGTCGGTCTCCATCAAGCCGCTCGAGGATCGCATCGTCATCAAGCAGGTCGAGGCAGAGACGACCACGGCGTCGGGTCTCGTGATCCCCGACACCGCCAAGGAGAAGCCGCAGGAGGGCGAGGTCATCGCCGTCGGTCCCGGTCGCATCGACGACAACGGCAACCGCGTTCCGGTCGATGTCGCCGTCGGCGACAAGGTGATCTACTCGCGCTACGGCGGCACCGAGGTCAAGTACAACGGTGAGGATCTGCTCGTGCTGTCCGCCCGCGACGTGCTCGCGGTAGTGGTCCGCTGACGAGGTCGGCGACCACGTTGGTCCGCTGACGAGGTCGGCGACCGCGGCGGCGCGTCACGCACCGTCATCCTCACGCAGGGGCCCGGGCCATTCGGCTCGGGCCCCTAGTGTTTAACGGGTGCCCCCCTCCGACGCCGTCACACGGACCGGTCTGGTCTACGGGGCCGTCGCCTACATCCTGTGGGGGCTGCTGCCCCTCTACTTTCTGCTGCTCACCCCCGCCGGTGCCGTGGAGATCGTCGCCTGGCGCATCCTCTGGTCGCTCGGCTTCTGCGCCATCGCGCTGACGCTCACCCGCGGCTGGGCCGAGCTCGGTGCGCTCGTGCGCCGCCCGCGCATCCTGTTCACGATGGCGCTGGCCGGCGGACTCATCTACGTCAACTGGCAGAGCTACGTCTTCGCGACGACGAGCGGGCACGTCGTCGAGGCGTCGCTCGGCTACTTCATCAACCCCGTGGTCACGGTCTTCCTCGGCGTGATCGTGCTCCGGGAGCGGCTGCGCCGGCTGCAGTGGGTCGCCGTCGGCATCAGCATCGCCGCGATCGCCGTGCTGACCGCCGCCTACGGCGCCTTTCCCTGGATCGCGATCCTGCTGGCCTTCTCCTTCGGCTTCTACGGCCTCGTGAAGAAGCAGGTCGGCCGCCACGTCGACGCGCTCGCCGGGCTCACGCTCGAGTCGGCGTGGCTCGCGCCCCTCGCCGCGGTGGAGCTCGTTGTGCTCGGTACCGCCGGAGTGGGCGGCGGACTGACCTTTGCGGCGCACGGCGTCGGGCATGCGCTGCTGCTGGTGGTCGCGGGGCCCGTCACCGCCGTGCCGCTGCTGCTCTACGCGGCATCCGCCCGCCGGCTGGGCCTCGTGCAACTCGGCCTGATCCAGTTCCTCACCCCGATTCTGCAGTTCATCGTCGGCGTCGCCGTGCTGCACGAGCGGATGGAAACCGCCCGCTGGGCCGGCTTCGGCCTCGTCTGGATCGCGGTGGCATTGCTGGTCGGCGACCTGGTGCTCGTCGGGCGCCGCCGCACCGTCACGACCCCGTAGCAGTTCGTCGCAGTTAATCTGCCGTGTTTCTTGGGCAACACACCTGAAACACGCCCGGATTAGCTTGCCGTCTCATGTGGACGGAATGCACAGAGAAACACAGTGCCGTTTCCGCTCGTCCTGCTCACACCGAAGGGTCGTAACAGACTGTGAAAATCACCTCTCTCCGCGCACGCGCGGCCATGGTTGTCGCCGGGGCCGCAACCCTCGCGCTGATCGTCACCGGCTGCTCCTCGAGTTCCCCATCCGGCTCGGGCGACGCCTCGAAATCCGCCTCCTCGAGCGGCGCCCTGGCCGCCGCCTCCACCTGTGCCGACGGCTTCGACTCGTCCACGACCTTCGGGCTCGGCACCTTCCTGCCGCTGACCGGCTCGCTCGCCTCGCTCGGTCCCGCCGCTGTCGCCGGCTCCGGTCAGGCGCTCTCCGAGATCAACAAGGCCGGCGGCGTGAACGGGCAGCCCGCCTGCATCATCTCCACCGACTCGAGCGACACGAGCAACCCGACCATCGGCCAGCAGAACATCAACAAGCTGCTGCAGGCGAAGGTCTCCGCCATCCTCGGTGCCGAGTCGTCGTCGGTGACGGAGAACGTGCTCCCGACCGTCGACGCGGCCAGCACCGTCATGTTCTCCCCGGCGAACACGGATGACGCGCTCACCGGCGCCTCCAAGTGGTACTTCCGCGACGCGGCCCCGAACAGCGTCGAGGGCAACGCGCTCGGCAAGCAGATCCTGTCGAACGGTCAGACCAAGGTCGGCATCCTGGTCTTCAACGACTCGTACGGCACCAATCTGCGCGACTCGATCGAGAAGTCGATCACCTCCGGCGGCGGCTCCGTCGTCTACGGCGCCAAGGGCAAGGGGCAGGAGTTCGCCCCGACGCAGACCGACTTCGGCTCGACCGTGACCGACGTGCTGGCCACGAAGCCCGACGCGATCGTCGTCGACGCCTTCGACCAGACCGCGCAGATCCTGCCCGCGCTGGCCTCGGCAGGCTGGACCATGAAGAACACCTACTTCGTTGACGGCAACCTGAACGACTACACCTCGACCGCCGGCATCCCCGACCTGACCGGCGCCCAGGGCTCCGTGCAGGGCGCGAACCCCTCCGACAGCTTCAAGTCCACGCTGAACGACTGGTACAAGAAGAACGAGGGCGGCAAGGACGTCACGGCGTTCAGCTACGGTGCCGAGTCATACGACGCGGTCATCATCATGGCGCTCGCCGCCGACCTCGCGGGCAAGTCGGACTCCGCGTCGATCCAGGCGAACATCCTGCCGGTGACCGGCTCGACCAACGGCACGGAGTGCACGAGCTACGCCGACTGCCTCAAGCTCATCAAGGACGGCACGAAGGACATCCACTACGTGGGCCCGTCCGGCATCGGCCCGCTCAACGAGGGTCATGACCCGTCCTCTGGCTACATCTCCATCTACCAGTACGAGGGCAAGAACTACTCGAAGTTCCTCACGTCCATCAAGGGTTAGCAGACACCGAACGGGCGGGGGCCGGTCTCCTGATCGGCCCCCGCCCCCCCTGACGGACGGAAGGACCTCAACAGTGAGACAACGATTGGCGAAGCTGACCAGGGCCTGGGTCGTCGCGCTCGCCGCCGTCGGTGTCGTCGCGGGTGCCGCCCTCGCCGGGTCGAGCGCGGCGGCGGCCACCGACGGCGGGCAGGTGCAGGCGGTCACGAGCTGTGTGGCGGACGCGAGCACCGGCTGCGTCCAGGGCACCCTGCGCGACGACAACTCGAACGGCGTCACGGGCGCCTCCGTGACGATCTCGGACGCGGCGGGCGACACCGCCACCGCGACGAGCAACGCCAACGGCGTGTACGCCTTCGCGGTGGGCGCAACGGGGCAGTACACGCTGGCCCTCGACGCGAGCACCCTGCCCAAGGGGGTGACCGCGCAGACCACCACGCTCACCCTCACCGCGACGCTCGGGCAGCTCCAGCCGGGCGTCTTCCGGCTGACCGGGCACGCCGCCGAGTCGAAGAGCACCTCCACCCAGCGGACCATCACCCCGGCCCGGCACGTGTGGGACCAGTTCTCGCAGGGCCTGCTGCTCGGGCTGCTGCTGGCACTGGCATCCATCGGCCTGTCCCTGATCTACGGCACCACGGGCCTCTCCAACTTCGCGCACGCCGAGCAGGTGACGCTCGGCGGCATGATGGCATACACCTTCGGCATCATGCTGGGGCTGAACATCGTTGTGACGACGATCATCGCCGTCCTCATCGGCGGGCTGTCCGGCTACGTGCAGGACAAGCTCATCTGGGCGCCGCTACGCCGCCGCGGCCTCGGCCTCACCCAGCTGATGGTGGTCACGATCGGCCTGTCGCTCGCGCTCGACTACGTGTACCAGTTCTTCTTCGGCACCGCGGTCAAACCCGTGAGCGAGTCGGTGCAGGCGCTCACCGGTCCGCTGGACCTCACGCCGTCCGCCTACTGGTCGATGCTGATCTCGATCATCGTGCTCGTCGCGGTCGGCCTGGTGCTGACCCGCACCCGCATCGGCCGCGCCACCCGCGCGGTCAGCGACAACCGTGCGCTCGCCGCGGCGTCGGGCATCGACGTCGACCGGATCATCCGCCTCGTGTGGATCGTCTCGACCGCCCTGGCCAGTCTCTCCGGCGTGCTCTACGCCGTCGTCAACGGCGGCATCCAATGGTCGACCGGCACGCAGCTGCTGCTGCTGATGTTCGCGGCGGTCACGCTCGGCGGGATCGGCACGGCGTTCGGTGCCCTCGTCGGCTCGATGATCATCGGGGTCGTCGTGCAGATGTCGAGTTTGGTGCTGTCGGCCGAGCTCAAGTACGCCACCGCGCTGATCATCCTGATCCTGATCCTCGTCTTCCGACCGCAGGGCATCCTCGGCCGGCGCGAGCGGGTCGGCTAGGGGAGGAACGACCATGGACTTCATCACAGCCCTCTTCACCGACTTCGGCACCCAGATCCTGTCGTCCGTCACGGCGGCCTTCGCGATCGCCGCCATCGGGCTCAACCTGCACTTCGGCTACACCGGCCTGATCAACATCGGGCAGGCCGGATTCATGCTGATCGGGGCATACGGCTTCGCCATCACGGCGCGGTTCGCCCACAACTTCTGGCTGGCCGCACTCGTGGCGCTCGTCGCATCCGCGCTGTTCGCCCTGCTGCTCGGCGTTCCCACACTGAAACTGCGCGGGGACTATCTGGCGATCGTGACCATCGCGGCGGCCGAGATCGTCCGAATAGTCGGTGGCAACCAGGCGCTGGCGCCGTGGACCGGCGCCGCCGCAGGCATCCCCGGTCGCGACTATCAGGGCGTGTTCGTCGACCTGTCGCCGCTGCCGCACACGGGCATCTTCCAGATCGGGCCCTATCACTATCCGCTCAGCCAGGGCGACAGCTGGTGGCTGCGCATCGTGGGCTGGGGCCTCGTCATCGTCATCGCGCTGATCGTGCTGCTGCTCGTGCGCAGCCCGTGGGGTCGGGTGCTGCGCGGTGTGCGCGAGGACGAGGATGCCGTGCGCAGCCTCGGCAAGAACGTCTACCTCTACAAGATGCAGAGCCTCATCATCGGCGGGGTCATCGGCGGCATCGGCGGCATCATCTTCGCCCTGGGCCAGTCGGTGCAGCCCGACTCGCTCGGCCGCTCGACGACCTTCCTCCTCTACACCTGCCTGCTGCTCGGCGGCATGGCGACGGTGCTCGGGCCGATCATCGGTAGCTTCCTGTACTTCGTCGTGTTCATCGGCATCCAGGACGTCGTGAGCGCCACGGTGCCGTCGTCCGTCATGAACCAGCAGCAGGTCCCCGAGTTCATCTACGTCCTCGTGGGCGTCGGACTCATGCTGCTGGTGATCTTCCGGCCCCAGGGCATCCTGGGCAACAAGAAGGAGCTGTCCTTCGGTGACTGACACGACCAACCTCGTCATCACGGCCCCCGCGGGGGACGACGACTACGACTACGACCGGGCGGCGCTGCGCGCGAAGCTGGCGACGGCCGACGAGCTGCCGGGCTCGCCCAAGCCGAACCCCATCCTCGTCGTCGACAACATCGTGCGCCGCTTCGGCGGCATGACCGCGGTCGATGTCGCGCACCTCGAGGTGCAGAAGGGCGCCATCACGGCGCTCATCGGGCCGAACGGCGCCGGCAAGACGACGTTCTTCAACCTGATCACGGGCTTCGACCGGCCGAGCTCCACCCGCTCCTCCGGGACCGGCGCCGCTTCCTGGGCCTTCCAGGGCCGGGTGCTGTCCTCGACGAGCGCCTACAAGGTGGCGCGCGCCGGCATGGTGCGCACCTTCCAGCTGACCAAGGCACTGTCGCGCATGACGGTCATGGACAACATGATGCTCGGTGCCCAGACCCAGCGCGGCGAGCGGCTCAGCGTCTCGCTGTTCGCTCCGCTGTGGCGTCGGCACGAGCGCGAGCTGCGCGCCAAGGCCGCGGATCTGCTGCAGCGCTTCAAGCTCTACGAGAAGCGCGACGACTACGCCGGCAGCCTCTCCGGCGGCCAGCGCAAGCTGCTCGAGATGGCACGGGCGCTGATGAGCGATCCGGCGATGATCATGCTCGACGAGCCGATGGCGGGCGTGAACCCTGCGCTGACGCAGTCGCTGCTCGGCCACATCCAGGACCTGCGCGACCAGGGCACGAGCGTGCTCTTCGTCGAGCACGACATGCACATGGTGCGCCACATCTCCGACTGGGTCGTGGTGATGGCCGAGGGCAAGGTGGTCGCCGAGGGGCAGCCCGGCAACGTCATGAAGAACCAGTCCGTGATCGACGCGTACCTCGGCTCGCACCACGACCAGGACCTCGGCGACGACGCGCTGCTCGACGAGGACTTCGAGGCCGCGGCGGAGGCGGAGGCCGAGGAGCGCGCCGAGGAGGGGAAGGTCGCGGAGGAGTACGTCGAGGCGATCCGCGCCGAGGAGCACGACGAGGCGCACGAGGGGACCGCTGAGGGCGGCGGCAGCGGAGGCGACGGTGGCGACACCGCGGACGACGATGCGGACGAGACGAAGGGGGCGAGCGCCTGATGGTCGCATACACCGGGAGCGGAGCGCCGCTGGTCGATGCCCGTGAGCTGGTCGCGGGCTACCTGCCGGGCATCAACATCTTGAACGGATGCTCGTTGCAGGCGTACCCGGGCGAGCTCATCGGCATCATCGGTCCGAACGGCGCCGGGAAGTCGACGCTGCTCAAGGCGCTGTTCG
The DNA here is from genome assembly GCA_036398375.1 of Gryllotalpicola sp. Classification (GTDB taxonomy): domain Bacteria; phylum Actinomycetota; class Actinomycetes; order Actinomycetales; family Microbacteriaceae; genus Gryllotalpicola. The sequence continues at coordinate 29,473 of DASWPQ010000022.1, forward strand.
GGCTCGTGCCGGTGCGGGAGGGCCGGGTGACGCTCGGCGGCGAGGACATCACGAACCTCAAGGCCAACCGGCTCGTGCAGGCCGGTGTCGGCTTCGTGCCGCAGACGAACAACGTGTTCCCCTCGCTGACCATCGAGGAGAACCTGCAGATGGGCCTCTTCCTGCGCCCGAGGAGGCTCACGGAGCGTCTTGCGGTCATCTACGAGCTCTTCCCCGTGCTCGGCGAGCGTCGCGGCCAGCGCGCCGGCGGCCTGTCCGGCGGCGAACGGCAGTCGGTCGCGATGGCGCGGGCGCTCATGATGGAGCCGAGCGTGCTACTGCTCGACGAGCCGTCGGCCGGCCTCTCGCCCGTGCGGCAGGACGAGACCTTCATCCGCACCCGCAAGATCAACAAGACGGGGGTGACCGTGATCATGGTCGAGCAGAACGCGCGTCGCTGCCTGCAGATCTGCGACCGCGGCTATGTGCTCGACCAGGGCCGCAACTCGTACACCGGGACGGGGCACGAGTTGGCCGACGACCCCAAGGTCATCGAGCTGTACCTCGGCACGCTCGCGGCGGATGTGGAGGCGGCCGCCGAGTAGCTGGGCGACGCGCGCCGGATGCCGGGCGGGCTGCGCTCGCGGACGCCGGCGGGCTGGTCGCGCCGCTCAGGCCGTCGCCGCGAGCCACTCCTCGAGCACGGCCCGGGTCGCCTCGGGCTGATCGCGGTGCGGGTTGTGACCGGCGCCGGCCACGCGCTTCCAGGTGATCAGGGGATTGGCCGAGACCGCCGTCTCGGCCAGTGCGTCCGGCACGATCGAGCCGAGGGCCGGCTCGCCGGTCAGCAGCAGGGTCGGCATCGCGAGGGTCCGGACGCGAACCCGTAGATCCCAGTCGGTGTTGTCCTCGAAGGTACGGCCGACCGCCTCGGGCAGAGCGCGGCGGGCCTCCTCGTGCTTGGCGCGGATGTCGCGCGAGTCCCAGTTCGGATGCCGCCGCTCCAGCTCCTCGACGGTGAGGTCGAGCCCGCCGAGCTCCTCGGCGCGCGCATCGGCGAGCAACTCGGAGGGGATGTACCAGGCGGGGTCCACCGTGACGAGCCGCCCGGCCCACTCCGGGCGCAGGGCGGCGGCGACCGTCACCGTCGCGCCGCCGAGCGAGTGCCCGACCACCAGCTCGAAGTCGCCCGCCGCGAGGGCGTCGCGCCCGTAGGCGTCGAGGGTGTAGCTCGGTGCGGCCGGCCGGCCGCCGTGGCCGAGCAGGGCGAGCGCCGTGACGTCCCAGCCGTCCGCCGTGAGCCAGTCCTGCCAACGCCACATCGCGCCGGGGCCGTTGGCGATTCCGTGGACGAGGAGTGCGGAGGGCATGGAGCCACGTTACCGTCGGGGTGCCGTGCGTGCCCGTGGCGGTAGCGATGGCAGTGGCGGCAGTGGCGGCCGCGCCGAAGTCCATGCATCCGTATGGAATGTTTCTCAGGCGACCCGGTTAATATGAGGTATGGACGAGCGCGACCCTTTCGGATTCTTCGGATTGACGTATGACGACGTCATGCTCCTGCCCGGTGCGACGGACGTCATCCCGAGCGAGGCGGACACCGCCTCTCGGCTCACCAGGCGCATCAGCGTCCACGCGCCGCTGCTGTCGGCCGCGATGGACACCGTCACCGAGGACCGCATGGCCATCGCGATGGCCCGCGCCGGAGGCATCGGCATCGTGCACCGCAACATGGCGATCGCCGATCAGGCCGCGATCGTCGACAAGGTGAAGCGTTCCGAGTCGGGCATGATCACCAACCCGGTCACGACCACCCCCGCCGCGACCGTCGCCGAGGTGGACCGCATCTGCCACAACTTCCGCGTCTCCGGCCTGCCGGTCGTCGATGACGACGGCATCCTCGTCGGCATCATCACCAACCGCGACATGCGCTTCGTCTCGCCGTTCGAGGCCGAGACGCTCCGCGTCGCCGACGTCATGACGAAGCTGCCGCTCATCACCGCCCCCGTCGGCATCGACCCCGACCACGCGCTCGCCCTGCTCGCCCAGCACAAGATCGAGAAGCTGCCGCTCGTCGACGAGACCGGCCACCTCAAGGGCCTCATCACCGTCAAGGACTTCGACAAGTCCGAGAAGTACCCCCAGGCCACCAAGGACGACGCCGGCCGGCTGCGCGTCGGCGCCGCGATCGGATTCTTCGGGGATGCGTGGGACCGCGCGACCGCCCTCATGGAGGCCGGGGTGGACGTGCTCGTCGTCGACACCGCCAACGGCGAGAGCAAGGGCGAGCTCGACATCATCGCCCGCATCAAGGGCGACGCGGCCTTCGCGCATGTTGACGTGATCGGCGGCAACATCGCCACCCGCTCGGGCGCGCAGGCGCTCATCGACGCCGGCGCGGATGCCGTCAAGGCCGGCGTCGGCCCCGGCTCCATCTGCACCACCCGTGTCGTCGCCGGGGTGGGCGTGCCCCAGGTCACGGCGATCTACGAGGCATCCCTCGCCGCCCGTGCCGCCGGGGTGCCGCTCATCGCCGACGGCGGACTGCAGTACTCGGGCGACATCGGCAAGGCGCTCGTCGCCGGCGCGGACAGCGTGATGGTCGGCTCGCTGCTCGCCGGCACCGACGAGGCTCCTGGGGAGCTCATCTACGTCAACGGCAAGCAGTTCAAGACCTACCGCGGCATGGGCTCGCTCGGCGCGCTGCAGACCCGCGGCAAGAAGACCTCCTACTCCCGCGACCGCTACTTCCAGGCTGACGTGCCGAGCGACGACGAACTCATCGCCGAGGGCATCGAGGGCAAGGTGCCCTACCGCGGCGCCGTGAACTCCGTCGCCCACCAGCTGCTCGGCGGCCTGCGCCAGACGATGTTCTACGTCGGCGCCCGCACCGTCCCGGAGCTCAAGGAGAAGGGCAGGTTCGTGCGCATCACGGCGGCCGGCCTCAAGGAGAGCCACCCGCATGACATCCAGATGGTCATGGAGGCGCCGAACTACCGACGGTAGCGCGCGCCGCGAAGGGGGAGGGGCGGGAGTCCCTCCCCCTCCTGTTTTTCTGCCTCTTGTTTTTCTGCCTCCGCCTCATCGTGCCCGCGGGCCGATGTGCAAAACTCCGGAGATTTTCGAGCCGGAGGGCGGAAGCCCGCGGAAGTCCGCGGTGCCACGGCGGGCGTCGCGCAAAATCACCGGAGTTTTGCGCAGCCCGCAATAGGCATCTGTTAACTGTTGCGAACTAACTCGAATCGATACGATCCGACTATGAGATTCGGACTCTTCGTTCCCCAAGGATGGCGACACGACCTGGTGGGCATCGACCCAGCCGAGCAGTGGGCGGTGATGAACGGGATCGCCCAGCACGCCGACGCCAATGAGCTGTGGGAGTCGATCTGGGTCTACGACCACTTCCACACCGTGCCGATCCCCTCCGAGCAGGCGACCCACGAGGCCTGGAGCCTGATGTCGGCCTTCGGCGCCGCGACGAAGCGGGTCCGTCTCGGCCAGATGTGCACCTGCATGAGCTACCGCAACCCGGCGTATCTGGCGAAGGTCGCCACGACGATCGACATCGTCTCGGGTGGGCGCGTCGAGATGGGCATCGGTGCCGGTTGGTACGAGCACGAATGGCGCGCGTACGGCTACGGCTTCCCCGAGGCCCCCGAGCGGCTGCAGCACCTCGCCGAGGGCGTCGAGATCATGAAGCAGGCGTGGGAGACCGGGACGGCCACCCTCGCCGGCAAGCATTACCAGGTCGACGGGGCGCTGTTCTACCCGCAGCCGCTGCAGAAGCCGGGCATCCCGTTCTGGATCGCCGGCGGCGGCGAGAAGGTCACCCTCAAGATCGCGGCGCAGTACGCGAGCTACACGAACTTCGCGGGCGACCCCGAGGGCTTCACGCGCAAGAGCGAGATCCTGAAGGCGCACACCGAGAAGCTCGGTACCGACTTCGACGCGATCGTGCGCTCCTCGAACTACAACGTCATCGTGGGCGAGACCCAGGCGGACATCGACGCCCAGATCGACGCGCTCGAGGCGCGGGTGCGCCCCTACCTCGGCGAGGCGACGGACGGCTTCATCAAGGAGTACCGCAGCGAGAACGCGCTCGCCGTCGGCACCCCGGCGCAGATCGTCGACCGCCTGCAGGCGATGGCCGAGAAGGGCCTCGGCTACGCGATCTTCTACTTCCCGCACGCGGCGTTCTCGCTCGACCAGGTCGAGCTCTTCGAGTCGGAGGTGCTGCCGCAGCTGCGGTAGCGACGGGGCCCTTCCCCCGCTCGTGCACGTCGAACGGGCGGCTGCGTGCGCCGACGCGTGCGCACGTGTCCGTTCGGCGTGCACGAGCGGGGCAGGGCGACGCGAGGATGCCGGTGGCCGGCGTCAGTCGGAGGAGCAGAGCGTCTCCAGGCTGAACTGCACACCTTCGCTCACACCCCGGATGCTGAATCGCGCGACCGGCAGCGTCGTGGCGCCCTGCGGGGGCAGGTAGTACTGGGTGCCGAGCGCGACGCCGCCGGAGCGATAGCCGGCCGCGCGCCAGGCCGCCGTGATGCGGTCGTACAGGGCCTGGTTCGTGTCGGGGGCGGTCACGTTCTCGACCAGCGCCTGGAAGCGGAACAGGTGCCCGCCGCCGTCGCAGGTCTGCTCGGCCGCGGCGGTCGAGGTTCCCTGTGTGATGTCGGTCGTGACGGGGCCCTTCGCCTTGACGGCGAGCAGCGTCTGCACGACGGTGAGGTCCGTGGCGGTGCGTAGGGCCTCCTCCGTCAGCGAGCTGCGGGGCGCGGGCGGCTCGGTGGCGGGCGCCGCGGGCGGAGCGGTCCGGGTAGGCGGTGGTGTCGTGACCGGCGGCACCGCGGCGGGCGGTCGCGCCGGCGCGGTGAAGTTCGGCGAGGGCAGCAGGCCCGCGATCGCGTCGGAGCCTCCCACCGCCCAGTAGCCCGCGGGGTCGCCGCGCAGCGCCGTGGTGCCCCGCGCCTGAGCGAGGAGCCCGGGCGGCACGACAATGGCGAGCACGGCGAGCAGCAGCGCGACACCGGCCGCAATATTGCGCGCCGCGCCGGCCCGTTTGCGCGCGGCGATCGGCATCACGACGATCACGTCGGCTCCCGAGGCCGGCCGGCGGTTCAGCCGCCACCGCCAGAGCAGCAGGCCCGTGCCCGCGCAGACGCCGAGCCCGGCGAGCGCGAGCAGCGTGATGAGCAGCGGGCCGCTCCACGGCGGGACGGTCGAGTACACGGTCGAGCCGGCGAGGCAGAGCGTGCGGGGCGGGAAGGCGCGATCCCCGACGTCCTGCGCGAAGGCGCCGAGGCCGTGACAGGGCGGGTCGAGCAGATCGCCGCCCGCCTGCAGCGCGGCCGCCACGGTGAGGACGCCCGTCACCTCGCCGAAGGCGACGCCCCCGACGAGGGCGCCGAGCCCCCAGCCGAGCAGCCGACGCCTCCGCCGCTGCGGCTGCGGGCGAGCGCGGCCGTCCTGCTCGAGCATGACCGCGACCGCGGCCACCAGGGCTCCGGCCGCGGTGGAGACGACGGCGATGGGCCCGAGCCCGCCGGGGGAGCCCGGCACGACGCCGTAGAGCGCGTAGGTGCCGATCGCCCCGCCCGCGAAGGCGCCGAGGAGCTGCCACCAGCGCCCGGCGCCGGACGCGCGGACGACGACGGCCCCGGCCCAGCCGGCGGCGCCGACGGCAGCGCCGAGCACCGGAGCGACGAAGACGCCCACCACCAGCCAAAGCAGCTGGAACGGGTCCCCGCTGAGGATCGCGCCCACGATCGCCGCCACGGCGACCGCACCGGGGCCCAGCACGGTCGCCCACAGCAGGCAGACCAGGAGGCGGGGCGGCGGGATCACTCCCCCATCCTCATGGGCGAGGCTGGAGGGAGCCCGGGCCTGCGACGGTTCTTACGACATTCCGTGGCCGGATGGACAGCCGCGGGTGCGGCGGCGCACGCGCGTGTCCATCCGGCGTGCGCGAGCGGGTTCAGGGGAGGGGCGGATGCCTTCGGCGGGGTCTGTGCCGCTAAGCGGCCCGCACCAGACGGTCGACCGCCTCGGCGAGCAGCTCCGGCGAACAGGCGAGGTTCAGGCGGGCGAAGCCGCGCCCCGGTGCGCCGAAGCGCGGGCCGTTCGACAGCACGACCTTCCCGCGGCGCCGGGCGATGCGCGCCGGGTCGTCGCCCCAGTCGAGGGCGCGGAAGTCGAGCCAGGCGAGGTAGCTCGCCCGCGGCTCGCGGTACCCGACGGCAGGCATCCGCTCGGTCAACAGCTGCGTCAGCAGCCGCCTGTTGCCTTCGAGCGCCGCGATCGTGCCGTCGAGCCAGTCGCGCCCCTCCGCGAAGCCGACGCGGCTCGCCATCGCCCCGAACAGGCCGGTGCGGAAGACGATCTCCTCCGGCAAGCCGCGCACGAGCGCCGTCATGCGCTCGCCGGCGGTGACGAAGAGTGCGCACTTGAGCCCCGCGAGGTTGAACGCCTTGCTCGCCGAGTGGGCGGCGATGCCGTGCTCCCGCGCGGCGTCCGAGACGGAGAGGTACGGGGTGAACACGGCATCCGTGTGCGTGAGCGGGGCGTGGATCTCATCGCTCACGACGAAGCCCCCGTGCCGCTCGACGATCTCGGAGAGCGCACGGAGCTGCGCGCGGGGGTGCACGAGCCCGAGCGGGTTGTGCGGGCTGCACAGCAGCACACCGCGGGCCCCCGCCGCGAGTGCGGCGTCCACCCCGTCGAGGTCGATCGCCCAGCCCACGCCGTCATCCGCGAGCGGCACCTCGACGACGGTTCCACCCGCCTCGGTGACGAAGTCGAAGAACGGCGGATACACGGGCGGCATGACGACCACCCCCTCGCCCGGCCTCACGAGGCGGCGCAGCGACTCGACGACGACGACGCTCACGTCGGTCGTCGTGGCCATGCCTGAGACGGGCGGACGCCACCCCCAGCGGTCCGCCGCGAAGGCGGCGAACGCCGCCGCGACCCCCGGATCGCGTGGGTTGAGGTAGCCGGTGTCGCCGCGGTCGATCGCCGCGTGCAGCGCCTGCCGGATCGGCGGGGCGAGCGGGAAGTCCATCTCGGCGACGAACATCGGCAGATGCTCCGCGTCGAAGAGCGCCCACTTCTCGCTCGTGCGCTGCCGCAGCACCTCCATCGACTCGGCCTCGGTCGGTTCCATGCGGTCAGCCTATGCACGCGGTGACACGCTCTGCGAGGCGGCGGCCGGGCCGTCGCCGTACGTGGCCGCCTGCGGGAGCCGCCTGCGGGAGCCGCCTGTGGGAGCCGACTGCGGTGCGCCGGGCAGGGACCGGCGCACAGAACAATAAACTCGTCCTGTGGCTGAGATAGAGATCGGCGCGAGCAAGCGCGCCCGCCGGGTGTATGCCTTCGATGACGTGGCGATCGTGCCGAGCCGCCGCACGCGCGACCCCGAGAACGTCAGTGTGACCTGGCAGATCGACGCGTTCACCTTCGCGACGCCGATCCTCGCCGCTCCGATGGACTCCGTCGTCTCGCCCGCGACCGCGATCGAGATCGGTCGGCTGGGCGGTCTCGGGGTGCTCGACCTCGAGGGTCTCTGGACCCGCTACGAGGACCCGGAGCCCCTGCTCGCCGAGCTGCGCTCCCTGCCGAGCGAGAGCGCCACGCAGCGGATGCAGCAGATCTACGCCGAGCCCGTGAAGGCCGAGCTGATCCGCGACCGGCTCGCGGAGATCCGCACCGCCGGCGTCACCGTCGCCGGTGCGCTCAGCCCGCAGCGCACCCAGCAGTTCTATGAGACGGTGCTCGCGGCCGGGGTCGACCTCTTCGTCATCCGCGGCACGACGGTCAGCGCCGAGCACGTCGCCAAGCAGCGCGAGCCTCTCAATCTGAAGAAATTCATCTACGAGCTCGACGTGCCGGTCATCGTCGGCGGGGCCGCCACCTACACGGCGGCGCTGCACCTCATGCGCACCGGCGCGGCCGGGGTGCTCGTCGGCTTCGGCGGCGGGGCGGCCTCGACGACGCGTGTCGTCACCGGTATCCACGCTCCCATGGCCACCGCGGTGGCCGACGTCGCCGGCGCGCGCCGCGACTATCTGGACGAGTCGGGCGGCCGCTACGTACACGTCATCGCCGACGGCGGGCTCGGCACCTCCGGCGACGTCGTCAAGGCGATCGCGTGCGGGGCGGATGCCGTGATGCTCGGCACCGCGCTCGCGCGGGCCTCCGAGGCGCCGGGCGGCGGCTGGCACTGGGGCGCCGAGGCGCATCACCCCGAGCTGCCCCGCGGCCACCGCGTGCAGGTGGGCACGGTCGGCTCCCTGCAGGAGGTGCTGTACGGTCCGGCATCCGTCGCCGACGGCACCGCCAACCTGATCGGCGCGCTGCGCCGCTCGATGGCGACCACGGGCTACTCGGACCTCAAGGAGTTCCAGCGCGTCGAGGTCGTCGTCGCGCCGTACCCGGTGCGCTGACGCCGCCGAACCGACGCTGAATCGCTCATACTCGGATAGTGTCGCGTGGTGGCGGATCGTCTCAGCACCGCATCGCGGAGGGACGCGGGTCCGGCACGCGGCATCCGGCCGCTCGGTGCACACAGCGCTTAAGCTGGAAGTACCGAGGTTTCCGATGGGGAGAGAGCGCGAGCAATGGTCGACGTACGACGGGTCAAGCTGCCCGGAGTGGGCGTGCTGCACACCTTTCTCGCCGAAGACGGGGGCAAGGTCGGAGTCATCGCCCATCGCAGCGGCGCGAGCGACCTGATCACCTTCAGTGACGACGCGGACAGCGCCGATGTCACGAAGGTCAGCCTGCGCCTGAACGAGGACGAGGCGCACACCCTCGCCGAGCTGCTCGGCGGCACCCAGATCACGGAGTCGCTCTCGGCGCTCGACCAGATCCCCGGCCTGTCGATCGACTGGTTCACGGTCGACTACGACGACCACATCGCCGGCCAGCCGCTCGGCGCCCCAGCCGACCACGGCCTCGTCGGGCTCACCGTCGTCGCCGTCGTGCGCGGCGACTCGGCGAACCCCGGCCCGGGGCCCGAGTTCAAAGTCTTCCCCGGTGACACACTCGTCGTCGCCGGCAGTCCCGAGAAGGTCGCCAAGGCCTTCGCCTTCTTCCGCACGGGCACGGTGGCCGCCCGCCAAGCGCTCGCCGACGCGCCGCCAGGGCAGTGAGCGTGCGCGTCGCCGCCGCGCTCGCCCCCTTAGCCGCGGACACCGGGGCGGGTGGACACTCCTCCATCGGTGACGACCTGATCATCCTCGGCATCCTGTTCGTCATCGCCTACGTCCTGGGGCGTCTGGCCAAGCGGGTGGGCCTGCCCGCCATCCCCGTCTACATGATCGTCGGGCTGCTCGCGAGCCCGCACACCGAGATCTTCCCGATCAGCTTCCGCTCGGCCGACGTCGAGCTGGTCGCCGTCTTCGGCCTGATCCTGCTGCTGTTCAACCTGGGGCTCGAGTTCGACCAGGACGAGTTCTTCTCCAACGCGGGCAAGCTGCTCATCTCGGGCGGCTCCTACATCGTGCTCAACGTCGGACTCGGCTGGATGTTCGGCGCGCTCGTCGGCTGGGGGCCGCGCGAGGCGCTCATCATCGCGGGCATGGTCGGCACCTCGTCGAGCGCGATCATCACCAAGCTGCTCATCGAGCTGCGGCGCCTGGCCAACCCGGAGACCCCGGCGATCCTCGGCGTGACCGTCTTCGGCGACATCTTCGTCGCGGTGTACCTCGCGATCGTCTCGGTCGTGCTGGCGGGCAAGACGGATGTCTGGGCCATCGTGATCCAACTCGGGATCGCCGCGGCCTTCCTGGTCATCATGTTCCTCATCGCCCGCTTCGCCCGGAAGCAGATCGAGTGGCTGCTGCGGGTGCGCGACGACGAGTTGTTCACGCTGCTGTTCTTCGGCATGGCGCTGCTGTTCGCCGGCATCGGCGAGCTCACCGGCGTCACCGACGCGATCGGCGCCTTCCTCATCGGCCTGCTGTTCGGCACGACCAGGCACGCGCCGAAGGTCGAGCGCATCTCGGAGCCGCTGCGCGACGTGTTCGCGGCGTTCTTCTTCCTCAACTTCGGCCTCTCACTCAACGTGCACGAGTTCGGGCAGGTGGTCTGGGAGGTCGTGATCGCCGCCGCCGGCACGGTGGTCGTCAGCTACGCCTCCGGCCTGCTCATCGCCTGGTTCAACCAGATGGGCCATGCGGCGGGCATCAACATCGCGGCGATCTTCGTCAGCCGCGGCGAGTTCACGCTCATCCTCGCCACCCTGGCGGCGGGCGCCGGCCTCAACCCCAAGCTGACGCCCTTCGCGGGGCTCTACGTGCTCGTGATGGCGGTCGTCGGCCCGCTGCTGGCCTCCAACTCGGAGCGCATCAGCGCCTTCGTGACCCGGCGCGCGCAGGGGGCGGTGGCGCAGACGGCGGACTCCCAGCTTCCGGAGGAGGAGAGGGAGTCGAATAGGAGGCGGCACACGCTGCTCGACCCGCTGGTCGATGAGGCGATGCTGGAAACCGACACCGACTCACGGAAGCGAACCGACGATCTCTGATCACGCCCACCATCCCGGCGACCTGACGCTCCTCCAGGTCATGCGCCGACCCCGTTGGATCGGCGTGCTCGTGATCGCCCTCGTGGTCGCCGCCGCGTTCGCCTATCTCGGGAAGTGGCAGCTCACTCGGGCCGTGGAGGCGCGGCAGGTCGGGCCGCAGATCACCGAGACGACGCATCCGCTCGATCAGGTGCTCACACCCGGGAAGGCCATCGCCGACAAGCGGGTCGGCCAGCTCGCGACGGTCACCGTCGACACCGTGCCCGCGGACTACGTGCTGCTGCAGGGCCGCGACAACGACGGGCAGACCGGCTGGTGGGTCGTCGCGCACACGACCGTGAGCGAGGGGCCGGATGCCGGTGCCGAGCTCGCCGTCGCGCGGGGCTTCACGCGCAGCCGCACGGCCGCCCTCGATGCGCAGCGGCAGCTCGAGGCATCCGGCCCCGAACACCTGGACCTCACCGGTCGCATCCTGCCCACCGAGCCGCCCGAGCAGCCGGAGGACAGCGAAGACGGCAATCCGCCCGTTATGAAGGATCTCTCGATCGCGACCCTGGTCAACCTGTGGTCCGGGCTGGGGCCGAACCCGCGGATCTTCGAGGCCTACCTCGTCGCGCGCACCGACGTCCCGCAGGAGCTCGACGCGATCTACTCCCCGCCGCCGCTCCAGCAGCGCTCGATCGACTGGCTCAACGCGTTCTACGCCGCCGAGTGGGCGGTGTTCGCGGGCTTCGCCGTCTACCTCTGGTACCGCCTCGCCCGCGACGCCTGGGAGCGGGAGACGGAGGACCTCCTGGAGTCCGACGAGGAGAACAGCCCAGAACCCGAGAAAGTAGACTGACAACCATGCCGCAGGCCACGTCTTCCGCCGAAGAGGGCTCGTACCTCACCCGCCTCTGGGAGCAGCTGCGCAGCGTCAAGGGCTCCCGCCCGCGGCCGGCCGATCTGCCCAAGGTGCCGGCGGCGCTGCGGCTCTACCAGGTCACGGCGTGGATCACCGGTGTGATGCTGCTGCTGCTGTGCGCCGAGATGGTCGTCAAGTACGGCTTCGGGCACTGGGTCTACGCCTTCCAGCCGGGCCATGCGCTCCTGTCCTTCCCGCCCGTGAACCCCGCGACCGACCCCTATCTGAAGGGCGTCAACATCTCCATCGCGGTTCTGATCGTGCACGGCTGGCTGTATGTGGTCTACCTCTTCGCCGACTTCCGGCTGTGGAGCCTGATGCGGATGCCGTTCACGAAGTTCGTGCAGATCGCACTGGGCGGCGTCGTCCCCTTCATGTCCTTCATCGTCGAGGGCATCATCACCAAGCAGGTCAGGACGTACCTGGCCGCGAAAGCGCCCGCCCCCACCCGAGCGGCACCCACCACGCCCGCCCCCACCACAGGAGGAAACGATTAGCGCCACGGATTCCGAGAACCGGCCGGTCCTCGTCGTCGACTTCGGGGCGCAGTACGCGCAGCTGATTGCACGCCGCGTGCGCGAGGCATCCGTCTACTCCGAGATCGTGCCGCACACGATCACGGCCGCCGAGGTCGCGGCGAAGAACCCGGCCGGCATCATCCTCTCCGGCGGGCCGTCCTCCGTGTACGAGGAGGGCGCGCCCGCGTTCGACGCTGCGGTGTTCGAGCTCGGTGTGCCCACGCTCGGCATCTGCTACGGCTTCCAGGTCATGGCGCAGGCGCTCGGCGGCGAAGTCGCCCAGACCGGTCGGCGCGAGTACGGGGCGACGGACGTCTCGGTGTCCGCGTCCGGCACGCTGCTGGCCGGCCAGCCGGGGGAGCAGATCGCGTGGATGAGCCACGGCGACTCGGTCGCGAAGGCGCCGGAGGGCTTCGAGGTGCTCGCCTCGACCTCCTCGACGCCGGTGGCGGCCTTCGCGAGCGACGAGCGGAAGTTCTACGGCGTGCAGTGGCACCCCGAGGTCAAGCACTCGCAGTACGGCCAGGCGGTCATCGAGAACTTCCTGCACCGTGCCGCCGGCATCCCCGCCGAGTGGAACAGCGAGAACGTCATCGAGACGCAGGTGGCGCGCATCCGCGCGCAGGTCGGCAGCGCCCGGGTCATCGCCGGGCTTTCGGGCGGTGTGGACTCCGCGGTCGCGGCGGCGCTCGTGCACCGCGCGGTCGGCGATCAGCTCACCTGCGTCTTCGTCGACCATGGCCTGCTGCGTTCGCGGGAGCGCGAGCAGGTCGAGCGCGACTACGTGGCGGCCACGGGCATCCGGCTCATCACCGTCGATGCGGCGGACGTCTTCCTGCGCGAGCTCGACGGAGTCACCGACCCGGAGACGAAGCGGAAGATCATCGGGCGCGAGTTCATCCGCGCCTTCGAGCGCGCGCAGGCCGACCTCGTCGCCGAGGCCGCGGCGGCGGGCGCCGAGCCCGTGAAGTTCCTCGTGCAGGGCACCCTCTACCCCGACGTCGTCGAGTCCGGCGGCGGCACGGGCACCGCGAACATCAAGAGCCACCACAACGTCGGCGGCCTGCCGGAGGACCTCGACTTCGAACTCGTCGAGCCGCTGCGCACCCTGTTCAAGGACGAGGTGCGCGCGATCGGCCGCGAGCTCGGCCTGCCGGAGGAGATCGTGGGGCGCCAGCCATTCCCGGGCCCCGGCCTCGGCATCCGCATCGTCGGCGCCGTCAACCGTGAGCGCCTCGAGACGCTGCGCGCGGCCGACGCGATCGCCCGGGCCGAGCTGACCGCCGCCGGGCTCGACGGCGAGATCTGGCAGTGCCCCGTGGTGCTGCTTGCGGATGTCCGCTCGGTGGGCGTGCAGGGCGACGGGCGCAGCTACGGGCATCCGATCGTGCTGCGGCCGGTGTCGTCGGAGGACGCCATGACCGCCGACTGGACCCGGCTGCCCTACGACGTCCTCGCCCGGATCTCGAACCGCATCACCAACGAGGTGCCGGACGTGAACCGGGTCGTGCTCGACGTCACCTCGAAGCCGCCGGGCACGATCGAGTGGGAATAGGCGCGTAAAGCGGGGGCCATTTCTGGCCCCCGCGCGCCTATTCCCGCGGCCCGTCCCGGGCCGCGGCGCCGGAACCCAGCCATGGCCGATTCGTCGTAGGTCCGTCGCCGGCCCGTCGCCGGTTCCTCGCCGGTCTTTCTCCGCACCATCCGTCGCCGGTCGCCACTTGCCGGTCGTCACTCACGCACGCTCCCGCGCGTCCGCGCGGCGCGCAGCCGATGCGGGAAAAAAGCCCGGGAAGATCCGGGCCGCGGTGTCGATCTCGGCCTTCCCCGTTCGACGCATCGGTGGAAGGGTCGTGAAGGGCGACCCGCCGATGAAGGAGACGCACACATGAGCACATACATGCTGATCATGCGCACCGCCGATGAGGCGGCGGCGCAGCAGGCCATGGCCGAGGCGGGCATGGACTTCGACGCGATGATCGCGACGATGGGCAGGTTCAACGAAGAGCTGTTCAACGCCGGGGTCCTCGTCGCAGCGGAGGGCCTCGAGGACCCTGCGCTCGGCGCCGTCGTGGACTACACGGCGACGCCGCCCGTCGTCACCGACGGCCCCTACGGCGAGAGCAAGGAGCTCTTCAACGGCTACTGGATCATCGATGTCCCGTCGCGGGACGCGGCGATCGAGTGGGCGCTCAAGATCCCGGCCGGCCCGGGGGTGAAGACGGAGATCCGGCGGGTCCCGGCGATCGACGAGTTCCCGCAGGACAACGAGTGGATCCGTCGCGAGGTCGAGTGGCGCAAAGAGCTCATCCGGCGCCAGGCCGCGAAGATCGACGCGCGGAGCGAGGAGGACTGACATGCCCAAGTTCATGCTCATCATGCGGGCCACCGACGCCGCGATAGCCGCGTCGGAGCAGGCCGACTTCGCCGCGGTCATCGAGGCGATGGGGCGCTACAACGAGTCGATGATCAAAGCCGGCGTGATGGTCGGCGGCGACGGTCTCGCCCCCGAGCCCGGTCTCATCGTCGACTTCGCGCAGACGCCGCCGGTCGTCTCCGACGGCCCCTACGGCGAGACGAAGGAGCTGTTCAACGGGTTCTGGATGCTCGAGGTCCCGACCATCGAGGAGGCGGCCGAGTGGGCCAAGCGCGCCCCGCTGGCCCCCGGGAACCGCCTCGAGGTGCGCCGTGTGACCGGGCCGGAGGACTTCCCGGCCGACAACGAATGGGTGCAGAAGGACGAGGAGTGGCGCGCCCAGGGGCTGCAGTGAGGGCGGCGGATGCCTGTGGCTGAGGAGTCGTCGGCCGAGGAGCCGTCGGCCGAGGACGCCCGTGCCGAGGAGGCTTCGGCCGAGGCGCCGCCTGCCGAGGCATCCGCCCGCCGCGCCGTCGAGGCGGTCTGGCGCATCGAGTCCGCGCGTATCGTCGCGACGCTCACCCGCTACACGGGCGACTTCGCACTCGCGGAGGACCTCGCGCAGGAGGCCCTCGCCGAGGCGCTCGCGGGCTGGCCGGCGCACGGCGTGCCGGCCAGCCCCGGCGCGTGGCTCGTCGCCGTCGGCAAGCGACGGGCGATCGACGGCTGGCGTCGCGCCGCCCGGCAGGACGAGCGCTATGCGGCGCTCGCCCGCGAGCTCGACGAGGCGGTGGATGCCAGCGCCCCGCCCTGGGACCCCGACGCGATCGACGACGACGTGCTGCGTCTCGTCTTCATCGCCTGCCACCCGGTGCTCGCCCGCGAGGCATCCATCGCCCTCACCCTGCGCACGGTCGGCGGCCTCACGACCAAGGAGATCGCGCGCGCGTTCCTCGTGCCGACCGCGACCGTGCAGCAGCGCATCGTGCGCGCGAAACGGACGCTCGCCGCCGCCGCGGTGCCGTTCGAGGTGCCGTCTCGCGAGGAGTACCCGCGGCGGCTGTCTGCCGTCCTCTCTGTGTTGTACCTGATCTTCAACGAGGGGTACGCGGCCGCGGCCGGCGACGCGTGGATGCGGGCCGATCTCGCCCGGGAGGCGCTGCGGCTCGCGCGGGTGCTCGCCGCCCTCGTGCCGCGGGAGCCGGAGGCGCACGGACTCGTCGCGCTGATGGAGCTCCTCGCCGCCCGCTTCCCCGCCCGGCTCGACGCGAACGGCGACCCCGTGCTGCTCGCCGATCAGGACCGCACCCGCTGGGATCGTGTTCTGATCGACCGGGGTCGGCGTGCTCTGGCCCGCGCCGACGCGCTCGGCCGGGGCCGCGGCCCCTACGGGCTGCAGGCCGCCATCGCCGAGTGCCACGACACCGCGGCATCCGTCGCCGACACCGACTGGGGTCGCATCGTCCTGCTGTACGAAGCGCTGGGGCGGATCGCGCCGTCGCCCGTCGTCGAGCTGAACCGGGCCGTCGCGGTCTCGATGGCGGAGGGCCCCGCCACCGCGCTGCGGATCGTCGACGGGCTCATGGCGGAGGGGAGGCTCGCCGGCTACGGTCTGCTGCCGAGCGTCCGCGGCGAGCTGCTGGTCCGGCTGGGCCGGGCGGCGGAGGCGCGCGAGGAGTTCGCGCGGGCGACCGAGCTGACCGGGAACGTGCGGGAGCGGGCCGTGCTCGAGGGCAAGCTGCGGGAGCTGGGCTGAGGCGGGGCGCTGTCGCGCCCGTGCACGCCGGATCGACACCTGCGTGCGCGGTGGCGCGTGCGCGTGTCCGTCCGGCGTGCACGACACGGCGTCGGCTGCGGGCACCGTGCGTTTGCGACGACCAGGTCGCGCCGGGCAGGGTGGGGACATGAGCGAAATCGACGACTGGCAGGTGCGGGTGGACGCGTTCTGGTCCGACTTCAACGGCAGCGACCCCGACGGATGCCTGGCCCGGATGCGCGCTCTCGTCGCGGAGCGTCCCCCTGGCGATGCGGTCGCCCTCGCCGAGTGGGGCGGTGTGCACGACTCGCTCGGGCTGGAGCGCGAGGCCGTCGGGCCGTACCGCGCGGCGCTCGCCGCGGGGCTCGACCCCGAACGGGCGCACCAGGTGACCCTGCAGCTCGCGAGCACCTTGCGCAATCTCGGCGAGGCTGAGGAGGCGGTGGCGCTGCTGGGTGCGCTCGAAGCCCCCGAGCTCGGCGCCGCCCCGGCGGCGTTCCTCGCGCTCGCGCTGCACAGCGCAGGGCGCCCGGCCGCGGCGCTCTCCGTGGCGTTGACGGCGCTCGCCCCGCACCTGCCGCGCTACGGACGCGCCGCCCGCGCCTATGCCGAGGAACTCGTTCACGCCGGGTAGACACGCGCGTGTGCCGGACGTGTGCGTGCCGGATGGGCGCGCGACGGACGTGTGCGTGCCGGATGGACAGGTGCACGCGCCGACGCGCACGCACGTGTCCAGCCGGCGTGCGCGAGGCGGTGGCCGGCGTGCGCGAGGCGGTGGCCGGCGTGCGTGAGGCGGTGGCCGGCGTGCGTGAGGCGGTGGAAGGGACCGGAGCGCGGGACGCGAAAAGGCCCGGCTCCCGAAGGAACCGGGCCCTTGGCCTGCCCGCTAGTTGCGGCTCAGGATCGCGAAGAGGCGCAGGAACTCGACGTACAGCCACACGAGCGTGACCATGAGGCCGAAGGCACCCTGCCAGCCGTAGGCGCGCGGCGCCCGGTTCTGCACGCCGTTCTTGATGAACTCGAAGTCGAGCACGAGCGAGTAGGCGCCCATCAGCACCGCGAGGATACCGACGATGAGGCCGAGCGGGATGCCCATGAAGGTCATCGAGTTGAGCCCGAAGGCGAGGTCGCTGGAGACGCCGCCGAACACCATGAGCCCGACGTTGATGAGGCTGTAGACCGCGTAGCCGATCAGGGCACCGAGGAAGATCTTCGTCATCCGCCCCGAGGCGCGCACCTTGCCGCTCGCGAACAGGGCGAGCATCACGCCGAAGACGCCGACGGTGGCGACCACGGCCTGCACGACGATGCCGCCGAAGAAGGTCTGCTCGAAGATGTGCGAGATGCCGCCGAGGAAGAGGCCCTCAGCCGCGGCGTACGCGATCGTCAGCGCGGCGGACGGGCGGCGCTTGAAGGAGTTCACGAGCCCGAGCACCAGGCCGGCGATACCGCCGATCAGCGTAAGCGCCGGGACGTACCAGGCGACGACGCCCGCGGCGAGCAGCACGGCGAAGAGGAGGACGGTCTTGAGGACGGTGTCCTCGTAGGTCATCCGCCCCGTCTCGCCCGCGCCCGCGCTGCGGGAGTTGAAGAGCGTCTCGAGATCGGGGCCGGTGCCGACCGTGGCCGCGTCGACCGGCTGGGGAACCCCACCGGCGCGGAACGCGGGGACTCGGTTCAGGGCCGGGTTGTTGGAAGCTGCCATAAACACACGGTAGTCGGGGCCTACGACACCGTAGCTGGCAATGGCCTTTGAGATCGCCAAGGACGCCCGCGCGGGCGACCGGGCTGACCGGGCGCTGAGAACGTCACACTCCGGGAACACGCGCTCGTTAGGATCACCGGCATGCGCCAGCACGCCTCCCCCCTCGTGATCGGGCACCGCGGCGCGAGCGGATACCGGCCGGAGCACACCCGGCAGGCCTACGAGCTCGCCTTCCAGCTCGGCGCCGACTTCGTCGAGCCGGACATCGTCGCGACGAAGGACGGCGTCCTCGTGCTGCGCCATGAGAACGAGATCTCCACCACGACCGATGTCGCCGTGCGGCCGGAGTTCGCGCATCTGCGCACCACCAAGCAGATCGACGGGCGCGAGCTGACGGGCTGGTTCACCGAGGACTTCACGTGGGACGAGCTCGCCACGCTGCGCGCCCGGGAGCGCCTCGGCGCGCTGCGCCAGGCGAGCGCGAGCTTCGACAACCAGCATCCGATCCTCAAGCTGTCTCACCTGTTCGACCTCGTCGACCACCTCGCCGAGACCGCGGACCGCGAGATCGGCATCGTCGCCGAGATCAAGCACGCGAGCTACTTCGAGTCGATCGGCCTGCCGCTCGACGAGCTGTTCGCCGACGTCGTGCAGTCCGTCGGCTGGCAGGACGAGCCCGGCCGGCTCATCATCGAGTCGTTCGAGAAGAGCGTCCTGCGGAAGGTGCGCGAGCGCGGCATCCGGGGCAACCGCGTCTACCTGATCGAGGCGGAGGGCGCCCCATACGACCTCGTCGCCCGCGACGGCGCCGACGCGATGAGCTATGCCGAGCAGATCAGCGAGGTCGGGCTGTACCGGCTCGCGGCGACGCAGGGCCTCGACGCGATCGACGGGATCAGCGTCGAGAAGGCGCTGCTGCTGGAACCGGCGGCCGAGGGCGGCACGACGGACCTCGTCGACCGCGCCCACGCGGTCGGCCTCGCCGTCTTCACGTGGACGCTGCGGCCCGAGAACGCGTTCCTCTCGGCCCCTTTCCGCACGGAGGGCGGGAAGGGCGCATTCGGCCACTGGCAGCAGGAGTTCCGTACCCTCATGGCCTCCGGCGTCGACGGGGTCTTCGCCGACCATCCGGACCTCGCGATCGTGGTGCGCGACGCCCTGCATTGATTGGGCGGATGCCTCTTCCCGATGTCATCACCGGGGTCTAATGCGTGCCGCGACAATAAGGCCGCTGACGACGCGATCGGCCAGTAGCACCGACCAGAGGCGGGCGCCCGTCCGCGCCGTGCGGGACTCCGTGTCGGTGCCGGAATCTAGACTGTTGAGGCAATGACCGACGCGCACGCATCCGATCGACTCGGCTTCTCCGGGAACGGGACCCCTCTCATCGTCGAGGGGTCCGTCGGCCCGCGCTCAGGGCTCGGCGGTGCCGACGAGGCCCTGCTGGCCGGCCTCAACCCGCAGCAGCGCGAGGCGGTGACGTACCGCGGCAACGCGCTGCTCATCGTCGCGGGCGCCGGCTCGGGCAAGACCCGCGTGCTGACCCACCGCATCGCGAGCCTCATCGGCGGGCGAGAGGCGTGGCCGAGCCAGATCCTCGCGATCACCTTCACGAACAAGGCTGCGAGCGAGATGCGCGAGCGCGTCGAAGGGCTGCTCGGCCAGGCGTCGGAGGGGATGTGGATCTCGACCTTCCACTCGGCCTGCGTCCGCATCCTGCGGCGCGAGGCGAAGGCGTTCGGCTTCACCGAGAACTTCACGATCTACGACTCGGGCGACACGCGCGCCCTGCTCAAGCGCATCATCAAGGAGCGCGAGGCGGACGCGTTCGGCTTCACCCCCGGCAGCGCCGCGGCCAAGATCTCGAAGCTCAAGAACGAGCTCGAGGACTACGACTCCTACGCGCGCAGCGCGAACCGCGACGACCCGGCCGAGCAGGTGTTCCTGCAGATCTTCCGCGAGTACACGCGGGCGCTGCGCGCGGCGAACGCCTTCGACTTCGACGACCTCATCGGTCAGACGGTGTACCTGTTCCGCGCGTTCCCGCGCATCGCGGCGAGCTATCAGCGCCGCTTCCGGCACGTCCTCGTCGACGAGTACCAGGACACGAACCACGCCCAGTATTCGCTCATCCGCGAGCTGACGAAGCCCGTCGAGCCGCACCTGGTCGCCGAGCTCAAGGCCGAGGGGCTGTACGTGGACGGGCTGACCGAGCCCGGCGGGCGCATCCCCGGTGCCTCGCTCACCGTCGTCGGCGACTCCGATCAGTCCATCTACGCCTTCCGCGGCGCCGACATCCGCAACATCACGGAGTTCGAGCACGACTTCCCCGGGGCGAAGGTCGTGCTGCTCGAGCAGAACTACCGCTCGACGCAGAACATCCTGTCCGCGGCGAACGCCGTGATCAGCAACAACTTCGACCGCAAGGCGAAGAATCTGTGGACCGACACCGGCGACGGCGAGAAGATCGTCGGCTACACGGGCTACTCCGGGCACGACGAGGCGCAGTTCGTCGCCGACGAGATCGAGAAGCTGCACCGCGACGGCATGGCCTACAACCAGATGGCCGTCTTCTACCGCACCAACTCGCAGACCCGTGCGCTGGAGGAGATCTTCATCCGCTCCGCCGTGCCGTACCGCATCATGGGCGGCACCAAGTTCTACGAGCGCGCCGAGATCAAGGACGCGATGGCGTACCTCATCTCCGTCGCGAACCCCAACGACGAGCTCGCGCTACGGCGCATCCTGAACACGCCGAAGCGCGGCATCGGCCCGGCGACCGAGACGCAGCTGCGCACCTTCGCGGAGGACAACGGCATCTCCTTCCGCGAGGCGATGCGCGCGGCATCCGATCTCGGTCTGGGCCCCAAGGTGACCGCCGCGATCACCGCACTGTCCGCGCTGCTCGACGAGACGGCGGCCATGATCGCCCCGGGCAACGCCGACCCGGCCGACCCGGCCAACGCGGTCGGCGTGCGCCCGGTGCACGAGGTGCTGACCCACCTGCTGTCCGGCTCGGGGCTGCTCGACGCGCTGCGGCTCTCCCGCGACGCGCAGGACGAGGCGCGCGCCGAGAACGTCGAGGAGCTGATCTCCGTCACGAAGGAGTTCGCCCGCAACAACCCGGGCGGCACCCTCACCGACTTCCTCACCGAGACGGCGCTCGTGGCGGCGGCCGACGAGCTCGACGACGCGAGCGGCACCGTCTCGCTCATGACGCTGCACACCGCCAAGGGCCTCGAGTACGACGCCGTGTTCCTGACCGGCGTCGAAGAGGACTTGATCCCGCACCGCATGTCGGCGAACGAGCCCGGTGGCCTGGCGGAGGAGCGGCGGCTGTTTTACGTCGGCATCACCCGCGCTCGCAAGCGTCTCTACCTCTCGCTCGCGATGACCCGCTCGCAGTACGGCGACACGACGGTCGCGATGCCGAGCCGCTACCTGCAGGAGATCCCGGTGGAGCTCGTCGACTGGCGGCAGTCGCCGGGGGCGGCCAACGGCCGCGGGGGCTCGCAGTCGCGCGCGCTCAACGCCAAGCGGCCCGGCTTCGGCTCCGAGCGTGCCGCCGCCACCGCCGCGCTGCTGTCCCGCCCGAAGACCGAGTGGGCCAACAAGGTCACCGGGCAGGTGCGCGACAACAGCGGTCTCGAGCTGGCGCCGGGCGATCGCATCCGCCACGTCGACTTCGGCGAGGGCCGGGTGCAGGACGTCACGGGCGACGGTGCCAAGCGCATCGCCCACGTCCAGTTCGAGCAGGCGGGCTTCAAGAAGCTGCTGATCAAGATCGCCCCGATCGAGAAGCTGTGAGACGGGCCGCTCAGGCCGGCTCCTTGTTCGCCCGGCGCACCGGCTTCGGGGGCTTCCCGCCGCGGTAGGAGGCGGACGGGTCGACGACGAAGCCCCGGCGCAACGCTTCGCGGCCCACGAGCAGACGGAACCCCATCGCGTCGCGGCGGGTGAGCGTGACCTCGACCGGGAGGGTGCGATCCAGCATCCGCAGCTCGATCAGCACCACAACGCGCTCCTCGAGATGCCCGGACGAACTGCGCACGCGGCGGTGATCATGCACCGGGAGCTCGACCTGCACGCCGTCGCTCGCGCTGCGCTGCCAGGGGTGGACCTCGAAGCGCACCCAGGTCGCGCTGTCCCGAGTAAACTCGCGCAAACCGAAGGCGTGGAGCGCGGAGGTCTGCGCCCCGGTGTCGACCTTCGCCTTGACCCACTCGACGCCGAGGCCCGGAAGCCCGACCCACTCTCGCCATCCGACCACGTCGGGTGTTGGATGTCGGGTGGCCATGTCCTCCATCCAACAGGAACCCGTGTGAAGATCGCCATCTTGTCGCGCGCGCCGCGCAGCTACAGCACGCAGCGGCTTCGCGCCGCCGCCGAGGTGCGGGGGCACCAGCCGAAGGTGCTCGACACCCTCCGCTTCGCGATCGACCTCTCCACGGAGGAGCCGGACCTGCAGTACCGAGGCCGCCCGCTGTCGGAGTACGACGCGATCATCCCCCGCATCGGCAACTCGATCACGTACTACGGCACGGCCGTCGTGCGCCAGTTCGAGCAGATGGACATCTACACGCCGAATACGGCCAGCGGCATCAGCAACTCGCGCGACAAGCTGCGCGCCAACCAGATCCTGTCCCGGCACGGCGTGGCGATGCCGCCGACCACCTTCGTGCGCAACCGGGCCGACGTGGTGCCGGCGATCGAGCGGGTGGGCGGCGCCCCCGTCGTCGTGAAGCTGCTCGAGGGGACGCAGGGGATCGGGGTGATCCTCGCGCCGGAGATGAAGGTCGCCGAGGCGATCATCGAGACGCTGCAGTCGGCGCGGCAGAACGTGCTGATCCAGCGCTTCATCGGGGAGTCGCGCGGGCGGGACGTACGCGCCCTGGTGGTCGGCGACCGCGTCGTCGCGGCCATGCGGCGCACCGCCCTGGGCGGGGAGTTCCGCTCGAACGTGCACCGCGGCGGCACCGTCGAACGGGTCGAGCTCGACGAGGACTACGCGCACGCCGCCGTGCGTGCCGCGCAGATCATGGGCCTCAAGGTCGCCGGCGTCGACATGCTGGAGAGCGATGAGGGGCCCCTCGTGATGGAGGTCAACTCCTCGCCGGGCCTGGAGGGCATCGAGACGGCCACGAAGCTGGACGTCGCGGGCGCCATCATCGACTACATCGCGAACCAGGTCGCCTTCCCGCAGATCGACGTGCGCGAGCGGCTGGCGGTCTCCACCGGCTACGGCGTCGCGGAGCTCGTGGTGCACGGCGATGCCGACCTCGTCGGGAAGTCGATCGGCGAGTCCGGCCTGCGCGAGCGCGACATCACCGTGCTGACGCTGCACCGCGGCACCGCCGTCATCCCGAACCCGTCGTTCGACCACCGGCTCGAGGCCGAGGACCGGCTGCTGTGCTGGGGCCGGATCGAGGAGATGCGCTCGATGATCCCCGAGCGACCCCGTCGGCGTCCGCGGGTCAAGAAGCTCCCACGGAATCCGATCCCGCCGGAGGAGTGAGGCGCGGCATCCGGCACTCACCAATCGTTCACCGTCGCCGACTGTAATGGCGCGTAATGTTCGAGCAACGCCGCCCCGCCGCCCCTGCGAGAGGACCCGCCGCATGATCCTGACCCAGAACTACACCGGCTGCCTCTCGCAGGCCACATATCTCGTCGCGGACGAGGAGTCGCGGCAGGCCGTGCTCGTGGATCCGCTGCGCGACGTCGATCAGTACCTGGCGGATGCCGCGAGCCAGGGCCTGACGATCGTCGGGGTCGTCCTCACCCACTTCCACGCGGACTTCGTCGCCGGGCACCTCGAGCTGGCGGCCGCCACCGGCGCCTGGATCGGGCTCGGCGACCGCGCCCGCCCGGAGTTCGCGGCGCGGCTCCTCTCGGACGGGGAGCGCATCCTGCTCGGCGGGGACGACGGCGTCGCCCTCGAGATCATGACGACGCCGGGGCACACGCCCGAATCGATCAGCGTGCTCGTCTACGAGCGGGCCTCTGACGCCGCGCCGGCCGGTGTGCTCACGGGCGACGCCCTCTTCGTCGGCGACATCGGCCGTGTCGACCTGCAGGCGAGCTTCGGCGCCGACCCGCTGGAGCTCGCGGTCGAGCAGCACGACACGATCCAGCGCAAGCTCATGGGGCTGCCCGACGCGGTGCGCGTCTGGCCCGCCCACGGGGCCGGCAGCGCCTGCGGCCGGAACATCTCCACGGAGCGCTCGTCGACCATCGGCGCCGAGCGGGCATCGAACCCGGCCTGCCTGCCGATGCCGGTCGAGGAGTTCGTCGACTACCTCACGAACGGCCAGGCCGTGCCGCCGGTGTACTTCGAGGCGGACGCGGGGCTCAATCGCCGCAGCCACGCCCTGTTCACGACGGATGCCGCGCGCCGGCACCTCACCGTCGAGGAGCTCGGCGCCCACCTGGCCACCGGCGGTGCCGTGCTCGACGGCCGCCGCCAGGACGAGTTCGCGCTCGGCCATCTGCCGGGCTCCTTGGGAGTCCCGCTCGTCGGGCGCTTCGCCGAGACGGTCGGCATGTTCCACGAGCTCGACCGCCCCCTGGTCATCGTCTTCTCCGAGCCCGGCGTCGAGGTCGAGCTCGTCTCGCGGCTCGGCCGCATCGGCGTCGACCGCGTGGCGGGCCTGGTTGACGGAGTGGTGCTCGGCGAGCTGTCCGCCGCCGGGCGGCTCGTGCCGACACCGCGCGTGACGGCGCCCCGGCTCGACGCGATGCTCGGCTCCGGGCATCCGCCTTTCGTCGTCGACGTGCGCAGCGCCACCGAGCATGACGGCGGTGCCGTCCCGACCGCCGTCAACATCCCGCTGCCGCAGCTCGCGCGCCGCGTGGAGGAGCTGCCGCGGGACCGGCCGATCGTTGTGCACTGCCAGAGCGGGTGGCGCTCCTCGGTCGCCGCGAGCTGGCTGCAGGCGAACGGCTTCGACGTGGCGGATCTCGAAGGCGGCTTCGAGGCCTGGCAGCGCTTCGCGCATGGAGCACTCGCCACCGCCTAGCGGCCCCCGACATCGCCGGCCGCTCGCCTGGCCGGAGTAGAGTGACCCCGGCAATTGTCTCGACGTCGAGAGAGATGGAACACAGTGGATCTGTACGAGTACCAGGCCCGAGACCTGTTTGAGAAATACGAGGTCCCGGTGCTCCGGGGCATCATCGCAGACACCCCGGAAGAGGTGCGCGCCGCGTCGGAGACGCTCGGCGGCGTCACCGTCGTCAAGGCGCAAGTGAAGGTGGGCGGCCGCGGCAAGGCTGGCGGCGTCAAGGTCGCGAAGACCCCCGACGACGCGTTCGCCGCCGCGCAGTCGATTCTCGGCCTCGACATCAAGGGCCACACCGTCAAGCGGGTGATGGTCGCCGAGGGTGCCGACATCAAGCAGGAGTTCTACTTCTCGGTCCTGCTCGACCGCTCCAACCGCTCCTACCTCTCGCTGTCCTCCTACGAGGGCGGCATGGAGATCGAGGAGCTGGCCGTCGAGCGCCCCGAGGCGCTCGCCCGCATCGAGGTCGACCCCGCCACCGGCATCACGCCCGAGAAGGCGACGGAGATCGCGGTCGCCGCGAAGTTCCCCGCCGAGCTCGTCGACAAGGTCGCCCCGGTCTTCGTCAAGCTCTACGCCGTCTACACGGGCGAGGACGCGACGCTCGTCGAGGTCAACCCTCTCGTGCTGACCGGCGCAGGCGACGTCGTCGCCCTCGATGGCAAGGTGACCCTGGACGACAACGCAGCCTTCCGTCACCCCGACCACGAGGCGCTCGTGGACCGGGACGCCGCCGACCCGCTCGAGGCGAAGGCGAAGGAGCACGACCTCAACTACGTCAAGCTCGACGGCGAGGTCGGCATCATCGGCAACGGCGCGGGCCTGGTCATGTCGACCCTCGACGTCGTCGCCTACGCGGGCGAGGCCCACGGCGGCGTCAAGCCCGCCAACTTCCTCGACATCGGCGGCGGCGCCTCGGCCGAGGTCATGGCCGCGGGGCTCGACGTCATCCTCGGAGACCCGCAGGTCAAGAGCGTCTTCGTCAACGTCTTCGGCGGCATCACCTCCTGCGTCGCGGTCGCCAGCGGCATCGTCGCCGCGCTGGGCATCCTCGGCGAGACGGCGACCAAGCCGCTCGTCGTGCGCCTCGACGGCAACCAGGTCGAGGAGGGGCGTCAGATCCTCGCCGACGCCAACCACCCGCTCGTCACCCTCGCCACGACCATGGACGACGGGGCCGACGCCGCAGCGCGCCTCGCGGCACGCTGAGAGCGAAGGCCGTTCCCGGCCTCGCGAGTCAGCCCCCGCGGCCGTCTCGGCCGCGGCTCAGACTTCGGTAAAGACTTCAAGGAATAGAGAACAATGTCGATCTTCCTCAACAAGGACTCCAAGGTCATCGTCCAGGGCATCACCGGCGGCGAGGGCACCAAGCACACCGCGCTGATGCTCAAGGCGGGCACCCAGGTCGTCGGCGGCGTGAACGCGCGCAAGGCCGGCACGACCGTCTCCCACACGGCGGCCGACGGCGCGCCCGTCGAGCTGCCGGTGTTCAGCACCGTCGTCGAGGCGATCGAGAAGACGGGCGCCGACGTCTCGATCATCTTCGTGCCGCCGGCCTTCGCGAAGGACGCGATGGTCGAGGCCATCGACGCCGGCATCCCGCTGCTCGTGGTCATCACCGAGGGCATCCCGGTCGGCGACACCGCCGAGGCCTGGGCCTACGCCAAGGCGAAGGGCAACACGACCCGTATCATCGGCCCGAACTGCCCCGGCATCATCACGCCGGGCGAGTCGCTCGTCGGCATCACCCCGGCGAACATCACGGGCGCGGGCCCGGTCGGCCTCGTCTCGAAGTCGGGCACGCTCACGTACCAGATGATGTATGAGCTGCGCGACCTCGGCTTCTCGACCGCCATCGGCATCGGCGGCGACCCGATCATCGGCACGACCCACATCGATGCGCTCGAGGCGTTCCAGAACGACCCCGACACCAAGGCGATCGTGATGATCGGTGAGATCGGCGGCGACGCGGAGGAGCGGGCGGCGAGTTTCATCAAAGAAAACGTCACCAAGCCCGTCGTCGGCTACGTCGCCGGCTTCACCGCCCCCGAGGGCAAGACCATGGGCCACGCGGGCGCCATCGTCTCCGGCTCGGCGGGCACCGCGCAGGCGAAGAAGGAAGCACTGGAGGCCGCCGGCGTCAAGGTCGGCAAGACCCCGAGCGAGACGGCGCAGCTGCTGCGCGAGGTGCTCGCGACCGTCGGCGCGTAGCCTCGCGGGGCGTTGGGGCGGGCCCTGAGGGCGCGGCTCCGTTCAGAACTCCGGTGAAATGTCGCGGGTGGCTTCGGCCGCCCGCGACATTTCGCGTCTCCGGCGCCTGCCGTCTGAGAATCACCGGAGTTCTGCGCACGCCGCGCCGCGCAGGCGGCGAGGCATCCTCGACGGCCCGCACCGCCCGGTTAGCCTGACGCACATGAGTCGGGCCCTCGTCGCGTTCCTCGCCGCCTTTGAAGCGGTGATCACGGCGGCGATCGGCATCGGGGTCGCGCTCGCACCGCTCACGGTCGTGTGGGCGGTGCAGTACCACATGCAGCTCGCGTGGTCCGTGTTCTGGCGGGCGGCGGCGGATGCCTGGCTGCTCGGCCTCGGCGTGAACCTGCGCGTCGACGTGGATCGGACCACAGCGCTCGGGTTGGGGCTGCCGGGGGCGGTGCCGCCGTTCACGGTCACGATCGCGGCGCTCGGGGTGGCGCTCTTCACGGTCGCGATGGGCGCCCGCGTCGGGCGCCGTGCCGCTGAGACCCGCTTCCTGCTGACGGGGGCCATCGCCTCGATCGCCGCCTTCACGGTGACGGCCTGGGCCGTCGCGGCCACCGCGGCCGCGACGCCCGTCGGCCCCGTGGTCGCCGACGTCATCCCCGTCGCGGGGATCACCTTCGGCGCGGGCGTGGTGCTCGGCATCGGGCTGGACTGGGCCCGCAACCGCGACGACGTGCCGTGGTGGTTCGCCCGCGTCGTGGGGCCCGAGGTCCGCGTCGTCCTCGGCGCGGCGCTCCGGGCGGCGATCGGCGCCGTGGCGCTGCTGCTCGCCGCCGCCGCGCTCTTCATCACCCTGCTGCTGTTCACGCACTTCGGCAAGGCCGTCGCGCTCTACGAGGGGCTGCAGGCGGGGTACCTCGGCGGTGCGACGCTCACCCTCGCACAGCTCGCCTTCCTGCCCAACGCGGTCCTCTGGGCGATGTCCTGGCTCATCGGCCCCGGCTTCGCGCTCGGCGGCGCCGTCGCGCCCGGCTCGGAGCTCACGACCCAGCTGCCCGGGGTGCCGCTGCTGGCCATCGTGCCCTCCCACACCCCCGCGGGTGCCTTCGTCTGCGTCGCCGTGCCCGTGCTCCTCGCCGCCGCGAGCGGATTCCTCGCGCACCGCACCCTCGCCGACTCCACCCCGCGGCGCGACGGCGTGCTCGACCTGGCACTCACCGCCGCCGGCGCGGCCGTCTTCGGCGGAGTGGTGCTCGGTGTGCTGGCCTGGTGGTCCAGCGGAACCCTCGCCCCCGGGGCGCTCGCGCACCTCGGCCCGAACCCCTGGGCGGTCGGGGGGATCGGGGCGCTCGAGCTCGGCGTCGGCGCCGCGATCGGGCTCGCCGTGGCGTACTTCCGCGATCAGGCGCTGGACTGGACCGCGATGGTCCGGCCGAAGCCGGAGCCGGAGGCATCCGTCCCCGAGCCCGACGAGGCGCGGGTCTGATCCCCTCGCTTCGCTCACGAGATCCGCGAGACGCATCCCGAGGCCCGGGTCGAGGCTGCATCCGGCAGAACTCGCGCTGGCAAGGCATCCGTGAGCCGCCCGGTAGGCTGTGGGGGTGCTCTCGGTCGTTGTGCTCATCTCCGGGGGCGGGACCAATCTGCGGGCGCTGCTCGAAGCCGCCGCTGACGCCGAGTTCCCGGCCCGCGTCGTCGCCGTCGGCACCGACCGCCCCGACGCGCCCGGTCTGAGCCACGCCGAGGACTTCGGCATCCCGAGCTTCGAGGTCGCGCTCTCCAGCTTCGCGAGCCGCGAGGCCTGGGGCGACGCCCTGCTGGAGCAGATCCGGCAGTGGGAGCCCGGCCTCGTTGTGCTCTCCGGTTTTATGCGGCTGCTGCCGGCGCACGTCGTGGCCGCGCTGTCGCCGAACCTCATCAACACGCATCCGGCCTACCTGCCCGAGTTCCCCGGTGCGCACGCCGTGCGCGACGCGCTCGCCGCCGGTGCGAGCCAGACCGGTGCGAGCCTCATCGTGGTCGACACCGGCGTCGACACCGGCCCGATCATCGCCCGTGAGCGCGTGCCCATCGAGCCGGGCGACACCGAGACCGCGCTGCACGAGCGAATCAAACCCGTCGAGCGGCGCCTGCTGATCCAGGCCGTGCTCGACATCGCGAACGGAACCCTGAATCTGAAGGAGCTGGCCAGAGCATGAGCGCCCACGCCGCCGATCCGAGCCTGTACCGCGAGCGCGACGTCGTCCCCGTGCGACGCGCCCTCGTCTCGCTCTCCGACAAGACCGATCTCGACGTGCTCGCCACGGCGCTGTCCGAGGCGGGGGTCGAGATCGTCTCGACCGGGTCGACGGCGGCCAGCATCCGCGCGCTCGGCATCGCCGTGACGGATGTGGCGCGCCTGACCGGCTTCCCGGAGTCGCTCGGCGGCCGGGTCAAGACGCTGCACCCGGCGGTGCACGCGGGCCTGCTCGCGGACCTGCGCCTCGCGGACCACGAGGCGCAGCTCGCCGAGCTCGGAATCCAGCCCTTCGAGCTCGTCGTCGTGAACCTGTACCCCTTCAAGGAGACGGTCGCCTCCGGAGCCCAGGGCAACGACGTCGTCGAGCAGGTCGACATCGGCGGCCCAGCCATGGTGCGCGCCTCCGCCAAGAACTACGCCAACGTCGCGATCGTCGTCTCGCCCGCCTCGTACCCCGAGGTCATCGCGGCGGTGCGTACGGGCGGCACCTCTCTCGCCCTGCGCGGGAACCTCGCCACGAAGGCCTTCCAGCACACCGCGGACTACGACGCGGCCGTGTCGGCCTGGTTCGCGGACAACGTGGCGAGCGGGCAGGCGGATGCCGCGGCCGGCGCCCCCGCCGCGGAGGCCGGGTTCCCGGCATCCGTCACCGTCACGGGTGCGCTGCACAACGTGCTGCGCTACGGCGAGAACAGCCACCAGGCCGCGGCGCTGTACACGGATGCCGCGACGGGCGTCCTGCAGTCGGGCACGGGCATCGCGCAGGCGGAGCAGCTCGGCGGCAAGGAGATGTCCTACAACAACTACACGGACGCCGACGCCGCCCTGCGCGCCGCCTACGACTTCAACGCGCCGGCCGTCGCGATCATCAAGCACGCGAACCCGTGCGGCATCGCCGTGGCGGGGGAGTCCGGCGACATCGCGGAGGCGCACCGCAAGGCGCACGCGTGCGACCCGGTCAGCGCCTACGGCGGCGTGATCGCGGCGAACCGCACCGTCACGCTCGCGATGGCCGAGACGGTCAAGGGCATCTTCACCGAGGTGATCATCGCCCCCGACTACGAGCCCGCCGCGCTCGAGCTGCTGCAGACCAAGAAGAACCTGCGCATCCTCCGGCTGCCGGTCGGCTACGCCCGCGCCCCGTACGAGTACAAGCAGATCTCGGGCGGCGTCCTCGTGCAGCAGGCGGATGCCTTCCCCGCCGGCACGCTGTCGGGGGAGTGGCAGCTCGTCGCGGGCGACGCCGCGGACGCCGCCACGCTCGGCGACCTCGAGTTCGCCTGGCGCGCCTGCCGCGCCGCGAAGTCGAACGCGATCCTGCTCGCCGCGGGCGGTGCCTCGGTCGGCGTCGGCATGGGCCAGGTCAACCGCGTCGACTCGTGCCGCCTCGCCGTGGAGCGTGCCAACACGCTCGCCGAGGGTGCGGAGCGCGCCCGTGGCTCGGTCGCGGCATCCGACGCGTTCTTCCCCTTCGCGGACGGCCCGCAGATCCTCATCGAGGCAGGCGTGAAGGCGATCGTGCAGCCCGGCGGCTCGATCCGCGACGACGAGGTCGTCGCGGCGGCGAAGGCCGCCGGAGTGACCATGTACTTCACCGGCGAGCGCCACTTCTTCCATTGAGAGATCCCCACCACATGACCATCCCGTGGAGCCGCCGGCTCGCCGCCTCCTTCTTCTCCTCCCTCGCCGTCACGGCGACCAGCTACGCCGCGACGCTGCTCGCGCTGTACCTGGTCAGCCAGCTCAGCCTGGGCTCGATCGTGACCTATGCCGGGACCTTCCTGCTGCCGGCGTTTGTGCTGTTCGTCGTGCTGCTGATCGGCGGGCTCATCGACGCGTTCCGCAGCTGGTGGGGCGCGCTGCTCGCGGGGCTCGTCGGCGGGCTGCTTGGCGCGGCGGCGGGCGGCCTCGCGGTCGCGCACTCCGACATCATGAAGATCCTCACCACCGCGGTCGGCTTCTACCTGTTCTTCATCGTCGCCGCAGCCGCCACCGGCGCGCTGCTCGGACGGAAGGTCTGGCAGCTGTGGAACGAGCGTCCCGCGACGCGCGGCCGGATCGCCTTCGTACGTGTGCCGTCCGCGAACCTCGACGACGGCATCGTGACGGGCATCCCGCGCGTGCCCGTCGACCGCGACGTCGCCGACAAGCAGTGGGACGACTACGTCGCCGCTCTCACCGGCTCGGGCTACCAGGTCATCGAGGTCGCGCCGGCCGACCGGCTGCCCGACGCCGTCTTCGTCGAGGATGCCGCCGTCGTGCTGTCCCCCTCGGTCGCCGTGCTGACCCGCCCCGGTGCGGAGCCGCGCCGCGCCGAGGTCGCCTCGGTCGGCGACAAGCTGCGCGAGCACGGCTTCACCCTCTACGAGCTCGAGGCGCCCGGGACGCTCGACGGCGGCGACGTGCTGATCGTCGGCACGACCGTGTACGTCGGCCGGACGGAGCGCACGGACGCCGACGGCGTCCGCCAGCTGCGCGAGGTGGTCGCGATGGCCGGGCTCGACCTCACGGTCGTCGCCGTTCCTCTTCCGAACGGGCTGCACCTGAAGTCGGTCGCGACGGCCCTCCCCGACGGGACCGTGCTGGTCGCGGGCACCGAGATCGACCCGGGGCTCTTCGGGCGCGCGCTACGCGTGCCGCTGGGTAGCGGCGCGAACGTCGTCCCGCTCGACGGGGGCACGGTCCTCGTGCCCGCTTCGTCCGCGGCGACCGCGGAGCTCGTCGCCGACCTCGGCTACAACGTCGTCAAGGTCGATGTGAGCGAGTTCGAGAAGCGGGAGGGCGGCGTCAGCTGCCTCTCCGTGCGCGTGTAGCGCCGGACCTCCGTTCTTTCGCCGGCGGTCCCGTCGTGCCGCACAACGCGGGCTGCTCGGAACACGCGTGCGCTGCGGCGGGCGCGGCAGCGCGGTCGTGTTCCGTGGGGCGCGACGTGGAGCGCGTTGTGCTGACTTCTGTCGTGAGCTGCGGCGGATGGCTTGTCGCCCGATTCCGGATGCGGTTAGGCTATGAGTTCGCTCCGCATGTGCGCTCTGGCGCCGTGAGAGTGCTACGGAACGCAGTCACGCATACTCGGGAGGCAGACATGTCCAACACCACGCTCACCATGACGCGGGTTGTTGCTGGCGTCTTCGGCGCTCCCGAGCTGCCCGCCGCCGGCCATCACCGCGCCCACTGACCTTCCGCGCCGCGTCTGACCGCGGCACCACACCACACCTCCGCGCACGACGCGCACCGCTTCCACGCCCATACGACCGACCTCCGATGTCGGTGGCATGCGGAAGCATCGTCGACAACTCCCACGAAGAATTGCCTGGTTCATGTCTGCCCTGCTGTCTGAAGACGCTCACCGACCGCAGCACGAGACCGGCGAGGGTCTGAGCACCTTCGCCTCGATCGCGCGCCTCTACCCCTACATGCGGCCGGCGATGCCGCGCATCACGCTCGGCATGGTCGCGGCGCTCGCGGCCTCGATCGTCTCGCTCGCCATCCCGCTCGTCCTGCAGAAGCTCGTCGACGGCACGCTGCTGCGCCCCGGCGGGGATCGCACGCAGGTCGTGGTCTCCGCACTGTTCATCCTGCTGCTCGGCGTGGCCGAGGCGGTGCTGATCTCCCTGCGCCGCTGGTTCGTGCTCACTCCGGGCACCCGGGTCGAGGCCGATCTGCGCAACAGCCTCTATGGCCGACTGCAGCGCCTGCCCGTGGCCTTCCACGACAGCTGGCCGAGCGGTCAGCTGTTGTCGCGCGCGGTCAGCGACCTGAACCTGATCCGGCGTTGGCTGTCGTTCGGGCTCGTGCTGCTGGTCGTCAACGTCGTGACGATCTTCGTCGGCTTCGCCGCGCTGTACTTCTACCACTGGCTGATCGCCACGGTCATGATCGTGCTGTCGCTGCCCGTGGCGGTCGCCTCCTTCTTCTTCGAGCGCAAGTACCACGTCGTGGCGCGCCGCTCGCAGGATCAGCAGGGCGATCTGGCGACCGCCGTCGAAGAGGCCGTGCACGGCATCCGCGTGCTCAAGGCATTCGGCCGCGGCAGGCACGCGCTGAAGAGCTTCCGCGCGCAGGCGGAGGAGCTGCGCGGCACCGAGCTCGAGAAGGCGCGCGCCGTCGCCAGCCTGTGGCTATGGCTGCTGATGGTGCCCGACATCGCCTTCGCGGTCTGCCTCGCGCTCGGCGTGTGGCTCGTCGCGCAAGACCAGCTCACCGTGGGCCAGCTGCTCGCGTTCTTCGCGACGGCGACCGTCCTGCGCTTCCCCATCGAGTCGATCGGATTCCTGCTCTCCATGACCTTCGACACGCGCACGGCGGTCGACCGGTTCTTCGACGTCATGAACACGCCGAACCCGATCGAGGACCCGGCGGAGCCGGAGCACATCGCCGATCCGCGCGGCGAGCTCGTGTTCGACGACGTGCACTTCCGCTACGAGGACGCGCCGGCGCGTTTCGACGACCTCGTCGACGGGGTGCGGCTGACCGTGCACCCGGGGGAGACCATGGCGCTGGTCGGGCTCACCGGCTCGGGCAAGTCCACGCTCACCTCGCTCGTGCCCCGGCTGTACGACGTCACGGGCGGCGCGATCCGCATCGACGGCGTCGACATCCGCGACCTCACCCTCGACGAGCTGCGGACCCGCGTGGCGATGGCCTTCGAGGACGCGACGCTGTTCTCGAGCTCGGTGCGCGACAACGTGCTGGTCGGTCGCGCCGACCTCTGGGCCGACGACCCGGCGACCCGCGCGGCCGCCGACGCACAGCTCGCCGAGGCGCTCGAGGTCGCGCAGGCGGACTTCGCCTACGACCTGCCCGACGGCGTCGAGACGAAGGTGGGCGAGGAGGGCCTCTCGCTCTCCGGCGGCCAGCGGCAGCGCCTGGCGCTCGCGCGGGCGGTCGCCGCGAAGCCGAGCGTGCTCGTGCTCGACGACCCGCTGTCGGCACTCGACGTCGACACGGAGGCGCGCGTCACCGAACGGCTCCGGGCGGTGCTCGCCGGTACGACCGCGCTCATCGTCGCCCACCGTCCGTCGACCGTGGTGCTGGCCGACCGGGTCGCTCTGCTGCGGGACGGGCGGGTGGTGGATGTCGGCAGCCACAGCGAACTGCTCGCGCGCAGCGAGCACTACCGCTTCGTCATCTCGTCCCTCGACGAGCCCGCCGCCGAGGACGGACGGCCCCACGGGCCGTCGCGCGACAACGAGGAGGTGGGGGCATGAGCACCGCAACCGCCACCGGCGTCGCCGGCGAGGACCGCAGCGACCTGTCGAAGGACGAGTCGCGCGCCATCCGCCGACGCTCGCTGCGCCTGCTCGGCTCGCTCGTGCGCCCCATGCGTGCCCGGGTGATCGTGACGCTCGTCGTCGTGGTGGTCTCGACGGTGCTGCAGGTGGCCGGGCCGGCACTGATCGGCATCGGCATCGACCAGGGCCTCGCGGCGCTTCAGCACACCCACGACTGGGCCCCGCTCGCCTGGACGGCGCTGACCTACCTGCTGGCGGGCGTCGGCGGAGCGCTCTCGATCGGCTGGTACACGGTGTCGTCGGCGCGGATCAGCCAGACGATCCTCATCGACCTGCGCACGCGCACCTTCCTGCACACCCAGCGGCTGAGCCTCGAGTTCCACGAGTCCTACACCTCCGGGCGCATCATCTCGCGGCAGACGAGCGACCTCGACGCGATCCGCGAGCTGCTGGACTCCGGTATCAACCAGCTCGTGCAGGGCGTGCTGTACTCCGGATTCATCGCGATCGCGATCTTCACGGTCGACTGGGTCTCCGGCGTGGTGCTGCTGTGCTCCCTCGTGCCGCTGTACTTCCTGATCCGCTGGTTCCAGAAGCGCTCACAGGTGCTGTTCCGCATCTCACGTGTCGCCTCGGCGAAGCTCATCGTGCACTTCGTGGAGACAATGACCGGCATTCGCGCCGTCAAGGCGTTCCGGAAGGAGAAGCGCAACGACCGCGAGTTCGGCGGGCTGGTGGAGGACTACCGCGACGTCAACGCGCGCACGATCCAGCTGTTCGGCATCTTCGATCCGGGACTCGTCCTGATCGGCAACATCACGGTCGCGGTGGCGCTGCTGATCGGGGGATTCCGGGTGGCCGACGGCTCGCTCGCGATCGGTGCTCTGCTCTCGGTGCTGCTGTACGCCCGCCGCTTCTTCGACCCGATGGAGGAGATGGCGATGTTCTACAACTCCTATCAGTCGGCGGCGGCGGCCCTCGAGAAGATCTCGGGCGTGCTCGAGGAGCAGCCGAGCGTGCCGGAGCCCGCGCAACCGACGCCGCTCGATGGGGCGCACGGGCACGTGCACTTCGACGACGTCTCCTTCCACTACAAGCCAGGGCGCGACATCCTGCCGCAATTCGATCTGGACGTCCCCGCGGGGCAGACGATCGCGCTCGTCGGGTCCACGGGCGCCGGCAAGTCGACGCTCGCGAAGCTCGTGTCGCGGTTCTACGACCCGTCGACCGGTGCGATCACGCTGGACGGGATCGACCTGCGCGAGCTGTCGTCGGAGGATCTGCGCCAGGCCATCGTGATGGTCACGCAGGAGGCCTATCTGTTCTCGGGTTCGGTGGCGGACAACATCGCGCTCGGCAAGCCGGATGCCACCCTCGAGGAGATCCGGCGCGCGGCCCGAGCCGTGGGGGCGCACGAGTTCATCTCGGCGCTTCCGGACGGCTATGACACCGATGTGAACAAGCGCGGCGGCCGCGTCTCGGCGGGGCAGCGCCAGCTGATCTCCTTCGCGCGCGCGTTCCTCGCCAACCCGGCCGTGCTGATCCTGGACGAGGCGACCTCCTCGCTCGACATCCCGAGCGAGCGCCTCGTGCAGGAGGCGCTGCAGACCCTGCTCGCCGACCGCACGGCGGTGATCATCGCACACCGCCTGTCGACGGTCGCGATCGCCGATCGGGTGCTCGTGATGGAGCACGGCAAGATCGTGGAGGACGGCGTGCCTGCGGAGCTCATCGGTGGTGCGGGCCGCTTCGCCCAGCTGCACGCCGCCTGGCGCGACAGTCTCGTCTGAGAGCGCCTGAGTACGCCGGAGTACGCCGGAGTACGCCGGAGTACGCCTGAGTACGCCTGAGCGTGTCCAGCGCCGCACGCGTCGCTGGTCGAAACGGCGAGCACGTAGTCGGTTTGCTGTGGACGGGTCGTGGTTGCGGCGGTGATGGCGGCGGCAGGCCGGATGCCTCTGCCGCCGGACTCTCCGTACGCAAGAGATCCGGGGTGACGGGGCACCTCACGGGATTCCGGCTGCGTACGCCTTGCCGGGGTGCGTCGCGCCTGCGCGGTGGCTCCTCACGGCGTGTGGCCGGAGGAGCGGGTCCTGCGCAAGCCGGGCGGGGCCGGTTGCGATCGGATTGGGGCCTCGGGATCGGGTTGAGCTGCGACGATCGAGCCGAGAGCCGAGAGCCGAGAGCCGAGAGCCGAGAGCTGGGAACGGGGAGGCCGGGCCGGGGTCTTAGCGGTCGGGGTCGGGGCTCCATGCTGCGGAGCGCATGTCGATGCGGTAGCCGCTCGAGCCGTGGCGGAGGGGAGTGCCCTCTTCGCGGTAGTGGTCGAGCGCCGTCGCCTCATACCCGTCGACGGGGCGGCCGTCGGAATGCACAACGCGCCACCATGTCGCCTCGCTGCCGTAGTGCGCCATGACCTTGCCGACCTGGCGGGATGCCCGCGAGCCGAGTTCGGCGGCGATGCTCCCGTAGCTCATGACACGGCCGACCGGGATCTGCGCCACGATGTCGAGCACGGCCTCGGCGAAGACATCCGCCTCCCACACCCCGGCCGCCTCGTACGCCCGCAGGCCGGCGCGGTCGTCATCGTGCGCCCGCTTACGCGACGAGGGCTTCGAGGCTGCCATGTGCACCTATCCTGCCATCGGTGTCAGGCGAGGAGCTCGTGGCGGGCGGGGACCGCCGCGACAATCTACTTAGACCAGCTGCAGCTTGCCGATCGTCTCGCCGTAGCCGGTCTCGCCGATGGGCTCGAAGCCGGTGCGGAGGAAGAAGGCCTCGGGGCCGTCCTCGCCGGGCTCCCAGATCACGTAGAGGGCGTCGAGGCCGCGCTTGCGGGCTTCGTCGGAGAGAGCGGCGACCGCGAAGCGGCCCACGCCGCGCCCCTGGTCGTCCGCATCGACATTGATGCGCCAGAGGATCGAGCGGAACTCTTCGCTCGCGGCCTCCGGATCGAAGTCCGCCTGGATGAAGGCGACGACGTCTTCGTCGTCCACGACCACCCGCTGCCAGGCCGTCAACGGGTTGATGATCGCGGCGGCGGCGGCATAGGAGACAGGAGTCACGTACTGTTCCTGGCCCGGCTTGAGGGAGAGCGCATTCGCCGCGGCGATGTTGCTGGCGGAGAGTTCTTCCAGACGAAGGTCAGCCATGGAATCACACTAACCGCGGACCTACCCGGACGATAGCGCGGATGGTCCCCGGTGCCTTCGGCGCGGAGATTCACAGTCGATGCCGGGTTTCTCCCCACAGATTTCCCCCGCCGTTCACGGGGTGATCATCGACGTCGCGCCCCTCAAAGCGCCGGTTCTGCGGGGCACCGCAAAAGGGACGCGAAAGGGGGACCACCCGAAAACTAGCGTCAAGACCACAAGTGCTCAGGCCAGGTCCGACCCGACGTCGGGGCAGTCGGACCAGAGCACGCGAGGCCACCGCAGTCGGGGCCGGAACAGTTGAGGAGCGGCAGCATGGGATTCTCTCCCGCACGTACCGGACGGAGGGCCGGCGCGATCGCCGTGGCCCTCACCGTCGTGCTGACGACGGTGACGGTGACGGCGCCGTGGGGTGCGGATCGCGCCTCTGCCGCAGCCGCGCCGACGCCGGTCACGGTCGTGCCCTCGGACTTCTCCTCGCGGAACTCGACTGCGGCCACCACCGGGTGGGACACGACCGGTCAGCCCCGCTTCGACTCCGCCTCGGTCGGCACGGGCACGCGCTGGGTGCAGGACCTCGAGAACAAGACGGCCGGCACCTTCACGGTCGGCGGGGACGGCGTCACGCTCTCGGTCGTCGGTGGCGGCGACCCCGCCGCCATGACCAAGGAGAAGCTCCAGTACTACGTCGGCACCGGAGGCTATCCGGCGATCGACACGTTGCAGCCGACGCTGGCGACGCTGTTCGACCGCCCGCTGAGCTGGACGCAGACCCTCGCCGACGGCGGGCGCACGGACTACGGCATCACCCTCCAGGTGAAGCTGCAGAAGCAGCTCGACCCGAACAACCCGAACTCGTGGGCGCGTGTCACGGTGGTCAGCGTGTGGCAGCCGGGAAGCGGCTTCCGCGACTTCAACGGCTCGGCGTTGTGGTTCGCGAACTCGGACATCCATGCGGACGGGTACCAGAGCGGCGCCGTCGTCAACCGGGCCGGCTCGGGCCCCGGCGTCTCGATCGCGCAGCTGCTGGCGAACTTCGGCGACTTCCAGGTGGTGTCCTTCGGGCCCAACCTCGGCCGTGACTACAGCTACGACTACACCGTCCAGGACTTCTCAGCCCTGGGCCAGACCTTCCACTTCACGGACCACGGTGCCTTCACCGTGCCCGCGCCTCCGACCGTCGCCGGCAGCGGCGCCGTGGGCGCGCCCCTCACCGTCACCGACAGCACGGATGCCTGGAGCCCGCGCCCCACGACGATGAACCGCCAGTGGTTCCGCACCACATCCGGCGCAGCAGACCAGCCGATCGGCGGCGCGACCGGCACCGTCTACACGCCGACGGTGGCCGACCTCGGCCACGGTGTGTACGCGAAGGTGACCGGATCGGCCCCGGACTACGCCGAGGCCTCGGCGCAGACCCGCACCGTCACGGTCACCCCGCAGGCCGGCACCCCGACGGATACGCCGAGCGGATCGGCGCCGACGAGCGCTCCCACGCCGCCGGCCTCGGTGGTGGAACTGCCGGCACGGGCGCAGCTGCCCACGGCGGTCGCCGCGGTCCCCGCACCCGCCGCCGGCACGGACCGCCAGGTCACCATGGACCTCGGAAGCGACTACGCGAACCAGTGGTACTACGTCGTCCTCTACTCGACCCCCACCGTCATCGGCTGGCAGCGCGTCGGAGCGGACGGTGTGCTGACCTTCCGGCTGCCCGAGAGCTTCCCCGCCGGGACGCACACGGTGGCACTGCTCGACGAGAGCGGGACGGTCGCCGCGTACGTCTCCGGCATCACCGTCCCGGAGCCCGCCGCGGCGGAGACGGCGGGGACCGTGGTGCCGGCCTCGGCCGGGGAGCCCACGGACGCGCTCGCCGAGACCGGCACGGACGTCACCGCGGCCGGCCTGTGGGGTCTTCTCGCCCTCGTGCTGGGTGCGGGGGCTCTGGTGGGCGTGCAGATCCGCCGTCGCCGCCTGAACGCCCGAGCCTGAACCCGCGAAACCCGGGCGCCCGAGCCGGGGCGCCCGGGCCGCGGGGCTCGCGGCCCGGCGTCTTCGGGCCCATCCTGTCCGATTCGGATTTCTCACCCCCGAGCGAACGGCGGAGGATGCCAGTGGGGGCGTCATCGGAAGGGGGCGCGGATGGATGACGCAACATGGGGGAACGCTATGGGGGCCGAACAACAGCACAGAGGGCGCGAGCGCACGCCGGCGCAGGAGGACGACGGGGCGCAGACGTCGCCCGAACGCGGGGCGGATGCTCCGCGACTCCAGTTGTCCCGCGCGCCCGCACCGCCTCGATTCTTCGTGCACAACGCGCGGCTGGACGAGAAGCTGCGGCGGCTCACCGGCGGGCCGGGGCTCGTCCGGGTCGCCGCGCCCCTCGGCAGCGGCAAGCGGACCGGGCTCGCCGCCTGGCTGGAGCGTCCGAATCCGCGCATCGCCCAGGTCCACTGGCTACGGCGGACCGAGTCGCTGGCCACGCACGAGTCGCTGGCCGACGACGTCGCCGAGCTGCTCGCCCGGGTCCCTCTCCTGACCGACGGCGGTGCGCCCGGCGAGCATCGCCGGACAAGTACAGGTGCAGGCGCGCGCCGCCCCTCGCCCACCGCGGCCGGGCCGCAGGGCGGTGAGCCCGTCACCGTCGTCGTCCTGGACCTGGGGCCGGCGCCGGCATCCGTCGCCCAGATCGAGTCGCTCGCGACGCTGGTCGCCCGGCTGACCGCCGTCTGCCTGATCGTCGTCTCGGACGACGACCAGGCAGAGCCGTGGGGCGCCGGCCGGGCGCGCGACGTGACGGCGCAGGACCTGCGGCTCGACCCGGATGCCGTGGCTCCGGTCTTCCGCAGCTACGGCTTCGGCGCGCACTTCGACGCCTTCGTTCGAGCCGACCCGGCCGCGGCCGCCGACCCGGAGCTGATGTCCGCGCTGTTCGCGGAGGCCACCGAGACCGGGCGGATGCGGGTGGGCGAGCTGGACGAGCGGGTGCGAGCGCGCCGGCTCTACGAGCTCCTCGCCCGCGCGCTGCCGTCGTCCGGCATCCGTCTGGCCGCTCTGTTCGGCCTCGTCGAGGAGCTCCCCGAGGCGACGGTGCATCGGCTGCTGCGCGCGCCGCAGGAGCGGGCGCGGCTCCGCGCGCTCGCCGCCCGGGGGCTGCTCCTGCGCAGCGAGGGGGAGCGGGGCGCGTCCTACCGGCTCCCGCCCCGGCTGGCCGAGCCTCTCCGCGCGCTCGCCGCGGCGCCGTACGCCGCCGACCCCGCCGGGCTGCACCGCCTCGCGGCGGAGGCATTCGACGCGGCCGGGGACCTCGCCGCCGCGATCCGGCACCTGCTGCTCGGGGGTGACGAGCCCGCCGCGGTCGCCCTGTTCGCGGCGCGCTGGGAGATGTATGCGATCGACGAGGGCGTCAGGCGCGCCCGCGTCCTCACGATGGCGCTGCCGTCCGAGGAGGTGTTCCAGGACCCCGAGGCGATCGCCGCCGTCTGGCTCGTGCACGCGATCTCGCCCGGCGTGGTGCCGGCGGCCCTCTATCAGACGAGCCTGCTGCAGCTGTCGCCTGCGGCGTTCGCCCGGATGAGCGAGCGGGGCGAGCTCACCGTCCGCACGGCACGCGCCCTCCTGCTGCTGAGGACGGGGAGCGTCGAGGCCGCCGCCGTGGAGGTGGAGCGCGGTGCGGACGCCGCCCGGAGGATCGCGGAGACCGGCCGGGGCGAGACCGCGCGGCTTCACGCGGCCTACCAGCTCGTGGCGGCGCGCGTCGCGCTGTGGCGGGGCGACCTCGCCACGGCGACGCGGCGGTTCATGGAGATCTCGGAACTGCTCAGCGGCGATCGGCTCAGCGAGCTGTCCTTCTTCGCCCTGCAGGGTCGGTCGCTGGCGCTTGCGCTGAACGGCGCCTTCGCGCAGGCGGAGCGCGTCCGGCAGCAGGCCGCCGAGCTTCTGGCCGAGCTCGAGCTGGAGGACTCGCGCTTCGCAGCGGAGCTGTACTACTGCGAGGCTTGGCTCCGAGACAATGAGGTGTCCGCGCACGGCCTGCTGCGGCTGCGGCACCTCGTGGGCGCGCAGCACGGCGACGGGCTCTGGGCGCAGGTGTCCGGCTACATCGACGCGCTGCTCTATCTGCGCGACGGGAACTGGGAGCGGGCCGCGGCCACCATCCGGTCGCTCCTGAGCACGCTGCGCCCGACGCGTCAGGAGCTGCCCCTGCTGGCCCCGCAGCTGCAGGCGCTGCTCGCCGTCTGCCTGGTGGCACTGGGCCGTCCGGGTGACGCGCTGCTGCTCGTGGCCGACCGGCCCGACGGGATCGCGCACATGCCGTGCTTCTCGACGGTGCGTGCCGTCGCGCTCGTCGCGCAGGGGGATGCCGCCGGGGCCCTGGCTGTGACGGAGCGCTGCGTGTCGATGCCCGATCACGCCCGGCCGTACCTCGCGTACACCCATGCGGCGCGTGCGCTCGCGCAGCGGGCGCTGGGCCTGGAGGAATCCGCCCGCCAGTCCTACCGGGCCACCCTGGGGGCGGTCGTCGGCTACGGCATCCGCGCCGATCTGCGGGTGCTGCTGAACGGCCGCCTCGAGGAGCTCGACCGCCGGATCGGCGCCGAGTCGCCCGAGCTCAGTGCCGAGGCGCACCGGCTGATGGTCCCGGTCGACCGTGCGGAGGCCGCGGCATCCATCATGCCCGGGTTCGCGGACCTGACGGCGCGGGAATGGGAGACGCTCCAGCTGCTCGCCGGAACGCAGCCGCTGGCGGAGATCGCCGCCAGTGTCGCCGTCAACCGCAACACGCTCAAGTCGCGTACGCGCGCCCTCTACCGGAAGCTCGGTGTCTCCTCCCGGCAGGAGGCGGTCGCGCTGGCCGTCCAGCAGGGCGTGCTGCGCGCCTGAAGGGCGCTTCGTGTGAATTGTGCCTCGCCCGGGGGCCGTGGGCGGGGTGAGGACGCACCGTTCGACCACGGGTCGAGGGAAACCCGCAGTGGGTCTGGCCGCTCCTCCCCGGGGCGCCTAGCGTGAAGTGCAGACCGGCGTTCTCCGTGACGCGCCCGCCCCTCGCCCCGACCCCAAGACGGGACGATGCCGGACGCGTCACGGACCATCTGCCCGCGGTCGCCGTCGCGGTTCACCCGACTCGGAGCGCGCCCCCGCGACCATGGGCCGACCCATGCGCCGGGCGAGCAGGCCTGCGACCCGATGCAGGCGCGCGCGACCCAAGATCGGCGGCTGAGCCGCCGAATCCGCGCAGAAGCGACAGGAGATCCCCCGTGTCCTATTCCCCCGCACCCCGTGCAGAGCACCCCGAACACCCCGTGGGCCCCGACCGCTCTCTGGGCACCGCGGCCGCCGCGGACCCCGAACGCCCGAGCCGCCCGGTGCGCGCCCTGCCGCGCGTCGACGAGCCGGACGACGGCCGCGCGCTGCGGCTGGTGCGCGGAGGGCACGTCGAGCTGTACCGCAGCTCGCGCGACGGCGAGCTCATCAAGGTCATGTGCGACTGCGAGCTCGGCATCGACCACACCTTCGCCGAGTGGATCGAGATCCTGGGCGATGGGCGGCTCAACGGGCCCAGAGAGCACGCGGACTCCGGCGAGCTGTGGCGCGCGATCGTGAACGAGGCGGAGCTGCGCGGCCGGACGAGGGGAACCGACCGGGCAGCCGGGTAGCGTGTCGGCGGCCGGGATGCCGCGGCGGAACGCGCCGTGCGCGCACGGCACGCATCAGGCATCCGCCCGTCACCCGGGGGACAGATATCTCGACATCGAGATACCGGTATCGTTGGGGCAGAGCTTATTCGGCACCTTCCGACGTCTGGAGTCGCCTAGAACATGTCCAAGATCATCTACACCCATACCGACGAGGCGCCGTTGATGGCGACCTATTCGCTGCTGCCGATCATCTCGGCCTACGCGCGCAAGGCCGGCGTGGAGCTCGAGACCAGCGACATCTCGCTCGCCGGTCGCATCATCGCCCAGTTCCCCGAGCGGCTCAGCGACGAGCAGCGCGGCCCCGACGCGCTGGCCGAGCTCGGCGAGCTGGCGAACGACCCCACGGCGAACATCATCAAGCTGCCGAACGTCTCGGCCTCGGTGCCGCAGCTCAAGGCCGCGATCGCGGAGCTGCAGGCGCTCGGCTACGACATCCCCGACTATCCGGAGGCGCCCCAGAGCGACGAGGAGAAGGACGTCGCCGCCCGCTACGGACGGGTCACCGGCTCGGCCGTGAACCCCGTGCTGCGCCAGGGCAACTCCGACCGGCGTGCCCCCGGTGCCGTCAAGGCCTACGCCCGCTCGCACCCGCACTCGATGGGTGTGTGGAGCGCGGACTCGAAGACCGACGTCGCGACCATGGGCCACGACGATTTCTTCGCCAACGAGAAGTCGGTCGTGCTCCCGGCCGACGACACCCTGCGCATCGAGCACGTCGCCGCTGACCGCACCGTGACGGTGCTCAAGGAGACGCTGCCGGTGCTCGCCGGTGAGGTCATCGACGGCACCTTCATGTCGGCCGCTGCGCTCGACGCCTTCCTCGCCGAGCAGATCG
Source organism: Gryllotalpicola sp. (assembly GCA_036398375.1). Lineage (GTDB taxonomy): Bacteria > Actinomycetota > Actinomycetes > Actinomycetales > Microbacteriaceae > Gryllotalpicola. Next base: position 73,620 of record DASWPQ010000022.1, read on the forward strand.
CCACCGCGCAGGCATCCGGCGTGCTGTTCTCCGTCCACCTCAAGGCGACGATGATGAAGGTCTCGGACCCGATCATCTTCGGCCACGTCGTGAAGGTCTTCTTCGCCCCGGTGTTCGAGAAGTACGGCGCCGAGCTCGCCGCCGCCGGGCTGTCGGCCAACGACGGCCTCGGTGCGATCCTCGCCGGCCTCGACGCGCTGCCGAACGGCGCCGAGATCCGCGCCGCGTTCGATGCGGCGCTCGCCGCAGGCCCCGCGATGGCGATGGTCAACTCCGACAAGGGCATCACCAACCTGCACGTGCCGAGCGACGTCATCATCGACGCCTCCATGCCCGCGATGATCCGCATCGGCGGCAAGATGTGGGGGCCGGACGGCGCCGCGGCCGACACCCTCGCCGTCATCCCCGACTCCTCCTACGCGGGCGTCTACAAGACCGCCATCGACGACTGTCGGCTGCACGGCGCGCTCGATCCCGCCACGATGGGCACCGTTCCCAACGTCGGTCTTATGGCGCAGGCCGCCGAGGAGTACGGCTCGCACGACAAGACCTTCGAGATCGCCGCGGCGGGCACCGTGCGCGTCGTGAACTCGGTGGGCGAGGCGCTCATCGAGCACGAGGTCGAGGCGGGCGACATCTGGCGTGCCTGCCAGACGAAGGACGCGCCGATCAAAAACTGGATCGGCCTGGCCGTGGGCCGCGCCCGGCTCTCGGGCATGCCGGCCATCTTCTGGCTCGATGAGAACCGCGCCCACGATGCGAACCTGATCGCGAAGATCAACGAGTATCTTCCGACGCTCGACACCGAGGGCCTCGACCTCAGCATCCTGCCGCCTGCCGAGGCGACGCAGAAGTCCTTCGACCGCATCCGGCAGGGGCTCGACACCATCTCGGTCACCGGCAATGTGCTGCGCGACTTCCTCACCGACCTGTTCCCGATCCTCGAGGTCGGCACCTCGGCGAAGATGCTCTCCATCGTGCCGCTCATGGCCGGCGGCGGCCTGTTCGAGACCGGCGCGGGCGGCTCGGCGCCGAAGCACGTGCAGCAGCTCGTTGCGGAGGACTACCTGCGCTGGGACTCGCTCGGCGAGTTCTTCGCGCTCGCGGCCTCCTTCGAGCACCTCGCCCAGCACGAGTCGAACCCGAAGGCGCAGATCCTCGCCGACACGCTCGACCGGGCCACCGCGACCTTCCTCAACGAGGACCGCTCGCCGGGGCGCAAGCTCGGCACGATCGACAACCGCGGCTCGCACTTCTACCTCGCCCTGTACTGGGCGCAGGAGCTCGCCGCGCAGCAGGACGACGCGGAGCTCGCCGCCGCGTTCGCGCCGCTGGCCGAGCGGCTCGCGGCCGACGAGCAGACGATCGTCGCCGAGCTGCTCGCGGTGCAGGGCTCGCCGGTCGACCTGGGCGGCTACTACCGGCCCGACGATGCGAAGGTCACCGCGGTCATGCGGCCCTCCTCCGTGTTCAACGCGGCGATCGACGCGTTCTGATCAGGACGTTCTGATCGGGCGGATTCCCTGTGAGGGGCCGGAGCGGAGACATCCGCCCCGGCCCCTCTCTCGTTCCTCGCCTCGGCCCTCTTCCCGCACGCTGAGCGATCCACTACTTTTCCCTTGACGTCTGCAGAATCCCGGCAGATGGCCGACCACACTTGGAATGGATCGTCAGTGGGCACCTCCCGAACCCTCCTGAGCAGAACCCTGGCCGTCGTCGGGGCCGCCGCCGTCATGGCCTCCGCGCTCGTCTCCGCGGTGCCCGCCGATGCCGCCGTGCCGCCCGCCCCGAGCCTGCACCAGGGGCGGCACTTCTCCAGCGGCAACTACGTGGTGCAGCTCAAGCTGCCCGCCGCCGCGACCTACACGGGCGGGGTGAGCGGCTACGCGGCCACCCATCCGGCTCAGGGCGGCCGGCTGCGCGCTCGGGACGCGAAGGTCACGAAGTGGTCGGGCTACCTGGCCGGCCGGCAGAAGAGCGCTGCTCAGGCCGTCGGGGCGAAGATCCGCTATTCGTACACCCTGGCGTTCAACGGATTCTCGGCCCACCTGACCGGCGCGCAGGCATCCGCCCTCGCGCGCCGCAGCGACGTCCTCGCCGTCAGCAAAGACGCCCTCCTGCACCCGCAGGCGGCCGCTCGGCAGCCCGCTGAGCCGGACTACCGGTACCTGGGCCTGCAGAACGGACCCATCGGCGGGCCGGGCGCGAGCGGGCTGTGGGCCGCGCTCGGCGGGCCGGGCAACGCAGGCAAGGGTGTGGTGATCGGCGACCTCGACACGGGCATCTCGCCCGCGAACCCCTCCTTCGCCGGCGCGCCGCTCGGCACCACCCCGAGCAGCACCGAGCCGTACCTCGACGGCGACACGATCACCTACACGAAGTCCGACGGCGGCACCTTCACGGGCATCTGCCAGACCGAAGCCGAGGACTACGACTACCCGACGCCGCAGGATGACAGCTGGACCGCGAGCGACTGCAGCACCAAGATCGTCGGCGCGCGCTACTTCGACCTCGGCTTCGACCCGGGGCAGATGGGTCTGCAGCAGGGGCTCGAGCACCTTTCGCCGCGGGATGCCGACGGGCACGGCTCGCACACCGCCTCGACGGCGGCGGGGGACTACGGCGTCGAGGCGACGGAGGTCGGCCGGGACTTCGGCGCGATCTCGGGCATGGCCCCCGCGGCGAAGATCGCCGACTACAAGGTCTGCTGGGACGGCCCCGACCCGAGCAGCATCGTCGACGACGGCTGCACCGCCTCCGACATGGTCGCCGCGATCAACCAGGCCGTCGCGGACGGCGTGGACGTGCTGAACTTCTCGATCGGCGACTCCACGGGCGGCGCGAGCTCGGTGCTCTCCCCGACCGACTACGCCTTCCTGGGCGCTGCCGCCGCGGGCATCTTCGTGGCGACCTCGGCCGGCAACGCGGGGCCGGGCACCCTCGACAACGCCTCGCCCTGGTACGCGACGGTGGCCGCCTCGACCATTCCCTCCTACGAGGGGACCGCGACGCTCGGAGACGGCGCCTCCTACCCGGGCGGGACGATCACGATCCCCGACGCGGGGGTGAACGGCTCGCTCGTGCGCGCCGACCGTGTCGCGGCGGCGAGCTACGAGGCGGACGACCCGGCGCAGGGCTACAGCGTCGGCGACCCGGTCGACCCCGAGACCCAGGCGGCGCTCTGCTACCGGGGCTCCCTCGACGCGGCGGCGGTGGCAGGCAAGGTCGTCGTCTGCGAGCGCGGCGTGAACGACCGCGTGGACAAGTCGGCCGAGGTGAAGCGGGCGGGCGGCATCGGCATGATCCTCATCAACTCGAGCGCGGACTCCCTCGACCTCGACGCGCACGCCGTGCCGACCCTCGCCGTCGACGCCTCCTCCTATCAGGCGATCTGGGACTACGCGGCGACGGCGGGGGCGACGGTGACGCTCCGCGACGGCAACTCCACCGGCGTCGTCACCCCCGTGCCGCAGCTCGCCGGCTTCTCCAGCACGGGCCCCGTGACCGTCGACGGCGGGGACGTGCTGAAGCCGGACATCTCCGCCCCCGGCGTCTCGATCCTCGCGGACGGCGCCGATGCGTCCGACGGTGACGGCAACTGGGCGCCGAGCTATGTCTTCGAGTCCGGCACCTCCATGGCGGCGCCGCACATCGCCGGCCTGGCGGCCCTCTACCTGGGTGTGCACCCCACGGCATCCGTCAGCGAGGTCAAGTCGGCCATGATGACGACCGCCACCGACCTCGTCGGCGGCGACGGCGCCCCGGTCGACGACCCCTTCGCCGAGGGCGCGGGTGAGGTGAACCCGCGGAAGTACCTCAGCCCGGGGCTGCTGTACCTCAACGGCCTCGACGACTGGCTCGGCTACCTCGAGGGCGAGGGCTATGACGCGGGCGCCGACCCGATCGCCCCCTCGGACCTGAACCTCGCCTCGATCGCGATCGGCACCCTGCCCGGTGCGCAGACCGTGACCCGCACGGTCACGAGCACCCAGGCGGGCACATACACGCCGACGGCGTCGGTACCGGGGTATCGGGCGGCGGTCTCGCCGAATCGGCTGCACTTCACCGCGGCCGGGCAGACGGCGCGCTTCACGGTGACGCTCACCCCGACGAAGGTCTCCGCGGGCGGCTGGGTCACCGGGTGGCTGAGCTGGAAGGGCAGCGGGGCCTCCGCCGGGATCACGGTGCGCAGCCCCATCGGCGTGCACCCGGTCGCCCTCGTGGCGCCGGACACGGCCTCCGGCACGGGTCTCGATGGCTCGATCTCGGTGCCGCTCACGGTCGGTGTGGGCGGGGCTCCCACGGTCTCGGCCGTCGGCCTCGGTGCGGAGGCGCGTCTGCCCGACAACGGCACAGCCGAGGACCCTGACCACACGGCCGGCGGCTCGGCCGACGACTTCGACACGAGCGACCAGGTGTTCTTCGTGAAGGTGCCCGACGGCACCCGGCTCGCGAAGTTCCGCGAGGACCCGGTCTCGCATGACAACGACTACGACCTGTACGTGTACCGCGTCACCCTGACGGATGACTCGATCACCGATCCCACGCTGGCCGACGTCGACATCGCCAACAGCGAGGATGTGGGCTCCTCCGCCACCCCGAGCTCGGAGGAGGAGGTCCAGCTGACGGACCCGACGGCCGGCTGGTACATGATCGAGGTCAATATGTGGGTGGGCGCGGGCGACTACGACGTCTACTCGACCCTGCTGGGCCCGGCGACCAGCGTCGGCGGCCTCACGGCCACGGTGCCGCACCGTCCCTCGACCCCCGGCTCGACGACCGCGGCCACGGTCTCGTGGCACGGCCTCACGCCGAACACGAGCTACGTCGGCCTGCTCAGCTTCGACGGCGGCACCGCCGCGACGGTCCTGGACATCGAGTCCGGCGACGGCCGGATCGCCAGCACTGCCGCCCCCGCCATCACGGTCAGGGGCAGAGGCATCGGCGCCCGGCTCACGGCCTCGCCGGGCAGTTGGATGCCGGGCGGCACGGCCTTCGCCTACCAGTGGTCGGTCGGCGGCAACGCGGTGCGGGGCGCCACCGCGCGCACCCTGACGCTCACGAAGGCACAGCTCGGCAAGCCCGTCACCGTCACCGTCACGGCGAGCAAGGCCGGCTGGACGAGCGCCTCCGCGAGCTCCGCCGCCGTGACCGTCGCTGTGCCGATCCCGCCCGGCCATCCCGGCCGGCCCGGTAAGCCGGGTAAGCCCGGTCACGGCAGCCCCGGACATCCGGCACCCGTCGGCGGCCCGGTGTGCCCCGGCGACCCGCACGTGCCGCGGCTAAGCTAGGGCGTCCCCCTTCCGTCCGACGAGCCCCACACATCGCCCGCGCCGCGCTGTCTGCGCCGGCTGCCCAAGCATGTCGCCGGGCCCCCTCACCGCTGAGTGGAACACCGCCGCGTGCACTAGGGCTTTATGCACGGATTCTCGGCCCAGGACCATAACGCCGAAAAACTGTGCAGGAAGCCCTAGCCTCCCCGGGGCAGCTGTCTGTGGGTCGGCTGCTCCCGGCACGGCGCCATCGACGCGCTAACCTCGGAATCCGGAGGGAGGTGGCGCGATGGTGGTCCGCGGCGGCACCAACCTCCCCGCCGTCGGCGGGTACAACCAGGCCGTCATCCTCGACGCGATCCGCCGCACGCCGGACGGCGTCAGCCGGGTGGAGCTCGCGGCGCGGACGGGCCTGTCCGCCCAGACCGTCACCAACGTGAGCCGTCGGCTGCTCGGCGCGGGCGTCATCCGTGAGGCCGGCACCGTCAGCGCGGGCATCGGCAAGCCCCGCACGATGCTGCAGCTGAGTCCGCGCGGCCGCTTTGCGGTCGGTGTGCATCTGGACCCGTCCCTCGTGAGCATCGTGCTGCTCGACCTGGCCGGCGACGTGCTCGACCATCGGGTGCTCGACGTCGACCCCGCGTCGACCGCCCGGCAGACGCTCGACGGCATCGCCCGCGAGACGCGGTCGGTGATCGGCGCGGAGGGCGGGCTGCGCGAGCGGATGCTCGGCGTCGGCATCGCCGCACCCGGCCCCCTCATCGAGGAATCCGGCACGATCCTCAACCCGCCGCTGCTGCCCGCATGGGACCGGATCGCGGTGCGCGAACTGCTCTCCGACCTTCTCGGACTGCCGGTGCTGCTCGAGAAGGACGTCACCGCGGCGGCGGTGGCCGAGCAGTGGACGGCGGAGGCGAACCGGGAGAACTTCGTGTTCGTCTACTACGGCACGGGCGTCGGCTTCGGCCTGGTGCTGCAGAACGAGGTCATCCGCGCCGCGAGCGGCAATGCGGGGGACATCGGTGGCCTGGGGGTGGGCTTCCGCGCGCCCGGCGGGCGGCTGCGGGCGTTCGGCGCGGCGGTGTCGCCCACGCGCATCGTGCCCGATGCGCTGTCGGACGGCGTGCTGCAGCCGGCCGCCGCGGAGCGCGCCGGCGGGTTCCACCTGCTCGACGAGTTCACGGAGCTCTGCCGGGCCGCGGACGGCGGCGAGGCGCGCGCGGCCGGAGTGGTCGACCGAGTGATCGCCGACCTCGCCGACACCCTCGTGCCCGTCGCGAACCTCCTGGACGTCGACCGCTTCGTCTTCGGCGGCCCGTTCTGGCCGCCCCTCGCGGCGCGGGCGCTGGCAGGCATCCCGCCCGCCTTCGCGGCGTCGCCGCACCTCGTCGGCGCCCATCCCGTCGTCTTCGAGGAGTCCGCCGTCGGCCCCGACGTCGCGGCCATCGGCGCGGCCTGCCTGGTGCTCGACCACGCCTTCTCGCCGCGTCCGGCGCGGCTGCTCATCGCGCACGCATCCTGATCGTCGCGGGCGCCGGACAACCTCTTGCGCCGACTAAATCAAAATGATTTAGTAAAGACGCTCGGTCCATCGGGGCCGAGTCAAGTCACATGACGCAAAGGAGCATCATGAAACGCTTGATCACCGCACTCGCGGCCGGCGCCGCCGCCGCCCTCGTGCTCACCGGTTGCTCGGCACCGGGCAGCACCTCTTCCTCGAGCGGCACCATCAAGGTCGCCTATCAGAAGTTCGGCACCTTCACCCAGATGGACACCCAGATGAAGGCCGTCGCGAAGCAGTTCGAGGCCGCGAACACGGGCGTCAAGGTCCAGCTGATCCCGATCCAGGCCTCGGAGAACGACTACTACACGAAGCTCGCGCTCATGAACAAAGCGGCCTCGACCGCGCCCGACGTGATGTACGAGGACACCTTCCTGATCAAGGCGGATGCCGCGGCGGGCTATCTCGAACCGCTCGACTCCTACGTCTCCGACTGGTCCGACTGGAGCTAGTTCCCCGACAACGCCAAGCAGGCCGGCCAGGGCGAGGACGGCAAGCTCTACGGCATCTCGATGGGTACCGACACCCGCGGGCTCTGGTACAACAAGCAACTGCTGCAGAAGGCCGGCGTGACCGTGCCGTGGGCGCCGAAGACCTGGGACGACGTGCTCGACGCCGCGCGCAAGGTCAAGGCCGCCGAGCCGGGCGTCGTGCCGATCAACGTCTACTCGGGCAAGGCCTCCGGCGAGGCATCCACGATGCAGGGCTTCGAGATGCTGCTGTACGGCACGCAGGACAAGCTGACGGATGACTCCGGGAAGTGGGTCGCGGGCAGCACGGGCTTCACCGACGCGCTGCAGTTCGTGCAGACCGTATACCAGGACAAGCTCGGCCCCACCCCGCAGCAGGCGCTCGACACCAACATCGGCAACATCGTCGCCGGGCAGTGGCTGCCGCAGAGCAAGCTCGCGATCGACCTCGACGGCTCCTGGCAGAGCGGGACGTGGATCCAGGGCGGCTCCGCTCCGTGGTCGGGCTGGTCGGAGACCATGGGCGTGGCCCCCATGCCGACGCAGAACGGCCAGGCGCCGGGGAAGGTCAGCATGTCCGGCGGCTGGACGCTCGCGATGGGCTCCAAGTCGAAGGACAAGACGGCGGCGTGGAACTTCATCAAGCTCGCGCTCAACAAGGACAACTCGCTCAAGTACGACATCGCGGCCAGCCAGATCCCGGTGCGCACCGATGTCGGCAGCGACCCCGAGTACACCGGCTCGAACCCGACCAACCAGTTCTTCTCCGACCTCGTCTCGGTGACGAACTTCCGGCCCGCGACCTCGGAGTACCCGAAGGTCTCGAACGCCGTCCAGGTCGCCATGGAGTCCGTCATGACGGGCCAGCAGTCGCCCGCGCAGGCGGCGAAGGCGTACGACGACGCGCTGAAACAGGCGGTCGGCGCCGACAAGGTGACGACGGAGTAGGGCGGCCATGGCGACGGCGACGACGACCACCGCGCTGCCGCAGGGCGCGCGCGGGCGGGGCCGTGGCGGGCCCCGCCCGCGCCGGCATCCGCTGCGCACCGTGGGCCGCACGGTCCCGCTGCTGCCCGCGATCGTGCTGATGGCGGTGTTCCTGATCGGGCCTGTTTTCGCATCCTTCTACGGCTCGTTCACGGACTCCGCCCTCACCGGCAGCGCGGCGCAGGCCACTCGGTTCATCGGCTTCGACAACTACGTGCAGCTGTTCCGGAACGCCGACTTCCTCAAGTCGGTGCTCTTGACGGTGATCTTCCTGCTCGGCTCCGCCGTGATCGGGCAGAACGTGCTCGGGCTCGCGCTCGGCCTGCTCATGGAGCACGGCAGCCGGGTGATGCGCGCCGTCGTCGGCACCTTCGTCATCACCTCATGGGTGCTGCCCGAGATCGTGGCGGCCTTCGCCGCCTATGCGTTCTTCCACGCCGACGGCACCCTCAACGAGATTCTGGGCGCGATCGGCATCCACGGGCCGAACTGGCTGTACAACTTGCCGATGGTGGCCGTCATCCTCGCGAACGTCTGGCGCGGCACCGCGTTCTCGATGCTGGTGTACTCGGCCGCGCTCGCCGATGTGCCGGAGGATGTGCGGGAGTCCGCGGAGATGGACGGCGCCGGCGGAGCGAAGCGGCTCGTCTTCATCACGCTGCCGCTCATCCGTCGCAGCATCTCGACGAATCTGATGCTGACCACCCTGCAGACCCTGTCGGTGTTCACGCTCATCTTCGTCATGACCGGCGGCGGACCCGGCACCGACAGCTCGACGCTGCCGATCCTTGCCTACCAGCAGGCTTTCAAGTTCTCGCAGCTGGGCCTCGGCACCGCGATCGCGACGATCCTGCTCATCGTCGGGGCGGTCTTCTCGGTCGTCTACCTGCGCGCCCTCAAACCGGAGGTGGACTGATGGCCATGACCTCGCCGAGCCGGCGCCACCTGCGCTGGACCTCCAACTCGATCCTCGGCCTGATCGGGATCTGCTTCGTGCTGCCGCTACTGTGGCTCGTCTTCGCCTCCTTCGACGGCCGGGCGAACCTGACGCTCAAGGTGCCAGGCCACTGGACCCTCGCGAACTACGAGGCCGTGCTCACGCCCGGTCTCGCCTATGTGCCGATGTGGAACAGCATGATGATCTCGCTCGGCTGCGCCGCGATCACGGTGGCCGTGGCGGTCCTCGCCGCGTACCCGCTGTCGCGGTACCGGATGCGGCTCAACAAACCGTTCCTGTACGGCATCCTGTTCGGCACCTGCCTGCCGATCACCGCCATGATGGTCCCCGTCTACAGCCTGTTCGTCGGCCTCAACCTCATCGACTCGGAGCCCGGCGTCATCCTGTTCATGGCGGCCACGAGCCTGCCCATGGCGATCTGGATGATGAAGAACTTCATGGATTCCGTGCCGATCGTGCTGGAGGAGGCGGCGTGGGCGGACGGGGCGTCGATGATGAGCACGCTGTGGCACGTCGTCGTTCCGCTCATGCGGCCCGGCATCGCGGTCGTCTTCGTGTTCGTCTTCGTGCAGGCGTGGGGGAACTTCTTCGTCCCGTTCATCCTGCTGCTGAGCCCCGAGAAGTTCCCCGCCGCCGTCAGCATCTTCGCCTTCTTCGGTCAGTACGGTGCCGTCATGTACGGGCAGCTGGCCGCCTTCTCGATCGTCTATTCCATCCCCGCCCTCGCCCTGTACGTGTTCACCTCGCGCGTGCTCGGCGGCGGTTCCGCCCTCGCGGGCGCCGTCAAAGGCTGAGACACGCTCGCGCTCCGCGCCCCCGCTCCGCAGACCCACCCGCCCCCATCCCGCCAAGGAGAACCGCCAAGTGCATGATGACTCTGTCCTCGTCCGCGCCCGCATCCACCGCTTCCTGAACGAGCGCATCGCGGCCGCTCTGTACCGGGGGTCGGTGCCGCTTGAGCTCGCCGCGTGGGAGGTGCCGGACGAGCCGGTGCCCTTCGCGGAGGCCGCCGCCGCCCCCTACGCGCCGTTCGCCGTCGGCATGCCATGGGGCAGGCCGTGGGGGACCACCTGGTTCCATGTGACGGGCGCCGTGCCGGATGCCTGGGCCGCGGAGCTTGACGCCGGCGCGCGCGCCGAGGTCGTGGTCGACCTCGGCTTCACCGCGCGGCAGCCGGGGTTCCAGGCCGAGGGGCTCGTCTGGTCGCCGGATGGCACGATCGTCAAGGCGATCGAGCCGCGCAACGGGTACATCCCGGCCGGCGCCGCGGGGGAACGGATCGACGTCTACCTCGAGGCCGCGGCCAATCCCGACATCGGCAGCGATTGGCTGTTCCGGCCGACTCCGCTCGGCGACAAGCTGACCGCCGGGGATGCGCCGCAGTATGCGCTGCGGCGACTGGAGCTCGCGCTGCTCGACGTCGAGGTCTGGCGGCTGGGCTCCGAGGCGGCGGCGCTGCTCGGACTGTACGACGTGCTCACCGCCCGCTCCACGCGCGGCGCGCAGATCCTGCGCGCGCTGGAGGACATGGTCGACCGGATGGATCCGTTCGATGTGGCGGGCACGGCATCCCTGGGTCGCGCCGCGCTCCGCGAGGTGCTGGCCCGGCCCGCCGCGGCATCCGCCCACCGCATCACCGCCGTCGGGCACGCGCACATCGACTCCGCGTGGCTGTGGCCCGTGCGCGAGACGGTGCGCAAGGTGGCGCGCACCTTCTCCAATGTGCTGCAGCTCATGGACGAGGACCCGGACTTCGTCTTCGCCGCGTCGTCCGCGCAGCAGTACGCGTGGATGAAGGAGTACTGTCCCGAGCTGTTCGAGCGCATCCGCGCCCGCGTCGCCGAGGGCCGCTTCATCCCGGTCGGCGGCATGTGGGTCGAGTCGGACACCAACCTGCCGGGCGGTGAGGCGCTGGCACGGCAGTTCGTCGCCGGCGGCTCCTTCTTCGTCCGCGAGTTCGGGGTGCCGACCGAGACGGTGTGGCTGCCCGACTCCTTCGGCTACTCGGGCGCGTTGCCGCAGATCGCACGGGCGGCCGGGGCGCGCTACTTCCTGACGCAGAAGATCTCGTGGAACGAGACGAACGTCTTCCCCCATCACACCTTCCGGTGGGAGGGCATCGACGGCACCCGCATCCTCACGCATTTCCCGCCCGTCAACACCTACAACTCGGACCTCTCCGCCGCCGACCTCGCCCGTGCAGAGCACAACTACGCCGAGAAGGGCCGCGCGAACTCCTCGCTCGTGCCGTTCGGCTACGGCGACGGCGGAGGCGGCCCGACGCGCGAGATGATCGCGGCCGGTCGCATCGCCGCCGACCTGGAGGGCTCGCCCGCCGTCGCCTTCGGCCGCCCGGGCGACTTCTTCCGCGCCGCGGAGGCCGAGTACGCCGCTCCGCCGGTGTGGTCGGGGGAGCTGTACCTCGAGTTCCACCGCGGTACATACACGAGCCAGGCGCGCGTGAAGCGTGGCAACCGCCGGAGCGAGCACCTGCTGCGCGAGGCCGAGCTGTGGTCGGCTCAGGCATCCGTGCGCGCCGGCGTCGCCTACCCCTACGAGGAGCTCGAACGGATCTGGCAGACCGTGCTGCTGAACCAGTTCCACGACATCCTGCCCGGCTCCGCCATCGCGTGGGTGTACCGCGTCGCCGAGGAGGAGTACGCGCGCGTCGAGGCCGAGCTCGAGGGCATCATCGGCCGTGCCCTCGCCGCCCTGGACGACGGCACACGCCGTGCCGCGGTCGCCAACGCCGGCCCCTTCGAGCGCGACGGCGTGCCGGCCGGTGCCGTGGGGACGCCGCGCGAGGGCGAGGCCGCCTCCGCCCGTCACGACGGCGACGCCTTCACGCTCGCGAACGGGCTCGCGCGCTTCGTCTTCGACGCCTCCGGGCGGCTCGTCTCGGCGATCGACGCCGCGAGCGGGCGGGAGGCGATCCCGGCCGGGCAGCGCGGCGCCGAGCTGCAGCTCTTCCGCGACACCCCGACGCAATGGGACGCCTGGGACGTCGACCGCCACTACCGCCGCGACGGGGTGGTGCTCGACGCGCCCGAGAGCGTGCGGCTGGTGGCGACGGATGCCGGCCCCGAGCTCCACGTCAGCCACCGGCACGGCGCCTCGCGCATCGAGGAGCGGATCACCCTCGAGCCGGGGACGCCGACGCTGCAGCTCGAGCTGACCGTGGACTGGCACGAGCGCCAGCGCCTGCTCAAGCTCGCCTTCCCCGTCGACGTGCAGGCCGAGCGTGCGGCCTCCGAGATCCAGTTCGGGCACATCTCCCGGCCGATCGTGGAGAACACCTCGTGGGATGTCGCGCGCTTCGAGACGAGCGCGCACCGCTGGGTGCACGTGGGGGAGACGGGCTTCGGCGCCGCGGTCGCCAACGACGCCACGTACGGGCACGACGTGACCAGGGTCGCCGGCGAGGGCGGCGGCGTGTTCACCCTCGTGCGGCAGTCGCTGCTGCGCGCGCCGCTGTTCCCCGACCCGGAGGCGGACCAGGGCGCGCACACCTTCCGCTCGAGCTTCACGCCAGGCGCGACGGTGGCGGACGCGATTCGCGAGGGCTATCGCGTGAATCTGCCCGAGCGCCCGGCGAGCGGCGCGGTCGCCCCGCTCGTGGGCGTCGACGACCCGGCCGTCGTGATCGAGGCGGTCAAGCTCGCCGAGGACCGCTCGGGCGACGTCGTGGTGCGCCTCTACGAGTCGCGCGGGGGACGAGCGAGCGCATCGCTCGTGCTCGGCTTCGCCGTCGCGGAGGTGTACGAGACCGACCTGCTGGAGCAGCGCCTCGATGCGCCCGGTGCCCTCGCCGACGGCATCCGTCTCACCCTGCGCCCCTTCCAGCTCGTGACGCTGCGCCTCCGTCGCGCCTGAGGGTCGAGGGGCTAGCCCTTCACCGCGCCGGCGGACATGCCGGAGACGAGGTTGCGCTGGATGATCAGGAAGAACACCACGACCGGCAGGGAGAAGACAACCGAGGCCGCCATCTGGGCGCCGTAGTCCGTACCGCCGTTCGGCGTCGTGAAGGACTGCAGCCACAGCGGCAGCGTGTACATCGAGGAGTCCGACATAAACACGTAGGCGGTCAGGTAGTCGTTCCACGCGGCGATGAACGCGAAGATGCTCGACGCGATGATGCCGGGCGTCACGAGCGGGAACAGCACGGAGAACAGGATGCGCCAGGGGCCGGCGCCGTCGATCGCCGCTGCTTCCTCGAGCTCGACCGGGATCGCCAGGAAGAAGCCCCGCATGACCCAGATCGAGAACGGCAGCACGGAGGCCACGTACGCCAGGATCAGGCCGATGTAGGTGCCCGTCAGCCCGATGCGGTTGAAGACCAGGAATTGGGGGATGAGCAGCGCGGTCGACGGCAGCATCTGCACGGCGAGGATCACGACCAGGATCACCTTGCGGCCGCGGTAGCGGAAGCGGGTGAGCGCGGCGGAGGCGAACATGCCGAGCAGGATCGCGATGATCAGGGTGCCGAAAACGCACAGCAGGCTGTTGCGCAGGTCCTGCAGGAACGCGGGCTGCGCGAGTGCGGAGACGAAGTTCCCGACGTCGATGTGGCCGGGCCAGAACCGCGGCGTGGCCGACATGACCTCGTCGCGCGGCTTGAAGGCCGTGTTGAGCATCCAGTAGACGGGGAAGATCCACACGATCGCGAAGACGATCGCGACGATGTTGGCACCCCAGCGGATGCGCCGCCGGTTCCTCTTCACGCGCGTGACGGCGACGGATGCCTGCTCCTCCCGCGGCAGCGGCACGGCGTTCGTCGCGGCGACGTCGGTGGTCATCAGAAGTCCTCTCCGCTGCGCAGCAGATTGCGGATGTACACGGCCGTGATCCCGAGCAGCAGGATCATGGTGACGACCGCGATCGCGGCGCCGGTGCCGACGTCCGAGCTCTGGAAAGCCGTCAGATACGACCACACGCCGAGCGTCGCGATCGGCTTCAGCACCTGAACGCCGGCCACCAGGATGATCTGGTTGATGACGTTGAAGTCCCAGATGATCGAGAGGATCGTCATGAGCCCGAGCGTCGGGCGCAGGAATGGCAGCGTGATGTTGACGTAGACCCGCCACTCGCTCGCACCGTCGATGCGGGCCGCCTCGATCATGGACTGGTCGATCTGGGTCTGGGCCGCATAGAGCGTCAGGGCGATGAACGGCACCGCCTGCCAGACGACGAGCATCCAGATGATGACGAGGGCGCCCCAGAAGTTGTTGGTGAAGTCGGTCTGGGTGACGTCGCCGAAGACGTGCAGCTTCGTGATCAGCCACGGGATGACGCCGTAGCCGGGCTGGAACAGCCACACCCACACCTTCGAGGTGGCGACGTTCGGCATCGCCCACGCGACGATGAGCACGATCGTCACGAGGTACTTGACCACGGTGCTGAGGCGCAGCAGCAGCTGCGAGACGCCCATGCCCACGATCACGCTGCCGCCGACCATGGCGGCCGTGAACAGCACCGTGCGGGCCAGCGACAGCCAGAAGTCGGCGGAGGAGAGCACGTCGGCGTACTGCTGCAGGCCGACGAAGTCGTACGCACCGGTGAACAGCGTGCGCTTGTCGTAGTCGGTGAACGAGGCGAAGAACAGGTAGCCGATCGGCACCAGCGTGAGCGCCACGATCACGAGCCCCGCCGGGGTCAGCAGGATCGCCGGGACGTGGCCCGGCCGCCGGGAAGCTGACTTCCCGGCGGCCTTCGCCGCGGTTGGACTGGTCACGCGGCTACTTGTTCAGCGTCGACT
Organism: Gryllotalpicola sp.; assembly: GCA_036398375.1. Classification (GTDB taxonomy): domain Bacteria; phylum Actinomycetota; class Actinomycetes; order Actinomycetales; family Microbacteriaceae; genus Gryllotalpicola. Next base: position 88,624 of record DASWPQ010000022.1, read on the forward strand.
CGATGGCGGAGTCGGCGGCCGAGGCCGCGTCCTCCACCGACTTCGATCCGGAGGCGATCGACGAGAACAGGGTCTCCATGGTCTTGTCGCTCTCGACCGTCGCCCAGTTCACGGCCGACGGGGTCGCGGTCGAGTTCTTGGCGGCGGTGAAGGAGCCGGTCTGCAGCGGGGTGAGGCTGGAGGACGCGGCATCCACGGCCTCGGTCGAGATCGGGATGATGCCCGCGGCGGCGACCAGCTTCTGGATGTCCGGCGAGGCGGCGATCTTCGCCCACGTCAGTGCCAGACCCTGGTTCTTCGACTTGGCCGGGATGGCCCAGTCCGAGCCGCCGAGGTCGACGGGCTGGGTCGAGCCCGACTTGCCGGGGAAGGCGAAGGTGCCGAGGTCGGCGTCGGTCAGCTTCTTGTTGTCGCCGAGGATGACGCCCGTCTCCCAGCCGTTGCCCTGGATCGCCGCCGTCTTGCCGTCGGCCATGAGCTGGTCCTGATCGGGCTTGTCGGTGTTCAGCGTCTGCGAGGCCTTGGTCGAGTAGGCGTTCTGGAAGGCCTTGAAGTCGTTCAGGCCCTGGAGCGACTCGGAGCTGGACAGCTCGCCCTTCCACGCGCCCTCCTTGCCCGAGACGATCTTGCCACCGGCATCCCACACCCACTGCAGGCCGTCGTACCAGTATTGGCCGGGCAGGTAGAAGGAGGCGAAGTTGGGGTCGGAGGCGTGCTGGGCCTTGATCTTGTCGAGGTCGGCGGTGAGCTCCGCGTACGTCGTCGGCTCGGTGGTGACGCCGGCCGCCGCCCAGACCTTCTTGTTGTAGATGACGGTGCGTGCGCCGGCGAGCACGGGCACGCCGTAGAGCTTGCCGTCGACGGTCGCCGGGTCGACGAGGCCGCCGAGCCAGGTCTGGCCCTGGGCGAGCTCGCTCTTGACGGAGGTGATGTCGAGCAGGCCGCCCGTGGCCGCGTAGCCGGTGATCTGTGTGTTGCCGACGTCGATGAGGTCGGGGACGGAGTTGCTCGAGAGCGCCGTGGTCACTTTGGTCACGATGCCGTCCCACTGCTGGGTCTGGACCTTGACCTGGGCGCCGGTCTGCTTGGTGAACTCGTCGTTGACGGCCGTGAGCACGTTGTCGGGCAGGTCGCCGTTCATCGACCAGACCGTGAGGGTCTTGCCCTTGCCGTCGGTCGCGAGGGCGGGGCCGGAGCCGGAGCCCTTGCCCGAGCCGCCGGAGCCGGACCCGCCCGATGAGCAGGCCGTCAGAGCGATGGCCGCGGCGATGCCGACGGCACCGATGGCCAGGATGCGTGACTTGCGCACTTTTTCTCCTAGGTGGTGGTGTGTTTGCAGGACGTGGTGGTGCGGTGGTGCTGTCGGTGGGACGGCGAGGGGGCGCGTGTCGTCACGACACCCCCAGCTCGCTCGAGAGCACGAGGACCGTCGCGCCCATCAGCACGAGGTCCTCGTCGCCGGCGGCGCTGCGCAGGTCCAGACCGTTGCTCACGGCGGACATGGTGCGCGCGCGGATCGTCTGCCGCGCCGTCTCGATGAGCGGGCCGTCGATGAGCTCGACCGGCCCGGACAGGACGATGAGGTTGAGGTTGAGGATGCTGATCACGGGGCTCAGCGCGACGCCGAGCGCCCGCCCGGCATCCGTCAGCACCTGCTCGCGCCCCTCGGCGCCGACCTCGGCCAGCCGCCGCTTCAGGTGCGGGGTCGCGACCGCGAGCTCCAGGCATCCGTGCCGGCCGCAGGCGCACAGCTCGCCCGCCTCGTCCACCACGACGTGACCGATCTCGCCCGCGGCGTACTGCTCACCCTCGATGAGGGTGCCGCCGATGACGAGGCCGGCGCCGACGCCGTGCTCGACGCGGACGACCATCACGCTGCCGCCGGGCGCCTCGCCGAAGGTCTGGACGCCGAGCGCGGCGGCGTTCGCGTCGTTGGCGACGTGCACGGGGTAGTCGAAGGCGCGGCGGATGCGCGCGCCGAGGTCCACCTCGTACCAGCCGAGGTTCGGCGCCTCGTGGATGACGCCCCGGCCGTCGATGATGCCGGGGGTTCCGACGCCGATGCCGAGGATGCGCGGGGTGCTCGCGCTGATGAGCGCGGCGACGAGCAGCAGCACCTTCTCGATCGCGGTCTCGCCCGTGGCGCCGGCGAGCGGCTGCTCGACGCGGTGCTGCACCTCGCCGCGGAGGTTCACGACGACGCCGACGAAGCTGTCCTCGGGGGAGAGGTCGATCGCCGCGATGTGGAAGGCGTCGGCGTCGATCTCCACGAGCGTGGCCGGCTTGCCCGGCCGTGCGCCCTGGCGGGGGCCGAGCTCGCGCAGCAGGCCCTCGCCCTGCAACTCGGCGACGAGGTCGCCGATCGTGACGCGCGTCAGCCCGGACTCGCGGGCGAGGTCGGCGCGGCTGAGTGGCCCGTTGTGGAAGAGGTGCTGGAGCACGAGGGCACGATTGTGGCGCCGGTTGTGCTCGGGCAGTGACTTGGCGGCGAGCCGACGCGTGCGGGAGACCGGGGCGGTGCCTGACGTCGAGGGCGACGTTGACGGCATCCGTTCTCCTTCCGTTTGCTTCCTTGCGGCGCGGTTTTGTTAGTACACCTGCCTTACAAACGAAAGTCAAGCCCCTTCTGATAACAGGGGAATATCGCCCGTGTTTCATTCATGTTGCTGGTTTTGCGGGGTGTTCTGGCCGGGCCTTGCAGCTTTCGGCTTTCGTAAGCTTTACTAACAAACATGCCTCAGCCATCGCGCGCGGACGTCCTCGCCACTCTTCTGCCGGGCTTCGTCGGCACCGAGCTGCCCGGCTGGCTCGCGGCGCTGCTGCGCGAAGGGCTGGGTGGCGTGTGCCTGTTCGGCACGAACATCGCGAGCCCCGAGCAGCTGGCCCGCCTGACGGGGCGGATCCGGGCGGCGAACCCCGACGCGATCGTCGCGATCGACGAGGAAGGCGGCGACGTCACCCGCCTGTACTACGACCGCGGCGCGCCATACCCCGGCAATGCGCTCCTCGGCCGCATCGGCGAGCTCGCCCTCACCGCGCGCACCGGGCGCGCTGTCGGCCTACAGCTGCGCGAGCTCGGCGTGAACGTCACCTTCGCCCCCGACGCTGACATCAACTCCAACCCCGACAACCCCGTCATCGGGGTGCGCTCCTTCGGCACCGAGCCCGCCCAGGTCGCCGACCAGACCGCCGCGTGGGTGAGTGCCGTGCAGAGCGTCGGCGTCGGCGCGGCGGCGAAGCACTTCCCCGGTCATGGCGACACCGCGCAGGACTCGCACCTGGCCCTGCCCGTCGTGGACCGCTCGCTCGAGGAGCTGCGGGAGCGCGAGCTGGTCCCGTTCCGGTCGGCGATCGCCGCGGGCACCGAGCTGATCATGACCTCGCACATCCTGCTGCCGCAGCTCGACGCGGTGCGCCCGGCGACGATGAGCCCGACCGTGCTGCAGGGCCTGCTGCGCGAGGAGCTCGGCTTCGCGGGTGTCATCGTCTCCGATGCCCTCGACATGACGGGCGCCTCCGGCGGGATCGGGATCCCGGCCGCGGCCGCGCGTGCGCTCGCGGCAGGCGTCGACCTGCTGTGCATCGGCACCGACAACACCGCGGTGCAGCTGGAGGACATCGTGGCGGCCGTGCTCGCGGCCGTCGCCGCGGGCGAGCCGGCCGCCGAGCGGGTGGTGGATGCCGCGCGGCGGGTGCACGCGCTCGCAGCGCGCCTGCGCGCCCGGGAAGAGGCGGCGGCGCTGCCCGCCGGTCCCATTCCCGAACCGGAATACGATCTCGCGGCGATCACCGACGGTTTCGACGTGCAGCCCGGCGCGAGGGCGTGGATCGACGTCGCGCACGGGCAGTATGAACTCGTGCGCATCGACTCCGTCAACAACATCGCCGTCGGCTCCGCGCCGTGGGGCCCGTTCGCCGCGGGGGCCGCGGCCGACGCCGTGGTCACGCCGGTCGGCATCGAGGCGCCCGCGGCCGGGAACGGCGGCGCCCCGGTGGGCCGCGAGGCCGCGTGCCTCGCCGTCGTCGGCAAAGACCTGCATCGCCGCCCGTACGCCCGCGACTACATCGACCGCGTTCGGGCGGAGCGCGGCGCGGCCGTGCTCGTGGTCGACATGGGCTGGCCCGGCGACGACCGCGCCTACGCCGACATCGCGACCTTCGGCGCGTCCCGGCTCGTCGGCGCGGCGCTGCTGCGGCTGCTGGAGGGGGCCGCGTGAGGCTCGGTCTCGACATCGGCGGCACCAAGATCGACGCCGTCGCGGTGGATGCCGACGCCACGGTGCTCTCGCGCGTGCGCGTCGCGACGGGCTTCGGCCCCGAGGCTGTCGTCCACAACGCGACCGCCGCGGCGATCCGGGCGGCCGAGGCCGCCGGCGCCGGTGCGGCCGCCCTCGACTCGATCGGCATCGGCATCCCCGGCATCGTGGACGCCGGTGCGGGCATCGTGCGCCACGCCGTGAACCTCGGCCTCGAGGAGCTGGCGCTGGGCGCGATCCTCGCCGCCCGGCTCGGCGCGCCCGTCACGGTCGAGAACGACGTCAACGCCGCCTCGGTCGGCGCCCACCACCTGCTCGGGCTCACCGATGCGATGGCCTACCTCAACCTCGGCACGGGGCTCGCGGCCGGATTCGTGCTCGACGGCCGACTCTGGCGCGGAGCCCGCGGCACCGCGGGTGAGATCGGGCACATCCCGATCGACCCGGCGGGTGAGCTGTGTGCCTGCGGGCAGCGCGGATGCCTCGAGACCGTCGCCTCGGGTGGCTGGATCGCGCGCAAGTGGCCGACCGACCATCCGCTGCCGGTGCTGGACCTCTTCGACCGCGCCGACGCGGGCGATATGCGGGCGATCGCACTGCGCGGCGAGCTCGTCGCTGGCGCGGCGGCGGCGGTGCGGATCCTCGTGCTCACCGCGGACGTCGAGACCGTCGTCATCGGCGGCGGCCTCAGCAACCTCGGCCTGCGCCTGCTGGACGGCGTGCGCACCGCCCTCGACGCCCAGGCCGCGAGCTCGCAGTTCCTCGCCTCCCTCGAACTGTCCTCTCGTGTGCGGCTCGTGCCGCAGGGCCCGCCCGTCGCCGCCGTCGGCGCGGCGCTCGCCGGGGCACGGCCCGATCTGACCCCCGCAGCCCCGTAGCCTGGAAGCCAGGTCAGGAACCCCGGAAGGGAAACGCATGGAGATTGTGATTCTGCCGGATGCTGTCGAGGTCGGTCGGGTGGCGGCGTCGGTGGTGGCGGATGTTGTGGGTCGGAAGCCGGATGGGGTGATCGGTGTGGCGACGGGGTCGTCGCCGTTGGGGATCTACGCGGAGTTGGCCGGTCGGGTGGCGGCGGGGGAGTTGGATTTCTCGCGGGTGCGGGCTTTCGCTCTGGATGAGTATGTGGGGCTGGACTACGGGCATCCGGAGAGTTATCACGCGGTGATCGAGCGGACGGTGACTCGGCCGTTGGGGTTGGATCCGGCGCTGGTGTCGGTGCCCGACGGCATGGCCGCTGACGTCTCCGCGGCGTGTGTCGCGTATGAGGAGGCGATCGTGGCGGCGGGGGGTGTGGACGTCCAGATTCTGGGGATCGGCGCGAATGGGCATATCGGTTTCAACGAGCCGACGTCGTCGTTGGCGTCGCGCACGCGGATCAAGACGCTCACTCCGAAGACGCGGGCGGATAACGCCCGGTTCTTCGCCTCGCCGGAGCTGGTGCCGACGCACTGTGTGACGCAGGGGTTGGGGACGATCATGCGGGCGGGGCGGATCGTGTTGGTGGCGCAGGGCGTCGGGAAGGCGGAGGCGGTGGCTGCGGCGGTGGAGGGTCCGGTGTCGGCGTCGTGTCCGGCATCGGTGTTGCAGCTGCATGAGCGTGCCACGGTGGTCGTGGATGAGGCGGCGGCCTCCGGGCTGCGGAATGCGGAGTATTACCGGTA
>DASWPQ010000023.1:0-74946 GCA_036398375.1 Gryllotalpicola sp.
ATGCGGGTGCCGAAGCCGAGGCGGGTGAGGAACATCTTCATCTGCTCGGGCGTCGTGTTCTGCGCCTCGTCGAGCACCACGAAGGAGGAGTTGAGCGTGCGGCCGCGCATGTAGGCGAGCGGCGCGACCTCGATCGTGCCCGCGGCGAGCAGCTTCGGCACGAGCTCGGGGTCCATCATCTCGTTGAGGGCGTCGTAGAGCGGCCGCAGGTACGGGTCGATCTTGTCCGTGAGCGTGCCGGGCAGGTAGCCGAGCCGCTCCCCCGCCTCGATGGCGGGGCGGGACAGGATGATCCGGTCGACCTCCTTGCGCTGCAGCGCCTGCACGGCCTTGGCCATCGCCAGGTAGGTCTTGCCGGTGCCGGCGGGGCCGATGCCGAACACGATCGTGTTCTGGTCGATCGCGTGCACGTAGTCGGCCTGCCCCGGCGTCATAGGGCGGATCGTCTTGCCGCGCACCTGCAGGATCGACTCGCCGAGCACCGCCGAGGGGCTGAGGCCGGAGTCGACCATCTGGCGGCCGCGGCTCACCTCGGCCGGGTGCAGCTCGTGCCCGTTGCGCACGAGCTCGAGCAGCTCCTCGACGAGCTTGCGGGCGCTGGCGACCTGTGCATCGTCGCCCGCGAGGGTGATCTCGTTGCCGCGCACGTGGACCTGCACAGCGGGGTACTGCTTCTCCAGGGTGGTCAGAAGCCGGTCCTGCGGTCCGAGCAGGCGGACCATGGCGACGCCGTCGACGTGGAGTCGGACTTCGGCTGGGCTCTCACTGAGAGACAAGTTTTCCTTCCGTCAGGCTTCCGGCGAGAACATGCGCGTGCACGTGGAACACGGTCTGGCCGGCGCCGGAGCCGGTGTTGAAGACGAGGCGGTAATGGCCGTCGGCGTACTCGTCGGCCAGTTTCTGGGCGGTGGTGACGAGCTCGGCGAGCAGCTCCGGGTCGCCGGCGGCGAGCTCGGCGACGTTGGCGTACTGCTCGGTCTTGGGAACGACGAGCAGGTGGACGGGCGCCTGCGGCGCGATGTCCTTGAACGCGATGATGCGCTCGGAGTCGTACACGACATCGGCAGGGATCTCCCCGGCGATGATGCGGGAGAAGATCGACGGAGTCTCGGCCATGGATCCAGTTTAGGGAGCGTGCGTCACCAGCGCCCGAGTGCGGCGTTGAGGATCGCGAGGGCGGCGGGCCCGGCCGTCGAGGTGCGCAGCACGGTGGGACCGAGCCGCACCGTCTCCGCGCCGGCCGCGGAGAGCGCCGCGAGCTCTGCCGGGGCGATGCCGCCCTCGGGGCCGACGACGAGCAGCAGCTCCCGACCGTCGGGGTGGATCGCCGTGAGCGAATGCTCCGCCGAGGGCTCCAGCACAAGCATCCGTGCGCCTGCCGCTCGTTCGATGAGCTCGGCGGTCGTCGCCAGCGGCTCGACCTCGGGCAGCCACGACCGCATTGACTGCTTGGCGGCCTCGCGCACGATCGCCGCCCAGCGCTCCCGCCCCTTCTCGCGCTTCGGACCCGACCAGCGCGAGACCGAGCGCTCGGCCTGCCACGGGATCACGCCGTCGACGCCGAGCTCCGTCGCCGCCTGGATCGCGAGCTCATCGCGGTCGCCCTTCGCCAGCGCCTGCGCGAGCCGGATGACGGGCCGCGGTGCGTCCGTGTGCCATACCGTCTGCGCCCGCACCGCCACCGCGTCCGGCACCGCCGACTCGACGACCCCCTCGACGACGAGACCCCGCCCGTTGCCGAGCGTGAGCCGCTCCCCCGCACGGGTGCGGGCCACCTGCGCGATGTGCCGCGCCTCGGCTCCGGTCACGGCGACGAGCGCGCCCGTGTCGGCGCTCACGAGCTCTTCGACGAGGTAGAAGTTCGCCATGACGACGGCTAGAGGTTGAGGAATCGGTCGCGCAGCTTGGCGAACAGCCCCTGCTGGAACTGCGAGAGACGCGGCGTGTCGCCCTTGTACTGCTGGGCGAAGCGCTCGATCAGATCGCGTTCGCCGCGGCCGAGCTTCGTCGGGGTGACGACCTGGATGCCGATGCGCAGGTCGCCGCGGCCGTTGCCGCGCAGTCGGGTGATGCCGCGGTTCTTGACAACGAGGATCTCGGCGCTCTGGGTGCCGGCATGCACCTCGATGTCGACGGGGCCGTCGAGCGCCGGGAAGGTCGTGTGCGTGCCGAGGATCGCGTCGGTCATCGACACCTCGAGCGTCGCGAGCAGATCGTCGCCGTCCCGGCTGAAAACGTCGTCGTGCTTGACCTTGATCTCAAGGTAGAGGTCGCCGTTCGGGCCGCCAGCGGGGCCCGCCTCGCCCTGGCCGGGCAGCTGCAGGCGCAGGCCGGTGTCGACACCGGCGGGGATGTCGATGGGGATCGTCTTGCGGGCGCGCACACGGCCCTGACCCTGGCAGGTCACGCACGGCGTCGCGATGACGGTGCCGTAGCCGCGGCAGGTGCCGCACGGGCTCGACGTCATGACGTTGCCGAGCAGGGAGCGCACCGAGCGCTGGATCGACCCCGTGCCGTGGCAGATGTCGCAGGTGACGGGGTGGGTGCCGGGCTCGCAGCACGAGCCCTGGCAGCGCTCGCACGCGACCGCCGTGTCGACCTCGAGGTCGCGGTGCGCGCCGAACACGACCTCGGCGAGGTCGATCTCGACGCGCAGCAGCGCGTCCTGCCCGCGCTCACGGCGGGACTTGGGGCCGCGGCTGCCCGTGGTGCCGCCGAAGAAGGTCGAGAAGATGTCCTCGAAGCCGCCGAAGCCAGGGGCGCCGCCCGCGCCGAACGGGCCGGCCTGCGGCCCCAGGTCGTACTGCTCGCGCTGCTTCGGATCGGACAGCACGTCGTAGGCATGCGTGACGAGTTTGAAGCGTTCGGATGCCTCGGCGCTCGGGTTCACGTCGGGGTGCAGCTCGCGCGCCAGGCGCCGGTACGCCTTCTTGATCTCCTCGGGGCTGGCGTCGCGGTCGACGCCGAGGACTTCATAATGATCTGCTGCCACGAGGGCGGCTCCTCACAGGGGTCGTGGTTCAGGCCTGCTCGCCGAGCGTGCGGCTCAGGTAGCGGGCGACCGCGCGAACGGCGGCCATGTTGGTGGAATAGTCCATACGGGTCGGGCCGAGCACGCCGAGGCGGGCGATCACGCTGCCGCTCGAGCCGTAGCCCGTGGTCAGCACCGATGTCTCGGCGAGGCCGAAGGGCTCGTTCTCCCGACCGATCGACACGCTGACATCGCGGTTGCCCACAACGCCGTGCTGCTCGGCGGCCATCTCGCCGAAGAGCTTGAGCAGTTCGACCTGCTGCTCGATCGCCTCGATGATCGGGTAGATGCTGCCGGAGAAGTCATGCTCGGTGCGCACCAGGTTGGCGGCGCCGGCCATGATGAGGCGCTCCTGCCGTGTCGCGTCGATGACCGACAGCACGGAGGCCACCAGTTCGTCGACGAGCGCCCGCGCGCCCTCGGGGAAGCGGGTGGCGAGCGCGCGCAGCATCGCCGCGGCATCCGGCATGGGCAGACCGACCACCGCCGCGTTCGCCGCATCGCGCAGCGTGTGCAGCGCCTCCTCGTCGTAGTCGCTGTCGAGGTCGACGACGCGCTGCTCGACGATGCCCGAGTCGGCGATGAGCACCGTCAGCACCCGCCGCGGGGCGAGCGCCACGAACTCGAGGTGCTGCACCTTCGCGCGGGAGACAGAGGGGTACTGGATGAGCGCCACCTGATGCGTCAGCTGTGCGAGCGCGCGAACCGTGCGGGCGAGCACGTCGTCCAGGTCGACGGAGTCACCCAGGAAGACCTCGATGGCGTGCCGCTGCGCACCGGAGAGCGGCCGGACGTCAGTGAGCTGGTTGACGAAGACGCGGTAGCCCTTGTCGGTCGGGATGCGCCCGGAGGAGGTGTGCGGGGCAGCGATGAGCTCCTCGTCCTCGAGCAGCGCCATGTCGTTGCGGATGGTCGCCGCGGAGACGCCGAAGCGGTGCTTGTCGACGATGCTCTTCGAGCCCACCGGCTCCCGCGTCGCGACGTAGTCCTGCACGATCGCGCGGAGGACGGCCAGCCCACGCTCCGAGACCATCGACGACGCCTCCCTCCCGCACTCCGCTGGATTCAACGACTGGCACTCAAGACCTATGAGTGCCAATCATATCCCGGCTACGCTGACCTGAAGTTAGCAGTACGGAGGACGCACACCATGTCGTACACACCCCAGCCCGCGCAGCCGATGAGCGCCCGGGAAGAGCGGAACTGGTCGGTTCTGACGCACGTGATCGCGGGCGGCGTCCATGTCGTCACCGCGGACTGGGCCGGCTTCGTCGCTGCGCTCGTGCTGTACTTCGTGTTCAAGGACCGCGGCCCGTTCATCCGTGCGCACACGGTCTCCGCCCTGAACTTCCAGCTCACGATGCTGATCGCGGTCATCATCGGCTGGATTCTCAGCGCCACGGTCATCCTCGCCATCATCGGCGTTCCGCTGTTGATCGCGGTCGCCGTGGTGAACATCATCTTCAGCATCCTCGCCGCGTTGGCCGCGAGCCGCGGCGAGTACTACCGCTACCCGATGTCGATCGAGTTCGTGAAGGCGTAGCGGAGCGTTCACGGCACGAGCCGGCGCACCACCGCGTCGGCGAGCAGCCGCCCGGCGAGGGTGAGGCGGATGACGCCGCCGATCGCCGACGTCCCGTCGACCAGGCCTTCGGCGATGAGCCCGGCCACCTCGGTGCGGGCGCCGGGGTCGAGCCCGGCCGTCGGCAGCCCCTCGACGATGCGGACCTTCAGCAGGATGTCCTCGACACGACGCGTCTCGGCGTCGAGCGTCTCGCGGCCGGCCGCCGGCGACACGCCCTGGAGAACCTTCGCAGCGTAGGCGGCCGGGTGCTTGACGTTCCACCAGCGCACTCCGCCGACGTGGCTGTGCGCGCCGGGGCCGACGCCCCACCAGTCGGCGCCGCGCCAGTAGCCGAGGTTGTGGCGCGAGCGGTGCTGCGCGGCCCGCGCCCAGTTGGAGACCTCGTACCATTCGTAGCCGGCCGCCGCCAGCGCGGCATCCGCCGTCTCGTACATGTCTGCGGCCAGATCGTCGTCCGGCGTCGGGACCTCTCCGCGGCGGATCTGCCTGGCGAGCTTGGTGCCCTCCTCGACGATGAGCGCGTAGGCGCTGAGGTGGTCGGGCTCCAGCGCCACGGCCGTGTCGAGGGAGCGGCGCCAGTCGTCGAGGCTCTCGCCGGGCGTGCCGTAGATCAGGTCGAGGCTCACGTCGAGGCCGGCGTCGCGTGCCCAGGCGACGACGAGCGGGACGCGCTCCGGGTCATGGGTGCGTTCGAGCGTCGCGAGGACGTGCGGCACGGCCGACTGCATGCCGAAGCTGACGCGGGTGAAGCCGGCATCCGCGAGGGCGCGCAGCGTCGCGGCGTCGACCGAATCGGGGTTGGCCTCCGTCGTGACCTCGGCGTCGGGGGCCACCCCCCAGGAGTCTCGCACCGCGGCGAGCATCCGTGCCAGGTCACCGGGCGGCAGCAGCGTCGGCGTCCCGCCGCCGAAGAAGACCGTCGATGCCGGCCGCGCCGGCACCCCCGAGGCGGCGAGGACCCGCGCGCCGAAGCCCACCTCGGCGATGGCCTGGTCCGCGTAGTCGGTCTGCTTCACCCCGCGCAGCTCCGTCGCCGTGTAGGTGTTGAAGTCGCAGTAGCCGCAGCGCACCCGGCAGAACGGCACGTGCAGGTAGACGCCGAAGTCGCGCTCGGCGGCGCCGATGTGCGCCTGGTCGGGCAGCAGACCGTCCGCGGGGGCCGGATCCGCGATCGGCAGGGTCGAGGGCATCGTCAGTCGGCGGCGTTGATCGGATGCAGGGCGCGCAGGTACTTCGTCGTCATGTTCTTCTGCACCTGCTGCAGCACCGGGCTCGCGAGCGCCCACCAGAGCGAGGACGGGCGTGAGAAACTGCGCACCGTGAGCCACACCGAGTCGTCGTCGCGGTGCTCGAGGACGAAGGACTCCTCGCCACTCTCCGGATGCCCGGCGAGGGTGCCGTAGGCGAAGCCGGCGCGCCGGGCGTCGTCCACGACGTAGACGATGCGCACGGGCGCGTCGATGGTGAACGGACCGAGCTTCGTCCGGAGCACCGCGGACATGCCGTTGCTGATCCGCGGCTCGCCCTGCTCGTTGTAGACGGCCTCCGCCGAGCCGGTCTCGCGCATCCCCACGGGGGTGCCGTCCTCGTTGAAGCGGATGCCGGCGTACTGCTCCCCCGTGCCGAGGTCGATGTCGGTCACCTCGATGCCTGCGCCGCGCTGGATGCCCCAGGACATCAGCGCGGCCCGCGAGGTCTCCCAGCGCTCCTCGCCGCTGCCGAGGCGGACAGTGCGTTCCATCGGCTTGTAGCCGCGCGGCGGGTACTGCAGCAGATCGGCCGCCTGCGTGCCGCCGATCGCGCCGTAGGTCACCGGCACCTCGATGGCGCCGGGGCGTCCGCGGCGCTGGGCGGTCACTTGTCCTTCTCCTTGCGCTCCGTGTCGCCGGAGAGCGCGGCGATGAACGCCTCCTGCGGGACCTCCACCCGGCCGACCATCTTCATGCGCTTCTTGCCCTCCTTCTGCTTCTCGAGGAGCTTGCGCTTGCGGGTGATGTCGCCGCCGTAGCACTTGGCGAGCACGTCCTTGCGCATGGCGCGGATCGACTCGCGGGCGATGATGCGCGCGCCGATCGCCGCCTGCACGGGCACCTCGAACTGCTGCCGCGGGATGAGCTCCTTGAGCCGTCCGGTCATCAGCACGCCGTAGGCGTAGGCCTTGTCGCGGTGCACGATCGCGCTGAACGCGTCCACCGTCTCGCCCTGCAGCAGGATGTCGACCTTGACGAGGTCCGCCTCCTGCTCACCCGCCGGCTCGTAGTCGAGGCTCGCGTAGCCCTGGGTGCGGCTCTTCAGCTGGTCGAAGAAGTCGAACACGATCTCGCCGAGCGGCATCGTGTACTTGATCTCGACCCGGTCCTCCGAGAGGTAGTCCATGCCGATCAGCGTGCCGCGGCGGGACTGGCAGAGCTCCATGATCGTGCCGACGTAGTCCTTCGGCGCGAGGATCGCCGCGCGCACCATCGGCTCGCGCACGGCGTCGATCTTCCCGGTCGGGAACTCGGAGGGGTTCGTCACGGTGACGGTGCTCTTGTCCTCCGTCGTGACCTCGTAGATGACGCTCGGGGCCGTGGTGATGATGTCGAGGCCGAACTCGCGCTCGAGGCGCTCGGTGACGATCTCGAGGTGCAGCAGGCCCAGGAATCCGCAGCGGAAACCGAAGCCGAGCGCGACGGAGGTCTCGGGCTCGTAGTTGAGCGCCGCGTCGGAGAGCTTCAGCTTGTCGAGCGCCTCACGGAGCTCGGGGTAGTCGCTCGCGTCGATCGGGTAGAGGCCGGAGAACACCATCGGCTTGGGGTCGGTGTAACCGGGCAGGGCCGCGGATGCCGGCTTGACGGCATCCGTCACCGTGTCGCCCACCTTCGACTGCCGGACGTCCTTCACGCCCGTGATCAGATAGCCGACCTCGCCGACAGCCAGGCCCTTGCTCGGGGTCGGCTCCGGCGAGCTGACTCCGATCTCGAGCAGCTCGTGGTGGGCGCGCGTCGACATCATCTGGATGCGCTGCCGCGGCACCAGCGCGCCGTCGACCATGCGGATGTAGGTGACGACGCCGCGGTAGGCGTCGTAGACGGAGTCGAAGATCATGGCCCGGGCGGGCGCGCTCGGATCGCCCTGCGGGGCCGGGATGCGCCGCACGACCATGTCGAGCAGCTCCTCGACGCCCTGGCCGGTCTTGCCGGAGACCCGCAGCACGTCGTCCGGGCTGCCGCCGATGAGGTTCGCGAGCTCGGCGGCGTACTTTTCCGGATCGGCAGCCGGCAGGTCGATCTTGTTGAGCACCGGGATGATCTCGAGATCGTTCTCGAGCGCGAGGTACAGGTTCGCGAGGGTCTGCGCCTCGATGCCCTTCGCGGCGTCGACGAGGAGGATCGCGCCCTCGCAGGCGGCGAGGCTGCGCGACACCTCGTAGCTGAAGTCGACGTGCCCGGGCGTGTCGATCATGTTGAGCGCGTAGCTGTCGCCGCCCTGCTCCCACGGCATCCGCACGGCCTGGCTCTTGATGGTGATGCCGCGCTCGCGCTCGATGTCCATGCGGTCGAGGTATTGGGCGCGCATGTCCCGCTCCTGCACGACTCCGGTCAGCTGCAGCATCCGGTCGGCCAGGGTCGACTTGCCGTGGTCGATGTGGGCGATGATGCAGAAGTTGCGGATGCGCGCCGGGTCGGTCGCTGCGGGCTCGAGGGCCTTCAAGGCTCGTGGTGACATCGTTTTTCGATTCTCCCACGCGGCTCAGCGCCCGACGATCAGCCTTTCCGGAGCCTCCGTCAACCAGATGCGGCGTGAGGAGGGCGCGAGCGAGGGCTCAGGGGCGCGGCAGGCGGCCCAGCCCCTCCAGGAGCTGATCGGTGGGGCTCGCCGCGCAGACGCGGATCCAGCCCTCGCCCGAGCGACCGAAGGCGCTGCCCGGAGCGACCGCCACGCGCTGCTCGCGCACGAAGCGCTCGGCCCAGTCGAGCACGTCGCCGCCGGAGGCGTGGGAGACGTCGACCCACAAGTAGAAGGCGCCTTCTGGCTCGTGATGGCCGATGCCGCGCTCGCGCAGCAGCGCCGTGGCCTGCGTGATGTTGTCGCGGTAGTGCGCCGCCGCCGCCGTGACGGCGTCCTGCGGGCCGGTCAGCGCCGCGATCGCCGCGAACTGCGCCGGCGCGTTGATGCAGCTGATCGAGCCTTCCTGCACACGACGCATCTCCTCCGTGAGGCCGGGCGGGGTGACGAGGTAGCCGGCGCGGATGCCGGTCATGGCGTACGTCTTGGAGAGCGAGAAGACCGACAGCACCCGGTCGTCGTCGTCGAGGCTTGCGACGCTCCGGTGCGGCTGGTCGTAGACGAAGTACTCGTACACCTCGTCGCTGATGACCCACAGGTCGTGGCGCTTCGCGAAGGCGAGGATGTCGCGCAGCGTCCGCTCCGGGAACACCACGCCGAGCGGATTCGACGGCGTGTTGATCAGGATCGCCCGGGTGCGGTCGGTGACGAGCGTCTCGAGCTCGTCGAGGGAGGGCAGGAAGCCGCGCTCCGGCCGCAGCGCGTAGCGCACGGGTTCGGCCGCGTGCATGCGCGCCGCCATCGTGAAGGTCGTGTAGCCGGGGTCCGGCACAAGGATCTGGTCGCCCGGGTCGAGCACAAGGCCCTGCGCCTGATACAGCGCCTGGGTCGCGCCGATCGTGCTCCAGACCTGCTCGATGTCCACCTGCAGCCCGTTGTACGCCTTCAGCTTGTCGACCACCGCCTGGCGGAACGGCAGGATGCCTCCGTTCGGCGTGTAGTCGAGGAATCCCTCGTCCCACGCCCGCTTGGCGGCCGCGCCGATGTGTGGCGCCGGCTCGACATCGGGCTCACCGATCGCGAGCATGATCACGTCGGGCAGCTGATGGGCGGCCTCGAACACGCGCCGGATTCCGGACGCCGGGACGGTGGCGATGTGCTGCGCGAGCTCGGGCATGCTGAAAGGCTATCCGGGCGAGGGGTCCCGGCCGGCTCTGATAGCATGGGTAGTCGGCTTGCGCGCGAGTCCCACACTCGTGCGAATTGCCCTCCGGTGCCCCTCTACCACCGGGTGGCCTTCTTCAGTCCGGTCCAACGAAAGAATTCATCAGTGGCAAACATCAAGTCGCAGCTCAAGCGCATCAAGACCAACCGCAAGGCCGAGGATCGCAACAAGGCGATCAAGAGCGAGCTCAAGACCCTCGTGCGCAGCACCCGTACCGCCGTCGCCGCGGGCGACGCCGAGAAGGCGGCCGCCGCGCTCAAGGCGGCGTCGAAGAAGCTCGACAAGGCCGTGAGCAAGGGCGTCATCCACAAGAACCAGGCCGCGAACCGCAAGTCGGGCCTGGCGAAGCTGGTCGACGCGCTGTAAGAGCTCCTTTCCGGCAGTACCTGGAAGCCCCTCCCTAGCGGAGGGGCTTTCCTTTTGCCGCGACGACGCGCACGAGCCGCTCGAGCGCGAACACCGCGTCCCTGCTCGCGCCCTTGACGTCCGCATCGGCCGCGGCCAGCGCCCGGATCGCGATGGCGAGCCCCGGCTCGTCCCAGCCCTGCAGCTCCTCGCGGGCGCGCTTGACCTGCCACGGCGACAGGCCGAACTGGCTCGCCAGCTGCCCGTCCGAACCGCGTGAGCCCTTGAGCTTGGCCATGGTGCGCACCTTGCTCGCGAAGGCGGCGACCATCGGCACAGGGTCGGCGCCGGAGCTGAGCGCGTGCCGCAGCGTGACGAGCGCGTCGCCGTAGCGGCCGGCGATCGCCGCATCAGCCACCGCGAAGGCGTTCACCTCGACCCGACCGCCGTAATAGCTGTCGACGACCTTCTCGTCGATCTCGGCAGCGCTGTCGCTGATGAGCTGCTGGCAGGCGGAGGCCAGCTCGGAGAGGTCGTCGGCGAAGGCCGCGACGACGGCACGAAGCGCCCCCGGAGTGATCTTCCGCCCGGCGCGGCGGAACTCGTCTCGGGCGAAGTCGTACTTGTCGGAGTCCCGCTTGAGCTCGGCGCAGACGACCTCGACGCCCCCGCCGCGGCCCCCGCGGATCGTCTCGAGCAGCTTCTTCCCGCGCACGCCCCCGCCGTGGCGCAGCAGCAGAACCGTGCCCTCGCCGGGCATGCCCAGATAGTCGAGGACCTCGGAGATGAAGGCGTCGGAGGCCTTCTCCACGCTGCTGACGCGGATCAGCCGCGGTTCGCCGAACAGGGAGGGGCTCGCGAGCGTGAGCAGCTCCCCCGGGGCGTAGTCCCCCGCGTCGAGGTCGCTGACCTCGAGGCTCGGATCAGCCTCCTTGAGCTGATCCCGCAGCAGCCGGATGGCTCGCTCGGCGAGCACGGTCTCGGTGCCGGAGACGAGCACGACGGGCGCCGAGCGCACTTGGCTCCAGCTCAGCTGCGGGATGGCGGTCTTGGGTGCGGCCACACGTCCTCCTTGTCCCCGTCGAGCCTACCGGCGTCGGCGTCAGCGCTCCGCAGGCGTCCACAGTGCGGCATCCGTCGCACGCGTTCTGGTCCACAGCCCGAGCGTGCCGCCCCGCGCGGTGACGAGAACGGTGCCCTCGAGGTCGGTGCGCGCCGGTTGCGTGCCCGCGGCGCGCAGCAGCCGCAGCGCCTTCGCCGTGGGGTGCCCGTAGTCGTTGCCGAGGCCGCTGGAGATCAGGCCGAGCCGCGCGTGGAGGACCCCGTACAGCCGATCGCTCTGATCCGCACTGCCGTGATGGGCGACCTTCACCACGTCGACGGGGCCGATGCCGCCGTCGGAGAGCAGCGCGTCCTGCGCCTTCGCATCGAGGTCGGCGAGGAACAGCATCCGGATGCCGCCGCCGTCGACCTGCAGGGTGACGCCGCCCTCATTGCTCGTCGTCATGCCGGGGTGCGCGTCGTCCGGCCAGAGCACCTGCCAGCGCAGTGTGCCGAGCGTGCCCTGGTCGCCGCGGTTCGCCACGTGCACCTCGACGCCGTGGCTCGTGAGCGCGGCGAGCCGGCGCTGTGCACCGGCATCGTCGGGGTGGCCGACGAGCGCCGTCTGCGTGCGACCGGCGACCGCGTCGAGACCGCCCACGTGGTCGAGGTCGTAGTGCGTGAGCACGAGCAGGGCGACGCGGCGGATGCCGAGCTCGCGCAGGCAGGCGGCAAGGGCTTTCGGCTCCGGGCCGGTGTCGATCAGGCCGTAGGCGTCGTGGGCCCGCAGAACGATCGCGTCGCCCTGCCCGACATCGCACAGCCCGACGACCCAGTCGCGCGGCATGGCGGCCCGGGCGGCGATGGCGGGGCCGGCCTGCAGCGCCACCGCGGCGAGCAGCACGAGTGCGGACGCCGCGCCGAGCACCCCGCGTACCGTACGCCCGCGACGGGTCACGGGCTGGGCGATGAGCAGCACCACCGCACCGGTCAGCACGGTGGCGAGGCCGAAGCCGATGACACCGGGCGGCCAGGGCAGGGCGCTGCCGGGCAGCATCGTCGAGGTGCGGGCGATGCCGGCGATCCATGCGGCCGGGGCCCAGGACGCCCACAGCAACGGCACGGCGAGCGGTGCCGAGAGCGGCAGCAGCAGGCATCCGATCAGCCCGATCACGGTCGCGACCGGGGCGGCCGGCTCGGCCAGCACATTGGCGACGACGCCGTAGAGCGGCAGGCTCGGATTCAGCAGCACGAGGATGGGCTGGCAGGCCAGCTGCGCCGCGATCGGCACGGAGAGGCCGAGCGCGAGCCAACGCGGAAGGACGCGCTGCAGCCGTCTCGCCAGCGGCGGTGCGAGCACGAGCAGCGCGGCCGTCGCGAACACCGAGAGCGCGAAGCCGTAGTCCCGCGCCAGCCACGGGTCGTGCACGAGCAGGACGAGCACCGCGAGGGACAGCGCGGGCACCGCGCGCCCCGGACGGCCGAGCGCCGTGCCCGCAACGACGATCGAGGCCATCACGGCGGCGCGCAGCACGCTCGCCCCGGGTGTCACGAGCACCACGAACCCCGCCAGCCCCAGCAGCGCCACGATGACCCGCCCGCGTCGCGGCAGCCCGGCCGCCGCGCCCAGCGCGAGCAGACCGCCCACGATCACGGCGCAGTTCGAACCGGACACCGCGGTGAGATGGCTCAGGGACGACGCCTTCATCGCGTTGTCGAGCTCCGCGTCGACCCGCGAATCGTCCCCGATCGCCAGGCCGGGCAGCAGTGAGCCGCCGTCGCCGGGCAGCACGGCGGACGCCGCACGGAAGCGCTCCCGCAGACCGTCCGCCCAGGACAGCCACGGCGGCGGCGGGCCGACGTGTTCCCAGTCGTCCGCATAGAGCAGCAGCGAGACGTCCTCGGCGGGTGGGGTCGTCTTCGCCGTGCCGCGCAGTCGCAGCCGTTCGCCGATGCGCGGCTCGCGCCGGCGCTCGGCGGCGAAGACCAGGGCCGGGATGCGTCCCGACATCCGGTCGCGTCCGACCGTGACGTGGTCGGCCGTGATCCGGAAGGAGACCCGGCTCCCGCCGCCGAAGGAATCGCCCGCCGCGGGACGGGCGCCGGTGTCGACGGTCGCCTCGAGCGCGACGACGTGCCCGCCGGCCAGACGGTCGAGGGCGGCGGGATGCCTGGCTGCCCCGGCCAGGGCGGTCGCGACGGAGACGAGCGCGACGGCCGAGGCCGCGACGACGATGAGGCCGGTCCAGCGCGCGGCTCGCCGCGCGCCGGCGACACCGACCGTCGCGATCGCGGCGACCGCGACGGCGCAGCACCACCAGCCGGAGCGTGGCGCGGCGAGCAGGACGCCGGCCGCGAGCCAGGCGGCGCAGGCCGGGAGGACCAGCCGCAGGTCGATGCCAGCGCGCCGCCTCATCGGGCCTCCACCAGCTCGCGGAGGCCCGCGAAGGTCTTGTCACCGATGCCCGAGACGTTCTTCAGATCGTCCACCGAGGCGAAGCGACCGTTCTGCGCGCGCCAGTCGAGGATGCGCTGGCCCAGCGCGGGCCCGACGCGCGGCAGGGTCTCGAGCTGCTCCAGGGTCGCCGTGTTGAGGTCGACCCTCCCGCCCTCGAGAGGCCCGGTGCCGGATCCCGACCCCGCACCGGGCCCGGCAGGCAGCGGAGCGGGCGCCGCCGCGGCCGGCGGGGACTCCCCCGGCTTCGGCACGAACAGCTGCTCGCCGTCGGCGAGCACCCGTGCCAGGTTCAGCCCGGACCGGTCGGCCGCCGCCGCGAAGCCGCCGGCCGCGCCGATCGCGTCGAGGGCGCGCGAGCCGCTCGGAAGCTCGTACACGCCCGGGTGCGCGACCTGCCCCAGGACGTGCACGACCACCGGCGCCGCGGAGGCGGCCGGTGTCGAGAAGGACGGCGCCGAGACGAGCGGTGCGGGTGTCACCGCGGCGCCGACGGCCGGGATCGGCTCCTGCACGGGGCGCACCCCGCCGCCCGGTGCCAGCAGCCCCGCGACGACGGCGACCCCCACACCGAGCACGAGCAGCACAACGGCGGCGCCGAGCCCGATCCGCCAGCGCGGTCGGGCACGAGCCGACGCGCGCAGCACCCCGTCGGCGTCGTCGGGCTCGGCGTCGTCGGTCGCGGCCTCGCTCTCGGCGGCATCGGGTTTGGAATCGATCACCCGGCGAGGCTAGGCGGGCGCGACGAAGCGCCGGGAGCACGAAGCATCCGATCGGGGATGAATCGCGCAACCCGGCGCCTGTGCTGGGGAAGACCGCCGCAGTCCCGACGGTCGGCCCTTACGGCTTCGTCGCGATGTTCACGAGCTTCGGCGCCCGCACGATCACGTTGACGATCTGCTGATCGCCGATCGCCCGCGCCACGTTCGCCGAGGAACGCGCGAGCTGCTCGAGCTCCTCCGCGCCGATCTTCGCCGGCACCTCGAACTTGTCGCGCACCTTGCCGTTGACCTGGACGATCGCCGTGATGCTGTCCTCGACGAGCAGGTTCGGGTCCGGCTTGCGCCACTGCACGTTGGCGACGGTCGGCTCGTAGCCGAGCCGCTCCCACATGTCCTCGGCGGTGTAGGGCGCGAAGAGGTTGAGCGACATGGCGATCACCTCGGCCGCCTCGCGCACCGCCGGGTCGGCCGGGCCAGGGCCGGAGTCGATCGCCTTGCGGGTCACGTTGACCAGCTCGATCAGCCGGGCGACCACCACGTTGAACTTGAAGGACTCGATGAGCCCCGGC
This sequence comes from Gryllotalpicola sp., assembly GCA_036398375.1. GTDB lineage: Bacteria > Actinomycetota > Actinomycetes > Actinomycetales > Microbacteriaceae > Gryllotalpicola. The sequence goes on from DASWPQ010000023.1 coordinate 14,742, forward strand.
GCGTCGGCCAGGAAGCGATGCGTCTGACGGCGCAGGGCGAGGTCGCCCTCCTTCCAGATCGCGTCCGGAGAGGAGGTGACGTCGCGGGCGACGCGCCATGCACGGGCCAGGAACTTCGAAGAGCCCGTCGCCGAGACATCCGCCCAGTCGATGTCGTCTTCGGGCGGACCCGCGAACGCCATCGTGACGCGCAGCGCATCGGCACCGTACTCGCGCAGCTGCGAGGCGAACTCGACGAGGTTGCCCTTGCTCTTGCTCATCGCGGAGCCGTCCATCAGGACCTGGCCCTGGTTGAGCAGCGACATAAAGGGCTCGGTGAAGTCGATGCGCCCCTGGTCGAACAGCACCTTCGTGATGAAGCGCGCGTAGAGCAGGTGCAGGATCGCGTGCTCGACACCGCCGACGTACTGGTCGACCGGCGCCCACTTCGAGGCCTCGGCCGAGTCGAAGGGGCGCGTGTCGTCGTTGGCCGACAGGAAGCGCAGGAAGTACCACGAGGAGTCCACGAAGGTGTCCATCGTGTCGCTGTCGCGCTTGGCGGGCCCGCCGCACTTCGGGCAGGTCACGTTCACCCAGTCCTCGGCCGCGCCCAGGGGGCTGGAGCCCTTCGGGCGCAGGTCCAGTCCGGCGGCATCCGGTAGCCGCACGGGCAGCTGGTCCTCCGGAACAGGCACCTCGCCGTCGGTCGGGCAGTGGATGATCGGGATGGGCGTGCCCCAGTAGCGCTGGCGCGAGATGAGCCAGTCGCGCAGGCGGAAGTTGCGCGCCGCGCCGCCGATGCCGGCGGACTGCAGCGCCTCGGTGACCTTCGCGATCGCCGTGCTCTTGCTCAGGCCGTTGAACGGGCCCGAGTTGATCAGCCGGCCGACGCCCGTGAGCGCCTCCCCCGTGGCCGCGGGGTCGGGCAGCACCGGGGGCAGGTCCTCGGGCTCGACGCCGTCCACGATCACCGGGATCGCCCCCGTGACTGGCGCGTTCACATCGACGACGACCTTCACGGGCAGTCCGAAGGCACGCGCGAAGTCGAGGTCGCGCTGGTCGTGGGCGGGCACGGCCATCACTGCGCCGTGACCGTACTCGGCCAGCACGTAGTCGGCCGTCCAGATCGGGATGCGCTCGCCCGTCAGCGGGTTCACGGCGTGGCGGCCGAGGAACACCCCGGTCTTCTCGCGCTCGGTCGAGAGCCGCTCGATCTCCGTCGCGCCGCGCACCTTGTCGAGGTAGGCCGCGAATTCGGCCTGGACCTCATCGGATGCGCCGGCCGCCAGCTCCGTCGCCAGATCGGAGTCGGGGGCTACGACCATGAAGGTCACGCCGTAGAGGGTGTCCGGCCGGGTCGTGTACACCGTCACCGGCTCGTCGCGGCCCTCGATCCGGAAGCGCACGTCTGCACCGACCGAGCGCCCGATCCAGTTGCGCTGCATCGTCAGCACGCGCGCGGGCCAGGTGCCCTCGAGCTGGTTCAGGTCGTCGAGCAGGCGGTCGGCGTAGTCCGTCACCCGGAAGTACCACTGGGTGAGCTTCTTCTTCGTGACGAGTGCGCCGCAGCGCTCGCAGTGCCCGTCGATGACCTGCTCGTTGGCGAGCACGGTCTGGTCGTTGGGGCACCAGTTGACGCTGCCGTCCTTGCGGTAGGCGAGGCCCTTCTCGTACAGCTTCAGGAACAGCCACTGGTTCCACTTGTAGTACTCGGGGTCGCTCGTGTGCAGCTCGCGCGACCAGTCGAAGCTGGGCGCGTAGATCGTGAAGCTCGCCTTCTGCTGGGCGATGTTGTCGTAGGTCCAGCCGCGCGGGTCGATGCCGCGCTTGATGGCGGCGTTCTCAGCGGGCAGGCCGAAGCTGTCCCAGCCGATGGGGTGCAGCACGTTGAAGCCCTGCTGGCGCCAGTAGCGGGCGACGATGTCGCCGAAGCCGAACGCCTCGGCGTGCCCCATGTGCAGATCGCCGGAGGGGTAGGGGAACATGTCGAGCACGTACTTGCGCGGGCGCTTGTCGGCCGGGTCGTCGGTCGCGAACGGCTTGAGGGCCGCCCAGACCGGTGCCCACTTGTCCTGGATGGCGGCGAAGTCATAGCGCTCCTCGGCGCGCACCTCGTCGCTCTCCCGCATCGCCGTCTGCTCGTGGTCTGCCACGTGTGTCCCGTCCTCCGTTGCCGTGCGGCGCACTGCATTCGTTGATTCCGTGCAGGGCCGACAGTCAAGATTACCGGAGCATTACGCACGCCCCCTGCGTGCGGGCAGGGGGCGTGCGTTGACGGGCATGCGCGGGCGGGGGCTAGAAGCCGTTCGCCTTGACCCAATCCGTGGCGATCTGGTCCGCGGACTGCTTGTCGTCGTAGCTCTTGGTGAGCATCGCGCTGAGCTCGCTGGTCGTGATCGCCGCGGAGACCTTGTTGAGCGTCTGCGTCACCGTGTCGCTCGCGACGGCGCTCGCGATGAGCGGGACGACGTTCTGAGCGGCGATCAGGTGCTGCGGGTCCGCGAGGGTGACGAGCTTGTTCTTCGCGATCGACGGGTCGGTCGTGTAGATGTCGGCGAGCTGCACGTTGCCGTCGAGCAGCGCCTTCAGCGTGTTCGGGCCGCCGCTGTCGTTGATCGGCGTGAGCGTCGCGCTGACGCCGTAGGCCGACTTGAGCCCGGGGATGCCGTAGGGGCGCGTCGCGAACTCCGGGTTGGCGCCGACCTTGAGCGGGACGCTGACGTTCTTCAGCTCGGCGAGGCTCGTCACCTTGTACTGGTCGCTGAACTTCTGGGTGACGTTGTACGAGTCGGCGTCCTGGCCGGGCGACTGGTCGAGCACCTCGGCCTTGCCCGCGTCGAGCTTGCCGGAGCCGCCGTCCTTCGTCGCGGTCTGCAGCGCGGCGTACACCTCGTCGCTCGAGGTCGCGGTCGACGTGGCGTCGAAGAACTGCAGCAGGTTGCCCGTGTATTCGGGCACGAGCTGGATCTCGTTGCTCTTCAGCGCGGCGATGTAGCGGTCGCGCTGGCCGATGTTCGCCTTCACGGTGGTCTTCACACCCGCGTCCGACAGGGCGTCGGCGTAGATGTAGGCGAGGATCTCGTTCTCGGGGAACGCCGCGGAGCCCACCGTGATGGTGCTCGAGGAGCCCGAGGACGCCGTGTCCGTGCTCTGCGAGAGCGGGTTGCCGCTGGAGCAGCCGGTCAATGCGAGAACGGTGAGGGTGAGCGCGCCTGCGGCGGCGATCAACCCTCTTCTGGTGCGAGCCATGACGAATCCTTTCGAATGGGTGACTGCGTCTTGGTGCGGATGTCTGCCGTGCGCCCGGCGATCACCCCGCGTGGGGTGACGAGCCGTTGGACGAGGGCGAAGAGCCCGTCGGCCAGAAGCGCCAGCACGATCACGAGAATGGAACCCGCGAGCAGCTGTGCGTAATCCTGATTGGGTAATGCGTCGTAAAGAAAACGGCCCAAGCCGCCGAGCGGGAGGAAGGCGGCGACCGTCCAGGTCGCGATCACCTGCAGGCAGGCCGAGCGGATGCCGCCGACGATCAGCGGCAGCGCGAGCGGGATCTCGACCCGCCACAGCACCCCGGAGCCGGTGAAGCCGATCGAGCGCGCGGCGTCGACGACCTCGCGGTCGACGGTCTCGAGACCCGAATAGGCGCCGGCGATGATCGGCGGGAGCGCGAGGATGACGAGCGCGATGAGCGGGGGCAGCAGCCCGATGCCCAGGCCCAGCGCCAGGACGATGACGATGCCGAGCGTCGGGAGCGCGCGCAGCGCCCCGGTGAACGGCACCACGATCTCGCGCCCGCGCCCGGTGTGACCGATGTACAGGCCGATCGGCAGCGCGATGACGAGGGCGATCACCAGCGTCAGACCCGTGTAGCCGAGGTGCTCGACGAGCCGCACCGGGATGCCCGTCGGCCCGGACCAGTGCTGCGGGTCGACGAGCCAGGCGAAGGCGTCCGAGTAGGAGTTCACGAGGCGCTCACCGCCTCGGCCGCGGCGAGCCGCGCCGCCCGCCCGGGCCGCCGGCCGCGGGCCCACGGCATCAGCGCGCGGCCGAGCAGCACCAGCAGCACGTCGAGCACGAGGGCGATCAGGACGGTTCCGAGGATGCCGACCCAGACCTCGGTCGGGAACGCCCGCTGATAGCCGTCGAGGAAGAAGAAGCCGAGGCTGTTGACCCCGATGACCGAGCCGACGGTGACGAGCGAGACCGTGCTCACCGAGACGACGCGCACCCCCGCCAGCAGCACCGGGCCGGCCAGCGGCAGTTCGACCTCGAAGAAACGGCGCCACGCCCCGTAGCCGATCGCGGACGCGGAGAGCTTCACATCGCCCGAGACGGCGCCGAGCCCGTCGGCCGTCGTGCGCAGCATCAGCGCCAGGGCGTACAGCGTGAGCGCGATCTCGACGTTGATCGGGTCGAGGATGCGCGTGCCGATCAGCGACGGCAGCAGCGCGAACAGCGGCAGAGAGGGGACGGCGTAGAGGATGCCGCCGATCGTCAGCAGCACACCGCGCGAGAGCCGGTAGCGGTTGGCGACCCAGCCGAGCGGGATCGACAGCACGAAGCCGATGACGATGGGCGGGAGGGAGAGCCACAGGTGTGCCAGACCGTAACTGGAGACCTGGCCCCAGTTGGCGACGAGCCAGCTCACCGCAGGATGCTCCGCGGACGGCCGGCCTCGATGAAGCCGGCCACGAAGTCGTCGGCGGGGTGGTCGAGCAGCTCCGCCGGCGCGCCGGCCTGGGCGATGATGCCGCCCGGCCGGAACAGGACGACCTGGTCGCCGAGCAGGAAGGCCTCGTCGATGTCGTGGGTGACGAACACCACCGTCTTGTCGAGCTCCTGCTGCAGGCGCTTGAGCTCCGTCTGCAGCTCGGCGCGCACGAGCGGGTCGACGGCGCCGAACGGCTCGTCCATCAGCAGGATGTTGGGCTCGACGGCGAGCCCGCGTGCGACGCCGACGCGCTGCTGCTGCCCGCCGGAGAGCTGAGCGGGGTAGCGCTCGGCCAGGGCGGCGTCGAGGCCGACGACGGTCATCAGCTCGCGGGCCCGCGCTCGCGCCTCTTTCCGCTTCTCACCGCGCAGCAGAGGCACGGTCGCGATGTTGTCCACCACGGTGCGGTGCGGCAGCAGCCCGGAGTTCTGCATGACATAGCCGATGGAGCGGCGGAGCGCGACCGGCTCGCGCGTGGCGATGTCGTCGCCGTCGATGAGGATCGTGCCGCCGGTCGGGTCGACCATGCGGTTGATCATGCGCAGGATCGTCGTCTTGCCACTGCCCGAGGACCCGACGAACACGGTCACCTGCCGCGGCGGGATCACGAGGTCGAGTTCGGAGACGGCGACGGTCCCGTCAGGGAAACGCTTGGTGACGGAGCGGAATTCGATCACCGGTCAATAGCACCATGGACCACGGACACCGGCAACGCTGTCCGCAATAAGCGGAAACCGGCCCGGGTGCGCGCTACTCGTAGTAGCGGGCGAGATAGGCACCGATCACGGCGCGCGCCTCGTCCACGTAGCGCATGTCGCCCTCGGGCGAGGAGAGGAAGGCGCGGCTGACCAGCGCGTCACCGATCTCGATCGCGATCCCGAGCCGGAACTCGAGCTCGTCGCCGACCGGCAGGCCGAACTCGGCGGCCAGCACCTCCGTCAGCGCTCGCGCGAACAGCTCCGATTCGCCGGAGAAGGAGGAGTCGGACTCGTCGTTGCCGCGCTCGTCGTCGGCGAAACGGATGATCCGGAAGCCCGGCTCGGTGCGATACATCGTGACGAAGGCGTCGACCGCGCAGCCCACGGCCTCGAGCCAGCTCTTCGGCTTGACCTCCTCGATGCGCTCGACGACCGTCACACGGAAGCGCCCGATGGCGCGCTCGCGCAGGCCCTGCAGGAGCGCGATCCGGTCGGGGAAGTAGCGGTAGACCGTGCCGATGGAGGCGTCCGCCCGCTCGGCCACCATGGCGGTGGTCAGACGGTCGAAGCCGATCTGGTCGACCACGGCCGCGGCGGCGTCCAGAAGAGCGTCGACACGAGCCGCGCTGCGCTCCTGGATCGGCTCGGTGCGAACGAGGGCGGCAAGCGAGCGCTCCGGATCCTTGGCGAGGTCGTGAATCGGCACGGAAGTATGTTTCCCTTCGTCGGCTCTTTGCGTTGAGTGTAGACCGTCAGCTTTTGACGGGGCCGGTTCCTGGGAATCGTCGTTCGGCGCGTCGCCGGGTTCATGCCAGACTTCTGAGCGATGTCAACAGCACCCGGTCCGGTGACCGACGGCAGCGGGAGCGCGCCGGTGCGCCAGTCGCACGGCGCAGCCCGCCTCGACGACGCCGTCAACCACCTCCGGGCCCGCCGGGCGCGCGCGAACGGCTTCCTGCCCACCGTCGTGCCCTACGCCGGCTACGGCACTCCGCACTGGGCGCGCATCCTCGGCCGGGTCGTGCTCGCGCGGGAGCCCCGCGCCGGCAGCCGTACGGACCGCCTCTATCGCAGGCGCGAGGAGAGCGTGCGCGGCTGGCGCAGCTTCACGAGCGTTCCGATCAACGACGTGCCGGTCATCGCCGAGATCGGCGGGGTCGAGCATGTGCTGCGCCCCGACCGCGGCGGCGTCATCGACCAGGTCATCCCGGTCGAGCTCTCCCCCGGCAGGCACGAGGTGCGGCTGCGCCCGCACGGCTCGGACTCTGTGAGCACGGCGGTCATCCTGGTCGTCGGCGAGGAGACCGTCTTCGGCATCGTCAGCGACGTCGACGACACCGTGATGGTGACGTGGCTGCCGCGGCCGCTGCTGGCGGGCTGGAACACCTTCGTGCTGGACGAGCACGCGCGGGTGCCGACGCCCGGCATGGCGGTGCTGTACGAGCGCATCCGCTCCGAGCGCCCCCGTGCCCCGTTCATCTATCTCTCCACCGGCCCGTGGAACGTCGCGCCCACGCTGCGCCGCTTCCTCACCCGCAACATGTTCCCCTCCGGCCCGCTGCTGCTCACCGATTGGGGTCCGACCCACGACCGCCTCTTCCGCAGCGGTCGCGGACACAAGGAGCAGAACCTGGCGCGGCTCGCGACGGAGTTCCCCGGCGTCAAGTGGCTGCTCTTCGGTGATGACGGTCAGCACGACGAGGAGATCTACAGCGACTTCATCGCGCAGCATCCCGACTCGGTGGCCGCGGTCGCCATCCGCCAGCTCTACGTCACAGAGGCGGTCCTCGCCGGCGGTCGCTCCAAGGCGCAGCGGCACAGCGAGGCGGGCGGCGTGCCGTGGGTGTACGGGCCGGACGGCATGAGCCTGTACAAGCAGCTTCGCGATCTCGGCTTCGTGGGCGGGCACCACGACGAGGGCAAGCGCGTCTGACGCCCGTGCGGTACCTCAACGCGCTGCGGGCGTCGTCCCGCATCCCGCTGCTGCAGGCGGCCAAGACCGCGATCGCGACGATCGCCGCCTGGGTCATCGCCGGCGCCCTGATCCGTCACGAGCTGCCCGCCTTCGCCGGCATCGCGGCGCTGCTCGTCGTGCAGCCGAACCTCAACCAGTCGCTCTTCCGCGCGATCGAACGGAGCCTCGGCGTCATCGCGGGCGTGATGGTCGCCTACCTCGTCGGCGTCGTCTTCGGCGGCGGCTACTGGGTGGTCCTCATCTCGATCATCGCCGCGATCGCACTGGCCTGGCTGCTGCGGCTCACCCCGACGACCTCGGTGCAGGTGCCGATCAGCGCGATGCTTGTGCTCTCCGTCGGCGTCGGCACGCCGGGTTATGCCGTCGACCGCATCGTGGAGACGATCATCGGCGCAGCGATCGGCGTCGTCGTCAACGTGCTCGTCGTGCCGCCGGTCGCCATCGAGCCGGCGCGCCGCACCGTGGACGCCCTGCTCGACGAGCTCGCCGACCGGATCGACGCGATCGCCGTGGCCCTGTCGACGCCGCAGTCCCCCGCCCGGCTCGACGAGCTGCTCCTGCTCGCGCGCCTGCTGCGGCCGATGGCCGACAAGACGGATGCCGCGATCGCCGCTGCGGACGCCTCACTGTCCATCAACCCGCTTCGCAACCGGCACCAGCCGCGGCTCACGGAGGCCATGGAGCTGCGCGACCGGCTCGCGCACCTCGTGACCCGCACGACGGCGATGACGCGGACGCTGCGCGACCGCTACACACCGGAGCTGCTCGACGAGCCCACCGTCGTCGCCCTGGCCGAGGAGACCCGGCGCGCGGCGCACGATCTGCGGCTGCTGCGGCTGACCCCGACGGATTCCGGCGGCCAGGCATCCGCGCCCGTCGAGCCGCCCGCGCTCACCGCCCCGCTCACGGTCGCCCGCCCGGACCCGACGCACTGGATCCTCATCGGCTCGCTGCTGGAGGACCTGCGCCGCATCCGCGAGGAGATCACCGGCGAGGAGGCGCGGTAGCGGCCGTGTGCAGGAACTCGTCGCGGATGCCGAAGCCGGAGATCGCGGCGCCGATGACGAGCAGCACCGCCTCGACGATCAGGATGCGGTCCAGGCCCGCGAGGTCGAGGCGCTGGCCGACGACGAGCCCCGCGCACGCGACCGCGACGAGACCGGCGACGCGGGACACCGCGTTGTTGATCGCCGAGGCGATGCCGGCCTCGGCGGGCGCGATGGAGCCGAGGATGGCCGCCGTGAGCGGTGCCACCGTGAGCGACACGCCGATCCCCATGAGCACCACGCCGGGCAGCACCTGCCACCAGTAGTCGAACGGGCTGCGGATGAGCAGCATCCACAGGAAGCCCGCCGCGACCACGAGCGGGCCGACGGTCATGAACCGCCGTGCGCCGATCCTGCCGGCCAGCGCCCCGAAGCGGCTTGCGAGCAGGAGCGTCACGATGGTGGAGGGAATGAGCGCGAGGCCCGCGAGAGAGGCGGGCAGCCCGGCCACCTGCTGCAGATAGAGGCCCACCATGAGCGGCCCGAGCGACAGCGCGGCGTAGATCGCCGTCGTGGCCAGATTGCCGATCGAGAAGTCATGGGCGCGGAAGATCGACAACGGCAGCATCGGCCGGGCCACGCGCCGCTCGACGAGGAAGAAGGCGATGCCCGCGGCGACGCCGATCGCGGCGGAGCCGAGCACGACGGCATCCGTCCAGCCCCTCTGCCCCTGCTCGATGAGCGCGAACACGACGCCGCCGAGACCGAGCGCGCCGAGGACGGCCCCCGGCACGTCGACCCGCGCGCCGGGGCGGCCCGGTGCGGACGGCAGACGCCCGAGCAGCACGCAGGTGACGACGATCGGCGCGACGTTCACGGCGAACACCCACCGCCACGAGAGCGTGTCGACGAAGATGCCGCCCAGGAACGGGCCGATGAGCATCGCAACGCTCGTCCAGGCCGTCCAGCGGCCGATCGCCTTCGACTGCTCCTCGCCGTCGAAGGCCGAGATGATGAGCGCGAGTGAGCTCGGCACGAGCAGCGCCCCGGCGACGCCCTGGAGCGCGCGGGCCGCGATCAGCACGCCCGCGGTCGGGGCGAGCGCGCAGAGGACGGATGCCACCCCGAAGCCGATCAGGCCGATGAGGAGGACGCGGGTGCGGCTGAACAGGTCGCTCAGCGAGCCCGCGAGGAGGATGAGGGCGCCGAGGGTCACGAGATACGCATCGACCACCCACTGCTGAAGGGCGAGCCCGCCGCCGAGCTCCCGCGCGATCGCGGGCAGCGCCACGTTGACGACGCTGCCGTCGAGGAACGCGACGAAGGACGCGAGGATCGCGACCAGCAGCACGACCCGTCGGTTCACTCGCTCAGTCAACCACCCCGGTGGTCAATCCCCGCCACGCCCGCGTGGCCGCCCCGGGCGCGGTCGCGCCCTTTATAGGGTGGCTCGCGTATGCGCAGGATGAGACTGACGATCGGCACACTGGCCGGCGCCGCGGTGGCGGCGCTGTTGAGCGGACTGCTCGTCGCTCCCCCGGCTGTCGCCGACGACTGGCCAACCCAGGCGGAGGTCGAGAAGGCCAAGCAGAGCGCCGCCAGCTCGCAGTCGGAGTACACGAAGATCCAGCGCCTCGTCGCGCAACGCCAGTCCACCGTGGTCGCCACCGCCGCGACCGCCCTGGAGAAGCAGAACGATTACGCCCAGGCGCAGCAGGCGTACCAGCAGGCATCCGACGCCGCCGATCGGCTCGCCGCGAAGGCGGACGCGGCGCGGAAGGCATCCGCTGAGGCCGACCGCCGCTTCGGCTCGATCGCTTCGCAGCTCTACCTGACGGGTGGCAGCAGCGGGCTGACCACGCAGCTGCTGCTGGGCCATGGGGATGCCGCGCAGCTGCTCGACAAGCTGAGCGCCATGAGCCGGCTCACGGGTCTCGCCGCCGGGCTGCGCGACACGGCCGGCCAGGAGGCGAATCTGGCGGTCTCGCTCTCCGCGCAGGCGGCGGACGCGCAGAAGACGCGCAAGTCGCTGGCCGACAAGGCCGATGCGGCATTGCAGGCCGCGCAGACCGCCCAGTCCCGGGCCGACGCCGCCCTCTCCGCCTCGCAGAAGCAGAGCAAGAAGGCCTTTGCAGAGATGGCCGAGCTCAAGAACCAGAGCGCCGAGCTGCAACAGAAGTACGCCGAGTACCAGGCCTACCTCGCCGCGCTCGCACGGCAGCGGGCCCAGCAGGGCAACGCCTCGTACCTCTACCAGATCGCTCAGAGCCTCGCCCCCGACCCGGCGGCTGCGCAGGCGTACGCCCGGTCGCAGCTGCCCGCCTACGGCTGGGGCGGCGACCAGTGGGGATGCCTGCAGCAGTTGTGGACCATCGAGTCGGGCTGGCGCGTGAATGCCTACAACCCCTCGAGCGCCGCCTACGGCATTCCGCAGGCCTGGCCCGGGCAGAAGATGGCCGTATACGGCAGCGACTGGACGAGCAGCTATGTGACCCAGATCACCTGGGGTCTGCACTACATCAAGAGCTCGTACGGCACCCCGTGCGGCGCGCTCTCGTTCGAGACCTCGCACGTGCCGTACTGGTACTGAATCAGCTCTCGACCCTCTCCGGCGCGGACGCCTCCGCGAGCGCGCGCTCGACGGCCTCCTGCACCCGGGTGTCCTCGCGGGCTTTCTGCCCCGCCCGGCGGTGGCGCTGCAAAAGAATCGTGGCGACCACCAGCGCCGCCACGACGAGCAGCACCACGAGCAGTAGCCACGGGATCGCCCAGCCCCGCGCCCCCGCGCTGATCTTCGTCAACGGAGTGCTCGAGCCCGATGCGTCCACGAAGATCGGGGTCACGGTCGCCCGCGCGTTGAGCCAGAGCACCGCGGCGACGCCGTGCACGGGCACCGAGACCGTCCGGCTCTCTCCCGGCAGCAGCTGGGGCGGCGCGGGGATCTTCGCGGCATCGGCATGGAACAGGCCGAACGGCCCGGATACCGTGGCCGCCTGCTCCGCGGAGAGGATCGCGTTCCCGGTGTTGCGGAGCGTGTAGCGCAGGGTCGCATCGCCACCGGCGAAGGGGTTCAAGCCGCCCTTCCAGCTGAGCTTCTGGTCGTCGATCGCCAGGCCGGGCTTCAGCACGCCGCTGACGCGCAGCGAGATGCGAATGCCGAGACGGCGGTCGACGTTGATGCCGGCCCCCTGGTCGGGCTGGGTCAGCGAGGTGACGATGCCGCCGGCGTAGTCGCCCGGGGTGCCGGCCGCCGGCACCTTCACCGTGAACGGCACGTCGAGGGACCTCCCGGCGGCGACCGTGATGCGGTCGTGGCCCGTGCTCACCCAGGCGCCCACCCCGCGCTGCGTGGCGTCGGGCAGGAGCAGGTCGAGCTGCCCGGCATCCGTCGTGTAGCCGTCGGCGGCGTAGACGCCGAGCTCGAGCGGTGCGTCGCCGTGGTTCGTGACGACGAGGGTGTCCGTGAGGGCGGAGCCAGGAGCGACGGTGTAGCGGTAGCTCGTGCGGTCGGCGCCGTAGCTGTTGGCGGCCGTGCGCACGGTCCAGGTCACGTCGTCGCCGGCTGCGTGGGCGGCGAGAGGTGCGATGACGACCCCGAGGGTGACGAGCGCGAGGAGCGCGGCGAGACGGGCGAGAGGTCGGGCGGGGTTCTGGATCGTGTGCATGGGATTCCTCGACGATGGGGGTGGAGAACGGCGAAGGCCCGGTGCGGGTGGGGACGTACCCCACCCGCACCGGGTCGCTTCGCCCGGTTCTAGTTGCTCAGCGCGGTGACGGTGAGGGTGCCGCGGTAGCTGCCCTTGCTGACGTCGGCCGGGATCTTCAGATCCAGGTCGGCGCCCAGCTTGGCGCTGCCCTTGGTGTGGCCCTGGTCGGCCGCACCAAGCCCGCGGGAGACGGACAGGCCGTCGCCGCTCGTGATGCCGGACTGGACGAACTGGCCGGCCTTCGCGCCGGCACCGCCCTGCACCACCTTGGGCGCCCAGCCCAGGTACTTGCCCGAGAAGGTGTTGGCGCCGTCGCGGAAGTCGCCGACCTGGGCCGAGATCGACCACGGGGCGAGCGAGCGACGGGTGTCCGACACGGTGATCGGGTTGATCTGCCCCTTGGCCTCGAAGAGGTCGCCGGGCTTCTCCTCAGCCGTGCCCAGGTTGACCAGGCCGTTGTGGCCGTCGATCGTCCAGCCGAACTCGCCGGGGGTGGCCTGGGGGACGGTGACCTGGATGTCCTGGCCGTTGCCGTGGTTGGGATGGATCGTCACGGAGTCGACGATGGAGCCGACCGGCTGCGCCGGGGAGGCGCCGCTGTCCGGGCCGCACCAGGCGACATTGCCGCGCTCGACGGCCGCATTCGGTGCCGCGCAGGTGCCACTGCGGATGTCCTGCACGACGAGCTGGTCAGGCTGTACCTGGACCTTGACGTAGGTGCGGACGTGCTCCTGGTTCTGGACCGAGTTGTACCAGTAATCGCTCGGCTTCAGCGGGTCGGCGCCGTTGCCCGCGCCACTCGTGCCGCTGTTGTCCGGGGCGGAGATGTCGTAGTACTTGGAGCCGGAGGCCGAGTTGGCTGTCACGTAGATGACGCCGCCGGGGCCCGTGTAGACGTCCGCGTCGCCGGGCTGCTCGTCCGGGTTCGCCTTGGCGCCGTTCTTGATCTCGTAGCTGCGCGAGTAGCTGTGGTCGTGGCCCTGGAGCACCAGGTCGACGCCGAGCTTCGAGAACGCGGTCGGGAAGTCCACGCGACGCACCTTGTTGTCGCCGTCCTTCGCGTGGTCGGCCGGCGAGTAGATCGCATGGTGGTACACGAGGACCGTGTACTTCGCCTCGGCGCCGTGCTGGTTGATGACGTCGGTGACGTAGCCGATGTGGGCGTCATCGCCGCCACCGCCCTGCGAGGTGGCGTAGCTGTTGCTGTTGAGGTCGACGAACAGGACGTCCTTGTAGATGTACCAGTAGTCGCCGCCCGAGCTGTTCGACGACGGGTTGCCGTTCGAGTAGAAGGCGCCGCTGCGGTCGGTGTTGGGCGTGAACAGGTGCTGCTCGTACGCCTTGCCGCCGACGTCGTGGTTGCCGATGGTGGCCGCCCACGGGTACTGGCGCAGCTTCTCGGGCGCCAGGAAGGCATCCCACTGCGTCTCGGTGTTCGCGGTCTCGACCTGGTCGCCGCCGGAGACCAGCAGTTCGGCGTTCGGGTTCGCGGCGAGCGACACGTTCAAGGTGTCGTCCCAGCCCGCGCCGTCCTTCGCGACATCGCCCGACGAGCCGATCTGCGGGTCGCCGTAGAACAGGAAGTCGAAGGGCCCGTCGAAGGACTGCGTCGTGAAGGAGTAGATCGCCGACCAGTTGCCCTCGGAGCCGACGCGGTAGGAGTACTTCGTGTTCTCCTGCAGGCCGTCGAGCGTGGCGTGGCGGTTCACACCGCCGCTGGAGGCGATGTTCGCGGTGCCGATGGCGGCGAAGGTCGCCGCGTCAGCGGGGAACGTGCCGTCTGCGACCGCGGAGGTGGGGACGAGCTGGACCTCCTGCGCGTCGTCGGTGGTGGAGTACCAGGTGACGATGCGCTGGGACTCCGTGGCGCCGACGCCGAGGATGATTCCGGTCAGCTGCGCCGGGTCGGCCGCCAGGGCCGGAGCCGCGGCGATGCCGCCGAGGGCGCACGACGCGCCCAGCGCGACGGCGGAGAGGATGACGGTCGCACGACGGCGACCGTTGCGCAGCATGTGCGCTGCTGCACGTGGGGTTGGCATTGAGTGGTATTCCGTTCTCTCTTTGGGGCGGGGACAGTGGGCAATCCTCACGTTCCTTGCGGTTGATGAATCCCCCCTGAACGGGGTGTATCCAGTGATGGAAAGATCACAGTTTTTTCATAGCCCGAGCACACGTTGCACAAACCAGATGAGCCCGGCGACGGAGACGACGACGGCAAGGGCGGCGGTGACCCAGATGCCGATGTGCGGCAGCCGGTGCCGCAGCAGTGCCAGCAGCGGGAAGACCACGGCGATGATCGACAGCTGTACGAGCTCGATGCCGAGGTTGAAGACCAGCAGCGACCACAGCAGCGTCCACGACCAGGGCTCGTCGATGCCGAGCGCGCTCGCGAAGCCGAGCCCGTGCACCAGGCCGAACACGAACACGACGCCGAGGCGGAGCCAGCCGGGCCGGTCCAGGCCGAGCGGTCCGCGGCTGATGTCGAGCCGCGTCGCCGCATCCCGGTGTCGCCAGAGCCGCCACAGGTACCACGCGGCGACTGCGGTGATCGAGAGGGCGATGATCGGCTCCACCACGCGGGACGGCACGGAGACGAGGCCCGTCGCGGCGAGGATGAACGTGATCGAGTGGGCGAGCGTGAACGTCGTCGCCGCGTAGACGACCTCGCGCAGGCGGCGGGAGCCGGCGATGAGCGCGAGCAGGAACAGGATGTGATCGATGCCGGTCAGCAGATGCTCGGCGCCGAGGCGGAAGAACTCCCAGAACCGCTCCCCCGTGCTCTGCTCGGTCGTGAATGACGGCTGCTGCGCGTCGAGGGCGGCGCTGCCCGTGCGGCCGTCGACCGCATACGTCAGCACCGTCTTGGTGTCGCGCACATAGCCTTCCGCGTCGGGGAAGAGCGTGCTCCCGATGACGTGTGCGTCGCTCGGCTTCGGGCAGGCGTAGTCGAAGGTGAGGGCGGCATAGGGGGCGCCGTCCTTCTCCGTCATGTTTACCCCGTGTTCACGCGAGGCCGCGCACACGACCCCGCCCGAGCTCACGGTGAACCGGCCCGCGACATAGCCGAGCACGGCGTCCCCGTGGTGCTCGATGGCCGCGGCCTCGGCCTGCGCATCGCCGTTGTCGAAGGCGGGGGTCCCCTCACGGAAGAGCGCGTCGTCGCCCTGCGCGTCGGCGGCGGAGACCACGAGCAGGTCGTACTCGAGCAGGAGCACGGCCCGGACGCGCCCGGACTCCCCCGGCTTCACGTCCGCGTAGACGACGGAGCTGAAGCCGTGCGCCTCGGCGGGCCGGGGCAGGAGCAGGGTGACGATCAGGGCGAGCAGACCCGCGGCCACGATGGCCGGGGTGCGACTCCGTGCGGCGCGCATGGATCTCCTTCGGGTTGCCTAGCAGGTTCCCGTGATCCGATTAACGGATTCCTGACCAATGCTCAACGACAGGAGAACAAGCATCTCCGCGATTGGCGCGCCCCCGGGCGGCGCGAAAGGGTGGGGATGTGCACCTACGCCCCCGACTCGCCGCCCCGTTCCTGACGGCGCTCCTCGCCGTCGCCGCCCTCGCCGGCTGCGCCTCCGACGGATGGAGCGCGCCGCACCCGGAGCCGTCCGCGGTGGGCGTCGTCGGCCCCGGCTTCGTCCCGACGGCCACGCCGAGCCCTGAGGCGACGGTCGAGCCCGTGGCGGGGTCCTGGCGAGGCGTGCATCCCTCGAAGGGATATCGCGTTGTGCTGCTCACGGCGGGCGACGACGCCCCGACGCGGGAGCTCGTCGCGGCCGTCCGCGACTGGGCCCACGACGAGGACGTGGCGCTGCGCACGGTGCGGGCCGACGGCGAGCTCGTCGATGGCATCGTGCGCGCCATGAAGTTGGAGCCCGACCTCATCGTGAGCGCCGGCAACGAGCTCGTCGATCCGCTCGCCACCGTCACGGCGAGCCATCTGGACCAGAAGTTCCTTGTCGTCGGCGCCGAGGTCGCCGAACCCACGGCGAACGTCACGGCCGCCGACTGGACCGGAGCCTCGTTCCGCGGCGAGGGCCTCGGCATGTCCTCCGGCTACGACCCGGGCACCTTCACGGCGGCACGCTGCGGCGCTGCGGTGCGCGCAGGTGTGGCCGCGGTGCTGACGGGGCTCACCGGGGTCGTGCTCTGGATCGACTGAGCGAGAGCATCGACTGAGTTGCAGCCGTCCGGTGCGACGGCGCGGAAGATCGCTGGAACACCGAAGTGCTCCGGTCTGAGGGCAGGCGTTGGCCGCCGTCAGACCGGAGCGCGGCGTCGAAGGGTGTTACTGCGCGGGGCGGATGTTGGCGGCCTGCGGCCCCTTCTGCCCACGCTCGGTGTCGTACTCCACCTTCTGGCCCTCTTCGAGGTTACGGAAGCCGTTGCCGGTGATGGCGGAGAAGTGGGCGAAGACGTCGGCGGAGCCGTCGTCCGGGGCGATGAAGCCGTAGCCCTTTTCGGAATTGAACCATTTGACGGTGCCAGTGGCCATGTCGTCGTCTTTCTTTTCTTTCATGTACTGGACCGCGGGTGCGGCCCTTATGCCGCGGCGCGGGAGCCGCGGACGTCCGGTGCGGTGATGTCCCGCAGAGGTGGTCGGAGAGGAAGGTGGGTTCTCATAGAATGCCGCTTCGGGGCCGGCGTTGGCCAGAGGCGGACGGTCGAGGGCGCTATGCGCGCCGGTACTGTGCGATGACGGGGCAGGCGAAGGGGTCCCTTGCCTGCAGCCCGACCCGGTTGAGATAGGCGATGACGATGGCGTAGGACTCAGCCAGCGTCACTTCAGTGTAGGGGATTCCTGTGCTCTGGCAGTGCTCTCGCACGATCAATCGCGCGTGGGAGAGATGCGGGCGCGCCATGCTCGGGAAAAGATGGTGCTCGATCTGGTAGTTCAGGCCGCCGAACAGCATCGTGGCCCACCAGCCGCCGGAGACGTTCCGTGAGGTCCGCACCTGCTTGGAGAAGAAGTCCAGCTTCACTCCGGCGGGGATGATCGGCATGCCCTTGTGGTTCGGCGCGAACGAGGCGCCCATGTAGATTCCGAAGACCGCGAGCTGGACGCCGAGGAACGCGCCGGCGATCCCGGGCGGCAGGAACCAGAACAGCAGCCCCAGGTAGACGCCGAAACGCGCGACGATCAGCGCGATCTCCGTCTTGCGGTGCTTCACGGGGTCCTGCCCGGCCAGCAGACGGAACGAGGTCCAGTGCAGGTTCACCCCTTCGAAGGTCAGGAGCGGGAAGAAGAGATAGCCCTGGCGGCGGGTGACCCACGCCAGCACGCCGGTCTGCTTCGCGGCATCCTCTTCGATGAACGAGATCGTGTCGATGGCGATGTCCGGGTCCTTGCCGATCTGATTCGGGTTCGCGTGGTGCCGGCTGTGCTTGTTCATCCACCACGCGTAGCTCATGCCGATCACGAAAGTGCCGACGACCCGCCCCACCCAGTCGTTCGCCCGACCGGATGCCAGCACCTGCCGGTGCGCCGCCTCGTGCGAGAGGAAGGCGAACTGGGTGAAGATCAGCCCCAGCACCCCGGCCGGGATCAGCTGGAACCAGCTGGGCCCGAGCAGCCCCATCCCGACGATGTCGGCGGCGGTGGCCGCGACCAGGACCGTGGTGAGGACGATGTAGAAGAGCCGCGTGCGCGCCAGCAGGCCCTCCGCCTTCACGGCGCGGGAGACGGCCGTGTAGGACGCGGTCGCGTCGAGGGCCGCTCCGCTTCGGGGCTGGGTGGTCCGGATCGCACCGAGGCGTTCGCTCAGCAACCCGGCGGTGGATATAGGTGTGGCCATCAGGCCCCCGTTCGATCAGCGGCCCCACGGCCTGGCTCACACAAAAGGCAGACCGCCGATCGCTGGCCCCACGCTATCGAGTAGCCCGGAGGCGAAACCGGTAGGAACCTGTCAATCCGTGGAGGTCAATCCGCAGACGATCCCCGTGCGACGGCGACGGAGCCGTCCAGGATCGTCCCGGTCGCCCAGAACAGTGCCCGCTCCGCGGAGGCGGAGCCGTCGTAGGCGACGATCAACACTGATTCGGTCATGAACTGTGCACCTCACTCGAATGGATGGATCTTCTTCACAGCGCTGCTGCCTCAGGATTCCCCGCGAACTCCAGGTCGATGACGAGTGAGCCGGACGATCGCCCTGCACGAAGGTCGTCCAGTGCGGCATCCACGCGGTCGAAGCCGTATGTCGTGACGGACGGCACGATCTCGAGCTGCTGCGCGAGCCGCAGCAGCGCCGCCCCGTCCGCCCGGGTGTTGGCCGTGACCGTGCGCAGGTCCTTCTCGTAGAAGAGGTGCTCGGTGTAGTCCATGGCCGGGATGTCGGTCATGTGGATGCCGGCCAGCACGGCCGTCCCACCGCGGGTCAGCGCACTCAGGGCGACCGGGACGAGGCC
This sequence comes from Gryllotalpicola sp., assembly GCA_036398375.1. Lineage (GTDB taxonomy): Bacteria > Actinomycetota > Actinomycetes > Actinomycetales > Microbacteriaceae > Gryllotalpicola. Next base: position 33,203 of record DASWPQ010000023.1, read on the forward strand.
GCCCGCGGGGGCGAAAACGATCGCCGCGTCGAGCGGAACCGGCGGGACGGCATCCTCGACGCCGACGAAAGTGGCCCCGGAGGAGGCCGCCAGACGCCGGTTCGCCTGCCCGCGGGTCATGACGTAGACCTCGGCGCCCTGCGCGCGGGCGATCGCGGCCGTGATGTGGGCGCTCGAACCGAAGCCGTAGATCCCGAGCCGCCCGCCCGCCGGCAGCTCGGCGCGCTCCAGCGCTCGATAGCCGATGATCCCCGCGCACAGCAGCGGCGCCATGCGCACCGGCTCGGCGTCGCGCGGCAGCGCGTAGGCGAACGCCTCCGCCACGATCGCGTACTCGGCGAAGCCGCCGTCCTCGTCCCAGCCGGTGAACCGCGACAGCTCGCAGAGGTTCTCGCGCCCCGAACGGCACCATTCGCAGGCGCCGCAGCTGTGCCGCAGCCAGGCCACTCCGACCAGATCCCCCGGTGCAAGCCGCGTCACCCCCGGCCCGAGCTCGACCACTCGTCCGACGATCTGATGCCCGGGGATCACATCGGGGCGATGAACCGGGATCTCCCTGTCGACGACGTGCAGATCCGTCCGGCACACGCCGCAGGCCTGCACGAGCACCAGGACCTCCCCCGCCGCCAGATCGGGAACAGCACGCTCGACCCGCTCGATCCTGCCCCGCGTGATCGCGGCCCACGCCTTCATGGTGTCCGTCTCCCTCGGCCGGTGACCGTCAGAGCTGCGCGCCCGGTTCGGGCTCGCGGCGCTCCACACGGAGCTCATGCTGGAAGCGCCGCCCGCGGACGTCCAGCGGGTCGATGCGGATGAAGACGTACTCCGAGGTCGGAATCCACAGTGGCATCTCCGCACGGACCTCGTGCGGGACGTCGAGCTCGTCGGTGACGACGTGAGCTGTGCCCTTCACCGTGACGCTCCAGGCGTCGTTCCCGCTCTGCGCGTCGACCTCGAGGACCGCCGCGCTGTTCGCGATCAGATCGTGCAGCTTCGTCCCCTCCGCGGTGCGGAAGTAGATGCTGCTCCCGTCGGCGACGTAGCTGACGGGGAAGATCTCCGGCTGATCGTGGTGGCTCAGGCCGAGCCGGCCGGTTCCCGGTCCCGCGATCAGCTCCCAGCAGCGCGCGCCCGACAACTCGGTCACGGGTCCCTGGGGGGACCACTCGTCCAGATCATCCGGCCTCGTCATGATCGGCCTCCCCTTTTTTCGTTCGCACTGTCATGTAAGCGACGCCCGACCGATGCCCATAGGACCGAAGGTCCCGTCGGCCCGTAGCCCGGCGCGGTGCGGCGGGGAGGGACCTTCTGCTCTACGTGCGCCCACCGGCCGGGGAAAGACTCCGGACAGAGGCGGTCTGGTGCGCAACGCGGCGACCGCCGAAGCGGGAGAGACGATGACGAGCTTGACGATCGGTGTTCTGGCGGAGACGGCGAAGCGGGAGCGCCGCGTGGCGCTCGACCCGGACACCGTCGGGCGGCTGGTCGCGGCGGGGCGGGCCGTGCTGGTCGAGACGGATGCCGGCCGGCAGGCCGGATACCCCGACACGGCCTACCAGAAGGCCGGCGCCTCGGTGGTGGGCCGGGCCGAGGTCGTCGCGAACAGCGACGCGGTCGCCGTCGTCCGCCTCCCCGATCAGGACACCACCGCCCGGCTGCGGCGGGGGCAGTTGCTCCTCGGCCTGCTCGACCCGCTGAACGCCGCCGCCGAGATGCGGTCGCTCGCAGAGCGCGGTGTGACCGTCGCCGCGTTCGAGCTGCTGCCGCGCACGCTCAGCCGGGCGCAGTCCATGGACGCGCTCACCTCGCAGGCCAGCGCGGCCGGATACCGCGCCGGAATCGTCGCGGCGGAGGCCTTCGGACGGTATTTCCCCATGATGATCACCGCGGCGGGCACGGCTCGCCCGGCATCCGCCCTGGTGATCGGCACCGGCGTGGCCGGCTTGCAGGCGATCGGCACCGTCAAGCGGCTGGGCGCGATGACGACCGGCTACGACGTACGGCCCACGTCCCGCGACGAGGTCGAGTCGCTCGGCGCACAGTTCCTCACCTCCTCGATCACGGCCGGCGACGCCGCCGGCGGCTATGCGCGCGCCCTCACCGCCGAGGAGCAGGCACGCCAGCAGGACGAGCTCGCCGAGAAGCTGACCACCTTCGACATCGTCATCACGACGGCCAAGGTGCCCGGCCGCACGCCGCCCGTCCTGGTCTCGACGGCGACGCTCGCGAAGATGCGGCCCGGGTCGGTGTGCGTCGATCTCGGAGCAAGCGAGCGCGGCGGCAACGTCGCGGGCTCGGTCGACGGCGAGCGGATCATCACGCCGAACGGCGTCGCGGTGATCGGCGGCGGCGATCTGGCCTCCGAGCTGCCCGCCTCCGCCTCGCAGATGTACGCCCGCAACGTCGCCGCCCTGCTCGAGTCGCTGGCGAAGGACGGGACGGTGACGGTCGACCCGGCCGACGAGGTCCACGCGGCCGTGGTGGTCTGCCACGACGGCCGGCTCACGAGCGGCGCCGTCCGACGCGTCCTGGACCTCGGCCCGTTCCCGGGTGAGGCGAAAGAGCCCGCCTCACCCGGGGCCGCCGCGGCACGCCCGGAGAACGCGGAGAAAGAGGCGCAACGCGCATGACCGCAACACTGTTCAGCAACCTGGCGATCTTCGTCCTCAGCCTGCTCGTCGGCTTCGAGGTGCTCAGCAAGATCCCCTCGACCCTGCACACGCCCATGATGTCCGGCGCGAACGCCATCCACGGCGTCGTTGTCGCCGGAGCGATCGCCACGGCGGCCACGGTCGACACCCCGCTCGGCTATGTGCTCACCTTCGTCGCCGCCGCGTTCGCGTCGGCCAACGTCCTCGGCGGCTACGTCGTCACCGACCGGATGCTCACCATGTTCCGCAAGCCGCGACCGACGACGTCGGTCCCCGCGGGGAAGGACGTCGAGTCATGAGCACACTCCTGTTGGTCGTCGGTCTGGTGTTCCTGCTCTCCGCGATCCTCTTCGTCGTCGGGCTGCACCAGATGCGCACGCCCTCCAGCGCCCGGCGGGGCAATCTGCTCTCCGCGGCCGGGATGGCCGTCGCGATCGCCGGGACCACGGTCTATGCGGTCGTCGCGAGCGGAGGCCACGCCTGGGGCTGGATCGCGCTGGCGCTCGGCATCGTCCTGGGCGGCGGCTTCGGCGCCGTGCGTGCGCGCACCGTGAAGATGACCGACATCCCTCAGCTGGTCAGCCTGTTCAACGCCGTCGGCGGCGGTGCGGCCGCGGCGATCGCCTTCACGGGATTCCTCAACGAGACGACGTCGGGGCGCGTGCGGCTGGACTCCTCCATCCCGATCGTGCTCGACGTGATCATCGGCGCCGTCAGCCTGGCCGGCTCGCTCGTGGCGATGGGCAAGCTCCAGGGCGTCATCCCCGGGCGCCCGCTCCAGTTCCCCGGCTCCCGGCTCGTGAACACCGTCGTCGCGGTGGTCTTCGTCGCCGCCGGCGTGCTGACGATCGTGCTCCCGCACAGCCCCGTCCTCCTCCTGGTCGTCCTGATCGCCGCGCTGCTCTTCGGCATCCTGATGGTGCTGCCGATCGGCGGCGCGGACGCGCCCGTCGTCGTCTCCCTGCTGAACGCGTTGACCGGGCTCGCTGTGGCGATGGCCGGCTTCGTCATCGACAACCAGGCCATGATCATCGCCGGTGCGCTGGTCGGCTCGGCTGGCACCATCCTGACCCTGCAGATGGCCGCCGCGATGAACCGCTCGGTGCGCGCGATCATCCTCGGCGGCTTCGGGACCGGCGACGCGGCCGCGCCGACGGCCGGGCCCGGCGCCGGGGCCGAGAACGTCCGGCAGGTCACCGTGGACGACGTCGGCATCCAGCTCGCCTACGCCCAGCACGTCATGATCGTGCCCGGCTACGGCCTCGCCTCGGCGCAGGCCCAGCACGAGGTCGCGGAGCTCGCGAAGCTCCTCACCGATCACGGCATCGATGTGAAGTACGCCATCCACCCGGTCGCGGGCCGGATGCCCGGGCACATGAACGTGCTCCTGGCGGAGGTCAACGTGCCCTACTCGCAGCTGCTGCAGCTCGACGAGGCCAACGCGGCGTTCGAGACCTGTGACGTCGCCCTCGTCATCGGCGCCAACGACGTCACGAACCCGGCCGCACGCCGTCCGGGCAACCCGGTGTCGGGCATGCCGATCCTCAACGTCGACCACGCGAAGTCCATCGTGGTGATCAAGCGCTCGATGAGCCCCGGCTATGCGGGGATCGCGAACGAGCTGTTCACCGACCCGAAAACCGGAATGCTCTTCGCCGATGCGAAGGCGGCGCTCACGGGCATCATCACGGCCGTCAAGGAGTACGTCGCCGCCTAGCCGCCCCGTGCGCGGCATCCCGAACGAAAAATACCCGGACGGGAAGCCCCGGGCCAGGAATATCGAGAGAAAGACAGATCATGAGCATCATCGAACGCGACGTGGCCGACACCGCGCCGGACACCGCCCCCGCGGGAATGATCGGGACGGTGTACCTGCGCCCCGGCACCCCCGGCAGCATCGTGACGCTGAAGGACCGCTACACCAACTTCATCGGAGGTGAATGGGTCGCGCCGAGCGGCGGCGCCTACGCCCTGGACCTCGCCCCCGCCACCGGCCAGCCCATCGCGGAGTACGCCCGCTCGACCACCGCCGACGTCGACGCGGCCGTCGCCGCGGCGGAGAAGGCGTTCCCCGCTTGGGCCCGCACCTCGATCCCCGCGCGCGCCGCCGTGCTCACGGCCATCGCCGACCGCATCGAGCAGCACCTCAAAGAGATCGCGGTGCTCGAGTCCTGGGAGAACGGGAAGCCGGTTCGGGAGACCCTCGGCGCCGACATCCCCCTCGTCGCCGATCACTTCCGGTACTTCGCGGCCGCCATCCGCGCGCAGCAGGGCAACATCAAGAAGCTCTCCGACCAGCTCGTGTCCTACCACTTCTACGAGCCGATCGGTGTGGTCGCGCAGATCATCCCGTGGAACTTCCCCCTGCTGATGGCCGCCTGGAAGCTCGCCCCGGCGCTCGCGGCCGGCGACACGGTCGTGCTCAAGCCGGCCAGCGCCACCCCGATCTCGATCCTCTACCTCATGGAGCTCATCGGGGATCTGCTCCCCGCCGGAGTGCTCAATGTGGTCAACGGCAGCGGCTCGGCGCTCGGTCAGTACCTCGTCGAGCACGAGGGCGTCCGCAAGGTCGCCTTCACCGGCTCGACCGCAACCGGCCGGCAGATCATGCAGTACGCGATCAAGCACATCATCCCCTCCACGATGGAGCTCGGCGGCAAGTCCCCGAACCTGTTCTTCGACGACGTCGCCTCCGCCAAGGACGACTTCTACGCCAAGGCGATCGAGGGCTTCACGATGTTCGCCTTCAACAAGGGCGAGGTGTGCTCCTGCCCGTCTCGCGCGCTGCTGCAGAACGGCCTGATGACCGGCGGATTCCTCGACGACGCCCTCGACAGGGTGAAGCGGATCAAGGTCGGCGACCCGATGGACACCGAGACGGAGATGGGCCCGCAGAACAGCCAGGAGCAGATCGATAAGATCTCCGGCTATCTCAAGCTCGGGCCCGAGGAGGGCTGCGAGGTGCTCGCGGGCGGCGACGTCCTCCACCTCGACGGCGATCTGGCCGGCGGGTACTTCGTGCAGCCCACCGTGTTCCGGGGCACGAACGACATGCGCGTCTTCCAGGAGGAGATCTTCGGCCCCGTGGTCACGGTGGCCGGATTCTCCGACTACGGTCAGGCGATCGACATCGCGAACGACACGCTGTACGGCCTCGGCTCCGGGGTGTGGAGCCGCAACACCGACATCACCTACGAGGCGAGCCAGGACATCAGGGCCGGGCGCGTCTGGGTGAACACCTACCACCAGTATCCGGCCGGCGCGGGCTTCGGCGGCTACAAGGAGTCCGGCTACGGCCGCGAGACCGACCAGCAGACGCTCCACAACTACCAAGAGGTGAAGAACGTGCTGGAGGACCACGACCAGAAGCCGCTCGGCTTCTTCAGCTGACAATCGGGCATCGGGGGCTGCGTCGATTCGCCGACGCGGCCCCCGATGCTGTCCGGCAGGGCATGGTCTCCCGTGCAGCCGAGGCGACCGAGCTGCTGGCCTGGCCGAATGGGTACGACGTGCTGGTCGACGGTGCTCGGTCCGGCACCTGAGAGGAGAACCAGAGAAGCAGCGCGGCCTGGTAGCTGGACATCGGCCTCATTGCACTGGCGTCGGAGGAGCCGAAGGTGATGGCATCACGATTCCGTGAGGATGTACTGATGAGGGGGCTTCCCCGTCGAGGTGCTTCAACTACTGCGGTCGAATCGCTGGGCGAGTCCCGACCTGGACTTGATCTAGTTGTAAGTGTCCACGTTGACGGTCGCAGCACCGCGCGTAGTTGCCGCGGACGTCCCATTCGCCGATCTGCCCGAATCCGTCCAGCGGCAGCCGCGGGGCCAGCTACTCGTCGCCGTCAGCGTCGCGCGGAACGCGGCGGCGGAAGCGCCAGCAAACCGGGGACGGCTCATCATGACCAAGCTGCCAGCCTCGGGTAGCCGGACATTCTCGTTAAGTCCGTGCGAACGAGTTGAGGAACTATGCAGTTCCAACTCGATCAGGAGGTCTCTCCTCTGGTGATCAGGCCCCGATTCAGCACACCTAGGAGACGGATTCGCCCGAGCCGAGTTTCTCACCAGAACGCCAGAAGTTCAGCGCCGCGATAATTCCAACCACGACCAGGACCATGCCTCCAATAAGCATAGCGAGCGTGGGAACGAGGTCTCCGGCCGGCACAAAGCCGTTGGAGTCAGGACCGACATCAATCGCGATGAAAGTCGGTGAAAGCGCAATGAGTACACCGCCGACACCAGCGGACCACAGGTCGAAACGCCACCGATAGTCCACCCACCGCCAGAACCGTCTCCCGGGAGCGGGGCTCACGTTGGTACGGCCTCTTGCGATGGCGCGACGATAGCCGAGCTTCTTGATCAACGAGACGACCGTAGCGACGACCACACCGAATCCCAGGCTCCCATAAATGGTCCAAAAACCAGCAAATGACGAATCATCTGAAAGATTGGCCGGCCACGAACCGGTGAACCAGGAGACCATCGGCACACCGATGAGGGTCAAAGACACCACAGCGCCGACAACAATCCAGGTCAGATGCCAGCCGGTGCTTAGAACCCGAAACTGCGACACATAACTCGCCGAAGGAAGGGCAGTGGGAGGTGGCGTTGGGTTCCGGCCGATCCCCCCGCGCCGCAGCTGCTCGCCAGGGATCAGAGCACACATTCCGAATAGGAGAAGCGCCGCCGGAGGGACCGTCACCATTAACACCGCTGCCGTCTCAAGGCTGTCCGCAGAGTCATATCTTCCTGACTCTTCCAGAGCGGCTGCCGCCGTCGTCAGGACAGCCGCCACGACAAGCAGCAGGACGGCGATCGACACCAAGACGATCCCAATTCCGGTCAAGACGCGCCCGGCACGTTGGTTAGACCGAGCAACCTGCTCCCGTCGGCCAACCAAATCCTCGGTTCTGGTCCCTGCCATACCGCCCCATCGAACACGTCGATCCCCCGAAACAAGCCTGAGCACGACAAGACCTCCCAGACATCTGCGACGCAACCTTAGACCCAAGAAAGCGACATCCACCAGCGGTCGCGCTGCCGAACCCCGCACCACTCGAAACAGTCCGGACCGGACTGCCAGGCCAGAATCTCGATCACCGAAGCCCACTATCTCGGCCGCGCAGAGCAAGTAGAAGCCGCGTTAGGCCGGAGGTTTGTGCGCCTGCCTTGTGACGTAGGCCGCCGTCAGTCGTCTGGCAGCCCGTCGAGCGCCAGCGACGCGGCGGTGTCGACGTGGGCCTGCGCGAGCAGGGCCGCCCGCTCCGCGTCGCCGGCCTCGATGGCATCGACGATCGCCGTCAGCTCTCTGACCATCGCATCGGGTCTGCCGGTGTGGCTGAGCGAGCGCGACCGCAGCTCGCTGATGCGCGCCTGGATGTTCTCGAACAGCTCACCGATCGTCGGGTTGCCCGACGCGTCGACGAGCGCGGTGTAAAAGAGGCTCTTCAGCTCAAGCGTCTCGCGCAGCTCGCCGGCGTCAGCCGACGAGGCGATCTCGTCGATCGCAGCCCGAAGCCGCACAACGTCTTCGGGGCCCGCCTGCGCCGCTGCGTTGCGCGCCGCAAGGGCCTCGAGTGCGGCGCGCACTTCGTACAAGCCCGCTGCCTCGCGCTTCGTCAGCGCATGAACGACGGGGCCGAAATTGGCCACGATGTCGACGAGCCGCTCGGTCTCGAGCTGGCGCAGCGATTCGCGGATGACTGTGCGGCTCACGCCGAGCTCATCGACCAGCCGCTTCTCCAGCAGGCGGGTGCCCGGCTCGTAAAGGCCAGTGACGATGGCTGTGCGGAGATAGTCGACCGCCTGTGCGCGCAATGGCGCGGCGGCCCGTTGGATCGGAGCGATCCTCGTCGTCAGCGGCTCGCTCATTGCGTGTGCTCCCTTCGGCGGGGCTCGCATACCCCAGCATCCGTCAGATGGCGCACCCGGAGAATCGCCGCGCGTTTATCAGTCTATGACGCTAAGACCGGAATATGGGGCGAGGAACTCCCTGGTGTGAGCGAGGAACGGGCCCGGTTGCTCGTATGCTCCGAGGTGCCATGCCCCGGGGATCACGATCAACGTGCTGCCCGGCACTGCCGCCGCGAGCGTCTCGCCCGAGTTCGGCGGCAGACTCGTGTCGCTTCCCCCGGCGATCACGAGCGTCGGCACGCTCACGCCGGCGAGACCGACCACGGTGTCGAGCTGCGAGATCGCGTCCCAGCACCCGTTGAAGATCGTCGCGTCGTCGGCCAATAGGGCCTGAGCGATGCGCTCGCTCACGCCGGACTCGCGTCCCTCTGGCGACAGCCACCGCTCGAGCGTCGGCGCGACGACGGCCGCCATGCCGCCCTCCACCGCGTCCGCGCCGCGCCGCCGCAGCAGAGGGCGCACGCTGTCGGGCACCGTCGCCATGGTGCAGCACAGCACCAGGGCCTGCGTCCGGGCCGGCCATTCGATCGCCAGCGTCTGCGCGACCATGCCGCCCATCGAGACCCCGAGGATCGCCGCCGTTGCGAGGCCCTCGGCGTCGAGCACTGCCACGACACCGGCCGCCATGCCGGAGAGAGACGGCGCAGCCGGCTCGGGGTCCGAGTCACCGTGGCCGGGCAGATCGACGGCGATGACGTAGTGCCCGGCGTCGACCAGAGGCCCTGCCCAGTCCGACCAGATTCCGCGATTCAGCCCGACGGCGTGCAGAACCACGAGCGGCGCGCCGGTCGCCCTGTCGCCCGCGACGTCGTAGGCGATCGAGCGGCCGTCGCTGCGGGCAGCGGAGCGCGCGTCGACCGGCGTCATGAGGCGTCCACCTCGTCCCACGTCTTCCCGAGAGTCTCGCGGCTGACGTAGTCAAGCATGCGCAGCATGTCGCCGCTCGGGCCGTACATCGCGAGCGCCCCGCGCCACATGTCGCGCGCGAGCAGGCTGGCCACCGGCGTCGCGCCGAGGTCCGCCACCGATTCGGCGGCGATATGGAGGTCTTTCGTGACCAGCCCGAGCTCGGCTCCGGAGAACGCCGTCTGATCCTCGAGGAATCGCGGGTAGCGGCTCATCGAGAAGTAGGTCGCCGCAGGCCCGTTGTTGAGCACCTCGAGAATCGCCTCGTTGCTCAGCCCGGCGTCGCGCAGGATCACGATGCCCTCCATCGCCGCAAGCGCGGCCGCGTTGCCGATCCAGTTGTTGATCGTCTTGAGCAGCGCGCCGTTTCCGGACTTGCCTGTCCAGACGACCTTCGCCGAAAAGGACTCCGCAATCCACGCGATCTGGTCGAATGCGGCCTTGTCGCCGCCGACAATCGTGACCATCGTCGCGGTGCGCGCCGCGGCGATGCCGCCTGTGAGCGGGGTGTCGAGATACGTCACGCCCTCGTCGGCAAGCTGTGCGGCGTATTCGGCGACCCAGATCGGTGGCAGGCTGGAGAAGTCGGCGATGATCGTTCCGCTCTGCACGATGCCGCCACGACGCGCGGCGTCGACGACGGATGCCACGGCGCCGGCATTGGGCACGCAGAGGCACACGATCGCCCCAGCCGGCACACCCGCCAGGTCGCCGCCGACGGGTGTGGTGCCCGTCGCCTCGGCGATGTCGCGCGTGACCTGCGGGTCGATGTCATTGACCCAGACGGTCACACCGCGCGCCGCGGCCACTGGAGCGAGGTGCTGCACGAGCAGGTGGCCGAGCTTGCCCAGCCCGATGAACAGAACGTCAGCCATAGCTCTTCTCCTCCAGTACGCGGAAGTCGTGCGACGGCAGCAGCCGCGCGCCCAGGCTGTCGAGCCGGCGGAACGTCGCGTCGTACTCGGGCAGGCTGTAGTGGTTCGTCGCCGGGATGTGCGACCACTCGGGCTGCTTGCCCTCCCAGTTAGCGAACGTCGGCACGTTGTCACTCGGCAGCACGAAGTCGCCGCTCTCGGTCGACACGAGCACCGACTGGATTCCGGGCGTGTGCCCGGGCGTCAGCAGCACCTGAAGTCCGGGCAACACCTGCGCGTCGCCGTCGATGGTGGTGTAGCGGTCGAGCGCCCAGGTGTCGGTCCGCGCGGGGTTGTGGATCTCGTAGGACTCGCTGTGCCACATCAGCGGGTGCGTCGCGTAGTCCAGCTCGCGGGTCTGCACGCGCAGCTCCGCCTCGGGGAACAGGGCGTTGCCGGAGCTGTGGTCCCAGTGCAGATGGCTCGTGAGCACCAGCTGGATCGACGCAGGGTCGATGCCGTGCGCAACCAGCACGTGCCGAGGCTGCAGCTCGGCGGGGCGCTCGAACGGCTGGTGCTCATGGGTCGTCGTCGGGTCGCTGCACCCCGTGTCGACCAGCACGCGCTCGCTACCGTTGTCGAGCAGGAACATGATCACCGGCACGTCGAGTGGCGTGTCATCGCCGACCATGAAGAGGAAGCTGCGGCGCTTGCGGTGCAGGGTGCCGACGTGAAGCGGCGTGACGGTCCAGGTGCTGCGTGCGCTCATGTCAGTGTGCCGCACTCTTCTCGACCGCTTCGACGTGCTGGCGCACGAGCGAGTCGACCGCGGACTGCACCCACGTCGAGCTGGGGTTCTCCAGCGCAGCCGTGCTGAACCGCTTGATTTCGCGCACGGCGTCGGCGTTGAACCCGAGGAGCGCCTCGCGATACGCATCGGCACGAGCACTGAGCTCTGCGGTCGCGGCGAGTTCGCCGACGAGGCCGAGACCACGGGCGACCGATGCCTGAATCGGGGCCGCCGTGAGCAGCCACGGCGCGATGGTCTGCCATGACAGCCGTTTCACGAGCCACGCCGCGACGATCGCAGGGGCGAAGCCGGCCTCGATCTCGGGGAAGCGGAACACGGCGTCGTCGGCGACGATGCTGATGTCGGCTTGCATCACGAAGCCGACCCCGAAGCCCTGGATGCGGCCTGACGCGGCGGCGATCGTCACCCCGGGCACCTTCGCCCAGAGATCGGTCGTCCCGGCGAGCAGCTCGTAGATGACCGGCTCGCCGTGCTCGTCCGCGTCGGCGATGCGGCCGAGGCAGAAGTCATCGCCCTCTTGACGGATGATGGTGATGAGCCGGCTGGGGTCGTGCGCGTTGCCGACGAATCCGTTCAGCTCGCGGATTTGCGCCGTGGTGAGCTTGATGCCGTCGCCGTCATCGCGCAGCACGATCTCCGCAACGCCGTTTCCCCGGTCGATTTCGTGGACTGACATACTGCCTTCCGTTTTCGCTTGAGTGTTGTGGCCCGAGGGCGCCATGGCCCCAGGAGCGCTGTTATGCCGATGTGCTGGCGGCCGAGGCATCTGTTGCCGTGTCGGCAAGCCGAACGCCGCCCGCCACGTCACCGATCGCATCGACGACGCGGTTGTTGATGCTGTCGCCGTAGCCGAGCGCGACCGCGGTCTTGAATGCCGCGAGCGCGCCGGGGCCGGTGTAGCTGGGGATGTCCAGCTCGGCGGCGACATCGAGGAAGGAGACCATGTCCTTCACCATGAGGTCGATGGAGATCCCGCCGTTGGCCTCGAGGTAGTCGCCGCGAACGATCGCCGGGAACCGCGTCTCGGTCGCATAGCTGCGACCGCTCGACGTGCTCACGACGTCGAGGAACCGGGCGGGGTCGAGGCCGGCCAGCCTGGCGCCGACCATAGCCTCCGAGGTCGCGGCGAGCGAGATCGCGCTGAGGAAGTTGTTCAGGATCTTCGTTGTGTGGCCGCTGCCGGATGCACCCATGTGGTGTACGGTCCCCGCGATCGGAGCGAACAGCCAGCGGAGGCTGTCGATGGCATCGCGCGTGCCACCGGCCATGATCGTGAGCGACCCGATCTCTGCCGAGCGCGCGCCGCCCGACACCGGCGCGTCGACGTAGCCCGCGCCCCGAGCCGCGGCGAGCGCCGCGAGCTTCCGCGTCGAGGCGGGCAGAGCACTCGTGAAGTCGACGACGGACTGATCGGGGCGCAACTGCGCGATCACTCCGGCTTCGCCGAGCAGAACGGATTCCACGGCCGGACTGTCCGGCAGACAGAGCGCCACGACATCTGCCCAGGCGACGAGTTCGTCGAGCGACGATGCCGCTTCGATGCTCCAGCGCTCGACCTTGGCCGCGTCGCGGTGGAAGCCGCGAATCTCGATGCCGCTCTCGTGAAGCCGCCTGCCGATCCGGCCCCCCATATTCCCGACGCCGATGAGCCCGACGCGCATGCCTGATCCCGTCACGTCGTCAGTCACGTCGCTGCGCCTTGAGCACCTTCGACACCGTGCGAAATCCCTCCATCCCGGCGGGAACACCGCAGTACACCATCGCCTGGATCAGGGCGGCCTGAAGCTCCTCTTCCGTCACGCCGTTGTTGACGGCGCCCCTCGTGTGCAGCTCGAGCTCGTGCTGGCGGTCGAGGGCGACCATCATGACCACGTTGAGCAGGCTGCGTGTTCTGCGATCGATCGCGTCGCTTCCCCACGCCTCGCCCCAGCAGTACTGCGTGACGAGTTCCTGCATGGGCCGACTGAACTCGTCGACGTTGAAAGATGAGCGGTCGACGTGCTCGTTGCCGAGTACCTCTCGCCTGATGCGGTCGCCGGTCTGGTAAGTCTGGTTGTCGGTTCTGCTGGTCATGCGATGACCCTTTCTTGTTCTGATGGCTGCTTCAAGCTCTGGTGTCGGCCGAGCGTGTTCTGGCTCGGCTTGTCATGAGCCGACGACGTCGGCCTCGATCTCCTCAAGGCTCTTGCCGCCGGTCTCGTGCGTGAGGAACACGACGGCGAGTGCCGCAATGATGAACCCGACCGCGAGCAGGATGAACACGCTGATGATGTTGAAGTGGGCGCCGACCATGAAGCCGATGATGAGCGGCGCGACGATGGCGCCTACGCGCTGGGCCGCACCCGACCAGCCGGTGCCAGTGCCGCGCAGGCGGTTCGGGTAGATCTCGCTCGTATAGGTGTAGACGGCGCCGCTGACGCCGTAGATGAAGAAGCTCGCGATCGAGCCCACGATGAGGATGCCGGCGACGCTGTTCTGCAAGCCCCACACCATCAGGGCCACACCGCCGACGATGAAGAAGATCAGCATCGCGTTGCGTCGGCCGATGACGTTGAGCACGAGCCCGGCGCCGAGATTGCCGACCGCGCCGACGGTGACGATGATGATGACGTAGCTGAGGGAGTGGACGAAGTCGAAACCCTTGGCGAGCAGGATCGATGGCAGCCAGGTGACGATGGCGAACAGCACGAAGCCGTTGAAGAACTGGATGATCCAGACCCCGATCGTGTAACGGCGCAGGCTGCCGCGCAGCAGGGCAGAGACCGGAAGCTGCTTGTCCGCGTTGGCGACCTGGGACGCCGTGGCCAGCGATTCGTCGCGGCGCACCCGGCTCGGGTCGACGCTGCTGAGGCCGCGAACCTCCTTCTCAGCGCGCTCGAGCTTGTTGCGGGTGATGAGGAAGCGCACCGACTCGGGGAGGATCCGCCAGATCGCGACGGTGATGATCGCGGGGATCGCGCCGATCACGAACATCCATTGCCAGCCGATCGAGGGTACGACGGCGAGCGCCAGCAGAGCGGAGGCCACGGAGGCGAGCTGCCAGAAGAGCGAGCTGGTCGTGAGCAGGGTGCCGCGGTGCTTCGAGGGCAGGAACTCGGAGATGTATGCGTACATCGTCACGACCTCGGCGCCCAGCCCGACTCCGGTGAGCACGCGGAAGGTGATGAGCAGCCCGAAGTTGGGGGCGACGGCACTCAGCAGGCTGAAGATCGAGAACGTTGCGAGCGCGAGCATCAGGCTGCCCTTGCGCCCGAGACGGTCGGAGACGAAGCCGACGACGAGCGCCCCGAAGAACATGCCGAACGCGGCCGTCGAGGCGAGGGCGCCCGATTCGCCTGAGCTCAGCTTGTAGTAGGCGGTGATCGCAGGCAAGACGACGCCGATGACCTGCACGTCATAGCCGTCGAAGAAGTGCCCGAGCGACGCGATGACGTAGAGCCCGATGTGCTTGGCCGTCATCCGCGAGGTGTCGAGACTCCGCAGCAGCATGCCTGCGGTGACCCCATCGTCGAGACCGCTCGTCGAGCGCAGCTTTGATTCGTCCAGCGTCATTGCGGGATCCCTTCAACAAGGCCGTCAGCTCATCCTGACGGCACTGAGACCACCGTGGTCTCGTCATCCGATATTACGGTCTTAGGCTAACCTGGTCAAACGGGGTTCATTGTCGCGATCACCCCGCCCAACAACTCGATGAGGAGCACGGCATGACACTCGAAATGGCGCTCGATCTCTCCACCATCTCCGAACTGCACATCGGGGGCACGTGGCAGCCCGGCGGGAATGGCGAGCGCTTCGATGTCGTGGACCCCGCGAGCGGCGACGTCGTGTCGAGCTTCGCGATCGCGACGCAGGAGGACTGCGTCCGAGCGGTTGACGCCGCCAGTGGCGCCTTCCCGGCGTGGGCAGCGCTGCCCGCTCGCGCGCGCTCCGAGATCCTGTCCCGCGCGTACGCGATTCTCACCGAGGAGCGCGAGACGTTCGCCCGCATCATGGTGAGCGAGAACGGCAAGTCGATGGCGGATGCCTTGGGAGAGGCCGACTACGCCAAGGAGTTCTTCCGCTGGTTCGCCGAGGAGGCCGTGCGCATCGAAGGCGACTTCCGCACCTCCCCCGCGGGTGACAAGCACATCATCGTCACGAGCGAGCCGATCGGCGTGAGCCTGCTCATCACTCCCTGGAACTTCCCGGCCGCGATGGCCACGCGGAAGCTCGCGCCGGCGCTGGCCGCGGGCTGCGCAGTCGTGCTGAAGCCGGCGCGCGAGACGCCGCTCACGGCCGCGTACATGGTCGACGTGCTTCAGCGCGCGGGTATCCCCGACGGCGTAGTCAACCTGGTGACCCCGGTCCCCACCGCCCCCGCCGTGGCCGCGATGCTGCAGCACCCCGCTGTGCGGAAGCTGTCGTTCACCGGATCGACCGAGGTCGGTCGCATGCTGATGCGCGAAGCGGCCGAGAACGTGGTCAGCGTCTCGATGGAGCTCGGAGGCAACGCTCCCTTCGTCGTACTGCCCGGCGCCGATGTCGACGCGGCCGTCTCAGGCGCGATGATCGCCAAGTTACGCAACGGCGGCGCGGCGTGCACCGCCGCGAACCGCTTCTACGTGCACAGGTCGCTGCACGACGAGTTCGCGACCGCGTTCGAGAGCGCGCTCCGCGACGTCAGAATGGGACCCGGCCTCGATGACGGCGTCGCGCTCGGCGCCCTGGTTTCGGTCGCCGAGCGCGACAAGGTCGCAGCCCTGGTCGAGACGGCGGTGAGCGAGGGGGCCCGGGTTACTGTCGGCGGCCAGGCGGCCGGCCCCGGGGCGTTCTACCCGCCGACGATGCTGCGCGATGTCGAGCACGGCAGCACGATCAACCGCACCGAGATCTTCGGCCCCGTCGCGGCAGTCGTCGTCTACGACGACGTCGACGAGATGGTGCGGATGGCGAACGACACCATCTATGGGCTCATCGCCTACGTGTACGGCGAGACACGAGAGGCCCTCAACGTCGCACGCCGACTCGAGGCCGGCATGGTGGCGGTGAACCGCGCCGTACTGAGCGACCCGGCCGCGCCTTTCGGCGGCGTCAAGCAGAGCGGCCTCGGTCGCGAGGGCAGCTCCGACGGCATCCGAGAGTACTTGGAAGAGAAATACATCGGTCTCGAGCTCTAGGCCGATCGACACCTGCCGACAGCGTCAACGGGCAGGGGCGAAGCTGCGCTGCTACGCGTCAACGGCGATCGCCGTTGACATCCATTCGAGCCGGACGGGTTCCGACGCCGACCGTGCTGCCCTTGTTGAGACGAACGCGGTCCTGCGTGGACACGATGCAGACAGCGGAGGAGGCGCTGGAGCCGGGCATGCAGCCCCGGCCCCGGGATCCCTGACCAGCCCACATTCCAATGAAATAGAGCCCTCCGAACAAATACCGGCGAGCTTTAACTTTGGTGGATCTGAGGGGACTCGAACCCCTGACCCCCTGCATGCCATGCAGGTGCGCTACCAGCTGCGCCACAGACCCATATTCACTTCACGTTCACCGCCGGTTTCTGCCCCGCGGCAACCCATTCAGATTACTACACGGGGCGTGCTCCCGTGAAATCGAGGCCGGCTCAGCGCCTGGCCCGACGCCCAGCTCAGCCCTACTCGACCACGGCGGCGGGCAGCTCGAACGGCACGACCGGACAGTCCCGCCAAAGGCGCTCCAGCGAGTAATATTGCCGGTCCTCCTGGTGGAAGACGTGCACCACGAGGTCGCCGAAGTCGAGCAGCACCCAGCGGCCCTGCTCCTTCCCCTCGCGGCGAAGCGTCTTCTGACCCGCCTCGTTCAGGGCGTCCTCGACGGCGTCCGAGACGGCGACGACGTTGCGCTCGGAGTTGCCCGAGACGAGCAGGAAGATGTCGGTGAGAGGCAGGGGGCCGCTGACGTCGAGCGCGACGAGGTCCTCACCCGCCTTCGAATCGGCTGCAGCCGCGGCCAGCTGGAGCAGCTCTCGGGCGTGGTCGGATGCCGTCATGCAGTAATACCTCTAAAACGCGTGGAAGACGAAGCCGGCGACGAGCACGCCGGCGACGGCGAGTGCGGCGACGCCGCCCGCGACCGATCCGACGATCGCGCCGATCCGGTGGCCGGCCTGCTTGGGCGGGACGATGTTGGGGCTCGCGCTGGGCGCGTGGGTCGCGATGGCACGGGTGGCGGCGACCGGCTCGACGCTCGAGTTCGAGGTCGCGTCGCGGTCGTGCTGGTCGAGCAGGTGGTCGATGTCGGAGCCGTCGAAGTGGCCCTGGATCTGACCGGTCGACCCGAGCCCGCGGGGCAGATCGATGGAACCGGTGAGCAGGATCTCACCCGTGGCGTTGAGCGGGCCGGTCATATCGGCCGCGGAGGGCACAATCGGCACGATGAGCGCGTTCGAGGCGGATGAGCCGCCGGAGGACTCGACAGAACGCAGCTGCGCCTCCTCGACGCCCGAGGCGATCACGTCGTCGAAGCTCTCGTTCGCGCCGAGGGACCAATGCCCGGTCGGCGGCTGGTAGGCGCGCACCTCGCCTGTGACAGGTTCGGCCGGGGCGGAGTCGATGACCTCGGGCTCGGCGACCGACGCGTCCACGGCGGCGGGGGCCGGAGCCGCGGAGATGACCGGCGGAGTGGCGATGGATGCCTGCGGAAGCGGCAGCGCGGTGATCGGCACCTCGGCGATCAGAGCCGGCTTGGCCGCGTCGAGCGGGTCTGCGACAGGTGCGGACTCGTCCGCGGCGGGGCCAGAGGCGGACCGGTGCTCCTGCGCCTGCTGGAGCGCGCGGAGCTGCCGGCGTGTGAGTGGGACGACCGGTGCGGCGGGAGCGGCGGCCTCGGACTGGGCGGGCTCCGCCTGCGGGGCCCGCGCCTGCGGGGTCTCCGGGTCGGCATCCGTCACCGAATCGGCAGGGATCGCTGATGCGGTGTCCTCGGCCTCAGCGGCCTCCGCCGCCCGGACGGGCTTGAGCTCCGCGGGGACGGCGGGCGACTGCGCGGAGAACGGCAGTTCTACGGCGGGAACCTGCTGCTCATCCGACTTCGCGGCCTGTGCGGCCCGCTCCATCTCGCGCAGCTGTCGGCGAGTCAGCGGCTGCTGATCCTGCCTCAACGTCATGCCACGCTCCGATACAGATGATGCTTGGAGATGTACTGGACGACGCCGTCCGGCACGAGATACCAGACGGGGAAGCCCCTGCTCACCCGGCTGCGACAATCCGTAGAGGAGATCGCCAGTGCCGGAACCTCCAACAAGCTTACGTCGCCCTTGGGTAAACCCGTAATGCTCAGTTCATGTCCCGGTCGACTCACAGCCACGAAGTGCGCGAGATCCCAGAGCCGCCCGACGTCGTGCCAGGTCAGGATCTGGGCGATCGCATCGGCCCCGGAGATGAAGTAAAGCTCGTCGTCGGGGCGCTGGGCCTTCAGATCCCGCAGCGTGTCGATCGTGTAGGTCGGGCCGGGGCGGTCGATGTCGACGCGGCTGACCGTGAAACGCGGGTTCGACGCGGTCGCGATGACCGTCATCAGGTAGCGGTGCTCCGCCGGACTCACAGGGCCCTTCTGCCAGGGCTGACCGGTCGGCACGAAGATCACTTCGTCGAGGCCGAAGGACTGCGCCACCTCGCTCGCCGCCACCAGGTGACCATGGTGGATCGGATCGAAGGTGCCGCCCATGACGCCCACGCGGCGTCGGCCGCTCTGAGGCACGACCATATGCGGAAGCCGCAGGCGCTCTTAGTGGCCCTGGGCGATGTGGCCGGAGCTGTGCGACTCCGAACCGGTCGAGGTCGCGTGCTGCGTTGCCTGCGGGTCGGCGGGGTCGGCGTGCCGGTTGGAGACGTTCTTGTAGCTCCACAGCACGACCCCGAGGAAGATGAACCCGATGGCGCCGATGATGCCGTAGAGGAACGTCGGGATCGGCAGCTCCTCCTCGGTGTAGTGGAACGCGGCGAGGACTACGGCATGCGTCATTGTGGGTTCGTTCCTTTCGACGGAAGACGTCGGCTTCAGTCTATCGACGGATCTGGCCGGAGCCGCGCACGAGCCACTTCGTGCTGGTCAGCTCGGGCAGTCCCATGGGCCCGCGGGCGTGCAGCTTCTGGGTCGAGATGCCGACCTCGGCGCCGAATCCGAACTCCCCGCCGTCCGTGAAACGGGTCGACGCGTTGACCATCACCACGGCCGAGTCGACCTCGGCGAGGAAGCGCTCGGCATTGCCCAGGTCGTTCGTGATGATGGACTCGGTGTGATGCGTCGAGTAGTTGCGGATGTGCTCGATCGCGGCGCCCAGGTCGTCGACGACCCCGACCGAGAGGTCGAGGCTCATGTACTCGGTGCCCCAGTCCTCCTCGGTGACGGGAACCGCATCCGGGAAGATCGCGCAGGCGCGCTCGTCGGCGTGGATCGTCACCCCGTCCTCCCGCAGCGCCGCGAGGACGGGCGGCAGCAGGCGCTCCGCGGCATCCGCATGCACGAGCACGGTCTCGACGGCGTTGCACACGCTGGGGCGCTGCACCTTGGCATTACGGACGATCTCCACCGCCCAGTCCTCGCGTGCGCTCGCATCGAGCACGATGTGCACCACGCCCGCCCCGGTCTCGATGACGGGCACGGTCGACTCCGTCACGACGGTCTGGATGAGCTGCGCGCTGCCGCGTGGCACGAGCAGGTCGACGTAGCCGCGGGCGCGCATGAGCGCGGCGGCGCCGGGCCGGCCGAACACGTCGATGGTTTGAACGGATGCCGCAGGCAGGCCCGCGGAGACGAGCGCCTCCTGGATGAGAGCGACCAGCACCGCGTTGCTGCGCTCGGCGGCCGAGCCCCCGCGCAGTACGGCGGCGTTGCCGCTCTTGAGCGCGAGGGCCGCGATGTCGACGGTGACGTTCGGGCGCGCCTCGTAGATGGCGCCGACGACGCCAAACGGCACCCGCACCTGCTCGAGATGGACGCCGTTCGGCAGGGTCCTGCCCTGCACGCTCTGCCCGACAGGATCGGCGATCCGGATGACGTCGTGGACCGCCTCGGCGAGGGCCGCCACCCGCGTGGGCGAGAGCGTCAGTCGGTCCAGCAGCCCCGGCTGCAGGCCGTTCTCACGGCCGCGGACCAGATCCTCGGCGTTGGCGGCGATGATCTCGTCGCTGTGTGCGATCAGCGTCTGCGCGATCGCTTCGAGCGCGGCGTCCTTGACGTCGGAGTTCGTCGTCGCGAGCTTCTCCGCCGCGGCTCGAGCGGCCGTCAGCTTCGCGTAGAAGGCGTCGGCGGCGAAGGCGTTCTCGGCGACCGTGGCGTTCTCGATCAGGGACATGACGGCAAGTCTAGTTTTGCATCTGGCGCGGCGCGGGCTCGAAGAAGGTGCCGACCGGCGCGCCGCTCAGAGCGTCCGCCACGAGACCCGCCGACGTCATGATGACGGCCGTGCCCGCCTCGGCGGCGTATCGCGCAGCCGACACCTTCGTCTGCGCTCCCCCGGTGCCGACGCCGGCCGAGCCGATCGACCCGATCTCGACACCGTCGAGGGCGTCGCCGAGGCGGACCCGGGCGATCGGCTCGGCGCCCGGCTGCTGAGGCGGCTTCGTGTAGAGCGCGTCGACGTCCGAGAGCAGGACGAGCACGTCGGCGCCGACCAGACGGGCCACGAGCGCGGCGAGCCGGTCGTTGTCGCCGAAGCGGATCTCGTGCGTCGCGACCGTGTCGTTCTCGTTGACGATGGGCAGGATGCGCAGGTCGAGCAGACGTTGCATGGCGCGCTGGGCGTTGCCGCGGTGCGTCGGGTTGTCGATGTCGCTCGCGGTGAGGAGCACCTGCCCGGCGACGATGCCGTACGGGTCGAGGGCCGCCTGGTAGCGGTGCACGAGCACGCTCTGGCCGACGGCCGCTGCGGCCTGCTGGGTGGCGAGGTCGGTGGGCCGGGACTCGAGTTCGAGGAACGGCATGCCGGTGGCGATCGCGCCGGAGGAGACGAGCACGACTTCGACACCACGACGATGGGCGGAGGCGAGGGCGAGCACCAGCGGCGCGATCTGCCAGGCGTTGTCGCCGCTGATGGACGACGATCCGACCTTCACCACGATGCGCCTGGCGTCGGTCACGAGGGTGCGCGAGCTAATCGTCGGCCCCCTCGCCGTTGCCTCCCTGATCGTCGCCAACCGGGCTGTCGGCCCCCTGCTCGCCGGTCCACAGCCCGGCCGCGCGCTCCGCCTCGAGCTCGGCGCGGGCGGCCGCCTTTCCGTCCATACGTTCGTAGTACTGCTCGCGGCGCTCGCGACGCGAGGCGCGACCGGATTGGCTGAGGCGCTCATCGGTGCCGCGGGGCGCGGCGACGAGCTCGGCGGTCGAGGTCAGGGTGGGCTCCCAGTCGAAGACGATGCCCTCGCCGGGGCCGATCACCACGGTGTCCCCCGCGACCGCTCCAGCCCGGAACAGTCCGTCCTCCACGCCGAGCTTGGCGAGCCGGTCGGCGAGGAAGCCGACGGCCTCGTCATTCGTGAAGTCGGTCTGCGCGACCCACATCTCCGGCTTCGTGCCGAGGATGCGGTAGTAGGTGCCGTCGCTTCCGCCCTCGACCCGGACGGTGAACGGGCGCTCGTCGACGGCCCGCGGGCGCACGACGATGCGCGGATGCGCCTCCTGCTCGGCGAGGAGCCGGAGACGCTCCGCCGCGACGACCTCTGCCAGGGCGAAGGAGAGCGCGCGCAACCCCTCATGACTGACCGTGGAGATCTCGAAGACGCGATAACCGCGCGACTCGAGCTCGGGCCGGACGAAGTCGGCCAGCTCCTGTCCGTCGGGCACGTCGACCTTGTTGAGGGCGACGAGCTGCGGGCGATCGAGCAGCGGCAGCTGCCCCTCGGGCACCGGATAGGCGGCCAGCTCGGCCTGGATGACCTCGAGATCGCTGATCGGATCGCGCCCCGGCTCCAGCGTCGCGCAGTCGAGCACGTGCAGCAGCGCGCTGCAGCGTTCCACGTGGCGGAGGAACTCCAGCCCGAGCCCCTTGCCCTCGCTCGCGCCTTCGATGAGGCCGGGCACGTCGGCGATCGTGTAGCGGATCTCCCCCGCCTGCACCACGCCGAGGTTCGGCGTGAGCGTCGTGAAGGGGTAGTCGGCGATCTTCGGCTTCGCGGCGGACATCGCCGCGACCAGAGAGGACTTGCCCGCCGATGGGTAGCCGACGAGCGCGACATCCGCCATCGTCTTCAGCTCGAGCTCGACATCGCCCTCCCAGCCCGCCGTGCCGAGCAGGGCGAAGCCGGGAGCCTTGCGCTTGGGGTTCGCGAGAGCGGCGTTGCCGAGGCCGCCGACGCCGCCCGACGCCGCGACGAACCGCAGACCGGGCTCGTCCAGGTCGGCGAGCTGCTCGCCGTCCGCCGACTTCACCACGGTGCCGACGGGCACCGCCAGCTCGAGGTCCTCGCCCCGCGCGCCGCTGCGCAGGTCGCCCATGCCGAAGCCACCGTTGTCGCTCGTACGATGCGGCCGGCGGTGGTAACCGAGGAGCGTGGTGACCTGCGGGTCGGCGACCAGCACGATGTCACCGCCGTGGCCTCCGTTGCCGCCGTCCGGTCCGGCGAGCGGCTTGAACTTCTCGCGGCGTACGCTGACGCAGCCGTTGCCGCCGTGCCCGGCACGCAGGTGCAGGGTCACTTGGTCGACGAACGTCGCCATCAGCTCTCCTCAGTGGTGAAAAACAAAGGGCGGGCCGAAGCCCGCCCCTGTGGGAATCTTAGCGATCCATGCGTGACCGACGATCGGCGCTACGCCTCGACCGTCACGATGTTGACGACCTTGCGACGGCCCTTGGTGCCGAACTCGACGGCACCGGCGGACAGGGCGAACAGCGTGTCGTCGCCGCCGCGGCCCACGTTGGCGCCCGGGTGGAAGTGGGTGCCGCGCTGGCGGAGGATGATCTCGCCGGCGTTGACCTTCTCGCCGCCGAAGCGCTTGACGCCGAGGCGCTGCGCGTTCGAGTCGCGGCCGTTCTTGCTGGAGCTCGCGCCCTTCTTGTGTGCCATCTCTCTGTGCCTCTGTGTCTCTCGGTAGCCCTGGGGACTACTTGATGCCGGTGACCTTGACCCGCGTGAGCTCCTGGCGGTGGCCCTGACGCTTGCGGTAGCCGGTCTTGTTCTTGAACTTCTGGATGACGATCTTCGGCCCGCGGAGGTCGCCGAGCACCTCAGCGGTCACCTTCACCTCGGCCAGCGCCGCGGCGTCGGAGGTGATCTTGTCGCCGTCGACGAGAAGCACGGGTGCGAGCTCGACGGTGCCGTTCGCGGGGGCCTTGATGCGGTCCATGGTCACGATGGTGCCGACCTCGACCTTTTCCTGCCGACCGCCGGCGCGCACAACTGCGTAAACCACTTCAGTACCTACTTCTCCGGGGAGCGAAGCTCGCTCCGATGCTTGATTTCTGGTGACTCACCGGCCGACGACCACGATGGTGCATCGCGGCTCGGGCTCGGAAAACCGGGGCTTGGGCGCAGATTGAACCAGCGCACGCCAACAATCAAGATTACTTGATCGAGGCGGGCCGGTCAAACCGATACCAGGCTCCAGGCGGAGCCGCCCCGGTAGGCTGGACGACCGTGACCGTGTTGATCGACCAGCCCGCGTGGCCCGCACACGGGACGCTGTGGTCGCATCTGGTCAGCGATGCATCCCTCCAAGAATTGCATGACTTCGCCGAGAAGGCCGGCGTGCCACGCCGGGCCTTCGACGTCGATCACTACGACGTGCCGTCCGAGCGCCACGACGAGCTCATCGCGCTCGGGGCCCAGCGGGTCTCGATGCGGGAGCTCGTCCTGCGGCTGCGGGCGAGCGGGCTACGCGTCCGCGCCGTCGATCGCCGCCACTGAGGCGCTCGCCCCCGTCTCGGCGCCAGAGCCGCCCTCGCTCGGCGCCGTCGTGATCGCGTTCGTCGTGACCCGGCGGCTGGCTCGACGGGTGCGTGGCGTCGCCTCGGCCTGGGGCAGGGAGTCCAGCACCGAGTCGAGCAGGTGCGCCGTGACCTCCGGGTCGATCCGCCGCGGCTCGTGCACCGGCGGGGCCGGCAGCTCGATGGAGGCGGCCGGCTCCTCGGCCGGCTGCTCGACGTCCGCGGGCGCCGTGGCAGCGGCATCCGTGCTCGCCCCGCCACGCGAACGACGCGAGCGGGAACGGCGCGATCCGGACGGCTGAGACTGCTCGACGGACGCCGCGGCGGATTCCTCAGCCGCCTGCGCGTCCTCCGTGACGACCGGGATCGAGCCCGTTGCGACGTGGCCGAGGGTGCTGGCCGCGATGCGCGCGAGGCTGTTGCGGGCCTCCTCGGTCAGCTGGTGGGTGCCTTCGTGCACACCGTTCCCGTTGCCGTTTCCGGCACCGTTCCCACCGTTGCTGCCGCCACCGTTGCCGGCGGAGGATCCGTTCCCGTTGCCGCGGCCGCGGCGACGCTCGCCGCCGCGCTCGGGCTGCTGGGCGCGATGCTTCACCACCGGATCGTGGTGGATGACGATGCCACGGCCCGCGCAGACCTCGCACGGCTCGCTGAACGTCTCGAGCAGGCCGAGGCCCAGCTTCTTGCGGGTCATCTGCACGAGGCCGAGCGAGGTGACCTCGGCGACCTGGTGCTTGGTGCGGTCGCGGCTCAGGCACTCGACCAGGCGGCGCAGCACAAGGTCGCGGTTCGACTCGAGCACCATGTCGATGAAGTCGACGACGATGATGCCGCCGATGTCGCGCAGCCGCAGCTGGCGGACGATCTCCTCCGCCGCCTCCAGGTTGTTCTTGGTCACCGTCTCTTCGAGGTTGCCCCCCGAGCCGACGAACTTGCCGGTGTTGACGTCGATGACCGTCATCGCCTCGGTACGGTCGATGACGAGGGAGCCGCCGGAGGGCAGCCATACCTTGCGGTCGAGCGCCTTCTCGATCTGCTCCGTGATGCGGAAGTCATCGAAGGCGTCGTCCCGGTCGCCCGTGTACGGCTCGACCCTGTCGAGCAGATCCGGGGCCACCTGGCCCAGGTAGCGCTCGATGGTCGTGCGCGCGTCGTCGCCCTGGATGACCATCTTCTGAAAGTCCTCGTTGAAGACGTCGCGGACGATCTTGATGAGCAGATCCGGCTCGCTGTGCAGCAGCGCGGGCGCCTGCACCTTCTCGACCGCGTCGCGGATCTCAGCCCACTGCGCCGTCAGGCGGTTCACGTCGACGGTCAGTTGCTCGTCGGTGGCCCCCTCCGCAGCGGTGCGCACGATGACGCCGACGTTGTCGGGCAGTACCTCCTTGAGGATCTTCTTCAGCCGGGCCCGCTCGGTGTCGGGGAGCTTCCGGCTGATGCCGTTCATGGAGCCGTTCGGCACGTACACGAGGTAGCGGCCGGGCAGCGAGACCTGGCTGGTCAGGCGAGCGCCCTTGTGGCCCACCGGGTCCTTCGTGACCTGCACGAGCACCTTGTCGCCTGGCTTGAGCGCCAGCTCGATCCGGCGGGGCTGGTTCTTCTCACCCGACTCGGCCTGCGCGGCCTCCCAGTCGACCTCGCCCGAATAGAGGACCGCGTTACGGCCCCGGCCGATGTCGACAAAGGCCGCCTCCATGCTGGGCAGCACGTTCTGCACCTTGCCGAGGTAGACGTTGCCGATGAGCGACGCCTCCTGGCTCTTGGCCACGTAGTGCTCGACGAGCACCTTGTCCTCGAGCACGCCGATCTGGATGCGACCGCCCTTGGAGCGCACGATCATGGCGCGATCGACCGCCTCACGCCGGGCGAGGAACTCGGCCTCGGTGATGACCGCGCGTCGGCGGCCCGCATCACGGCCGTCGCGACGGCGCTGCTTCTTGGCCTCGAGCCGGGTCGAGCCCTTGACCTTCTGCGGCTCGGTGATCAGCTCGGGCTCGCGTTTGGCGGGCTGCTGGCGCTCCCTGTGCGGTTCGTCGGATGCCTGACCCCCGCTTCCGCGGCGGCGACGGCGCTTCGAGCCGGCGCCCTGGCCGTCGGTGTCCGCCTCGTCCGGCTCCTCGTCGAAGATCGGCTCCGGCAGGGCCGGCGGCGCCTGGAACAGCAGGGTCGTGGTCGGGAACCGGCCCGCGAAGGCATCCGTCTGCGCCCCGATGGCGGGCGCGGAGGCCGTCAGCGGCTGCGGCAGGGCCGGAGCGAGCGGGTGGTCCTGATCCTCGGCCGCCGCGGTCTCGTCGACGACGGGCTGCGCGGCGTCGAGCGCCGTCTCCGGTGCGGCCGATGCCGTCTCGGCCGCCGCCGTCGGCTCGGGTGCCGCCTGTGGCGACACCTTGTCCGCCTCGCTCGGCTCGACCGCCTGTGGGACTTCCGGCTCGGTCGTCACGCGCTTGCGACGGCCTCCGAAGAGGCGCCCCCGGCGCTTGCCTGAATCCTGCGAACCGACATATTCATCTTTTTCCACCATCGCTGGTGCACTCCTCGTACCGAGCGCCCGGAAACTCGTCCCGGGCCTCGGGAACTCTCTGCGGCGGGCGATCGCCCTGCCGGAAACTCAACTCGGCCGGCCATTCCGGCCTGCCTGCCCGCGAACGCCAATGGTTCGCGAAAACCTTGTTCTCATGGCCATCGTCCGCCCTGCGGGATGGCTTGCAAGTCATTATCGCACGGCGTGTCCTTGGCCCCGGTTCGTCCGGGATCCGCATGCGATACTCGGGAGCGTGTCAGAAGCCCGAACTGAACAACGGCCTCATCTCGCTCTCGCCATCCTTCTGATCGTAGGCGGCGTACTCGGCCTTCTGGCCGCGTTCTCGCTGACCAAGGACGATTTCACGCTGCTGCAGAACCCGGACGCCCAGCTCGGCTGCTCGATCTCGGCGGCCGTGCAGTGCGGCAAGAACATCATGTCGCCGCAGGGCAGCGTCTTCGGCTTCCCGAACCCGCTCCTCGGACTCATGATGTTCCCGGCCCCGATCATCGTCGGCGTAGCGCTGCTCGGGCGCGTCCGCTTCCCGAACTGGTTCTGGCTGGTGTTCAACCTCGGCCACTGGTTCGCCATCATCTTCATCGGATGGCTCTCGCAGCAGAGCATCTTCGCCATCGGCACGATCTGCCCGTGGTGCTTCCTGGTCTACCTCGTCGTGATCCCCATGTTCCTGGCGGTCACACTGCACAACATGGCACGGGGCCGCTACGGCCGCTGGTTCGTGGGCGTCGGATCGGCGCTCGTGGGCTGGGTGCCGCTGCTGAGCCTCGCGCTGTACATCGTGATCGCGCTCGAGGCCCAGCTGCACCTGGACATCCTGAGCCAGCTTTTTTAGCGCGCCGGGCTAGTTCTTCGGCGCGCCGGTCCCCGTCCGGCGCGACCGCGGTCGGCTTTGTGAGACCACGCGTTCGGCGGCGGCCACGCCGCCGCCTCGTGGCGCGTCTCGCCGCCTGCGTGACCTGCATGGCCACATGGCCTGGGGCGGGCGGTCTGGACCCGTCTCCGCGCTAGGCGAACCAGAGGCTCAGCTCGCGGGCGGCGGACTCCGGGGAGTCCGAGCCGTGCACGAGGTTCTGCTGCACCTTGACGCCCCAGTCGCGGCCCAGATCGCCGCGGATCGTGCCGGGGGCGGCGGTCGTCGGGTCCGTCGTGCCGGCCAGCGAGCGGAAGCCCTCGATGACGCGCTCCCCGGCGGCGCGGATCGCGACGATGGGGCCGGACTGCATGAACTCCAGCAGCGGCTCGTAGAAGGGCTTGCCCTGGTGCTCCGCGTAGTGCTGCGCGAGCAGGTCGAGGTCGGGCTCGACGAGCTTGATGTCGACGAGCTGGTAGCCCTTCGCCTCGATGCGGCGCAGGATCTCGCCGGTGAGGTTGCGGGCCACGCCGTCCGGCTTGACGAGGATGAGGGTCTCTTCCACGGGGGTGCTCACTGAAGGGTCTCCGTTCATTCTTCGGGCTGCGGCGACGCCGCTCTCTGCCTCTCGATCTTGCCAGCCGAATACATCGCATAGATCCAGATGGCGAGGAACAGCGCCCCGACGAGGAACATCATGTGCACCCAGATGCCACTCACGACCGCGAGGATCTGCACGGCCCAGCCGAGCCAACCGCCGACGGGCCAGCGCAGCGTGCCGATCGCGAGGACCGAGAGGACGACGAGCACCGCTCCCCCGCCGATCGCGTACGACGCGGGCGCCGCGTGCAGCCCCCAGGCGACGAGCGCGCCGAGGAACAGGATGATCAGCTCGAAGCCGAGCACGATCGAGCCCAGGGACTCGCGGACGCCGCGCGAACGCCTCATTCCCCGTCCTCCGGCAGCTCGGCGGGGCGTGCGGCCCGCCAACCGCGCTCACCCGCGAGGGTGATCGCCTCGCCGATGAGCGTGATGGAACCGGTGACGACGACGGCGCGCTTCTCGCCCTCGAGCGCCCAGGCGCGGGCCGCCTCGACGGCGTCGCCGAGATCCTCGATCTCCTCGACGTGCTCGTGGGTCCACTCGTAGAGGTCCTCGGCGAGCTCCTCGCTCGGACGGGCGCGCTCAGAGTGCGACTGCGTGACGATGAGCAGCTCGGCGACGGGGGCGAGCTGGTCGACGATGCCGTGCGCGTCCTTGTCCGCGAGCACACCGAGCACGAAGGCGACCTCGTCGAAGTCGAAGAAACGCTCGATCGCCGCGCGGAGCGTCGCCGCGCCCGCCGGATTGTGCGCCGCGTCGACGATCACGGTCGGCTCGGTGCCGATCAGCTGCAGCCGTCCGGGCGAGCTGGCGCCGGCGACGCCCTCCTCGACGAGCTCACGAGTCAGCGGATGCGCGCCCCCGCCGATGAACGCCTCCACCGCCGCGATCGCGACGGCGGCGTTCTGCGCCTGATGGTCGCCGTACAGCGGCAGGGTCAGCCCGTCGTAGGCACCTGCCGTGCCCCGCACGTCGATGAGCTGGCCGCCGACAGCCACGGCGCTCGCGGTGACGTCGAACTGGGCGGGTTGGGCGACGACGAGGGCGCCGTGGCGCTGCGCCGCGGCCTGGATCTCGTGCATCGCCTCAGGCGTCTGACGCGCCGTGACGACCGTCGCGCCGTCCTTGACGATGCCCGCCTTCGTTCGCGCGATCTCCGCGACCGTGTTGCCGAGGATGGCCGTGTGGTCGAGGGAGATGGGGGTGAACACGGCGACGGTGCCGTCGCCGACGTTGGTGGAGTCCCACTCGCCGCCCATGCCGACCTCGATCACCGCGACATCCACGGGCGCGTCGGCGAAGCACGCGAAGCCGAGCGCCGTGACGACCTCGAAGAAGGTCAGGCGCGGCTGCCCGGCATCCTGCAGCTCGCGGTCGACGATCTGGATGTACGGCGTGATCTCGGCCCAGTTGCGGGCGAGCGCCTCGTCGTCGATCGGCTCGCCGTCGATCAGGATGCGCTCGTTGAAGCGCTCCAGGTGCGGGCTCGTGAACAGACCCGTGCGCAGGCCGTAGGAGCGCAGGATGCTCTCCGCGATCCGGCTCGTCGAGGTCTTCCCGTTCGTGCCGGTCACATGGATGATCGGGTAGGCCTTCTGCGGATCGCCGAGGATCTCAACGGCACGGCGCGTCGCGTCGAGCCGGCGTTCGGGCTTGGCCTCTCCGAGGCGGGACAGCAGTTCGGCGTAGACGGCGTCCGCCGCCTCGCGGTGGGATTCCTCGCTCACGCGCTCACCTTCACAACCTCGATCGACGGCGCCCCGTCGCTGACCTCGTAGCCGCCCTCCGCGAGCGTCTCTTCCCGGATCAACCTCTCGTGCGTGCGCGCGGCGGCGGCGGATGCCTCGTCCAGCGTCAGGCGGAGACGGATCCGGTCGCTCACGTCGAGCCCGGCGGCCTTCCGCGCGTCCTGCACGGAACGGATGACGTCGCGCGCGAGTCCCTCGGCCTCCAGCTCGGGGGTGAGCCGGGTCTCGAGCAGCACGAAGCCCCCGGCCGGCAGCAGGGCGAGCGCCTCGGTGGCGTCGTCGCCGGTCTGGGCGACCTCCAGCACGAGCTCGTACTCCCCCGGCTCCAGGGCGATGCCGCCGGCGGTGACGACCCCGTCCGCCTCGCTCCAGTCGCCGGAGCGCGCCGCCTTGATGGCCTCCTGGACCTGTCTGCCGAGGCGCGGACCGGCCGCGCGGGCGTTGACCGACAGCCGCCGGGTGATGCCGTAGTCCTCGCCGCTCGTCGCGGTCTCGGCGACCAGCTCCACGGCCTTCACGTTCAGCTCCTCGCGCAGGATCGGCTCGAAGGGGGCCAGGCGCGCGGCATCCGGCACGACCACCGTGAGCTTCGCGAGCGGAAGCCGCACCCGCAGGCCGTTCGCCTTGCGCAGCGAGAGCCCGGTCGACGCGATCGCGCGCACGGCGTCCATCGACGCGACCAGCTCGTGGTCGGCGGGGAACTCCGCCGCGTCGGGCCAGTCGGCCAGGTGCACGCTGCGCCCGCCCGTGAGGCCCTGCCAGATGTTCTCCGTGACGAGCGGCAGCAGGGGCGCGGTGAGGCGGCAGAGCGTCTCGAGCACCGTGTAGAGCGTGTCGAACGCCTCCGCGTTCTCGGGGCCGCCGGCCCAGAAGCGGTCCCGCGAGCGACGGACATACCAGTTGGTCAGCACATCGGCGAAATCGCGCAGGGCGGCCGCCGCGAAGGGGCTGTCCAGCTCGTCCAGATGCTCCGTGACCGCTTCGGCCGTCTCACGGGTCTTGGCGAGGATGTAGCGGTCGAGCTCGTTCGCCGGCACCGCGCCGGGGGCGAGCCGCTTCGCCTCGTAGCCCGCCGCGTTCGCGTACAGGGTGAAGAAGTAGTACGTGTTCCACAGCGGCAGCAGCAGCTCGCGCACGCCCGAGCGGATGCCCTCCTCGGTGACGACGAGATTGCCGCCGCGGATGACGGAGGAGGACATCAGGAACCAGCGCATCGCGTCGGAGCCGTCGCGGTCGAAGACCTCGGAGACGTCCGGGTAGTTGCGCAGGCTCTTCGACATCTTCTGGCCGTCCGAGCCGAGCACAATGCCGTGGCTGAGCGCGCTGCGGAACGCAGGGCGCCCGAACAGCGCGGTAGCGAGCACGTGCTGGACGTAGAA
The DNA here is from genome assembly GCA_036398375.1 of Gryllotalpicola sp. Taxonomy (GTDB): domain Bacteria; phylum Actinomycetota; class Actinomycetes; order Actinomycetales; family Microbacteriaceae; genus Gryllotalpicola. The sequence continues at coordinate 64,333 of DASWPQ010000023.1, forward strand.
CCAGCCGCGCGTCTGCCCGATGTACTCGACGATGTAGTCGGCCGGGTTGTGGGTGTCGAACCATTCGCGGTTCTCGAAGGGGTAGTGCACCTGGGCGAAGGGCATCGAGCCGGAGTCGAACCACACGTCGAACACGTCGGCGATGCGGCGCATGGTGGAGCGCCCCGTGGGGTCGTCCGGGTTCGGCCGCGTCAGCTCGTCGATGTAGGGGCGGTGCAGGTCCACCTCGCCGTCGGCGTTGCGCGGCAGCGCGCCGAAGTCGCGCTCGAGCTCCTCCAGGGAGCCGTACACGTCGATGCGGGGGTACTCGGGGTCGTCCGACTTCCACACCGGGATCGGCGAGCCCCAGAAGCGGTTGCGGCTGATCGACCAGTCGCGCGCGCCTTCGAGCCACTTGCCGAACTGCCCGTCCTTGACGTTCTCGGGCACCCAGGTGATCTCCTGGTTGAGGGCGAGCATGTCGGCCTTGATGTCCGTGACGCGCACGAACCAGCTCGAGACGGCCTTGTAGATGAGCGGATTCCGGCAGCGCCAGCAGTGCGGGTAGGAGTGCTCGTAGCTCGCCAGCCGCAGCAGGCGCCCCTCGGAGCGCAACAGCTGCGTGAGCGGCTTGTTCGCGTCGAAGACCTGCAGCCCCGCGACGGGGGCGATGTTCGACAGGAACTTCCCGCCGTCGTCCACCGAGACGATGACGGGGATGCCGTTCGCCTCGCAGACCCGTTGGTCGTCCTCGCCGTAGGCCGGCGCCTGGTGGACGATGCCGGTGCCCTCCGAGGTCGAGACGTAGTCGTCGACGAGGATGCGCCAGGCGTTCTGCGTGCCCCAGGTCTCGACGTCCGCGTAGTAGTCCCAGAGCCGGTCGTACTGCACGCCCGCGAGCTCGGCACCCGTGACGGTCTTCAGCACGGCCGCACGGGCGGCATCCGCGCTCTCATAACCGAGGTCCTTGGCGTGGTTGCCGACGAGCTCGAGGGCGAGCAGGTACTCCCCCGCCTCCTCCGGCGCGTCGGCGGCGCCGTTCGGTCCGGCGGGCACCACGGCGTAGACGATCTCGGGCCCGACCGCGAGGGCGAGGTTCGTGGGCAGCGTCCACGGCGTCGTCGTCCAGGCGAGCGCCCGCACCGCGGTGAGCCCGAGCGACTCGGCCTTCTCCCCGACGAGCGGGAAGGTCACCGTGACCGTCTGGTCCTGACGCATCTTGTAGACGTCGTCGTCCATGCGCAGCTCGTGGTTCGACAGCGGCGTCTCGTCGCGCCAGCAGTACGGCAGCACGCGGTAGCCCTCATAGGCGAGGCCCTTGTCGTGCAGCTGTTTGAAGGCCCAGAGCACGCTCTCCATGAAGCTGAGGTCGAGGGTCTTGTAGCCGCCCTCGAAGTCGACCCAGCGCGCCTGCCGGGTGACGTAGGCCTCCCACTCCTCGGTGTAGCGCAGCACGGACTCCCGCGCCGCGCGGTTGAATGCGGCGAGCCCCATCTTCTCGATGTCGGCCTTGCCGTTGATGCCGAGCTGACGCTCCGCCTCCAGCTCGGCGGGCAGGCCGTGCGTGTCCCAGCCGAAGACGCGCTTGACCTGCTTTCCGCGCATGGTCTGGTAGCGCGGGAAGAGGTCCTTGGCGTATCCGGTCAGCAGATGGCCGTAGTGCGGCAGGCCGTTGGCGAAGGGCGGGCCGTCGTAGAAGACCCACTCCCGGCAGCCGTCGCGCTGCTCGACGGACGCCTGGAAGGTGTCGTCGCGCTTCCAGAACGCGAGCACCTTCTGCTCGATGTCCGGGAAGCGCGGGCTCGGAAGGACTTCCGGCTCATCGGACTGGGGGTACGGCAACGCGGCTCCTCGGTGGTGTGTGGACGCTGTCTTCTTCGTCTGCCGAGGACGCGACGGGCGTCGCGCGGTACCACCTCGATTGGCGCGGCCGGTCTGGGCATGCCAGCCCCGTCCGCTCCCACTCGTTCCTAGGCTGTGACGGGCCCGACCCGTTCGGTTCTACCGGGCGCGCAGCCCCGAAGGGTTCCGCGCCGTTCTTCCGAAGACTCCCCGGTGATGGCCGGATCGCTGTCGTTGCCGAACAGTCTACCGGCTCCCGCGCACACGCCGCAGGAGGCGTGACACCCTTCCGGTGAGCGTGAGCAGGAAGAGCGACCACATGCCGATCACCGGGACGCTCACGGCGAGGATGAGCGCGATCGTGCCCAGGCCGACCAGCGCGATGCTCGGGCCGAGACGGAAGTCCGCGCGTCGATCCGCGTGGATGATGTGCGGATCCCGCAGGGCGGCCACGCGCATTGCCGCGATCGCGACGAAGGACAGCAGCAGATTGCCGATGTAGAGGGCGAGTGAGACCCGGTCGTCGGACGACGACTGCTGGTTCGCCTCGGTGCTGAACGGCAGTGCGACGACGGCGAGCAGCCAGACGAAGTTGAGCATCAGCAGGGGCAGGTCGTAGTCCACGAGCGACTCGAACAGCCGGTGGTGCTCGTACCAGATGACGGCGATCACGACGAAAGAGAGGAAGAAGGCGAAGATCGCGGAGAAGTGCTCGACGAGCAGAGTGCCCGCCCCGACGCGGTGCGCCTCGCCGGCGAGGTCGGTGAGCGGCAGCACCAGCAGGGTGAGGGCGATCGCGACCGTCGCATCGGAGAAGTTGACCAGCCGGTCGAACCCTCGTTCGGTCGTGAAGCGCGCCATGCTGTCACCTTTCCATGGCCGAGCCCGTCGCCGGTAGAATGAACCCGAAATCCCACACTCAGGCACCCGTGACCCGGTGCCGCACATATCGGAACGAGGCCCTTCCATGACCGACATCGCCGCGCGCGCGAGCGCCATGCCCGACAAGCCCGCACTCGAAGGCCTCGAAGCCAAGTGGGGCGAGGTCTGGCAGGGCGCCGGCACCTATGCATTCGACCGCGGGGCCGCGCTGGAGGCATCCGATCGGAGTTGCGTCTACGCGATCGATACGCCCCCGCCCACGGCATCCGGCTCGCTGCACATCGGCCACGTGTTCAGCTACACGCACACGGACGTGATCGCGCGCTTCCAGCGCATGCTCGGCAAGCAGGTCTTCTACCCGATCGGCTGGGACGACAACGGGTTGCCGACCGAACGCCGGGTGCAGAACTACTACGGCGTGCGCTGCGACCCCTCGCTTCCCTACGATCCCGGCTTCACCCCGCCCTACGAGGGCGGCGACAACAAGAGCAGCCGAGCGGCCGACCAGGTGCCGATCTCGCGGCGCAACTTCATCGAGCTGTGCGAGCGCCTCACCGCCGAGGACGAGAAGCAGTTCGAGGCGCTGTGGCGGATGCTGGGCCTCTCGGTGGACTGGTCGCAGACCTACCGCACCATCGCTCCGGAGTCGATCCGCGCCTCCCAGCTCGCCTTCCTGCGCGGCGTGGGCCGCGGCGAGGCCTACCAGGACTGGGCACCGACGCTGTGGGACGTGACCTTCCGCTCCGCGGTCGCCCAGGCCGAGCTCGAGGACCGCGAGCAGCCGGGCGCCTACCACCGCCTCGCCTTCCACGGACCGGAGCTGAATGGCGACGGCGGGGAGGTGTTCATCGAGACGACCCGCCCCGAGCTGCTCGCCGCGTGCGTCGCGCTCGTCGCGCACCCGGACGACGAGCGGTACCAGCCGCTGTTCGGGAAGACGGTGCGCACTCCGGTCTTCGGCGTCGAGGTGCCGGTCGTGGCGCACCACCTCGCCCAGGCCGACAAGGGCTCCGGCATCGCCATGGTCTGCACCTTCGGCGACGTGACGGACGTGATCTGGTGGCGTGAGCTGCAGCTGCCGACCCGCGCGATCATCGGCTTCGACGGGCGCATCCTGCCCGAGGCGCCCGAGGCGATCACGAGCGCGGCCGGGCGGGATGCCTATGCGAAGCTCGCGGGTCTGACGGTGTTCAGCGCGAAGAAGACCATGGTCGAGCTGCTCACGGCCTCCGGCGAGCTGATCGGCGAGCCGAAGCCGATCCAGCACCCCGTGAAGTTCTACGAGAAGGGCGACCGCCCGCTCGAGATCGTCTCGACCCGCCAGTGGTACGTGCGCAACGGCGGCAAGGACGAGGCGCTGCGCGCCCGCCTGCTCGCCGCCGGGAACGAGTTGGACTGGAACCCGGAGTTCATGCGGGTGCGCTTCGAGAACTGGGTGAACGGGCTCGCCGGCGACTGGCTGATCTCCCGCCAGCGCTTCTTCGGAGTGCCGATCCCGGTCTGGTACCGCGTGGACGAGAACGGCGAGACACAGTTCGAGCAGGTCATCCTGCCCGAGGAGGCGCAGCTTCCGGTCGATCCGTCCAGCGACGTGCCGGCGGGCTTCACGGCCGAGCAGCGCGGTCAGGCCGGGGGCTTCGTCGGCGAGATGGACATCATGGACACCTGGATGACCTCCTCCCTCACGCCGCAGATCGCCGCCGGCTGGGAGCGTGACCCCGAGCTCTTCGCCGCCCTGTTCCCCTTCGACCTGCGACCGCAGGGCCAGGACATCATCCGCACCTGGCTGTTCTCGACCGTGCTGCGCTCCCTGCAGGAGTTCGGCACGCTGCCGTGGGCGCACACCGCCATCTCCGGCTTCATCGTGGACCCGGATCGCAAGAAGATGTCGAAGTCGAAGGGCAATGTGGTGACCCCGGCCGCGATCCTGGAGCAGCACGGCTCGGACGCGACCCGCTACTGGGCGGCGTCCAGCCGACTCGGCGCCGACGCCGCGTTCGACGTCAACAACCCGACTCAGATCAAGATCGGCCGCCGCCTGGCGATCAAGGTGCTCAACGCTGCCAAGTTCGCGCTCGGCTTCGAGGCGGGCGCGGGCGCCGAGATCACCGCCGAGCTCGACCGAGCGATGCTGCGCGATCTCGCCCGGGTCGTGGCCGAGGCGACGGCGGCGCTGGGCTCCTACGACCACGCCCGCGCCCTCGAGGTGACAGAGACCTTCTTCTGGACCTTCTGCGACGACTACCTGGAGCTCGTCAAGGAGCGTGCCCACGGCTCCGCGGACGCGGCGGGCCAGGCATCCGCCGTCGCCGCCCTGCGGCTCGCGTTGAGCGTGCTGCTGCGCCTCTTCGCGCCGGTGATCCCCTACGCGACCGAGGAGGCGTGGAGCTGGTTCAACGCCGGCTCCGTGCACACGGCCGCGTGGCCGGTCGCGGACGAGCTCACGCTCGCCGGCTCCGGACCCGAGGTGCTGCGCGTCGCCGGCTCGGCCCTGGTCGGCATCCGCCGTGCCAAGACCGACGCGAAGGTCTCGCAGAAGACGCCCATCGTGTCGCTGACGCTCACCGGCACCGAGGAGCAGCTCGCCGCGCTGCGGCTCGCGGAGGCCGATCTGAAGGCCGTTGGGCGCATCGGGAGCATCTCCTACGTGCCGGGCGAGGAGGTCGCCGTGCGCGACGCGGTGCTCGGAGATTTCTCCTGATCAGCACAATTCGCGCTAATGTCGCCCGTATGGGAGGGGTGTCATGACCATTGCGATCCGTGAGCCTCGGGACGCCGATTTCTTTCCGTGGCTGAGCCTGTACGAGGCCTATGCCGCGCAGCGAGGGGTCGAGCTGACCGAGACGAAGGCGCTGCTGCTGTGGACCTGGCTGTCGGACCCGGCGAACGCCGAGAGGGCATTCATCGTGGTCTCGGACTCGGGCGACGTCACCGGCCTGGTGCACTTCCACACCTTCCCGCGCCCGCTCGAGGGCGACACTGGGGTGTTCATCGACGCGTTCCACCTCGCCCCCGAGACGGACGACCCGCAGGCCGGCTCCGCGCTGTTCGACGCCGTGCGCGATGACGCTGCGACGCACGGCTCCTCAGTTCTCCGCTGGACCCAGGCCGAGGGTGAGCAGCTGCCCGCGGTGCTGTCACAGGTGGGCGGCACTCCGACGCAGCCACGGACCTTCGAGCTGCAGGCCGCCGTCCAGCCCGCCGCGCAGCTCGTCTGATGCGCGGCGTGCTCTGATGCAACTCGGCACCCGCTGGCCGGTCGGCTCGAAGACGCCGCCCACGCTTCCGGACGTCGTGCGCGCGGCCGTCACGGCCGTTGAGGAGGAGCTCGACGCCGACGGCGTCGACGCCTCGACCTGGAGATGGACGCTCACCTGGCTCGAGGGCAGGCCCGTCGTCGAGCTCGATGACGGCACGGTCATCCGCTACAACGCCGGCAGCGACAGCGCGACGATCACCTCGAACGCCTTCGCCGCGGCCGACGAGGCCGGCGTGGACGAGGCGACGGACTGAGCGCGGTGTCCGACGCACGGAACCCGCTGCTGGATCCGAGCCCGCTCGACTACCGGCTGCCGCCGTTCGCGCTGATCCAGGACGCGCACTACCGGCCGGCGTTCGAGGTCGGCTTCGCCGAGCAGCTCGCCGAGATCGCCGCGATCACGGCGGACCCGGCGCCGCCGGGCTTCGAGAACACCTTTGTGCCGCTGGAGCGCTCGGGGCAGACCCTGCGGCGCGCGGCCTACGCGTTCTACAACAAGTCCTCGGCCGACTCGACGGAGGCCACCAACGCGCTCGAGGAGGAGCTGGCGCCCCTCCTTGCCGCGCACGAGGACGCCATCCGTCTCGACGGCGCGCTCTACGAGCGCATCCGTGCGGTGCACGCGCAGCTCGACGCGCTCGGGCTGGACCCCGAGTCGCGCTACCTCGTCGAGCGGTACTTCATCGACTTCACCCTCGCCGGCGCCGAGCTCGACGCGGCGGCCAAGGAACGGCTCTCCGAGCTCAACCAGCGCATCTCGGCCCTCCAGGCGCGCTTCGAGAAGCAGCTGCTCGCCGACACGAACGAGCTGGCCGTCGTGTTCGAGACGGCGGCGGAGCTCGAGGGCCTCGGCGAGGGCGAGCTCTCCGCCGCGGCCGCGGCGGCGCGGGAGCGCGGGCTGGACGGGAAGTATCTCGTGACGCTCGTGCTTCCCACGGGGCACCCCTGGCTCGCGTCCCTCCGGCGCCCGGAGGTGCGCGAACGGATCATGGCGGCCTCGCGCTCGCGCGGCGCACGGGAGGGCGCGAACGACAACCGCCGCATCGTGCGGGAGCTCGTCGTGCTGCGGGCGCAGCGGGCACGGCTGCTCGGCTTCGCGAGCCACGCGGACTATGTCACCGCCGCCCAGACCGCCGGCAGCGCCGCCCGGGTCGGCGAGATGCTCGGCGCACTCGCGCCCGCGGCCGCCCGCAACGCGCGCCGAGAGCACGCGGCGCTCGAGCAGCTGGCTGGCTCCCCCGTCGGCGCCGCGGACTGGTCGTTCTGGACGGAGAAAGTGCGCACGGCCGAATACAACGTCGACGCGGCCGCCCTGCGCCCCTACTTCGAGGCGGAGCGGGTGCTGCGGGACGGCGTCTTCTTCGCCGCGACGAAGCTCTACGGCGTGACCTTCACCGAGCGCCCCGAGCTCGTCGGCTATCACCCGGACGTGCGCGTCTTCGAGGTCTTCGAGGAGGACGGCGCACCCCTCGGCCTCTTCCTCTACGACCTCTACACGCGCGACTCCAAGCGCGGTGGCGCCTGGATGAACAGCCTCGTCGACGCGTCGGGCCTGCTGGACGTGCCGCACTCCGTCGTCGTCAACAATCACAATGTGCCCAAGCCCGCCGCCGGCGAGCCGACCCTGCTCACCTTCGACGAGGTGCACACCCTGTTCCACGAGTTCGGGCACGCGCTGCACGGGCTCTTCGGCTCGGCACGGTACCCGCGTTTCGCGGGCACGAACGTGCACCGCGACTTCGTCGAGTTCCCCTCGCAGGTCAACGAGATGTGGATGCTGTGGCCGGAGGTGCTCGCGAACTACGCGCGGCACCATCTCACCGACGCGCCGATCCCCCCGGACGTCGTGGACCGGCTCCGCGCATCGGACACCTTCAACGAGGGCTTCGCCACGAGCGAGTATCTCGGTGCTGCCCTGCTCGACCAGGCCTGGCACGCGCTCTCACCGGAACAGGCGGAGGCCGTCGACGACGTCGCCGCCTTCGAGGCATCCGCCCTGGCCGCCGTCGGCCTGGACTTCGCGCCCGTGCCGCCGCGCTACCAGAGCCCCTACTTCGCGCACACCTTCTCGGGCGGCTACGACGCCCAGTACTACTCCTACATCTGGAGCGAGGTGCTGGACGCCGACACGGTCGACTGGTTCGAGCAGAACGGCGGCCTCACCCGCGAGAACGGGGAGCGCTTCCGCCGCCGGCTGCTCGGCGTCGGAGGCACCAGGGACCCCATCGAGGCGTACGTCGACTTCCGCGGCCGTATGGCCGAGCTCGGGCCGCTGCTGAAGCGCCGCGGCCTGGCCTGAACAGGTCGAGCGGCTACGCCGACTTCTCCTCGCGCCGCGTCGAGCGATGCGGGACGATCGTGGGAGCGGCATTGGACTCAACCGACTCACGGGTGATGACGACGCGGGCGACCTCGTCGGTCGACGGCACCTCGAACATCACCGGGCCGAGCACCTCTTCCATGATCGCGCGCAGGCCGCGGGCGCCGGTCTGACGCAGCACGGCGAGGTCGGCGATCGCCTCGAGGGCACCCTGCTCGAATTCGAGCTCGACGCCGTCGATCTCGAACATGCGCTGGTACTGCCGGACGAGCGCGTTCTTCGGGACGGTCAGGATCTGGATGAGCGCCTCGCGGTCGAGCGGCGTGACGGTCGTGACGACGGGCAGACGGCCGATGAACTCGGGGATCAGGCCGAACTTGTGCAGATCCTCCGGAAGGACCTCGCTGAAGAGGTTGAGGTCGTCGCCCTTCGAGTGCAGCGGGGCCCCGAAGCCGATGCCCTTCTTGCCCGCGCGCGCCGAGATGATGTCCTCCAGGCCGGCGAACGCACCGGCGACGATGAACAGCACGTTGGTCGTGTCGATCTGGATGAACTCCTGGTGCGGATGCTTCCGGCCGCCCTGCGGCGGCACCGAGGCGACCGTGCCCTCCAGGATCTTCAGCAGCGCCTGCTGCACGCCCTCGCCCGAGACGTCGCGCGTGATGGACGGGTTCTCGGCCTTGCGGGCGATCTTGTCGACCTCGTCGATATAGATGATGCCCGTCTCGGCCCGCTTGACGTCGTAGTCGGCGGCCTGGATGAGCTTGAGGAGGATGTTCTCGACGTCCTCCCCCACGTAGCCGGCCTCGGTGAGCGCCGTCGCGTCGGCGACCGCGAAGGGGACGTTGAGCCGCTTGGCGAGCGTCTGCGCGAGGTAGGTCTTGCCGCAGCCGGTCGGACCGATCAGCAGGATGTTCGACTTGGCGATCTCGATCTCGTCGGCCTTGACGTCGGCCGGGCCGATCGTGTTGCGGGCCCGCACGCGCTTGTAGTGGTTGTACACGGCGACGGCGAGGGCCTTCTTCGCGGCATCCTGCCCGATCACGTACTCCTCGAGGAAGGCGTAGATCTCCTTGGGCTTCGGCAGCTCGAACTCGCCCGAGTTCCCCGCCTCGGCGTCCGCCATGCGCTCTTCGATGATCTCGTTGCACAGCTCGACGCACTCGTCGCAGATGTACACACCGGGGCCGGCGATCAGCTGCACGACCTGCTTCTGGCTCTTTCCACAGAACGAGCACTTGAGCAGGTCGGCGCTCTCTCCGATGCGAGCCATTCGTCTCCTCCGTCTGCGGTAGGGCAGGTGCCTGGACTGAGCCTAACGCGAGGGGCCGACATCGGCAGGGATCTGCGTGATGTCGGCCCCTCGTGTTCCCGTCGGGCTAGCGCGTGAGCGCCGCCGGAGCGGTCTTCCGGCTGGTGAGCACCTGGTCGATCAGGCCGTATTCCAGGGCCTCGGCCGCGGACAGGATCTTGTCGCGGTCGATGTCCTTGTTGACCTCCTCCTGGCTGCGGTTGGAGTGACGCGCGAGCGTCTCCTCCAGCCAGGTGCGCATGCGCAGGATCTCAGCGGCCTGGATCTCGATGTCGGAGGCCTGGCCGTGGCCCGCCTCGCCCATCGCCGGCTGGTGGATCAGGATGCGCGCGTTCGGCAGCGCGAGGCGCTTGCCGGGCGCACCGGCCGCGGTCAGCACGGCGGCGGCCGAGGCCGCCTGGCCGAGCACGACGGTCTGGATCTGCGGGCGGATGTACTGCATCGTGTCGTAGATCGCCGTCATGGCAGTGAAGGAGCCGCCCGGCGAGTTGATGTACATGATGATGTCGCGGTCCGGGTCCTGGCTCTCGAGCACCAGCAGCTGGGCCATGATGTCGTCCGCGCTCGCGTCGTCGACCTGGACGCCCAGGAAGATGATGCGGTCCTCGAACAGCTTCGCGTACGGGTCCTGGCGCTTGTAGCCGTAGGCCGTGCGCTCCTCGAAGCTCGGCAGGATGTAGCGCGCGCCGGGCAGCTGCAGGCCCGTTCCGCCTGCCGTGAAGGTGGGTTCCATGTCTCTCGTCTTTCCGCTCTCGCCTACGCCTGCTTCTCGGTCCCGCCGCCGCCCGAGACCTCGGTGACGCTGTCGCGGATGTGATCCACGAAGCCGTACTCGAGCGCCTCCTGCGCGTTGAACCAGTGGTCGCGGTCGCCGTCCGCCGTGACCTGCTCGACCGTCTTGCCCGTGGCCTCCGCCGTGATCTGGAACAGCCGGGTGCGCATGTCGACGATCAGCTGCGCCTGGGTCTGGATGTCGCTCGAGGTGCCGCCGAAGCCGCCGTGCGGCTGGTGCAGCAGCAC
>DASWPQ010000024.1:0-29922 GCA_036398375.1 Gryllotalpicola sp.
GTACCGCCAGGAGTTCAAGCGGGACGTCTTCATCGACCTCATCTGCTACCGCCGTCGCGGTCACAACGAGGGCGACGACCCGTCGATGACGCAGCCGCTCATGTACGGCCTGATCGAGGCGAAGCGCTCGACCCGCAAGCTCTACACCGAGGCGCTCGTCGGCCGCGGCGACATCACCGAGGAGGAGTACGAGGGCGCCCACAAGGACTTCCAGTCCCGCCTGGAGCGCGCCTTCGCGGAGACCCACGAAGCGCAGACCTCGCCGATCCCGATCATCACCTCGATCGCGCCGGAGGAGCCGGCGAGCGGCGAGCTCGCCTCGACCGGCATCGCGGAATCCGTCGTCCACGCCATCGGCGACGCCTTCGACAACGTGCCGGCCGGCTTCACGGTGCACAAGAAGCTGACCACGCTGCTCAAGAAGCGCGTCGACATGAGCCGCCAGGGCGGCATCGACTGGGGCTTCGGCGAGCTGCTCGCCTTCGGCTCCCTCGCGCTCGAGGGCACGCCGGTCCGCCTCGCCGGGCAGGACTCGCGGCGGGGCACCTTCGCCCAGCGCCACGCGGTGTTCCACGACCAGGTGAACGGCCAGGAATGGCTGCCGCTCGCGAACCTCGCCGAGAACCAGGGCCGCTTCTACGTCTACGACTCCCTGCTCTCCGAGTACGCGGCGATGGGCTTCGAGTACGGCTATTCCGTCGAGCGCCCTGAGGCGCTCGTGCTGTGGGAGGCGCAGTACGGCGACTTCGCCAACGGCGCGCAGGTCGTGATCGACGAGTACATCGCCGCGAGCGAGCAGAAGTGGAGCCAGCGCTCCTCGGTCGTGCTGCTGCTGCCGCACGGCTACGAGGGCCAGGGACCGGACCACTCCTCCGCCCGCATCGAGCGCTACCTGCAGCTCGCCGCGCAGAACAACATCACGGTCTCGCGCCCCTCGACTCCGGCGTCGTACTTCCACCTGCTGCGCCGCCAGGCCTACGCCCGTCCGCGCAAGCCGCTCGTGGTCTTCACGCCGAAGGCGATGCTGCGCCTGCGCGGGGCGACGAGCGAGGTCGCCGACTTCACCTCTGGCCGTTTCGAGCCCGTCCTCGATGATCCGGACGCGGGCGAGAAGACCGGCGTGCGGCGCGTGCTGCTCGTCGCCGGCAAGGTCTACTACGACCTGAAGGCCGAGCTCGCGAAGGCGCCGAACCCGCAGATCGCGGTCGTACGGCTCGAGCAGTTCTACCCGGTGCCCGAGGCCGAGCTGAAGACGGTCCTCGCGCAGTACCCGAACGCCGAGTTCATGTGGGTGCAGGACGAGCCCGAGAACCAGGGCGCCGCGCCGTTCGTCACCGAGGCGGCCCGTCAGCTGGGCACGCCCGGCTTCGCGGTGGCCTCGCGGCCGGCATCCGCCTCCCCCGCCGTCGGCACGGCCAAGCGCCACGCCGTCGAGCAGGCCGAGCTCATGCGCAAGGCGCTGACGCTCTGAGCTTTCTGGCGCGGCGGTCCTCTGAGGCATCTCTCGTCTGCCCCTTCTGTATCCCCGCCTGCGCTACTCATGCAGACACACGCCACCCTCGTACATGTGGCGCAGGTCCGTGTGAGTAGCGCGGAGTCGCTCGGCCAGCACGAACGCGACGTCCGCTCCCATCCAGCCAGAGCGATGCCGCTACCATCGCGCAGCGACGCGCGCCGGCCGGGGACCGGCGCGCCGACAAGCTCAGTGCAGCTGCAACTCGCGAATACGCGCGAGCACCTGCACCCGCAGCTGCTCCGGCGCGGTCTCACGGCAGGCCCGCTGCACCGCGTCGATCAGCACGATGCCGATCTCCGCCTCGCCCGCGCAGTTCGCACAGGTCGCGAGGTGTTCACGGATGTCCGCCGCTTCGTCGGCGAGCAGCTCGTTGTGCAGGTACTCTTCAAGGTCCTTCTTGGCTTTGTCGCAGCCGCAGTCGGTCATCTCGTTCTCCTGGTGGGTGAGGGCTCCGCCGCGATCCCCCGGTCGCGGGCGTAGTCAGACAAGAGATCGCGAAGCATCCGCCGGCCACGGTGCAGGCGGCTCATCACGGTCCCGATCGGGGTCTTCATGATGTCGGCGATCTCCTGGTAGGAGAAGCCCTCGACATCCGCGAAGTAGACGGCCATGCGGAAGTCCTCCGGGATGGCCTGCAGGGCGCTCTTCACCGCAGAGTCCGGCAGGTGGTCGATCGCCTCCGCCTCGGCCGAGCGCGAGGAGCGCGCCGTCGTCGACTCCGCACCGCCGAGCTGCCAGTCCTCCAGGTCCTCGATGGGGCTCTGGTACGGCTCGCGCTGCTTCTTGCGGTAGCTGTTGATGAAGGTGTTGGTGAGGATCCGGTAGAGCCACGCCTTGAGGTTCGTGCCCTGCTGGAACTGCCTCCACGCGGCGAAGGCCTTCACGAAGGTCTCCTGCACGAGGTCCTGCGCGTCGGAGGGATTGCGCGTCATGCGCAGCGCCGCCGCATAGAGCTGGTCCATGAAGGGCAGCGCCTGCTCTTCGAACAGGCGCTCCCCAGCGCCGTTCTGGGACTCTGTGGCGCTCGGAAGCTCGAGGTCGTCGGTCATCGCCGCCCAGTCTACGTCCGCGCCCCGCGACCCCTCAGGGCAGCGGTCAGGTCGTTCCAGCAGCGCAAGCGCAGACACAGGCGTAGGCGTCCTTTCGGATCTCGGGGGCGATTCCTCGGTATCCTGCAACCGATGCAGTTCCGCAGCTATTCCGCGCCCGAGTTCGACCCGTACGGCGACAGCCGTCAGCCGGAGCCCTCGGAGCTCTGGCCGGCGCCCACCGCGGCGGGTCCGGTGGACGCCGACGTCTCCCTGCCCGGCTCGAAGTCGCAGACCAACCGCGAGCTCGTGCTCGCAGCGCTGGCGGACGGCGCATCCGTGCTCACCGCCCCCCTGCACTCGCAGGACAGCGATCGTATGGTCGCGGCATTGGCCGCGTTCGGCACGGGGGTCGAGCGGATGCCTGAGCCGGGGCCCTTCGGCCCGGATCTGCGTGTGACCCCTGCGGCCGAGCTGACGGGCTCGACGACCGTCGATGCGGGCCAGGCGGGCACGGTGATGCGCTTCGTCCCGCCCGTGGCGGCGCTCGCGCTCGGTCCCGTCACGATCGACGCGGACGACTCGGCGCGCGGGCGCCCCATGACCGCGATGGTCACGGCGCTGCGCGACCTCGGGGTCGACCTCGCCGACGAGGGCCGCGGTGCGCTGCCGTTCACGATCCACGGCACGGGCCGGGTCGCGGGGGGCGAGATCACGATCGACGCCTCGAGCTCGAGCCAGTTCGTCTCCGGCCTGCTGCTGGCCGCGCCGCGCTTCGAGAAGGGGCTCGTGCTGCATCACTCCGGGGAGCGTCTGCCGAGCCTGCCGCACATCGAGATGACGATCGCCGCGCTCGCCGCGCGCGGTGTGACGGTCGAGTCGCCCGAGCTCGGCACCTGGGTCGTCGCCCCGCAGCCGATCGGGGCGCGCGATGTCGCGATCGAGCCCGATCTGTCCAACGCCGCCCCGTTCCTGGCTGCGGCGATCGCGGCAGGCGGCCGGGTGACGATCGCCGGCTGGCCGACCGAGACCACGCAGGTCGGTGCGGACCTCGCGCGCTACCTTCCTCTCTTTGGCGCCGAGGTGAGCCGCGACGGCGACCGCCTGACCGTGCGCGGCGACGGGACGATCCACGGCGTCGAGCTCGACCTGACGACGGGCGGGGAGCTCGCACCGGCGCTCGTCGCCCTCGCCGCCCTCGCGGACGGTCCGAGCGAGATCATCGGCATCGGTCACATCCGCCACCACGAGACGGACCGGCTCGCCGCGCTCGCCGCCGAGCTGAACGGCCTGGGCGGCGCGGTGACGGAGCTGCCCGACGGGTTGCGCATCGAGCCGCGCCCGCTGCACGGCGGCGTGTGGCGGAGCTATCAGGACCACCGCATGTCCACGGCCGGTGCGCTCGTCGGGCTGCGCGTGCCGGGCGTTGAGATCCACGACATCGGGGCGACGGCCAAGACGCTGCCGCAGTTCCCCGAGCTGTGGCAGCGGATGCTTCACGCCGGGTCCGCGCAGGGAGCACTGCTCGCTTGAGCTGGTGGTCCGAGGACGAGGACGAGGACGAGCCGTACGGCGAGTACGACGAGTCCTCCGTCCGGGTGCGGCCGAACCCGAAGGGCAGCCGGCCGCGTACCAAACAGCGCCCGGAGCACGGGGACGCCCTCGTGGGCCGGGTGGTCTCCGTCGACCGGGGCCGCTACACCGTGCTGCTGGACGAGGACGAGCCGGAGGAGCACCAGGCCACGGCATCCCGCGCCCGCGAGCTGCGCCGTCAGGCCATCGTCACGGGCGATCGCGTCGATCTCGTGGGCGACACGAGCGGTGAGGAGGGGACGCTCGCGCGCATCGTCCGCATCGGCGAGCGGACGACCCTGCTGCGTCGTTCGGCCGATGACACGGATGCCGTGGAGCGGGTCATCGTCGCCAACGCCGACCGTATGCTGATCGTCGTCTCCGCGGCGAACCCCGAGCCGCGGGTGCGCCTCGTCGACCGCTATCTCGTTGCCGCGTACGACGCCGGCATCGAGCCGATGCTGTGCGTGACGAAGACGGATCTCGCCGATCCGGCGCCGTTCCTGGCGAACTTCGCAGCGCTTGACCGCGTCACGGTGTTCACAAGCGCCCCCGGGGCCATGCCGACCGACGAGCTGAAGGCCGCCCTCGTCGGCCACACCACGGTGGCGGTCGGCCACTCGGGGGTCGGGAAGTCGACGCTCGTGAACGCGCTCGTGCCGGGGGCGGATCGCGCGACCGGTCACGTCAACGAGGTGACGGGGCGCGGCCGGCACACCTCGAGCTCGACCGTGTCGCTGCGCGTGGTGACGGATGCCGGTCGGGGGTGGATCATCGACACCCCCGGTGTCCGCTCCTTCGGTCTGGGGCACGTCGACCCGGCGAACATCCTGCGCGGCTTCCCCGATCTGGATCGGATCGCGCAGGACTGCCCGCGCGGCTGCACGCATCTGCCAGGCTCGCCGGACTGCGCGATCATCGAGGCCGTGGCGGCCGGCGCGCTGGGGCCGACCGGGGCGGTGCGGTTGGATTCACTGCAGCGGCTGCTCACGACCTTGGCGCCCGGCGTGGGCGGTGCGCCGGGGGCGGACGCAACTTAACCGGTTCAAACGGGGCTATCATCGTCCCTGGTGCACCGATGAGGACGTTGGTGCCGAAGGAGGCGCGAACATGCCCAGAGTGACCATCGCGCACCTCGCCGAGAAGCTCGGAGTTTCCAAAGCATCCGTTTCGTATGCCCTCAACGGGCAGCCCGGGGTGAGCGAGCATACGCGCGAGCGTGTGCTCGCCCTGGCGGCGGAACTGGGGTGGCACCCGAGCTCGTCGGCGCGTGCGCTGTCACGATCACGAGCCGATGCGATCGGCATGGTGCTGCGACGCGACCCGACCCTGCTCGGCACGGAGCCGTATTACATGCGCCTGCTCGAGGGTGTGGAGGATGTCCTGTCGGACGCGGGCCAGAGCCTGCTGCTGCGCATGGTCGGCACCGCGGCCGGCCGGGACACCATCGTCTACGAGCGCTGGGCGGGCGAGCGGCGCGTGGACGGCGTGATCGTGCTGGATCGCGCGATCGACGACCCGCGCCCGGCGCTGCTGACCCGGCTCGGCCTGCCCTTCGTGCTGCACGGGGTGCTGCCCGCAGACGAGTCGGGCGCCGAGCGCATCGAGGACCAGCACCGCGATGCCGAGCTGCTCGTGGAGCACCTGTACAACCTCGGGCACCGCTTCATCGCGCACGTCACCGGCCCGCTCGGCTTCGCGCACGAAGTGGACCGCAAGCAGGCGATCCAGCGGGAGGCCGAGGCACGCGGCATGCGTGTGGCCGTCGCCGAGGCGGACTACACCTATGACACGGCTTACGCGCGCGTTACGGAATTGTTAACTCACGAGTCCCGGCCCTCGGCGATCGTCTCGTCCAACGACGTGATGGCCGTTGCGGCGCTCCGGGCACTGCAGAACGCCGGCGCCGACGAGGTGGCCCTGGTCAGCTGGGACGACTCGATGCTGTGCCAGTTCGCCTCGCCCACCATCACCTCCCTGGAAAGATTCCCTGATCGGGCAGGAAGACGCAGCGCGACGATGCTGCTCGAGCTGCTCGACGGGGGCCCGCTGACCATCGACACGCCGAGCCCGAGCTCGCTGCGCGTGCGCGAGACGAGCCGGCGCGCCCACTAGCCGGCCCACCCGATCGGGTCCCGTCCGGGGCAGAAGGTCCCAAAAAGCTTCGGCTTATACTTAATCGGTTCAGCAAATAACTGAATCGGTTCAGTTATGCTGAACACGGCCGAACGGAAGCGGCGCAGCTTGCAACCGCACGGTCGTTCAACTGCACACCCGCAATCAGTGCACAACAGACAAGGAAGTCACATGGCCAAGAAAAGTGTCATGCTCGTCGGCGCCGCTCTTACGGCGACGGCGGTAGCGGTCGCTCTGTCCGGCTGCGGCAGCAACAATGCCGGCGGCGGCTCCGGTGGTAGCGGCACGACCATCACGTACCTGTCCTCGCAGCAGGGCCCGAGCGTGACGGCGACCGCGACCGACCTGAAGCCCGTCATCGCGAAGTTCACGAAGCAGACCGGCATCAAGGTCAACGTTCAGGTCGCGGACTGGAACAGCCTGCAGACCAAGATCAACACCTCGATCAGCGCCGGCACCGGCCCCGACGTCATGAACATCGGCAACACCTGGGGCCCCTCCTACCAGGCCGGCGGTGCCTTCACCGAGTTCACCGGCAAGAACGCCGACGCCATCGGCGGCCTCGACAAGTTCGCCACCACCGCGCTGAACGCGGGCAGCCAGGCCGACAAGACCAGCTCCCCGGCATCGGTGCCGCTGTTCGGCCTCGCCTACGGCCTCTACTACAACAAGGCCCTCTTCAAGGAGGCCGGCATCGCCACCCCGCCGACCACCTGGGAGGAGATGGTCGCCGACGCCAAGAAGATCACCGCGCTCGGCAACGGCAAGTGGGGCATCGCGATCGCCGGCAACAACTACACCGAGTCGATCCACTTCGCCTTCCTCACCGCGGCCCAGAACGGCGGCGACTGGTACAAGGGCGAGAAGCCGACCTTCACGAGCGACGCCAACGTGCAGGGTGTGCAGCGCTACCTCGATCTCATGGGCACCGACAAGGTCGTGAACCCGGCTGACGCGCAGAACAACGACACCGGCGCCGCCCTCGTCGAGCTCGCCCAGGGCAAGGCCGGCATGGTCCTCGCCCAGATCGCGGACAGCACCCTGACCTCCAACGGCATGAAGCAGGGCGACTGGGGCGTGACGTACCTCCCGTGGCCGGAGGGCACCCCGAAGGAGAACCAGATCTCGACCTTCCCGGCCGGCATCAACATCGCCATCCCGAAGTACAGCAAGAACCAGTCCGCGGCCCTCAAGTTCGTCAAGTTCATGACGAGCGAAGAGGCACAGAACGACCTGGACAAGCCGTTCACCTCGCTGCCCGTGCTGAAGGACGCGACCCCGACGTTCACGTCGGACACCGAGGAGGCGAAGGTCTTCTCGACCGCCTACAACACTCAGGCGAAGGTTCTGCCCCAGGTCAAGACCGAGGGTGACTTCGAGACCTCCGTCGGCAAGGCGATCGGCGGCCTGATCCAGCAGATCGCGTCGGGCAAGAAGGTCACGACCGCGCAGATCAAGGCGGCGCTGGCGGACGCGCAGGCCCAGGTCGAGGCGCTCGGCTAAAACCACGGCAGCAGTCGCGTCCGTACACACACGTCCGCGATGATGGCACTGCTGGGGGCCGCCGCTTCGGCGGCCCCCAGCAGTCCTGCTGCCCGTCGGACAGATCAGTCGGGAAGGAAATCAAGGAATGACAGCGTCAACCGCGGAGCTCACCACTCGCCGCAAACGCGCAAAGGGCTGGTGGCTGCCGTATGTGCTGCTCGCACCGGCCGTCGTGTTCGAGGTCCTCGTGCATGTGATCCCCATGATCACCGGCATCTGGATCAGCTTCATCAAGCTCACTCAGATCTATCTGAGCAACTGGTCCGCAGCGCCCTTCGCGGGGCTCGGCAACTATCGGTTCGAGCTCAGTGCGGCCACCTCGGCCGGCCCCACACTGCTGCGCTCGTTCCTCGTCACCTGCGCGTTCACGGTCATCGTCCTGGCGTTCTCCTGGGTCTTCGGCATGGCGGCGGCCGTCGCTCTCCAGCGTCAGTTCCTCGGTCGCGGGCTCTTCCGCACGATCTTCCTGATCCCCTACGCCCTGCCCGTCTACGCCGGTGTCATCACCTGGAAGTTCATGTTCCAGAAGGACACCGGCCTCGTGAACCACGTACTCGTCGACCAGTTGCACCTCTTGAGCGACAAGCCGTTCTGGCTCATCGGCACGGCCTCGTTCTGGCCCGTCGTGGTCGTCGCGATCTGGCGCACCTGGCCCTTCGCGTTCCTCATGCTCATGGCCGGTCTGCAGTCGATCCCCGATGACGTCTACGAGGCATCCGCGGTCGACGGCGCCAAGCCGTTCCGCCAGTGGCGATCGATCACCCTGCCGATGCTGCGCCCCGTCAACGTCGTGCTCGTCCTCGTGATGTTCTTGTGGACCTTCAATGACTTCAACGATCCATTCGTGCTCTTCGGCACCGGCTCGAGCGCGACCTGGGGCGACCTCATCTCCTTCCACATCTACAGCGCCTCGTTCCTGACCTGGAACTTCGGTTTCGGCGCCGCGATGTCGGTGATGCTCCTCATCTTCCTGCTCATCGTCACGGGCATCTATCTGCTCGTCGTCAACCGGAGGTCCCAGCGTGCGTGAGCCCGTTACCGTCAAGATCTTCCGCACCATCACGATCGTGGTCCTGACGGCCTTTGTGGTCGTCCCGCTGTACGTGATGATCACGTCGTCGGTCAAGCCGCTCGGCGAGGTGCAGAATGCCTTCAGCTGGATCCCCAAGCACCTCACGATCCAGCCCTACATCGACATCTGGTCGACCGTGCCCCTGGCGCAGTACTTCCTGAACAGCTTGATCGTCTGCGTGATCGCCACCATCGTGAGCCTCGTCATCGCGATCTTCGCGTCCTACGCGGTCTCGCGGTGGCGCTTCCGGGGCCGCTCGGTGTTCACCACCACGGTGCTGACGACGCAGATGCTCCCCGGCGTGCTGTTCCTGCTGCCGCTGTTCCTCATCTTCCGCAACGTCACGGCCGCGACCGGCATCCCGCTGGTCAACTCGAAGCTCGGCCTGATCGTCACCTATCTGACCTTCGTGCTGCCCTTCGCGATCTGGATGCTCGCCGGCTACTTCGACGGCATCCCCCGCGAGCTGGACGAAGCGGCCAAGGTCGACGGCACCGGCGCGATGGGCGCACTGTGGTATGTCGTGCTGCCCGCCGCCCGCCCGGGCATCGTCGCGGTCGCGATCTACAGTTTCATGACGGCCTGGGGGGAAGTGCTCTTCGCCTCAGTGCTCACCAGCGGGACAGGATCGACGCTGGCCATCGGCCTGCAGCAGTACTCGACCGAGACGAACGTGTACTGGAACCAGATCATGGCCGCCTCGCTCGTCGTCTCCCTGCCCGTCGTGATCATGTTCCTGCTGCTGCAGCGGAACTTCGTCGCCGGCCTGACCGCGGGCGCGGTCAAGTAGACAAGACAAGTAGATTGGAAGCGTGACTTCAGCTTCCCTCGGGGCCCGGCTCGCCATCGGCGACCGGGCCCCTGCCTTTGCCCTCCCGGACAAGGACGGCGCCACCGTCTCGCTTACCGACTACGCCGGTCGCAGGGTCATCGTGTACTTCTACCCGGCCGCCGCGACGCCGGCGTGCACAACGCAGGCCTGCGACTTCCGCGACGACCTCGGTGAGCTGACGGATGCCGGCTACACGGTGCTCGGCATCTCGAAGGACCCTGTCGCGAAGCTGCGGAGCTTCGCGGACGACGAGCACCTCAACTTCCCCCTGCTCTCGGACGAGGGCCTCGAGGTGCACCGCGCCTACGGCGCCTGGGGCGAGAAGCAGCTGTACGGAAAGACCGTCACGGGCGTGCTGCGCTCGACCTTCGTCGTCGGCCCCGACGGCCTGCTCGAACAGGCGCTCTACAACGTCAAGGCGAAGGGCCACCTGAGCATGCTCCGCAAGAAGCTCCGCCTGGCCTGAGCCACCGCCGCGCCCCTCCGCTTCCGCACACCGGCCGCGCTACTCTCCCGGACGGGGGCGCCCGACATGGCTGGGGCTCCCGTCCGGGAGAGTAGCGCGCCTGACAGCGCGGAGCGGCGAGAGCAGGACGGCACGGGGCGGGGCGGTCGGGCGGAGCGGGGCTACTCGCTCGGGGTGCGGGCCAGGGAGCGGGTGACCGCCGGAGTGAACACCAGACCGATGCCGGCGAGGCCCAGCACGAGCAGCAGGATGCCGACGAGCGGCCCGGCGAGCAGCCCCTGCATCGCGCCGACGCCGACGGCCAGCTGCACGAGCTGCCAGGTGATGACGAGCCCACGCACCCACGGCTGGGCGAACCACAGGCCCACGGCCGCGACGCCCACCCACAGACATCCGATCGCCAGACAGACCAGATAGGCCGCACCGTCGGCCTCGACCTTGGCCCCGTGGCCGAAGAACTGGCCCACGGCCAGAACTGTTGCGAGAAGCACCAGAACGGCCTCGACGCTGACGATGACCGCGAGAACCGTCAAAAGGCCGCGGAAGACCCTAGCAGAAGCGGGTTTCAGGCTCGTGTTCACAGAGTTATCCCATACAAAACTATTGATCTGACGCGGCCCCCATGGGAGGATATCGGAGTCCGGTTAATCGCTCACAGGGCTGTGGGCAGGTCTAATATCCCCACAGATCTTCGGCCCTGTTTCCGGAAAATTCTGATAGCCGACGAGGCTGACTCCCGATCGTCCTCGCCTGCCGCCTGTATGAATAAGGAGCATCCCCATGGACTGGCGCGACAAAGCCGCATGCCTCACCGCCGACCCCGAACTGTTCTTCCCCGTCGGCAACACTGGCCCGGCGGTCGACCAGATCGAGAAGGCGAAGGCCGTGTGCGGTCGTTGCCCGGTCACCGAGACCTGCCTGCAATACGCCCTTGAGACCGGTCAGGACTCGGGCGTGTGGGGCGGCCTCTCCGAGGACGAGCGCCGCGCCCTGAAGCGCCGCGCCGCCCGCGCCCGACGCGCCTCCTAGCACGCAGCTCTCCGCCCGGCACGCAGACTCGGCACACGCAAACACGCACAGCACTCAATTCGCCGCCGTGCGTGAGCTGAGGTAGCGCAGCGGGATCTCCACCGTCACCTCGGTGCCGGCGCCCGTCATGGTGTGCCAGTCG
Organism: Gryllotalpicola sp.; assembly: GCA_036398375.1. GTDB lineage: Bacteria > Actinomycetota > Actinomycetes > Actinomycetales > Microbacteriaceae > Gryllotalpicola. The sequence goes on from DASWPQ010000024.1 coordinate 11,339, forward strand.
ATCGCCCCGCCCAGCTCCCCCTGGATGAGCGTGCGGACGATCTGCGTGCCGAGGCCGGAACCGACCTTGCCCTCGGGCAGGCCGACCCCGTCGTCCACGACCTTCACCGTGAGCTGCTCCTCGGTGCGCTGAGCGATGATCTGCACCTCCCCCGAACGGTCCGCGAGACCGTGCTCGACGGCGTTGGTTACGAGCTCGGTCAGCGCGAGCGCGAGCGGGGTCGCATACCCGCTCGGCAGTACCCCGAAGGTGCCGGTCTTGACGGGCCGCACCGAGGTGTTGTGCCCCGAGGCGACCTCGGTGACGAGGAGCAGCACCCGGTCGAACACGTTGTCGAAGTCCACCGCCTGGGCGAGCCCCTCGGAGAGGGTGTCGTGCACGACCGCGATGGCCGACACCCGGCGCATGGCCTGGCCGAGCGCCTCCTTCGCCTCGTCGGAGTGCGAACGACGCGCCTGGATGCGCAGCAGCGAGGCCACGGTCTGCAGGTTGTTCTTGACGCGGTGGTGGATCTCCCGGATCGTCGCGTCCTTCGTGATCAGCTCGCGCTCCTGGTGGCGCATCTCGGTCACGTCGCGGACGAGCACAATCGCCCCCACCCGCTCGCCGCGGTTGCGGATCGGAATGGCCCGCAGCGACACGGTCACCCCGCGCACGTCGATGTCGGTGCGCCATGGCGCACGCCCCGTGACGACGAGCGGCAGCGACTCGTCGACGGCCGAGTGCCCCGTCAGCAGCAGGGTCGTCACCTCGGCGAGCGACTCGCCCTCGAGCTCGTCGGTGAAGCCGATGCGGTTGAACGCCGAGAGGGCGTTGGGGCTCGCGAAGGTCGTCACGCCTTCGACGTCGAGACGGATGAGGCCGTCGGCCGCACGCGGGGCGCCGCGCCGCGGACCGCTCGGTGCGCCGAGATCCGGGAAGTCGCCGCTCGCGATCATCGCAAACAGGTCGTTGGCGCAATCGTTGAAGGTAAGCTCCTGCCGACCGGGAGTGCGCGCCTCGCTGAGGTTCGTGTGCCGGGTGAGCACCGCGATCGGGGCATCCGTTGTCTTCGCGCTGCCCGAGCCGAGCCGCCGCAGCACGGGCACCGCGCGCACCCGCGTCGGCGTCTCCTCATACCACTCGGGGGCGCTCGAGTCGACGATGCGGCCGGTCTGGAAGGCTTCCGTCACCTGCCCGCGCCACTCCGGTCGCAGCTTCTGGCCGACGATGTCGCGGTAGAACAGGGTGGCCGCGCTCGACGGGCGGGAGTGCGCCACCGCGATGAAGGCGCCGTCCGTCGCGGTCGGAACCCACAGCACGATGTCCGCGAACGCCAGGTCTGCGAGCAGCTGGCCGTCGCCCACCAGCATGTGCATCCACTCGATGTCCTCCGGAGTGGAGCGGCCGTGAGCGATGACCAGGTCACTGAGGGTCGACACCCTGCAAGTCTATGTTTGTCTGATCCCCGCTCCCCGCCCGGCGGGCCCGGATCGGCGCCGCAGCTGCCGACGCCGATCCAGGGACGGCACGGGATCCCGGGTTTCGGGCCGACTCGTGCTCGCGGTCGCGACTGCGCGCCCGCCGCCGCCGTGGCGCCGCCTGCTCGGGCAGGCCGAGCACCTCTCCCGTGACGAGGCCGCGCACCGCCTCCCGCGCCGGCGAGCGCGGCGCCGCACGGAGGAGCGGCTGCGCGGCGCGCATGGCGGTGTCGAGCGCGGCCGGGTCGTCGGGGATCAGCGCGGCCGGCGCGATGCCCCCGAATCGCTCGAGCGCCCCGGCGATCTGCCCGGCCGCTCCGGAGCCGATCACGCTCGCGCGCACCCGGTTCACGACGACGCTGTGCCGGGCCTGCGGCGCTGCGACGCGCACTTCCGGATGCCCGCGCATCAGCCGTGCGAGTCCGACCGGATCCGCGAGCCCGACGGAGACGACCCGGGTCGCGCGCTCCAGCACGGCGAACGTCGCCGCGTTCCGGCGCGGGGCGAGCAGGTCGCTGGCGATCTCCTCGTCGGCCTCGAGACTGAAGCCGACGTCGACGACGACGTGGTCGAACCAAGCGGAGACCGCATCGACCGCGTGCGTCACCCGGTCCTGCCCCAGCTCCGGCCAACGGCTCGGGCGCGCGATGCCGGTGAGCACCGCGAACGCCCCGTGCGGCACCGGCACGTACTGCGCGACCCGGTCGAACTCGGTGCGGGTGAGCGCGTCGTTGCCCGCGAGCCGGCAGGCCGCCGCGAAGCCGGGGGTCTCGTCGAGCAGCCCGAGCCACGGCGCGATCGCGCCGCCGTAGGAGTCCGCGTCGAGCAAGGCGACGCTCTGCCCGAGCCCGGCCAGCTCGGCGGCGATCGAGATCGCGAGACTCGTGCGCCCGGGCGCCCCCGTCGGCCCCCAGACGGCGATGACGGATGCCGCGCGCCGCAGCCCGCGGGCGGAGTCGGCCGCGACGGGCACGGTCCGCCCCACCAACATCCGCTCCAGCTCGGGCCAGGACGCGGGCTCGGGGACCACCTCGACGGCGCCGGCCCGCGCGGCGACCTCGCGCTCATCGTCCGTCAGCGCGATCACGACGAGCCGCACACCGGACGCCGCCGCGGCGGCCGGCACCTCCGCGGTGAGCCGCGTGCGCGCCGCGGAGACCACCGCGAGGTCCACGTCGTGCGCGGCGAGCACGCCCGACAGCTCCCCCGCCGTCTGTACCCGGGCGACGACGGCATGGCCGGCCCGCAGGGCGCCGGGCAGCAGCAGGTCCTCCGCATGCCGGTCGAGGCTCAGGGCGAGCTGCGCCATCTCATTCCCCCGCGGGCAGGATCGTCACGGCATCCCCGTTGGCGATGGCCTCGAGCAGCCCGGCCGTCGCCTCCCGCGGCACCCGCACCTCGACCGCGACGCCGCCGCTCCGGCCGAGCCCCGCGTCACGGACCACGCGCACCACGGTGCCGTGCGGCACGAGCACGCGGGGTGCGGCGAACCGGGCGCCCTCCGCCCCGTCGCGGCGCGCCTGCGCCGCCCAGACGTCGACGAGGCCGCCGGCGTCGACCGAGGCGGGCAGCTCGCCGTCGACCGCGACCACAACGCTCGTCTGCCGCTGCGCGGTGGCCGAGCCGAGCGCCCCGACCGGGACCAGCTCGCCCTTCGCGATCGTCCGCGTCACAACGGCTCCCGGCTGCGGCGCCGCGGCGAGATAGGCGGAGGTCGCCGGCCCCAGCCGCACCCGCACGCCCCGAAGGTCGGCGGCAGTGACCCCGTCGCCCGCGGCGAGCGCGTGCCGGGCGGAGTAGACCTGCACGGTGCGGTCTGAGGCGACGAGCAGACCGGACACCCCCGCGACCGAGGCGATCACGAGAGCGACGCCGAGCAGGAAGCGCGGCTCGAGCCACGTGGGTCGGGGACGAGGAGGCGAAGGGGCGGCGGCCATGAGGACATGTTGGCGAATCCGACACGCCGTCCGGGAAAGTTATCCACATGCGGAGCCCCTGCGCGCGACCGCACGTCACAATGGGTGTCATGGTCAGCCAGTCCGCCGACGACGCGGGGCGCTTCCTCACGGTCGTCGATTGCGCCGAGATCCTCAACGTCGAAGCGGAGGACGTGGCGGCGCTGCTGGAGAGCGGCGAGCTGCCGGCCATCCGGGTGAGCGAGCAGTGGCGCGTCGAGCGGGAGGTGCTCGAGACGTACATCACCGAGCTCTACGAGCAGCAGCGCCGCCGGGCGCTGTGGGAGCAGTCCGACTTCGCGAGTCTGGCCGAGCTGTCCGGCGGCACGATCCTGCGGCCCGGCGACTAGGGCCAGCCCGCCGCACCGCCGGCCCTCGCCACCGCGACCACCCCGTCCGGCGTCACAGCACCACACGGGTGATCGCCGCCAGCGCGAGCACCCGAAGCTCGACCACGCTCGACGCGCGTCGGGGCACACCCCGCTCGTGCACCGCGAGCTCGAGATGGTCGGCGCCGACCCGATCGATCGTGCCGTGCACGGGCGCCGATTCGAGCCGGGTGCACACGTCGACGGGGACGCGTCGCCTGGCGAGATCCCGCAGCACCACGCCGATGCCGATCTTCGCCGTGAGACCGCCGCCCGCAGGGCTACTGTTCACTGAACCGGCGTTCGCCGGACCGGCTTCCGCGGGGCCCGCATCAGGCATCCGCTCGCTGCTCGCCCGTGCCTGCGCCGCGCTCAGCGAGACGGCCGCGACCGCGCCGAGCGGCACGACGCACTGACCGCCGTCCGGAAGGTCCGCCGCCAGCCAGTCGCGCCCGACGGCCGCGGGGGCGAGCTCGACGACCGCGCCGTCAGCCAGACGCAGGCGGACGGTCCCCTCGCCGCCGGCCACGAGGGCGGCGAGCCGGTCGCGCAGAGTGAGCCGTGCGATCCGGAGCCGCTCCGCGTCCGTGCGCCGCCGCGCCTCGCGCTCGGCCAGCTGATGCTCGAGCTGGGCCTCGAGATCGTCGAAGAGCTGATCGAAGCGCATGCGGCGACGTTAGCGGCCTCCCGGCCCCCGCCGCGGAAGTTATCCACACGCCAGATATGCACTGGTGACACCGAGCTGGCCCATGAAATGGTCACAGCACCGGCACAGCAAGCCGGCCTCGCGACTCGGGAGCATCATGGGCAAGGCGCAGTGGCACGAGCACTTCGACAACGACGAGTTCTTCGGCGTTCAGCGCACCGCCGAGCTGCCCGACCCCGAGCCCCTGCTCATCAACCTGACGCGGTGCGTCATCGAGGTGATCGCCGGCGCGCGCGAGCTCGAGCAGCTGACGCGGTGGGTGAGCGACGACGTCTATCTGCAGCTCGTGCGCCGAGTCTCCTTCGCAGCCCGTGCGCGAGCGGTGAAGGGGGTGTCTCCGCAGCGTCCGCGGCTCGTGGTGCGCTCGATCCACACCTTCGAACCGGCATCCGGCGTCATCGAAGCGGCTGTCATGGTCGAGATGCCGCAGCGGCTGCGTGCGGTGGCGCTGCGCTTGGAGGGATTGGATCGACGCTGGCGCGCGACCTCGATCTCGGTGCTGTGAGCGGTGAGCAGCTCAGCGGGCGCACGACGGCACGAAGTGTGCCGCCCACCTCACCGGAGTGCGGGCAGGCGAGACGAGCAGTTCAGCCGCGCTTGCGGTTCTGCGCGCGCCGCTCGGCCCGGTTCTGGGGCTCGGGGGCATCCGCCCCGTCGGGGCGCTGCCCGAAGGCCCCGCGCGAACCGCCCTGCGGCGCCGCGGGCGGACGGTCGTCGGTCTGCTGGAGCTCGCGACGGCGCGCGGCGCGCTCAGCGCGCTCGGTGGCGGCACGGTCGACCTGGCCGCCCTGATTGCGCACCTCGATGCCGCCCGCGTCGCTCGGCGCGGAGTACGAGAGCCCACGCGGCTGCTCGGTCTGGTTCAGGCCCTTGGCCGCGACCCCGGTGACCTCGCCCGGCGCCTGCGTGACCTCGACCTCGAGGTTGAACAGGAAGCCGACGACCTCCTCGCGGATCGCGCCCATCATCTGCTGGTACATCGCGAAGCCCTCGCGCTGGTACTCGACCAGCGGGTCGCGTTGCGCCATGGCGCGCAGGCCGATGCCGTCCTTGAGGTAGTCCATCTCGTAGAGGTGGTCGCGCCAGCGGCGGTCGATGACGGAGAGCACAACGCGGCGCTCCAGCTCGCGCATCGCCGTCTCACCGAGCTGCTCCTCGCGGCGCTCGTAGGCAAGATGGGCGTCGGAGAGGATCTCACGCCGCATGAAGTCGCGGTTGATCCGTCCCTTGGTGCCGGCCTCCGCGACGACCTCGTCGATCGAGATGCCGACGGGATACAGCGTCTTCAGCTCGCTCCACAGCGCATCGAAGTCCCAGTCGTCACCGTTGCCCTCGCCGGTGTGGGCGTCGAGGATCTCGTCGATCACGTCGTCGAGGAACTTCTGCACGCGCATGTGCAGGTCGTCGCCCTCGAGGATGTGGCGGCGGTCGGCGTAGATCGCCTCGCGCTGGCGGTTCAGCACATCGTCGTACTTGAGCACGTTCTTGCGGATCTCGGCGTTGCGCGCCTCGACCTGCGACTGCGCGCTGCGGATCGCGCGACTGACCAGCTTGGACTCGATCGCGAGGTCGTCGGGGGTGGATGCCCGCCCCATGAGCGACTCGGCGGCACCCGCGTTGAACAGGCGCATCAGGTCGTCGGTCAGCGAGAGGTAGAAGCGGCTCTCGCCCGGGTCGCCCTGACGGCCGGAGCGACCGCGCAACTGGTTGTCGATGCGACGGGACTCGTGGCGCTCGGTGCCGAGCACGTAGAGGCCACCGGCCTCGCGCACCTTCTCTGCCTCTTCGACCGCGGTCGCCTTGAGCTTCTCCAAGGTCTCGTCCCACGCCGACTGGTACTCCTCCGGCGTCTCCTCCGGGGAGAGGCCGCGCGCGTTCAGCTCGGCGACGGTGAGGAACTCGACGTTGCCGCCGAGCATGATGTCGGTGCCTCGACCGGCCATGTTCGTCGCGACGGTGACGGCACCGAGACGCCCGGCCTGGGCGACGATCGCCGCCTCACGGGCGTGGTTCTTCGCGTTCAGCACCTCGTGGCGCACCCCGCGCTTGGCGAGCAGGCGCGAGAGGTACTCGCTCTTCTCGACCGAGGTGGTGCCGACGAGCACCGGCTGGCCGGCCTCGTGTCGCTTGACGATGTCCTCGACGACCTGCGCGAACTTGACCTCCTCGTTCTTGTAGACGAGGTCGGGCATGTCCTTGCGGACCATCGGCCGGTTGGTGGGGATGACGACGACGCCGAGCTTGTAGGTCGACATGAACTCGGCCGCCTCGGTCTCGGCCGTGCCGGTCATGCCGGAGAGCTTCTTGTACAGGCGGAAATAGTTCTGCAGCGTGACGGTGGCGAGGGTCTGGTTCTCGGCCTTGACCGGCACGTTCTCCTTCGCCTCGATCGCCTGGTGGATGCCCTCGTTGTAGCGGCGCCCCATCAGGATGCGGCCGGTGTGCTCGTCGACGATGAGCACCTCGTCGTTCATCACGACGTAGTCCTTGTCGCGCTTGAACAGCGCGTTGGCCTTGATGGCGTTGTTGAGGAAGGAGATCAGCGGCGTGTTCGCCGACTCATAGAGGTTGTCGATGCCGAGGTAGTCCTCGACCTTCGCGATGCCGGGCTCGAGCACACCGACGGTGCGCTTCTTCTCGTCGACCTCGTAGTCCTCGCCCTCGACGAGGCGGGTCGTGAGCCGCGCGAACTCGGTGAACCAGCGGTTCGCCTCACCCGAGGACGGCCCGGAGATGATGAGCGGCGTGCGCGCCTCGTCGATGAGGATGGAGTCGACCTCGTCGACGATCGCGAAGTTGTGGCCGCGCTGCACCATGTCGGATGCCTGCCAGGCCATGTTGTCGCGCAGATAGTCGAAGCCGAACTCGTTGTTGGTGCCGTAGGTGATGTCGGCGGCGTACTGCTCCCGGCGCTCCTCCGGCGTCTGGCCGGAGAGGATCACACCCGTCGTCATGCCGAGCGCCCGGAAGACGCGGCCCATCAGCTCGCTCTGGTAGCTCGCGAGGAAGTCGTTGGTGGTGATGACGTGCACGCCGCGGCTGGGGATCGCGTTCAGATACGCGGCCGTCGTCGCGACGAGGGTCTTGCCCTCACCGGTCTTCATCTCGGCGATGTTGCCGAGGTGCAGGGCCGCGCCGCCCATGATCTGCACGTCGAAGTGCCGCATGCCGAGCACCCGCCGCGCTGACTCGCGCACCGCGGCGAACGCCTCGGGCAGCAGGTCGTCGAGCGTCTCGCCCTCGGCGTAGCGCTCGCGCAGCTCGACCGTCTCATTGCGCAGCTCGTCGTCACTGAGCTCTTTGAAGTCGTCTTCGAGGGCGTTGACGGAACGCGTGTACGCCTCGAGCTTGCGCAGCAGACGGCCTTCGCCGACGCGCAGGACCTTTTCCAGGACTGAGGCCACTGAGGAACTCCACTTGTTCGGGACGGAATCCCATCGAGTCTAGCCGCAGAGGGCTGTGCATGCCTGGTGAGCCGGTCCCTGCCCGTGCTCCTCCCGCTCCTGACGCGCGCCTTCGTCCGCACCCACCTTCGTGCGCGCTGCTCGGAGCCGACACGAGGGGCGACGGATGCCTGATCCGCCGCCCCTCGACCACGCGGGCTACCTGCCGACCGCCTCCAGCTTGCGCGCGGCGGTCGCGGCCTCCTGCAGCTCCTCGGCGTCGTCATCGAGCTGGATGACGCCGTAGTCCCAGCCCTTGCGCCGGTACACGACGCTCGGACGGGCGGTCTCGGAGTCGATGAAGAGGTAGAAATCGTGGCCGACGAGCTCCATGTAGTACAGGGCGTCGTCGACCGTCATCGGAACGGACGCGAAGGTCTTCGTGCGGATCACCACGGGGCAGTACGCCTCCTGCTCCTCCTCCGACGTGGCATCCGGACCTGCCGAGCCGCCGGGCTCCGCCTCGACGGGCTGCCCCAGCGGGATCGCCCCCGTGCGCACCGCGTCGAGCACCGCGCTCGCAGCCGGCGTGATGTCGGTCGCGGCGAACGCCGCACTCGTGGCGTCGTGCAGCGAGGTGGGGCGGTGCGCGCCGCCGCGATGCACCTTGCGGCGGTCCTTGGCGCGGCGCACGCGTTCGAGCAGGCGCCCGATCGCGATGTCGAAGGCGGCGTACTTGTCGGCGGCGGTCGCCTCGGCCCGGACCACGGGCCCGGGGCCGACGAGGGTCAGCTCGACGCGATCGTCGCCGGCCGTGCCATTGCGCCCGGCCAGCCGCGAGAGCTTGATCTCGAAGACGAGAGCCCGCTCGGCCAGGTGCGACACCTTCTCGGACTTCTCGATCGCATACGCGCGGAAGCGGTCCGTGATGCCCACGCCCCGGCCGGTGATGTCGATTTCCATCGCTACCTCCTTGTCCAGGTGCGTTCCCACCCCTGGTTGCCGGTGGGCCATCCGCACCTGCTTGGTGCCGTCCAAGCTAGCCCCCTCCGCCGGACTTGTCACGGGTCATTTCCCCCGGTTGCCCGGGTGTTTCCTGCGAGGTGAGCGCGCGTTTCGTGCGGCTGAGCGCGACGACGCCGAGCACCCGTCCGCCGGCGGCACGAAAGGCCCGGTCGGCTTCGAGAACCGTGGCTCCGGTGGTGACGATGTCGTCGACGATGAGCAGCGTCCGCCCGGCGCAGTCCCCGCGGACGGCCAGGGAATCCCGACGATTCTCGAACCGCGCGCTCAGGCCGAGCCCAGCCTGGTCCCTGCTCGCCCGGGTCGGGCGCAGCAGCCCGTTGTCGCGATAGCCGGCGCGCGCCAGCAGGACGCGCACCGGGGCGTAGCCGCGGCGCCGGTAGGCCACCCGCGCGGACGGGATGGCGGCGAGCTCGACCCGCCCGCGTGCGACGGACGGCGCGGCGGCCAGAGCGGAGCGGACGGTGCGGCGCAACGGCACGGCGAGCCCCGCTCCGGCATCCGTTCGCCCGCCGTCTTTGAAGGCGAGCAGGATGCTGCGCGCCGCGCCCGCGTATTCGAGGGCCCACCACAGCGGCAGCTCGGAGCCGTCGTCCCGCCGGAGCGCCTCGCGCACGGGGACGGCCGTATCGAGACCGGCCCGGCAGTCGTCGCACAGCGCGCGGTCGGGCCGGCCGCAGCCGCTGCACTCGGTGGGGGCGAGGACGGCCCAGGCGTCGAGCAGGGCGGAGCGGAGAAGAGGCCACACGGCAGGCATCCTGCCCCAATCACGTCCCCCGCGGGCCGCCCGGCCGGCGCCTGTGGAGAACCACGCCGGGCCCGCGTGCGGAGATGGGTCGATTCGGCGGAGCCGCTGGTGCGATCCCTCCGCGGAATCGACCCATCTCCGCCCAATCGGGCCGCCGCTAGCCGCGACCCTGCTGCGTCGCGAGCAGCCCCACCCCGGTCAGCGCCGTCTGCCAGGCGTTGCCGGCGGGCGTCGCGAAGCTCAGCGTGCCGCCGGAGTCGAGCACCCAGTCCTGCGAGGAGGGGTTGCCGCCCGCGATCGCGACCCCGTTCGGCGGACCGGGCGTCGTCGTCACGGTGCCGCCAAGCTCCTGCGTGACGATCTCGGTGCCGCCCTGCGGGCTCGTGCCGAGCACCGCGATCGAGAGCTCGTCGGTCCAGGCGAGCGCGAGCCCCTCGCTCAGGCCGAGGTTGCCGAGGTCGAGGGGCTCCCCGATGCGGGAGGCGTGCCCGTCGGCATCCCGCACGATCCCGGCCACCATGAGGTGGGACTGGCCGTCCGTCGTCCGCACGAGGGCCGCGAGGCGCGAGCCGTCTCGCGAGATGGCGAAGGCGACGAGGGCACGGGCGTCCGGCCACGCCGCAGTGAGGGTCGTGGTGGTGCCGTCGGCGGCGGACACCGCGAACGGCTGCCCCGCCGCCGACACCGCCGACCAGACGATGCCGCGGCTGTCGATCGACGGCGCCAGGAGTCCAGCGCGCTTGTCGACCCGCACGGGATCGTCCGCCGAGTCGGCGACGGCGTAGACCCCGCCGCTTGTCAGCACCGCCGCCGCCGAGGCCCCCGACGACACCGTCACCGCGCGGGGATGCAGGGCCGCCACCTTCGCGCCGATGCCGTCGAGGTCGACGACGTCCTTGCCGGTGAGGTAGCCGAACTTGCCGTCCTGGTACACGATCGGGCTCGCGTTGACCGTCGGGTCATGCTGCGCGCCGCTCGTGCCGCTCGCATCCTGCACGACCCCGCCGATGGTGAGCGCGATGGTCGAGACCGAGGCCGTCGTCGTGAGGCTCTCGGACAGCTGCTCGCCCATCCGGTCGAGCGTGGACTGGTCCGCGCCGCCGGCGACCGAGTTGAGCGCGACCTGCGCGGCGCCGTTCTGAACGACGACCGAGCCGCTCGTGAGCTGGGTGCCTTTGGGGAACGCGGTCGCGACGGCATCCTGCAGCCACGCGGACGGCCCGTCGAGCAGCGCCTTGACGATGCGCGTCGCGATCGAGGTGCGCGAGGACGGGAACCAGCGCTCGTCGGGCACGAGATAGTGGAAGTCCGGGCTGTAGAAGTACAGCGCGTGCGGACTGAACACGGAGGGGAAGCGGGCGGCATCCATCACGATGCCGTCGGGCGCCTTCGAGATGCGCCACTGGCCGCCCTGCTTCACGAAGCTGTAGCCGAGGGGGACGGGGGCCTGCGAGTTCGCCGCCGAGTAATTGCCTGCCTGGTCGACGAAGGCGACGGGGGTCACGTCGAGGGCGAGCTGCGTCGAGTTGACGCGGCTCGGGTCGTCTCGCTGCGCCTCCTGGTCGACCGTGACAGAGGCATCCGGGTTCCACTGGCTCTTGAAGGAGTCGGCGAGGAACTCGCGCGCGATCTGATAGCCGTTCTCTGGGCTCACGGCCGCGTCGATGAAGCCGCGCAGCACCTGATCCTGCGCCTCGCCGGCGACGGGGCCGCTCGGGTGGTAGTCGATCTGGCCGAAGCTGTCGTCCTGCGCGGAGATCGGGCCGCCGCGCGTGACGGGGCCGGTGCGCGGGATCGTCGCACACCCCGCGAGCACGGATGCCGCGAGCACGGCGGCCACGACGGCCACGATCCGTCGCCTGAGCCTCATGACGTCTCCTCCTGCGCATCGGCCGGCGGCAGTGGGATCGGGGACTCGCCGAGCGCGCCGCTGCGCCGCCGCGGCAGGGTGAGCCGGAAGCACGAGCCCTCGCCCGGACGAGACCACACGTCGAGGCTGCCGCCGTGGATCAGGGCGTCCTCCTGCGAGATCGCGAGGCCGAGGCCCGTGCCGCCGATCGTGCGCTGCCGTGAGGGATCCGCCCGCCAGAAACGGTCGAAGACGTGCCCGACGTCGCTCTCGCTCATGCCCATGCCGTGATCGCGCACGGCGATCGCGACGGCGGAGGCGTTGCTGTCCACGAGCACATCGATGGGCCGGCTCTCGCTGTGCTCGATCGCGTTGCCGATCAGGTTGCGGATGACGCGGCGCACCCGACGCGGGTCCATCCGCACCTCGGAGTAGCCGCCGGGCGCGGTCAGCCGCAGCTCGGTGTCGTGGGCGCGGGCGAGCGGCGCGAACTCGTCGATGGCGTCCTCGGCGAGCTTCACGAGGCTCGTCGGCTCGAGCTCGAGTGCCACGGATCCGGCGTCATAGCGGCTGATCTCGAGCAGGTCGGACAGCAGCAGGTCGAAGCGCTCGACCTGGGTGTTCAGCAGCTCGGCGGTGCGCGCGGTGGCCTCGTCGAACTCGTCGCGACGGTCGTGGAGGTGCTCGGAGGCCAGACGGATCGTCGTCAGCGGCGTGCGCAGCTCGTGCGAGACATCCGACACGAAGCGCTGCTGCAGCTGCGAGAGGGTGGCGAGCTGCGTGATCTGCCGCTGCAGGCTCTCCGCCATGCCGTTGAAGGAGCGCGCAAGGCTCGTGAACACGTCCTCGCCGTCCTCGGGCAGGCGCACCGCGAGATCGCCGGCGGCGAGCCGGCGGCTGGTCGCGGCGGCGAGCTGGATCGGCGCGACGACGAAGCGGACGACGACATAGGTGAGGGCGCCGATCAGGGCGATCAGGGCGATGCCTGCCAGCAGGAGTGTGCGCTGCACGAAGGTGAGGGTCTGCTCGGAGTCGCTCAGGTCGTAGCCGAGGAACAGCTCGTAGGCGCCCGCCGTCGGCAGCCTGATCTGGGCGCCGATGATGACGCCGGGGTCGGTCAAGCTCGTGTCGCCGACGTCGACCGGCAGGGCGACCGACTGCGAGAACAGCGTGTCGGGGGTCTTGGCGACCCGCGCCGCGAGCTCGGGCGTCACGAGCCCGGGCGACATGCCCGCCGTGTAGTCCGTCGGCGCCTGCGGGTCGGCGGCCTGGCCCGGGGCACGGCTGAAGGCCATCATGCGGCTCGATGAGGCACCCTGCACGGCGAACTTGACGGCCTGGCCGAGACCCAGCACGGTGGCCGGGTCGCTGGCATCCGTCGCATCGAGAACCGACTGCACCTGCTGCTGCGCGCGGCCGGCGTCGCGCAGCGCCTGGTCGAGACGCGACTGGTACAGATCGTTGCCGACCGAGTACGAGACGACGAGGCCCGTGATGACGATCGCGACGCCCGACAGCAGGATCGTGAGAAGCACGGTGCGGAACTGCAGGGACGCGCCCCACAGCCGCGCGATCGCGGCGGGCCACTGTGATGGCCGGCGCCACCCCCTCGCCCTGCTGCCGCTCCTCGGTGCCGTCGTCGTCATGGCTCCGCGCCCCTCAGCCGCGCGCCGCGGGCGTCACAGAGGTCACGGGCGTCACACCAGGACGCCGGCCCGGTACCCGACGCCGCGCACGGTCTGGACGATCTGCGGGTTGTCCGGGTCGTGCTCGACCTTGGCGCGCAGCCGCTGCACGTGCACGTTCACGAGCCGCGTGTCGGCCTTGTAGTGGTAGCCCCAGACCTGCTCCAGCAGCATCTCGCGGGTGAACACCTGCTGCGGCTTGCTCGCGAGCGCGAGCAGCAGGTAGAACTCGAGCGGGGTGAGGTTGATGCGGGAGTCGCCCCGGCGCACCTCGTGCGCGGCGACGTCCATCACGAGGTCCCCGACGTGCACCGTCGTGTTCGACGAGCTCGGCGCCGCCGGCCGCAGGCGCGCGCGCACGCGTGCGACGAGCTCATTGGGGTTGAAGGGCTTGACCATGTAGTCGTCGGCGCCGGACTCGAGCCCGCGCACGACGTCGGAGGTGTCCGACTTGGCGGTGAGCATGATGATCGGCGTCCCGGACTCCGCGCGGATGCGCTGGGCCACCTCGATGCCGTCCATGCCCGGCAGCATCAGGTCGAGCAGCACGAGATCCGGCACCGCCTGCTTGAACGCCGCGACCGCCTCGGCGCCATCGGCGCAGAACAGCGGCTCGAACCCCTCGCTACGCAGCACGATGCCGATCATCTCGGCGAGTGCCATGTCGTCGTCCACGACGAGGATTCGAGTGCTCATCTCTCCCCACGCAAAAAACAGTCTCCCCAGATCCGCCCGCGAAAACCTGCAGCCGGGCCGCTGGTGTCTAGGTTAGTGGTTATGAGCGACCCGACCGCGTGGCAGAGTCCCCAGTACGGGGCCGCCCCGGGGTGGACCCCTCCGCCCAAGCCCGGGCTGATCCCGCTGCGCCCCCTCACCTTCGGCCAGCTGCTCAGCACCCCGTTCCAGGTCATGCGCCGGAACATCGGCGCCCTCTTCGGGCCGGCCGTGCTGATCCAGGCGATCACGCTGCTGGCCACACTCGCGATCGTGGGCGCAGCGGCCGGGCTGTTCGCCTACCGGGTGGACCGGGCGACGGATGCCGGCCGCAGCGCCATCGAGGCGGGGGGCGTCGCGACGGTGATCCTGGCCGGCCTCGTCGCCGTCGCGATCGGCGTGATCGGCTCCGGATTCCTGCAGGGCGTCGTCGTGATCGAGGTGGCCAACGGCACCCTCGGCCATCGGCCGCGCGCCGGCCAGCTGTGGCGGGCCACTCGCGGGCGACGCTGGGCCCTCGCCGGCTACGTCGCGCTGCTCGCGGCGGCGCTGCTCCTCGCGCTCGCGGTGCTCGCGGGCATCGTCGCGGCGCTCATCGTGCCGGGCCTCGGCCAGAGCGGGGGCGGGCGGGCGACGCTCGTCACCCTCGGTGTCGTCGTCGGGGTCATCGGCGGCCTCGGCTTCGCCGTGCTCGCGGCGTGGCTGTGGACGCGCACCTCGCTGACGGCCGCCGCGATCGTGCTGGAACGGCTCGGTGTGCGTCAGGGCATCGCCCGCTCCTGGGCGCTGACGCGCCGCGGCTTCTGGCGCGCCTTCGGGGCGCAGGCGCTCGTGATCGGCATCTGCTACGTCGCGAGCGAGATCATCAGCACCCCGGTGAGCCTCGTCTTCTCCTTCGGCATGCAGCTGGCGTTCCCCACCGGGACCCCGACCGCGAGCGACCTCTCCGACGCCCGGGGGGTCGGGCTCGCCGCGGCCTCGTACGGCGTCCTGCTGCTGCTCTCACTCGTGATCGGCTCGGTCACCGGAGTGATCGAGGCGGCGACCCCCGTCCTCGTCTACATCGACCAGCGGATGCGCCGCGAAGGGCTCGATCTCACCCTCACCCGCTACGCCGAGGACGTACAGGCCGGCCGTCCGGTCGGCGATCCGTTCGCGACGCCGAACTACGCGGCCGCACGACCGTGAGCGCGCTGACGGGACTGTCGGCCCCGCCGCTCACGCCCGACGACGACACCGCCCGGCGCTGGCTCGCGACCGAGCTCGCGAAGCCCGAGTACACGGCCGCTCGCCCGAGCTGGTTCGACCTGCTCAGCCAGAAGGTCGCGCAGTGGTTCGACTCGCTGCACCTGGGTGGGAACGGGGGCGCGGCGCCGGGCTGGCTCGCGGTGGCGGGCATCGCCGTCGTCGTTGTGATCGTGCTGCTGGCGCTGCTGCGCTACGGGCTGCCCCGGCTGAACCGGTGCCGGCGCTCCGAACGGCTCGGCGGCGAGGTCGTTGACATCCGCACCGCGGCCGAGCTGCGCGCCGCGGCCGACCGGGCGGCCGGCGCGGGCGACTGGTCGCTCGCGGTCGTGGAACGCTTCCGGGCGCTCGCCGCCTCGCTTGCCGAGCGCACCGTCGTGGCGGTGCGACCGGGCACCACCGCGCACGAGGTCGGGCTACGGGCCGCCACCGCGTTCCCCACCGAGGCCGCTGCGCTGCGCGACGCAGCCGACACCTTCGACGGGGCGCGCTACCTCGGGCGGGCGGCTTCCGCCGCCGACCACGAGCGGCTGCGCGCCCTTGACGAGCGGCTGCGGCGCCAGACCCCCGTCTTCGAGGCAGCGCCGGCATGAGCGTGACGGAGGCCGCCGCGCCGGCCCTCTCCCCCACGCTGCGGCAGCGGGCGCGCGCCGGGCGCGGCTGGCTCGTCGCGGCGGCGATCATCTTCGTCACGGTCGTGATCGGGGTGCTCATCGCCGGGCAGTCCGCCCAGCAGCTCTCCCCACTCGACCCGTCGAGCGCGACGCCCACGGGCGCGAAGGCGCTCGTCACGGTGCTGCGCGAGCACGGCGTCGAGGTGCGCACCGCCGAGACGCGCGCCGACGCCGACCGTGCCGCGGCCGGGGCGCCGGCCGGCGATCTCACCGTCGCCGTCTACGACCCGAACCGCTTCCTCGACCCCGCGCGGCTCGCCGCGGACGACCGTCTCGACGCCCCCACCGTCCTCATCGCGCCGCCCTCCGGTGCGCGGGATGCCCTTCGTGCGACCGGCCGCGACGTCGCGGTCGTCTCCCGGGCCGCCCCGCTCGAGAACGGCCACATCCTCGAAGGCAACAACGCGGGGCAGGCGCTCCGCCTGCTCGGCGGCACCCGGGTGCTGCTGTGGTACACCCCGACGCTCGCCGACGCGGGCGTGTCCGCCCCGAAGACCATCGCCGACCTGACGCCGCCGTGGGTGACGCCCCTCGTGGTGCTCGGCGGACTGACGGCGCTGGCCGCCGCGCTGTGGCAGGGTCGGCGCTTCGGTCCGCTCGTCGTCGAGGACCTGCCGGTGGTGGTGCGAGCGAGCGAGTCGCTCGACGGCCGGGCCCGCCTCTACCAGCGCTCGGACGCACGCGGGCACGCCCTCGACGCGCTGCGCATGGGAGCGGTCGGACGGCTCGCGTCGGCCCTCGGGCTCGGGCCCTCCGCCGACGTCGTCTCCGTCTGCGCCGCGGCGTCCGCCACGACGCGGCGCCCCTTCATCGAGGTGCGCCGGGTGCTGCTCGACGCCGTGCCGCGCGACGACGCGGAGCTGATGGCGCTGGCCCGCGAGCTCGCCCGGCTCGAGGCATCCGTTCGGCGCTCGATGACCGACGTGACGACATGACCGACCCGGCTGACTGGCCTACCGGCGCGATGCCGGGCGCTACGGCCGCCCGAGCCGGCACGAGCACGAGCACGACAGAATGGCAGCGATGACGACGACGGAGCGGACGGCGATGGCGGGCGAAGACGATCAGCTCAGGCAGGTGTTCGCGCGGGTGCGCGACGAGGTCGGGAAGGCGGTGGTCGGTCAGGGCGGTGCGGTGAGCGGGCTCATCATCGCGCTGCTCGCAAACGGGCACGTCCTGCTCGAGGGCGTGCCCGGCGTCGCGAAGACCCTGCTCGTGCGCGCGCTGTCCGCGGCGCTGTCCCTCACGACGACGCGGGTGCAGTTCACCCCCGACCTGATGCCGGGCGACGTGACCGGATCGGTCGTCTTCGACCCCGCCACGGCGCAGTTCGAGTTCCGCGAAGGTCCGGTGTTCACGAACATCCTGCTCGCCGACGAGATCAACCGCACCCCGCCCAAGACGCAGTCCGCGCTGCTGGAGGCGATGGAGGAACGGCAGGTCTCGATCGACGGGGTGTCGCACCCGCTGCCGGTGCCGTTCCTCGTCGCCGCGACGCAGAACCCGATCGAGTACGAGGGCACCTACCCGCTGCCCGAGGCGCAGCTGGACCGCTTCCTGCTCAAGGTGACCCTGCCGGTGCCCGATCGGGACGTCGAGCTGGAGGTGCTGCGCCGCCACTCGGCCGGCTTCGACCCGCGCTCGCTCGCCGCGGCCGGCGTGTCGCCCGTGCTCGGCGCCGCCGATCTCGCCGCCGCCCGCGCGGCCGTCACCCGGGTCCGCGCCGGGGAGGACGTGCTCGGCTACCTCGTGGATCTCGCCCGCGCCACCCGGCTGTCCCCCTCCGTGCGCCTCGGCGTGAGCCCCCGCGGGGCGACGGCGCTGTTGGCGGCGTCGAAGGCGTGGGCGTGGCTGTCGGGCTATGACGCGATCACGCCCGACCACGTCAAGGCGATGGTCGTGCCGGTGTGGCGGCACCGCATCCAGCTGCGTCCGGAGGCCGAGCTCGAGCAGGTCACGCCCGACGCGATCCTGCAGTCGATCCTGCAGCAAGTGCAGGTGCCGATCTAGTGGTGCGCCTCTCGTGGTGATCACGGGCCGGCTCGTTGTGCTTCTCGCCGTCGGCGCGGTGCCGCTGGTCGTGCTCGGCAGCGCGGGCGGGGCGGGGGCCGGCGGCGCATGGGGTGCGCTGGGCGGCTGGATCGTGCTGTGCTCGCTCCTGGCGGCGCTGGACCTGCTGCTCGCGGCATCGCCGCGTGCCGTGGCGGTGACGCGCGAGCTGCCCGCGCGGGTGCGGCTGGGCGAGGCCGCCCCGTCGACCCTTCTGATGCGCAATCTGGGGCGGCGGATGCTGCGCGCCACGGTGCGCGACGCCTGGCAGCCCTCCGCGGGGGCCTCGACGGCCCGGCAGCGGGTGCGCATCCCCGTCGCCGAGCGACGGGCCCTGACGCTCACCCTCACACCGACGCGCCGCGGCGAACGCCGGGTCGCTCAGATCACGGTGCGCTCCTTCGGCCCGCTCGGGCTGGCGGCGCGGCAGGCGGGGCTCTCCTGCCCCGGGCAGGTGCGTGTGCTGCCGCCGTTCCTCTCCCGCAAGCACGTGCCCTCACGCCTCGCGCGGCTGCGCGAGCTCGACGGGCGCACGGCCGTCATGGTCCGCGGCCAGGGCACCGAGTTCGACTCGCTGCGCGAGTAGAAGGTGCAGTGGAAGAAACGATGCCGGACGGAGGCTGTAGTGTGTGTCCGGGAATGGCGTCACCCGAAGTAGATGCGGCGGCTCCAGCTACATCGGCGTCACTGAGGCCTGTCCCAAGGACTTGCATTAAAGTCGGTCG
>DASWPQ010000025.1:0-38844 GCA_036398375.1 Gryllotalpicola sp.
CGGGATCTGGGCCGGCGACGGCGGTGAGGGCGCGAAGTTCTGGCTCGGGATACTCACCGAGATCAAGAACCGCGGCGCCGAGGACGTCTGCATCGTCGTGTGCGACGGGCTCAAGGGTCTGCCCGAGTCGATCACCACGGCGTGGCCGTTGGCAACGGTGCAGACCTGCGTCATCCTGACGATACCTCCACCGGCCAGAACTGCTGGCTTGACATCACTTCGGGGCAGTCTCTGTGTGTGGATGACACTCAGGACTTGGACCAGGCAGTGAAGGCCGCGACCGGCCTGACCGTCCGAACCGCTTCCGAGAACGCGGCACTCTCGAAGGCCGCGCTCACCCCTGCTGCGGCGGCCGCGACCACGATCATCGGGAAGCTCTTCAAGGGCACGGGCTATACCGGTGACTACTGGGAGGTCACAGAGACCATCAACGCGGCAGGTTGCAGCGATGGCAGCGCCTATCAGATCCAGGACTTCGGAGCGTCGAACGGCTCGTACAACAACGCCGTGCGCTCATACGAGTCCTACTCGGGCTGCACGACGCAGCTGTGGGACGACGCGAACTTCCACGGGAGCACAATCACTGGAACGAACCGAACCTCGCTGGGCGCGATGGACAAGAAGGCCAACTCGGCCAAGTGGACCCCCTGAGCCGATGACTCGGTGAGGCGGGAGGGCCGGGGCGAAAATGCCCCGGCCCTCCTACTGTTCCGCTACTAGATCCTCGATGTCGATCTCCACCCAGATGTGTCCTGGGGCGGTGCCGAAGACGAAGGCTTGATCGGTCACTGGTTGCATGGGGTGCTCCCGCAGGGTGTGCCGCCGGTCGGGGCGGAGTCGACGACGGTGGTGGTGATGGCGGTCGACTCGATCGCAGTACCGGCAGGCAGGCCGGGAATGCTGTCGTCGAGGGCGATCTCGCGTTCCCCGATCAGCAGCCCGGTGTCCGGGTCGATGACGATCTCCTGCCGGATGCTCTTGCCGTTGGTGTGACCGAGCGCGATGCCCGTACGCCCGTCGAGGGTGGCCTGCTTGTCCACCACGGTCACGCCGGGGATGAGGGCAGCGGCGTCGTAGAGCGTGGCCCGCTGTTCTGCAGGCACGAAGCCGGAGCGCAGCAGATCAGCTATATAGGTGAACGCCTCCGCATCAGGCGAGCTGCCTTTGCCTAGCGTGACCCGGTAGATGTAGTTCAGCAGCTGGTAGCCGTTGTCTGGCAGCGCCTGAAGGTCGGCTTCAGAGACGGGGGCAGGTGAGTTGTAGAACCTGCCGCCCGGCGCGCGGAGCAGTTCGGCGGCCTGGTCGATGTTCTGCCGCTTCTCGGCGGCTTCGATATCTTCCATCACGCGCTGGGCATCGGTGGTAAATGCCTTGTACGGGCGCGCTGGGGTGCGATGCCAGATCCAGTCCGAGGTGCGGTCCGCAGGCACGTACAGCTCGTCGCTGCTCTTCACCAGATAGCCCTCGGAGGCGCCGTCGCCGGTCGCTGTGGCGTTGTTGATGCCCGTGGTGGAGACCTTCAGGAACTTGCCGGCGGCCACGAACGGGTCGGACTCCTTGATCGTCTGGGCGGCCGCCGCATGCAGCGACGCGGCCGCAGCCGGGTCAGCGCCCCCGCGCCACCCGGCAAGGCCGAGCGTGTTGGTGAGCACCAACGCGGTAGCGATGCCGGCCCCGAGTAGGGTGCCGCCCGCGCTCCACCCGGCGCGCCGCCAGGCCCTGCGCCGGGGCCTCCGGCGGGTAGCGCCAGGTCCCGTCGCAGCGCGCACCAACAGGGCCGCACGGCCCTGCTCAAAGGCGTCCGGGGTCATCTCCGGGACGTCACTGCGCACGGAACGCAGCAGTTCCAGCTCGTCCATGCTCCACCTCCTTCTGCGACGGCGTGCCGTCGCCTAGCGCCTGCCGAAGTTGGCGGCGGGCGCGATTCAAACGTGATCTGACGGTCCCGACCGGGACTCTCAGCCCCTGGGCGATCTGCGCGTAGCTGAGCTCCTCCCACGCGAAGAGCAGGAAGACGTCCCGGTCTGCGGGCTTGAGTCTGCCCAGCGCCCGATGCAAGCCAGCCGAGGCCAGTTGCGCATCCAGGCGCTCGTCGGTGTCGCCGGTATCGGCGGGGATGGCATCGGCGGGCTCGAGGCCGCGCCACATGCGTGCCTCGAGCCGCCGATGCTTGCGCAGCAGCACGGTCGCGATGCCGAACAACCACGGCCTGGCATCCGCAACCGTCACGTCGTACGACGCCCGGCGCTCGAAAGCGACCAGGAATGTCTCCGAGGTGATGTCGTCGGCGGTCCCTGACCCTATCCGCCGCGATACGAAGCGGTGCACCTGCCGGGCGTAGCGGTCGTACAGCTCCGCGAAGGTGGCCGGACTCCCGGCTGCCTGGCGGATGATCTCGCTGTCGCTGCTCACACTAGGTATTGCTCGAAACACACGGTCAGGTTCACGCGAAATACCAAACCGCCCCGCGCCCACTCTCGTAAAGTCGGCTTCGCAGGTCCGCCTGCGACGCGGCGGGCGCCCCGGCTCACTTCCCTGACCCCCGGGACCCCGCCGCGCCTTTGTCCACTACCCGGAGGCCGCGCAGGACGTCCGAGCACGCCCGTCCGCCACTCATACAGGCCATCCTGCTCCGCCACCGTACCGCCGTGAACTTGCCCCTTGCATGGTAAGGGTCAAGGATCTCGGGCAACAGGCAGGCCTGAGGGTCTGGCGCCTTCAATCTGCCGCCGGCGGCCGGTTACCGAGATTTCGCCGACTGCGGGGCGATGCGATGTTGAGCAGGAGCTTCTGGCTGACATCCTCCGATCAGAAGCAGCGGTCCTGCGTGTATGACGTTCGGATTGTGTAGTCAAAGGACTGGCGTGGGATCAGACTCCGCAGCGTCGTTCTCGCGACGACATTGGCGCTTTTCCTCATAGTGCTAACTCAGGTGCTAAGCGTCGGGCAGGTCGTGTACCCAGATGTGGTTGTCCACTGGCAACGCGCTCCAGATCGTTGATTTTCCGGGCCTGAATGCCAATCCGTGATCCTGTGCGCGAGGGGGTCGAAGGCAGTTCAAGTCCCGACCACTGAGTGCTTCACGATACGGCAGCAAGGAATCGTCCGATCGCGACATCTGAACAAATCTCATGTTCTAGCTCATGGGCTACCGGCGGTGCAGATCGATGAACCCTGATGAGGTTATCCACAGAGCAGTCCTGCGAGATCGTTGATTTTCCGCGCCCAAACGAATGTTCGCGATCCTGCGAGTTCCGGGGTGCCGAACAGTTCGAATCCCCCATCCTCCGCCACGTGATGTCCCGAGACCAGACACCTCGTCCTCCGCCAGGTGACGGGTCGCGTCGTGAATCTCGGTGTCAGGCGACGAGCTCGGCTGAGCCGCGGGCGATGGCGTCGAGCAGGGCGTCAAGTTCGGCATCCGTCGTGATGAAGGGCGGCGAGATCACGACGGCGTTATCCGTGATCGGCCGCACCAACATGCCGCTGTGGGTGCGCAGCCGCTCCGCGAGTCGGGCGGCGGCCACCGATTCGTCGAACTTCACCGCCGCCATCAGCCCCTCGCCGCGCACCTCGGACACATAGGGCAGTTCCCCGATCCGGCTGAGGCCCGCGAGCATCCGCTTCTCCAGCTCCCGCACGCGATCGAGCAGCCCCTCGGCCTCGATCACGTCGAGCACGGCGAGTGCCACCGCGCACGCCGTCGCGTGCCCCGCGTACGTCACCCCGAAGGTGTAGAGGTAGTCCGGGTCCGTGCTCCAGAAAGGCTCCCACACTTTTCTGGCGGCGAAGACTCCGCCGAGCGGGATGTATCCGCAGGTGATCCCCTTCGCGAACATCGTGAGGTCCGGCACGACCTCGTAGCGCTGCGAGGCGAACCATTCGCCCGTGCGACCGAAGCCGGTGACGACCTCGTCGAAGATGAGCAGAATATCGAACTCGTCGCACAGCGCGCGCAGGCCCGCCAGGTAGCCCGGGGTCGGCGGGTAGACGCCGCCGGCGCCGATGATCGGCTCGGCGACGAGCGCGGCGATGTTCTCCGGCCCCTCGGCCAGGACCGTCGCTCGCACGGCCTCGATGTCGTCGCGGTCGATGTAGCCGGTGTCGGCGACGAGCGGGCCGGGGCCGAAGGCCTCGCGCACCTCGCGGTTCCAATGCAGGCTCGTGCCGAATGCGTGCAAGCCGTGATAGGCACTGTGGCGGGCGAGGATGCGCACCTTCGACTCCTGCCCTTTCAGCCGCCAGTGCAAGCGGGCCAGCCGGAAGGCCATCTCACCCGAGTCCGAGCCGCCTGATCCGAACATCACCTTCGCGTCCGGGATCGGCGACATCGCCCCCGTCAGCCGCTCCGACAGCTCGGCGACGCGGGGGTGCACGAAGTTGCTCCAGATCTGATGGGTCTCGAGCTCGCGCATCTGCCGGGCGGCGGCCTCCGCGATGTCGGCGCGGCCGTGGCCGATGTTCGCGAACCACAGGGTCGCGGTGCCGTCGAAGAGGCGCCGGCCGTCGCCCGTGTAGAGGTACGCGCCCTCGCCGCGGACGATGAGTTCCTGATTTCCCTGCGCGAGCCCCATCTGGGTGCTCGGCGCCCACAGTGACGGGGCGAGGCCTGTGCGTTCGGACATCCGTCTGTCTCCTTCTCGTCCTCGGTTCACCAGATCGCGGCGAGCGCCCGCAGCACGTTGCCGCCCAGCACCTTCGCCAGCTCCGCATCCGTCAGTCCGTCGCGCACCAGCTCGGCGGCGAGGTTGTGGAAGCTCTCGCTCGGGTTCTCGATGCCGTCGACGTACTCGACGATCGGATGCTCAGGCCCGTGCGACGCCGAATGCCCGAGCAGCCCCGCGAAGGTGCGGTGCAGGCCGACGTGATCGCCGTAGAGCGTGTCGGGACCGAAGGCGACGTGGTCGATGCCGACGAGCTCGGCGCAGTAGTGGAAGTGGTCCATGATCGAGGCGATCGTGTGGGTGCGGTGCTGCGCCGAGATGGTGGTGTGCGGTGCGGCCGAGATGCCGATCACGCCTCCGGTCTCGGCAACGGCCCGCAGGGTGTCGTCGCTCTTCAGCCGCGGGATGTCCCACAGCGCCCGCGCGCCCGCATGGGTCAGGAACACCGGGGCGTCGCTCGCCCGCGCCGCCTCGATGCCGGTGCGGTCGGAGGAGTGCGAGAGGTCGATCGCGAGCCCGAGCGCGTTCATCCGCATGATCGCCCGGCGGCCGAAGCCCGTGAGCCCGTAGTCGTCCGCCTCGTTCAGCCCGGCGCCGAGCGCGTTCGAGTCGGAGTACGCGATGCCGATCTGCCGCAGCCCCAGGCCGTAGAGCACGTCCAGCCGGTCGAGCGAGTTGCCGATGGGCGTCGCAGCCTCGAGGCCGAAGACGAGGCCGATCCGGCCGTCCCGCTTGGCAGCGGCGATGTCGCCGAGGGTGCGCACGACGACGACCCTGTCCTGGTGGGCGATGTCGGCCTGGCGCATCCCGAGGTCGGTGACGACGTCCTCCCACTGCCACGGCGCCGTGCCGGTGACATAGGCGGTGCCGTCCATCATGTTGTCGAAGACGACCGTGAGACCGGATGCCGCGAGCCCGGCGAACGCGGTGTGCTGGCGTCCCGTCCGGTTGTACTGGGGGGTCAGCGACATGTCAGCGGGGAACAGCACGGGGTGGTCGTGCAGACTGACGACCACGTTGTCGACGAGCGCCTTCTCGGCGCGCGCGACGGTCGCCGCATCGAAGCCGCCGTCGTAGGCGGGCACCCGCCCGGCTTCGGGCGCGAGCGGGAAGCGGGCGAATGCACCCGGTTCGCCGTCGAGATAGCCGAACGAGACATAGGCGCCGGTCATCGGGCGTTCTCCTTCCATGGTGGGGTGACGGGAGCGAGCCGGTGCGGGCCGGCGGCGAGCGACTCGAGCAGCACCTGCCAGGCACGCATGCCCTCGGGGATGCGCCGCAGCCGCAGGAACTCGCCCGGCGCGTGCGCCTTCTCGTCCGCGTAGGCGAAAGAGAAGAACAGCGTCTTGGCCCCCAGAGCGCCCTCGAAGAGCGTGGCGGCGGGCAGCGTGCCGGCGATGACGGCATGGAGCACCTCGCGGCCCGGGTAGACCGCGGCGAGCGCGGCGGCGGCCGCGGCGAGAGCCGGGTGGTCGTCGGGCATCCGGTAGGCGGGCACCGCGCCGCCGGTCTGCACGACGCTCGCCGTCACGCCGGGCCCGGCCAGCTCGGCGACCCGAGCGCGGACGGCGGCAAGGACCCGCTGCGGGTCCTGCGCCCCGACCAGCCGGCAGGACACGTGACCCACGGCGTGGTGCGGGATGACCGTGTAGCCGCCGCCGGAGGCGATGCCGTTGACCTCGAGCGTCGGCCGCTCCCACAGCCGTTCAAGGGTGCTGAGCCCCGCCTCGCCGGTGAGCACGGGGACGCCGAGGCGGGCCGCGTAGGCCGCGTCGTCGAAGGGCACGGCGCGGATCGCCGCCCGCCGTTCGGGGGTGAGCTCGGGCACGCCGTCGTAGAAGCCTGCGACGGCGACGCGGCCGTCTGCGTCGTGCAGTCCGGCGAGGATCGTGGCGAGCGACTGCGCGGGGTTCGCGACGGTTCCGCCGTAGCGGCCGGAGTGCAGATCACCGGATGCCCCGGTCACGGTGATCTCGAACGAGACGAGCCCCTTCGACGCCACTGACAGCGAGGGCTCGTCCGGCCGCCATTCGGCCCCGTCCGCCGAGATGACGAGGTCGCAAGCCAGCTCCTCGGCGTGCGTGCGCACGTAGTCGGGCAGGTGCGGGCTGCCGATCTCCTCCTCACCTTCGAGCAGGATCTTGACGTTCAGCGGCAGGGCGCCACGCTGGGCGATCAGCGCGCCCAGCAGCTCGACGACGATGAGCACGGGCCCCTTGTCGTCGGAGGCGCCGCGGCCGTAGGCCGACTCGCCGTCGACCGTCAGCTCGTAGGGCGGGCTCGGCCACTCCTCGAGCCGGCCGGTGGGCTGCACGTCGTAGTGCCCGTAGACGAGCACGGCCGGGGCGCCGGGGGCGCCGAGCCAGTCGGCGCGCACGACCGGGTTGCCCGCGGTCTCGTCGAGCCGGGCGCCGGCGAAGGCGAGTCGGGCGGCGATCCACTCGGCGGCCGCGCGCATGGTCGCGGCGTCGGCGTTCCTGCTGTCGCTCGGGATCGCGACGTACTCACACAGGCCCGCCAGCACCTCCTCGGTCGTCGGCAGCTGGAGCGCGCTCATCGGGCCACCGCCGCGCGGGCGCGAACCAGTGCCGCGGTGCGCGCCATCTCGTTGCCGACGATCATGAGTCCCTCATCCACGCCCATGCCGGGCTTAGCGAGCACCTGGGCGGCGCCGCACGCCATCGCGAGGTGGGCGCTCAGCTGTGCCGATCGGTCGGTCTCGTTGCAGGTGCCACCGCACAGCGCCTCCATGCCCGCCGCCCGCACCAGCAGCAGCGCCTCGACGGTGTCGGCGATGCTGCCGAGGTCGGGGGTCTTCACGTGGATGACGTCAGCGGCACGCGCGGCCACGAACGCCCGCACATCCTCGAGCGTGTTGCACCATTCGTCGACGACGATCCGCACCCGGGATCCGCGGGCGTCGAGTGCCGCGCGCAAGCGGGCGAAGACGGCCAGCTGGGCGTCCCTGCTGCCGGCGTCGATCGGATGCTCGACCGCGAGCTCGTACGGCTCGGCCCGCCGGCCGAGCCCGGCCAGATAGTCGGCGATCGCGTCGAGGTCGCCGTCGAAGGCGAGACCGGCGCTGCCGTAGAGGTCGAGGTGCAGCCGGGGGCGGTAGTCGGGATCGGGTGCCAGCTCGCCGATGCGGCGCACCAGCCAGTCGACGTAGTCCTCGAGCAGCTCGCCGCGCGCCCCGAACTTCTCGGCCACGTTGTTGATGAGCCCATGCGGCAGCACGTCCACGCGCTTGAGGATCATCTTCTCGGCATTGCTGCGGCGCTCGTCGCCGGTCTGGGCATAGAGCGGGACGGGCTCGATCGGGGCACCCGTCGCGTACTCGTCCCTGATCACCTCGGCCGGGGTGAGCCGCCGGGCGCGGGCGACGGCGGCCAGCAGCGCCTGGCTGGTGCCGTAACGCACGGCCGTGTGCAGCGGGCGCCCCTCGACCCGCACCGCGTCGAGGCGGGCGGCGAGGGCGCGGAATCCGTCGTCCAGCTCGGCCCCGCGCAGCACGGGCGCGAGGTGCTCGAGCACGGCCGCGACGCCGTCGGCCGCGCGGAACAGCGGGTCCCGGCCGCCGGCGCCGCTGTACTGCACCGCGGCGCAGTCGCCGTACTCGACCGACCCGTCGGCGAGCAGCAGCATGACCGAGACCGCCTCGCCCGGCTGCCGCACGCGACGGAACCCGGGTATGACGGGCTCGCCGAGGTAATCGAAGCCGTCGTGCGCCGCCCCCGCCCGGATGGCGAGCTGGTCGTCGGTGAAGAAGCCGGTGCGCACGGGGACGGCGAGGACGTCCTCGATGCGCATCACAGCGCCAGCATGGTCTTGATCGAGCGGCGCTCGGACATCGCCCGGTAGCCGTCCGCGACCTCGTCGAGCGGCAGGGTGAGGTCAAAGACACGGCCCGGGGCGACCCAGCCGCCCGCAACCCGCTCGACAAGCTCGGGCAGGTAGCGGCGCACGGGGGCGATGCCGATCGACACGGTCAGATGCTTGCGCAGCACGGGGAACAGGGCGAGCTGCGGGGCGGTGTGCGGCACCCCGACCGCACCGATCGTGCCGCCGGCGCGCGCCATGCCGACGCTCATCTCCCACGATTCGGGGGTGCCGACCGCCTCGACGACGTGCCGGGCGCCGAGCCCCTCGGTGAGTTCGAGCACGGCCTCGACGCCCTCCTCGCCGCGGGCCGCGACGACGTCGGTGGCACCGAACGCGCGGCCCAGCGCCGCCCGGTCCTCGTGCGTCGAGATCAGGATCACGCGCTCGGCCCCGAGCACCGCCCGAGCGCCGAGCACGGCGGAGAGCCCGACGGCGCCGTCGCCGACGACCGCGACCATCGAGCCGGTGCCCGCGCCCGAGAGCACGGCGCCGTGCAGACCGGTGACGGCCACGTCGGACAGCGCGAGCAGCGCCGGGTACAGCGTGGGGTCGACGGATGCCGCACCGCCCGGCACCGCGACAAGCGTGCCGTCCGCCTGCGGCACCCGCACCACCTCGCCCTGGCCGCCGTCGGTTCCGGCGGCGCCGAAGGTGCCGCCGTTCACGCAACGGGTGTGGATGCCGTCCTGGCAGGCCGGGCAGGTGTTGTCCGACCACTGGAACGGGGCGACGACGAACTCGCCTGGGCGCACCGTCCGCACCCCGGCGCCCACCTCTTCGACGACGCCGATGAACTCGTGCCCGAGACGCGAGCCCGCCGGCCGCTGGATGACATCGCGGTAGGCCCACAGGTCGGAGCCGCAGATGCACGCGCGGACGACGCGCACGACGGCATCCGTCGGCTCGACGATCTCGGGGTCGGGCACCTGCTCGACCCGGACGTCTCCGGCGGCGTGATAGACGGCGGCGCGCATGCTGTTCCTTTCCTCGGGGCGGGCGGTGCTCAGGCGGGCAGGGCGGCGACGAACTCGGCGAGCTCGTCGAGGTTGGCCCGGGAGTTCGCCCGGCGGCCCTGCTCGATGTCGTGGATGAGTTCGGCGACCTTGTCGAAGATCGGGCCGGAGATGTCGCGCAGCATCTCGTCGATCTCGGTCTTCCGCTTGCGGACGACGAGGTCGCGGTAGATGCCGCTGTACTGCTTGGCGCTCTTGCGGTTGAAGGCGGCGAGGCGGTCGAGCGAGCCCTCGAGATCGTCGGGCTCGAAGCCGTCGAAGCCCTGGACGGGCACCGGGGCCTGCGCGAGCACCTCGCGGGCGATGGCGATCATAACGGGGCGGTACTTCGGGTCCTCGAGGGATTCCGCGATCGTCAGGTCCGACACGGCGCCGGCCCACAGCATCGCACCATAGGCCTCCTTGCCCCAGAGGGAGCCGAGCACGTTGTCGGTCGCCTCGGCATACGGCAGCGCGGCGACGAGCTCGCGCACCCGCTGCGTGATCGCGCCGCCGTCGAGCTCGCCGACCCGGAAGGTCGCGACGTTGCCCTGCAGAATGCGGCCGGGGGCCATCAGGTCGGCGCCGATGTTGACGAAGGCGGACAGGACGCGCGGCCTCCCGACCGCGCCGATCAGGGTGTCGGCGGTCAGCCCGTTCTGCACGGTCAGCACGTAGCCCTCGGAGGCGAGCCTCTCGCGCAGCAGCTCGGCGGCCGAGCGGGTGTGCAGGCTCTTCACCGCGACGATCGCGTGCTCGATCCGGTCGGGCAGCTCGTCGGGGGTCACGGCGTGCGCCTCGACAGTGAACTCGTTCACCGGCCCCTCGATCTCGAGGCCGTTCGCGTTGATGGCGGCGACGTGCGCGGCATCCGCATCGCACAGGGTGATGTCATGCCCGGCGCGGATCATGTGCGCGCCCAGCGTGCCGCCGATCGCACCGGAGCCGATGATGGTCAATTCCATAAGGGGTGTTTCCTTTCGGCCCGCTCAGGCAGGGACGACGCGGTCGAGGAAGCCGCGCACGGTGGACTGGAAGAGCTCGCGCTCCTCGATCTGTGGCGAGTGGCCGGAGTGCTCGAACACGACCAGCTCGACGTTGGGCAGGAGCCCGGCGATCGTCTCGGCAGAGCTGACCGGGGTCACCCAGTCGCCGCGCCCCACGGTGACGAGGGTCGGCGCCGTGACGGTCGGCAGCTGCGGCTTCAGGTCGTAGCTCGGGTAGTTGTGCTGGAAGCACCAGTTGTGCGCCTCGTGCCGGTAGATCCCCGCCTCGACGGCCGCCGCTGAGCGCACCGGGTCGTACTCGTAGTCGTAGAGCGGGATGAGCGCCGCCCAGCACGCCTTGAGATCGGCGTCGTCACGGATGCGCCCTGACCAGTACCGGTCGAAGTCGTCCCAGTTCAGCTCGACGCGGGTCTGCGTCCGCGCGTTCTCGAAAGCGCGGACGAGGTTCTCGCCATCGGCGGAGGTGTCGCGCAGCACGATCCTCGCCACGTGCTCGGGGTAGGCGACGGCGTATTCGAGAGCGATGAAGCCCCCGTACGACCCGCCCGCGACGACGATCTGCTCGGCACCGGCCCACTGCCGCACCCCATCGAGATCGGCAGCCCACTGGGCGTGCGAGTACGGCGGGATGCCCTCTGACCGACCGCACCCGCGCGCGTCGTAGACGACGACACGAAAGCGGTCGGCGAAGGGGCCGAAGGTCGCGCGCGGTTCGGCGAGCGAGCCGATGCCGCCCCCGCCATGGTGCGCGATGAGCACGGGGCCGTCCTCGGGACCCATCACCTCGATGTTCAGCTCGCAGCCGTTGATCTCGACGATCATGCGTGCACTCCCTCTCGTGTCGCGGCGGTCCAGCGCGCGATCTCGGTGTCGAGCACGCCGAGCGGCACGGCGCCGTTGCTCAGCACCGCGTGGTGGAAGTCGCGCAGCTTGAACGCCGAGCCGAGCTCGGCTTGCGCACGCGCGCGCAGCCGGGTGATCTCGCGCTTCCCGGTGACGTAGGCGAGGGCCTGGCCGGGCCAGGCGATGTACCGATCGACCTCGTTGCGCACGTGATCGCGGGTGGTGGCGGTGCGGCTCCACATGAACTCGATGGCGCGCTCGCGCGACCAGCCGAGGTGGTGTATGCCGGTGTCGACGACGAGCCGGCATGCGCGCAGCGCCGCGAACGACAGCATTCCGAGCCGCGCGACGTCGTCGCTGTACAGGCCGGCCTCGTCGGCGAGCCGCTCGGAATACAGCCCCCAGCCCTCGTTGAAGGCGCACACCTCGACGTCGAGGTAGCGGCGATAGCGCGGGATATCGAGCGTCTGCGCGGTCGCGAGCTGCAGGTGATGGCCGGGCACCGACTCGTGGAAGGACAGCGCCTCGTACTCGTAGCGGTGCCGCCGCTGCGGCTCGGTGGCGATCAGACAGAAGGCGCCCGGGCGGCTGCCATCGACGGCAGGCGGGCGGTAGTAGGCCATGGCGGTGTTGTTCGCGTCGATCGGGTTGATCTCCTCGATCGCGCACGCGCCGATGTCGTAGGCCGGGAACAGCCGCGGCCGGGCCGCCTCAGCCCGGTCGAGAGCGCCCTGAGCTGTGGCGATGAGCTCCTCGCGGCTGCGGAAGAGCAGCGCAGGGTCCGAGCGCATCCGCTCGGCGATGACGGGGAACTCGGTCTCACCGAGGGCGCGCCGCCCGATCTCACGCCACAGCGGGGCGAGCTCGTCGAGCTCCGCGAGCCCGACCTCGTGCACCTGCTCAGGCGTGAGAGCGGTCGTGGTGTGCCGGCGGACGGCGGCGAGGTACCCCTCTTCGCCGCCGGGGACCTCGCGGATGCCGACGTGCTCGTCATCGCGCCCGAGCGGCGCCAGCTCGTTGCGCAGCCGGTCGCGCAGGCGCCCCATCGCGGGGCGCACCTGCTCCGCGACGATCCGCGCGGCGCGCTCGTGCCCCGGCGCGCCCGCCGTGCGCACCGGGGCGAGCAGCGCGTCGTCGGCGAGCGGCAGCGCGAGGTAGCCCTCGAGCTGCTGGATCGAGTGCTCGACGCCGATGGCCGTCGGGACCCGGCCGCCGGCCGCCTCGACGGCGTAGCGCTCGGCGAGGGCGTCGAAGGTCCCGGCGAGCGCATCGAGCCTGCTGAGGTAGCGCTCGGCGGACTGGGCACCGGTGACGGTCATCGCGGGGATCGCCTGGAAGACGAGCCCCTGCCGGCTGACGTAACTCTTCGCCGAGGCGTTAGCCGCCCACAGCGAATGCTCGGCGTCGGCGCGCGCGCCCTCGACGAGGGCGGTGAGCACGCCGTGGTCGACGCGTTCGGCGTCGCTCAGCGCCGCGACGTCGAGCGCCGCGACCTCCGCGCCGATGCCGCCGAGCTCGGCGGCGGCATCGGCGCTCGCCTCGCGGGACGGGTCGAAGCTCAACCCGTCGAACTCGTCGATGCCGAGCAGCGTCGCGTTGTACGGGTCGTAGGAGTGCTGAGTGTGGAAGTACCGCTCGCCCAGGCGGGCGAGTTCGGCGTCCGCAGTGCCCGGGCCCGGGGGGTTCGTCATCATCACGGCATCCGTCTCAGAACAGCGAGTGGCCGCCGTCGATGGAGATCGTCTGGCCGCTCACCCAGCCCGCGTCGGGGGCGGCGAAGAACAGCACGCCACGGGCGATATCGCCGGGGGCGCCGATGCGCCGCACCGCGATGCGCTCCAGTAGCGCCTTCTGACCCTCGGGGCCGTAGCTCTCCCACTGCTTCTGTGTGGTCGGGTTCGAGAGCACGAACCCGGGGGCGACGCAGTTGACGGTGATGCCGTGCGGCCCGAGCTCGTGGGCCATCTGCCGGGTGAAGCCGATCACGCCGGCCTTCGACGAGGCATAGGCCTGGATGCCGGTGAGGCTGACGCTGCGCCCGGCGCCTGAGGAGATGTTGACGATGCGGCCGTAGCCCTGCGCCTTCATCGAGCGGGCGGCGGCACGCACGCAGTTGAAGGTCGTGCGCAGATTGGCGTCGACGACGGCGTTCCACGCCGCGTCGGTGATCTGGTCGATCGGCACGTGCACCTGGCCGACCACGCCGCCGGCGACGTTGACGAGGATGTCGACGTCGCCGACCCCGGCGAAGAAGGCCTCGACCGCGGCCGAGTCGCTGAGGTCTACCGTGTCCTTGTCGACGCCGTGCACCGTCGCACCCTCACTGCGCAGCAGCTCGGCGATCGCGCTGCCGATCCCCTGGGCCGTGCCGGTCACCACCGCCGTCTGACCGTCCAATTGCCCCATCAGTCCTCGTTTCCTTCCGTGTCGTCGCCGGAGCGCGCACTCGTCGCCTGTCCCGCGCGAAATGCGCGGTAGATGTGAACCGACTGCTCCCACTGGGTCATCCGTTCGATCGCCGTGTCGCCGAGGGCGTGGAACACCGTGTCCACGAGCGCCTCGACGAGCGCCAGCAGTGCCGCGAAGGAGTCGAACGGCACGCCGTCCACCGGGACGGGCAGCACGACGTCGGCCTCCTCGGCCGAGGGCGACATCGCCTCGTCGGTGATCAGCACGACGATGGCGCCGCGCGACTTCGCCAGCGCGACGAGTTCCTTCGACGCGAGCTCGTAGCGACGCAGGTCGAACACGATCGCGACCGAGTCCTTGCCGAAGCGCAGGTACTTGCCGACATCGTGGCCGAGCGGCTCGTCCGCGTAGTCGACGTTCGGGATCAGCTGGTCCAGCTGCATCGCCAGCATCCGCGCGACGAGGCGCGAGAAGTAGCCGCCCGAGACCACCACGTGCTTGGGCGGGGCGGTCAGGATCGACACGGTGCGCTCGATCTCGCCCGGCGGCACCGTTTCAGGAAGCCGGCCGATGAGCGCCGCGCGCAGGGCGACCGAGCGGCTGAACACCGTGTCCTCGCTCGCCTCGGCGAGGTGCTGCTGCGCCCGGCTGACCGGGCTGCCGCTCATCGACTGCGTCACCTCGTCGCGCAGCCGCTGCTGGAACTCCGGGTAGCTGCCGATGCCGAGCCGGCTGAGCAGGCGCAGCACGGTCGGCTTGCTGGTGCCCGCCGCCTTCGCCAACGCCGCGGCGCTCTCCAAGCCGATCGCGGGGTAGCGCGCGAGCAGCGCCCGCGCCACCCGCTTCTCCGCCGGGCTGAGCTCGTCCATCCGCTGAAAGACGAGGTCCTTGAGCAAGGTGCCCGCCGGCTCGGCCGGGCTCAACTGTGCACCTCGGGTTCGGCGCTCGCCCCGTGCGCCGAGAACATCGCGGGCGAGTTATGGCCGATGACGATGCGGCCGTCCGAGCCGACGGCGACAAGCCCGCCGGTCGAGCCGCGGGCGTCGAGCTCCTCGGCGAAAACCGCGCGCACGGCATCCGCGAGCCCGGACCCGGCGTAACGCAGCCGGGAGGAGATGTCGTGGGCGACGACGCCCTCGATGAATGACTCGCCGTGCCCCGTGCACGAGATCGCGACGACGCCGTCGCGGGCGTACACACCGGCCCCGATGATCGGGGTGTCGCCGACGCGCCCGTCGGACTGGCCGACCATGCCGCCGGTCGACGTGGCGGCGGCCAGCCGGCCCGAGGCGTCACAGGCAGCCGCACCGACGGTGCCGTGCCGCGGAGCGACGGCGCGCTGGGCGAGCACCCGCTCAAGCTGCTGGCGTCGGGCATCCGTCACGAAGTACGCGGGTTCGACCACCTCGAGGCCGAAGCCCTCGACGAACTCGGCCGACGGGTCGACGATCAGCACATGCTCGGTCTCCTCCAGCACGCAGCGGGCGAGACGCACCGGGTTGCGGGCGTGGCGGGATGCGGCGATCGCGCCCGCGCTGCCCGCGCCGGTCATGACGGATGCGTCGAGCTCGACGTGCCCGCTATCGGTCAGCGCCGCCCCGCGGCCCGCGTTGAACAGCGGGTCGTTCTCGAGCACCTCGACGCTCGCGCACACCGCGTCGAGCGCACTTCCGCCTTCGGCGAGCACCGCCCAGCCGGCCGCATAGGCCGCCGCGAGACCCGCTTCGTACGGTGCCCGGCCGGCGACAGCGAGCTCTTCGACGCGTCCGCCCGCTCCGCCGTGCAAGGCGAGCGCGGGACCGGCGGCCGGGTTGAGTTCATACAGCTGCATATGCGCGATTCCTCCGGATCTGCCCAGCGCCGGTCACCGGCCGCCGGCCTGGCGCGTGATGTAGGTGACGGCGACGAAGGAGCGGTACGCCTCGAGCAGGTCGTCACCGACGATCTGCGCGCTGCGCTCGCCCGCACGCTCAGTGTCGCGCGCCCAGGTGGCAACCTCGGCCATGTCGGCGGTCTGGAACTCCATCCCGAGCGTCACCGGCGCGGTGATCTCGGGGGCACGCACGGCACCGGCGGCGACGGCGCGGATCGCGGTCTCCGCCCCCTCGTGGATCAGCCGGCAGGACTCGTCGGGGTGCAGGTTCAGGGCGGCGGCGCGGGTGATCGACTCCTTCGTGATCACGTTGACTGCGTCGGGGGCGAACGGCGCGGTCTCCTCCGCGGTGACACGGTCGCCGCTCACGAGCGCGATCGGGGTGCCGTGATGCGCCATCACGAGTGCGTTCACTCCACTCTCGCCGACGTACTCGCCGTTGACGCGGATGCCGGCGAACACCCCGGGGTTGTAGGTGTGCGACATCGTCGACGGCGCACCCGAGATCGAGCCGTGGTAACCGACGAGGAACACCGCGTCGAAGCTCGCATCGAGCCCCTGCATCATGTACAGCGGCTTGTGCCGGCCGGAGAGGTATTTCGCGCCGCCCGCGATCTTGCGCGGGTCGAGATTCGCCATCCGGCTGTGCGAGTCGTTCACGACGATCTCGGTCGCCCCGCCCGCGATCGCGCCCTCGATCGCGGCGTTCACCTCGGCCTGCAGCAGCTCGCATCCGAGCGCGTAGCCGGCGCTGCCCGGGCGGCACTGGTCCCAGTCCACAATGCCGGCGACGCCTTCCATGTCGCACGAGATCCATACCTTCATCGGGCCTCCTCAGCCAACGGGGCACCCGGGTAGGGCGCGAGATCTTCGGCCAGCATGCACGCGCTCAGGTGCGCCGGACCGATCTGCATGAGCGCGGGGTCGTCCACCCGGCACCGCTCGGTCGCGATGGGACAGCGCGGGTGGAAGCGGCAGCCCGACGGCACGTCGAACGGGCTCGGCGGCTCGCCCTCAATGTCGAACTCGTCGTTGACACTGTCGCCGGTCATCCGCGGGATCGAGTCGATCAGCGCCCTCGTGTACGGGTGCCGCGGGTTCGCGAACAGCTCGCCGGTATCGGCCACCTCGACGATGCGCCCCAGGTACATCACGGCGACGCGTTGGCTCAGATGCTGCACGACCGCGAGATTGTGGGCGATGAACAGGATGCTCAGGCCGAGCTCCCGCTGCAGCGAACGGAACAGATCGAGGATCGTCGCCTGCACCGAAACGTCGAGGGCGGAGACGGGCTCGTCGGCGACGAGCACATCGGGGCGCACGGCCAGGGCGCGGGCGATCGCGATCCGCTGCCGCTGGCCGCCGGAGAACTGGCTCGGGTACGCGTCGAGCGCGTCCTCCTGCAGCCCCACCAGGTTCAGCAGACGGATGCTCTCCTGCCGCACCTGCGCACGCGGCACGATCTTGTGCAGCTTCAGCAACTCGGCCAGCATCGAGCCGACCGTGATGCGCGGGTTCAGCGAGGAGTACGGGTCCTGGAACACCATTTGCACGCGGCGGGCGCGCTCGCGGTTCCCCGCGGCGGCGTCGGCCCCCGGCTCCTCGACCGTTCCATGGGTCGGCGTGGTCGAGTTCACGAGGATCTTCGCGAGCGTCGACTTGCCCGAGCCGGACTCGCCGACGAGGGCGAGCACTTCGCCACGGCGCAGTTCGAGGTCGATGCCGTCGAGCGCCTTCAGTGTGGCGGCACCGCCGCCGAGCCGGCCGACGATGCCCTGGCCGATCCGGTACTCCTTGGTGATGCCGCTGACCCGCAGCGCGGGATCGGCGATCGTGTCGCTCATGCCGCCGTCCCCTCGAAGATCCGGTCCGACTCGAAGCAGGCGGCCTCGCGGCCCGGCAACGCGGGCTCGAGCGCGGGCGCCTCTTCGAGGCAGTGCTCGACCGCGAAGGTGCAACGCGGGGCGAAGGCGCAGCCGCGCGGCCGGTTCGACACGTTGGGCGGGAAGCCGGGGATCGCGATCAGCTCGCGCTCGGGCTGGTCGAAGTCGGGGGCCGAGTCGAGCAGCCCCTTCGTGTATGGGTGCCGCGGACCGGCGAACACGTCTTTGACCTTGCCGCGCTCGACGATGCCGCCCGCGTACATCACCGCGAGCTCGCGGCAGGTCTGGTTGACGACGCCGAGGTCGTGGGTGACGAACACGAGGGCGGTGCCGGTGTCGTCGCACAGCTGCTCGAGCAGGCGCAGCACCTGGTGCTGCACCGTGACGTCCAGAGCCGTCGTCGGCTCGTCGCACAGCAACAGCTTCGGCGAGCAGGACAGCGCCATCGCGATCATGATGCGCTGCCGCAGGCCGCCGGAGAGCTCGTGCGGGTAGGCCTCTGCCCGACGCACCGGGTCGGGAATGCCCGTCTTGCGCATCATGTCGATCGCGAGCGCCTTGGCCTCCGCCTTGCTCAGGCCGAGGTGGCGCCGGGGCGACTCGGCGATCTGCTCGCCGACCCGCATCACCGGATTGAGCGCCGTCATGGGCTCCTGGAAGATCATGGCGATCTCGGGGCCGGCGAGGCGGCGACGGGCGTCCGCGGGCATCCGCAGCAAGTCCTGGCCCCGGTACTCGATCGAACCGGACAGCACCTCGATGCCGCGCGGCAGCAGGTTCGCGATCGCGCGCAGCGTCAGCGACTTGCCCGAGCCGGACTCGCCGACGATGCCGAAGCGCTCGCCCGAGGCGATCTCGAAGTCGAGGTCCTCGACGATCGCGGTCGCGGGGGCGTTCGTGCGGCGGATGCCGAGCGACAGCTTCTTCACGCTCAGCAGCGGTTCCTCGCTCATGGTCACTTCCTCCTGTCCGGGCTGAGCAGGTCCGACAGCCCGTCGCCGAGCCAGGACAGACCAAGGCTCGTGACGACGACGGCGAGGCCGGGGATCGTGGCCTGCTCCCACTGGGTGGTGATGAACTCCTGACCGTCGAGGATCATGGAGCCCCATTCGGCGGTCGGCGGGGCGATGCCGAGGCCCAGATAGCCGAGCGTGACGATCGCCATGATGTCCATGACGATGTCGCTCATTGCGTAGATGATCGCCTGCGACAGCACGTTCGGGCCGATGTGCCGCAGCAGGATCTTGGCGTGCGAGATCCCACCGAGGCGGGCGGCGACGACGTAGTCCTGCTGCTTGGCGACCAGCACCTCGCCGCGGATGATCTTCGCGTACGAAACCCATGACACGGCAGCGATGGCGAGGTAGATGCTCGCCTCGCCCGAGCCCAGCACGAAGACCAGAACGATCACCATGATGTAGAAGGGGAAGGCGAAGAAGATGTCGACGATGCGCATCAGCACGAGGTCGATCCAGCCGCCGAAGTAGCCCGCGATCGCGCCGAGCACCGAGCCGACGACGAAGGGGATGAACACGGCGAGGAAGCCGATGCGCAGGTCCACACGCGTCGACCAGATCAGGCGCGTCAGCACGTCGCGGCCGTATTTGTCGGTGCCGAGCAGGTGTGCGGCGCTCGGGCCCTGCAGGGCGTCCTCGAGGTGCTGGGTGATCGGTGAGTACGGAGTCAGCAGCGGGGCGAAGACGGCGACGAGCACCAGGATGCCGACGATCACGATCCCCGCGATGAGGGTGCCGTTGCGGTACCACGGCTGCAGCGAGCGCAGGCGGGCGGCGCGGCGTCGGGCTTTGAAGCCGACGAGGACAGCGGTCGGGGTGCTCATCGGCCACCGTCCTGAGCGGTGGAGAGATCGACCCGCGGGTCGAGCAGGGTGTAGACGACGTCGGTGAGGATGCCGACGACGACGACGAACAAGGCGACGAACAGGGCGACGGCCTGAATGATCGGGAAGTCGCGGGCGAAGATGGCGTTCACCATCAGTGAGCCGAGCCCGGGGATGGCGAAGACCTTCTCGATGACGAGTGAGCCGCCGACGAGGTAGCCGAGGTTGACGCCGATGATCGACACCGTGGGAATGGCTGCGTTGCGCAGCACGTGGGTGCGGAACAGCTCGGCACCGGCGATGCCCTTCGAGCGGGCGGTGCCGACGTACTCGGAGCCGAGTACCTGGATGGTCGAGGCGCGCAGGCTGCGGATGATGGTCGGGCACATCGCGATGGCGAGCGTCAGCGCGGGGAGGAAGAGGAAGTAGAGGTGGCTCGCGGCGGTCTCGCCGTAGCCCCCGACGGGAAACAGCCGCAGCTTGACCGACAGCAGCAGGATCAGCATGATGCCGACCCAGAACTGCGGCATGCCCTGGCCGAGCAGCGTGAAGATACGGGCGCCGAGGTCGCGGCCGCCGCCGGGACGTGTGGCCGCGAGGCCGGCCAAGGGAATGCTGATGACGAGCGCGAGGACGAGTGCGAACAGCAGCAGCGACAGCGTCACCGGAATGGCATGCAGAACGAGGCCGGAGACCGGTTGCTGGTAGGCGAGCGAATCGCCGAGATCTCCGCGGAACAGCTTGCCGAGGAACAGGAAGTACTGCTCCCACAGCGGCTTGTCGAGACCGAGGTGCTTCGAGAGGGAGGCGACGCGCTCGGGGGTGGCGCGGTCGCCGAGCAGCGCCACGGCAGGATTACCGGGCAGCAGGTGGGACATGAAGAACACGAGGATCGTCACGCCGAGGGCGACGGGGATCGCCTGGACGATCCGCCCGGGAACGAATCGCAGCCGGTGCAGCATGGGCTTTCTCCTTGGGTGGGGCCGACGACAAGGGGTCGCCGCCGGCCCCGTGATGGGGAGGCGGGTGGGCGGCTACTTCTTGGAGACGTCCTCGAGGTGGTAGTTCCCCAGCGGGGTGACGAAGAAGCCCGACATCTTGTCCGTCGTCGCGTAGGCGTACGGCGGGTAGTACAGGTAGGCCAGGAAGGCATCCTGTGCGGTCAGCTTCTGCAGCTGGCTGTAGAGCTGGCCGCGCTTGGTGTCGTCGATCTCCTTCTGCGCCCGCTCGTTGAGGCTGACGACCTGCGTGTCGTTGTAGAAGGTGAAGGCCGAGTTCGAGCCGCCGGCCGGGTCGACCGCGAAGCTGGTCCACTCGTCGGGGTCCGGGATGTCCATCGTCCAGGCCGAGTACGCCATGTCGAAGTTCGAGTCCTCACGCGCCTGATGGTTGGCGGTCGGGTCGAGCTGGGTGATCTTGACGTCGATGCCCAGGGGCTTCAGCTCGGACTGCAGGATCTGCGCGACGGCCGCCTGGTTGGCGTTGCCGGAGGCGATCAGCAGGCTCGTGGAGAACCCGTTGGGGACGGAGGAGGCCGCGAGGGCCTTCTTCGCCGCGGCGAGGTCGTATTTCTGGCCGTCGGTGCCGTCGTAGTACGGCACGCCGGGCGACAGCAGCGAGTCGGCAGGCTTGCCGTTGCCGTACAGCACCGCCTTGACCAGCGCCGTGCGGTCGATTGCATCGGAGATGGCCTGACGCACGTGCACGTCGTTGAACGGCGCGCGCTTCTGGTTGAAGGCGATATAGTCGATCTCGGTCGATGGGAACGCCGTCGCGACGACGCCCGGCGAGCTCTTCAGCGAGGCGAAGCTCGACCAATCCGGGTACTCGTCGACATCGGCCTGACCGCCTTGGATCTGCAGCTTACGCGTGTTCGCGTCGGGGACAACGTTCCACTGCACGCTGTCGAGGTACGGCTTGCCTTTCTGCCAGTAGTGGGTGTTCTTGGTCAGCTTGAGCGACTGGCCTTTCTGCCACGAGTCCCACTTGAACGGGCCGGTGCCGACCGGATGGGTGTAGAACTCGTCTGCGCTCTCGCCGCCGTAGTTGTCCGGCACGATCGCGTTGCTGAACAGAGACAGGTCGGCGATGATCGGCGCCCAGGCGTACTTGAGGTCGATCTCGACGGTCGCGTCGTCGACGACCTTGACCTCCTTGATGGCCGAGTTGATGTACCCCCAGCCGTCTGAGCCGGTCTTGGTGTCAGCGTCGATCGAGAACTTGACGTCCTTGGCCGTCATGGGCTGGCCGTTCGAGAACTCGACCCCCCGACGCAGCTTGATCGTGTAGGTGAGCTTGTCGTCGGAGACCGTGTAACCGGTGGCGAGCCACGGCTTGACCGTCTTGCCGTCGTTGCTGACGGTGAACAGCGGTTCCATGATCTGCTCGAGCACGAAGATCGAGTTGTTGTCGAACACGGTGGTGTTGTTGAGCGACGAGGCGTCGGCCGCCCGGTCGATGACAAGGTTGCCGCCGCTCTTCGGAGAGGACGATCCGCTCGACGAGGGGCCACCACCTGAGCTGCAACCTGCGAGGACGATCGCAGCGGCCGCAGCGGCAGCAGCCGCGATCGTGACGCGAGTTCTGTTCTTCATCACGTTCCTCATAACTGTGGGCATCCGGGGGACGCAGGGACTGAATGTGTGAATGGAGCGCTGGTGCATGGAGTGCGATGCTGTCGAACGCCCCGAGATCGAGGACCGGGCGAACCACAGCGCCTGTACTGTTAGGTACAGTAAGCGCTAATTTTTTCAAACTTGTTACGAACGTAATATGAGGTGACATTCGGATGCGTGAACCGTCCGCCCGCCCCGACCCGGCCTATCTCGCCGCCTGGCAGCAGTGGCACGACGCGCTCGAGCGCGAACGCCGTGACCCGTACGGGTACCTCGCGTTCAGCGCGGTGTACGCGCTCGGCGACGCCGCGGAGCGGTTTCCGGGGGTGCCCGGTGCGTGGGCGCTGGAAGACGGGCGTCCGGTCGTCCTGCTCGACTCCGGGGAGTCGACCGAGGTCGAGGGACGGCAGCTCACCGGCCGGCACGTCTTCGAGCCGGTGCAGGAACGCGTCGAGTACCGGCACGCCGCCCGCGTCGGCGACGTCGTGCTCGAGCTGTCGAAGCGCGGCGGCCAGACCCTGCTGCGCCCGCTCGACCCAGGCCTCGGCCTGCGCGAGCGCTACGTCGAGACGCCCTGTTTCGAGCCGACGGCCGAGTGGGTGGTCGACGGCGCCTTCGTGCCGTTCGCCGAGCCACGCGACCAACGCATCGAGACGGCCATCGCGGGCATTGTGCA
This sequence comes from Gryllotalpicola sp., assembly GCA_036398375.1. Taxonomy (GTDB): domain Bacteria; phylum Actinomycetota; class Actinomycetes; order Actinomycetales; family Microbacteriaceae; genus Gryllotalpicola. The sequence goes on from DASWPQ010000025.1 coordinate 22,685, forward strand.
CAGCTATCCGGCCGTCGGCGAGCTGGTCTTCCGCGCGGGTGACGGCGAGCAGCGCCTCGTCGTGTTCAGCCCCGACCTCGACGAGTTCCGCACGGAGCCCGTCTCGCGCGGCATCACCTTCTTCACCGATGCGACCGGCGGTGTGACGACCGAGCCCGACACCCGCGCGCTCGCAGTGCAGTTGCCGAGCGCGGGCGGCCCGGTCGTGATCGACTTCAACCGCAGCTACAACATGGAATGCGCCTACACCCCGTACTCACCCTGCTCCCTCGCCCCGCAGCAGAACCGGCTCAGCATCGAGGTCACGGCGGGCGAGCAGTCGCCCGTCATCCGGGCGGCGTGAGATGCCGGACGAGCCGGTCGCCCTGCGTCCCTTCACCGCCGCCGACCGCGCGACGCTGATCGCCTGGGTCGCCGACGCCGACGAGCTCTACCGCTTCTCGGGAGGTTCTCTCGAGTGGCCCCTCGACGACGCCCAGCTCGACCGCATCGAGGCGACCTCGGGCATCACCAGCTGGACGGCGGTCAACGCCGACGGCGCCCCCTTCGGCCACCTCGACCTCGTATGCGTCGGCCCAGCGCAGGCGCGCATCGCCCGGGTGCTCATCGCCCCTGCCTTCCGCGGCAGAGGGCTGGCCCGGCCGATGATCGCCGAGGCGGTGCGAATGCTGCACGCCGAGGGCGTGCACGAGGTGGCGCTGCACCTCGTGCCGGGGAATGCCCCCGCGCTGCGCGCCTACGCCGGCGTGGGTTTCACGATCGCGCCCCCGACGCCGGGTCGTCCGGAGTTCGTCCGGATGGAGCTGCACCTGGACTGAGCGCGAGAACCGATCGCCCCTCGGACATGCCTCATGCGCCGCCCTCGCCCCGCGCCGTTCGTCGAGTCGACGCGGATCGTCGGTCCGCCTCGGGGATTCGACGATCCGGGTCGTCTCGACGAAAAGGCGGTGTGGCGAGCCTCGTGCCGCTGTTCTACTCCGAGGAAGAGACCGCTGCGCTGCTGGGCATCCACCGGACCACACTGCGCACGCTCGCAATCCAAGGCCGTGCGCCCGTCAAGCCTGTCGAGCTCACGGAGCACAAGCGCGTCTACCGCCGCGTCGACGTCGAGCGTCTGGCGGGAGTACGTGAATGAGCATCGAGCCGCGGAAGACGAAGTCCGGGAAGGATCGCTACCTCGTGCGGGTGAGAGCAGGCGAGGTCCTGGTCGCTTCCAAGACGTTCGCCTTGAAGAGCGACGCAGAGAAATGGGAGCGCGAGCAGAAACACCGGCTCGACACGGGACGGCCGCTGCCGCCGAGGAGAGGGTTCAAGCTCCAGCAGCTCGTCGATGAGTTCCAGCAGTCCCAGCAGAACGGAAACCCTCACACCGTCAATACCGACCGGGACAACCTGACGGCGCTCCCGACCGCCCTGCTGAGCCGCCCCTTGGCGTCGATCCAGGCCGGCGACATCCGCGAGCACCTCCTGGCCCAGCTCCGCTCGGGCAAAGCGCCGTCGACGGTGGCGCGGGCCAAGACGACGCTGAGCGCCCTGTTCACCTACGCCGACGGCTGGGGGCTCCTGCACCAGCCCCACCCGGTGCGGACGATGAAGAGGATCCCCGAGCTGTCGATCACCGAGCACTCCGTGAGCCCCGCCGACGTCCCGACCCCGGAACAACTCGCCGCCAGGATCCGTGCCGTGCGTGAGCATCGCCCCGACCTCGCCGATGTCTACGAGTTCGAGTCCTTGACCGGGCTGCGACGGGGCGAGTTGCGCGCGGCCCGCCTGGCCTGGCTGATCGAGGCCCCCTGCCGCAGCTCTCCGTCGAGCGCTCGCACTCCACCGGCTACGAGGAGAAGGGACCGAAATCCTGGCGCGGCACCCGCCTGGCGCCGCTGTCCCCGCGAGGCCTCGAGCTCTTCCGCACCCACGCCGCAGGCAAGCAGGACGACGACTATCTGTTCACCAACCAGCGCGGCGGACAGCTCAAGGTCGGCGTCATCCGGAAGTTCCCCATCGGCTTCCGGCCGCACGCGCTGCGGCACTACGCCGCCTCCACCTGGCTGCGGCAGGGAACGCCCGTCCATGAGGTCGCCGACTACCTCGGCGACGAGGCACGCACCGTCCTGAAGGTCTACGCCCACATCCTCGGCGAGGGGCAGCGCTGCGACTTCGTCCGCCGACTCGCCGCCGAGGAGTCGCTCCGAAACCCCGGACACAAATCGGACACTTTTCGCGAGAACCGGAGGGAAACCCGCGTTCCGAAAAAACTCATGGCCGCGAAATCGGCTTATGATCAGCCGTTTTGGCGGAGACGGAGGGATTTGAACCCTCGGTGGGATTACTCCCACTCCACCTTAGCAGGGTGGTGCACTCGACCGGACTATGCGACGTCTCCAACACCCGCCTCGGCGGACATCCGTTACACCATATCAGGCCGAGCCCATCGATTGAGTCCTCTGCCGCTCAGGGAACCGACTGCTCAGGCATCCCGCCGCGCAGGCATCCGCCCGCCCATCAATAGTTGCCGTTCACACCCTTGGTGCAGGTCTGCTCGGCCGCGGTCTGGCCGGGCGCGTTCGACCCCAGCGTGACATCCGTCGAGGTCGGGGTCGGCGTCGAGCCGTCGGCGGGTGCGGTGGACATCGGCGGCGTGGTCGCGGTGTCCGTCGGCGTCGGCGAGGAGGTGCTGCCCGGTGCCGCCACCGTACCGCGGCCGGTCGAGCCGGAGAGCGTGACGGGCTGGTCGGTCTGGATCGCCTCGGCCAGGAGCTCGGCGTTGCGGGAGTCCGGGATGAGCCGGTTGGCATCCTGCGGCGCGGTGAAGACCGGGTACTGCACGAAGGTGATCTGCGAGAGCGGGATGTCCTTGAGTGCGAGCGCCATGCCGACCATCGTCTGCGGCTCCCGCAGCGTGTCGGAGAGGACCATGTTCTTCGTCGCCGCCTGCGCGAGCTCGTACAGCTTCACGGGGTTGCTGAGCGTGCCCGCCGAGGTGATCGTGCGCAGCAGCGAGGAGAGGAAGTTCTGCTGGTTGCTGATACGTGCGAGGTCGCTGCCATCGTCGACGCCGTGCCGGGAGCGCAGGAAGCTCAGCGCCTCCCAGCCCTTGACGTTGTGGGTGCCCGGTTCGAGGTCGAGCGCCGGGTTCGTGTACGGGTCGTAGATGCGCGACGCGACGCACACCGGCACTCCCCCGACGGCATCCGACATCGCCGCGACCCCGTCGAAGCTGATCTCCGCGGCGTAGTCGATGTCATTGATGCCGAGCAGCTGCTCGACCGTCAGCACGGGGCACGCGAGTCCGCCGTAGGTGAGCGAGGTGTTCAGCATCTGCGAGGACATGGCGCTGTACCAGCCGCCGTCTGGATCGGGGCACGAGGGGATCGGGATGAGCAGGTCGCGGGGGAAGCTGACCACCGTCGCAGCCGTGTGCGCCGCGTTGATGTGCAGCAGCATCGTCACATCGTTGTTGCCCGCGCCGCTCGACGCCTGCTGGTCCGCCTTGTTGTCGAACTGCCCGCCCTGGTCCTCGCGCGTGTCGGTGCCGACCAGCAGCATGTTGATCTCGCCCTGCAATGCGGTGCCGGAGACCGACTTCTTCACCTGCGGCGCGTTGCTGGAGCCGGCCTGCTCGACGAGGTGGACGACGGGCTTCGACTGGATGTTCTGGTTGACGTCGGCCACGGCGATGGCCGCGATGCCGAGCGAGCTGACGAGCGCGACCCCGACGACCGAGGCGACCACCTTGCCGGCGAGCGCGACGGGACGCCGCGCGGCGGCCTTGGCATGCCGCAGCATTCCCGGCCCGGGTCGCGGATCGCTCATTCCCACCTCACGGGGTCAGCTGACCATGTGAGCGTCATTATGGCCCACGCGAATCTCAATGCTGTAACGGATGCCTTTGCGCGGGCTCTCGGGCAGAGCTCCTGATCGGCGGCAACATCCGGTCGGCGTGCGTTGCGGCGGGCATCACCCCGTGCAACGCACGCCGACCGGATGCGACGAGGCGCCGCTCAGGACGCGGACGGCGCGACGGCCTTCAGCCCCTCGACCAGCGGGGTGGTCGGCCGGCCGATCAGCCGGGAGAGCGTCCCGTCCGTCTCCGCGAGCCCGCCGTCGCGGATGCCGGCGTCCATCGCGGCGATGAAGCCCGCCAGACCGGCATCCAGCCCCGCGGCCTCAAGGGCGGCGACGTGCTCCTCGGTCGTGAGCGGCGTGTAGGCCACGGGCCGGCCGAGCACCTGGCTCATGGCCTCGGCGAGCGTCGGGTAGTCCCAGGCGACGTCGCCGCCGAGCTCGTAGACCCGACCGAGGTGCCCGTCCTCGAGCAGCACGACCGCGGCCGCCTCGGCGTAGTCGGCCCGGCTCGCGCTCGCCACCCGTCCGGCGCCGGCTGAGGCGGCCAGTACCCCGGTGTCGGCGGCGCGGGCCAGATCGGGGGCGTAGTTCTCCGTGTACCAGTTGTTGCGCAGGATCACGGCCGGGACGCCGGAGGCGGCGATGGCCCCCTCGGTCTCCTTGTGGTCGGGGACGACGACGAGCGAGCTCGTCGTAGCGCGCGGGGCGCTCGTGTAGACGAGCTTCCGCACCCCGGCGGCGGCTGCGGCGTCGATCACGTTCTGGTGCAGGGCGGCGCGACCCCCTGGCTCCGAGCCGGAGACCAGAAGCAGGGTGTCGACGCCGTCGAGGGCCGGGGCGATCGTGTCGGGGCGGGCGTAGTCGAGCTCGGCGACGCGGAGCCCGCGCTCGCTCAGATCGGCGATCTTCGTGGTGTCGCGAGCGGTGGCGACGATGTCGGCCGGGCGGGCGCCGCGGGCCAGCAGCGCGTCGACGACGAGTCGGCCGAGCTGGCCGGATGCAGCGGTGACGAGAACCGTCATGGTGTTCCTTTCCTGGGGAATCGGTGCGGACCCCACAGGCAACCGCGACGGCGGCGTGGCACTTCCCATTCGGCGGTACCCACTTTCGCGTAAGGTACCCACATGATGGTAAGTCTTGCGCAGATCCGGGCCGAATCCGGTGAGGTCTTCACGGCCGGGTGCCCGACCCGCGTCGTCCTCGACCATGTGATGAGCAAGTGGGGCGTCCTCGTGCTCCTCGCCCTGACCGACGGCACCCGCCGCTGGGGCGAGCTGCGGCGCGATGTCGAGGGCATCAGCGAGAAGATGCTCGCCTCGACGCTGCGCACCCTCGAGGGGGACGGGATCGTCGAGCGCCACGCCTACCCCGAGGTGCCGCCGCGCGTTGACTACCGGCTGACGCCGCTCGGAGCCGAGCTGATGGAGCGCATGCTGCCGCTCGTCGCCTGGGTCGCGCAGAACGCCGGCCCGATCGTCGCCGGGTCGCGGCCGCACCGGGGAGCCGGAGTGCCTCAGCTGGGCGCGACGATGACGTCGAGCGCCGTGTTGTCGTAGATCAGCTCGGCCGTGGCCTTCCTGCTCCGCGCGGTGACCGGATGCCCGTGGCGGGCGACGACGACGACACCGCGTCCGGCGACACGGCCGGCGTCGGGTCGTCCAAGTAGAAGCAGCCGGCTCAGGCCCGTCCCCGGTCGTGCCCGGGCACCCCGGTCGCGAAGATGGGCCACCCGATCTCGGTGCGCCATCGGCTCCGACCCGCGGTGTGGTGCCGGTTGACGGGGTAGAGCTCTCCGAGAGCGCCGCTGTACCAGGCCCCGATGTCGGCCGTCTCGACCTCACCGGTGACCGCGGCCGCCCGCCAGGCGGGAAGCCGGCGATGCTCGATCGGGGTCGCGATCTGCGGGTGTTCGGGCAGGTCGCGCAGGGAGGCGACGGCGCTCTGGGTGCTCGCCAGCTCGCGCTCCAGACGCCGCAGATGGCGGGCGATCAGCTCATTGCGGGCGGTGAGGTCGCTGGTGCGCAGCACATCCCGGATGTCCTCCAGAGGCATCCCGAGGGCGCGGAAGCGACGGATGATCTGCGCGGTCGGGATCTGCTCGAGCCCATAACGGCGATAACCGGATGCCGCATCGATGCGCACCGGTTCGAGCAGCCTCTGCTCGTGATAGTGCCGCAGCGCCTTCACGCTCAGGTGGGTGGCGCGAGCGAAATCGCCGATCGACAGCAACTCGGACATGGGTCTCAGTCTGGACTCTCCGGCAGGGAGAGGGTCCAGCATCGAACACGGCTCGACCCTCCTGCGGCGGCATCGCGCACCGTGGATGTCGTCCCCGGGACGGCCGGAGGACACGACGAAAGGAGAGCCGGAATGGCTACCGAGATCACCCTGGACGGCATTGTGGCCGCGCACATTCGCGCGGTCAACGCGTCCGACACCGACGCGATCATGGCGACGTTCGCCGACGACGCCTATGTGAACGACAACCGGCGCGAGATCCATGGCGCCGCGGTGGTGCGCCGCTGGGTGGAGACGGAGATGGTCGGCGACCATGTGACCATCGACCCGGTGGAGGTGCTCGATCACCACGGCGACGTGATCGTGCGCGGCCGCTACGACGGCGACTACGACACGTCGCAGCTTCCGGAGGTGCTGATCATGAGCAACTACTTCTCGATCCGCGATGGCAAGATCGTCTCGCTGACCGTGATCCACAACCGGCCGTCCGAATACGACGCGACGGCCGCGTGACGCACGATCATCCAGGAGGCACCGCGTGGGCGCGATGAACGAGCTGCTCAACACCGCCGTCATCCACGACCTCGCCGATCGGGCCCGTCGGCAGGGCCGCGACGGGGCGGCGGACGCGCTCGCGGCGATCGACGAGCACCTGCTCGCGCCGCTGAGCCTGCGCGAGCGCGTCGACCTGGTGGCCGGGAGGCTCGTCGCGCACACGACCGACTTCGACGAGACGGCTCGGATGGCCCACGGCCTCCTGGACGATCCGGGCTATGAGGGCTGGGCGATCTGGCCGGTGGGAGAGGCCGCCGTCACCCGCGCGCTGGAGGACGGCAGCCCGGCCGAGCTCGACGCGGCCCTCGAGCTGCTCCGCCGGCTCACGAGCCGCCTCACCGCCGAGTTCCCCATCCGCCGGCTTCTCGAGGCGGATCTGGACCGAAGCATCGCCGCCGCCCTCGGCTGGACCGCGGACGGGAACGAGCACGTGCGCCGCCTGGCCTCCGAGGGCACCCGCGCCTACCTGCCGTGGGCGATCCGTGTGCGCGCGCTCCTCGCCCGCCCCGGGGTCACGGTGCCGATCCTCGACCGGCTCTACCGCGACCCCAGCGACTACGTGCGGCGCTCCGTCGGCAACCACCTGAACGACCTCAGCCGCGATGCCCCCGAGCTCGTGGTGGCGACCGCGGCCCGGTGGATGTCCGCGCCGGACCGCAACACGGCATCCGTCGTTCGTCGCGGCCTGCGCACCCTCGTCAAGCGCGCGCATCCCGGGGCGCTCGCCCTTCTCGGCGTCCGCGCCGTCGAGTTCACGGTCGGGAGCATCCGGCTCGCCGCCGATGACGTCCTCCTCCCCGGCGAGCTCGCCTTCACCGCCGACATCGGCAACCCCACCGAGCAGGACGCGATGGCGGTCGTCGACTACGTGATCCACTACCGCAAGGCGGACGGCAGGCTCGCCCCGAAGGTCTTCAAGCTCCTGACCGGCCAGATTCCGGCCGGCGGCCGGATCACGGTCAGCAAGACCCACACCCTGCGCCAGATGACGACCCGCGTGCACTACCCCGGGGAGCACGCCATCGAGCTGCAGGTCAACGGCATCCGCCACGGCTACACCGTCTTCACCCTCAGCGACGTCGCGCACGACGCCCCTTCGACGTCCTGAGACCGGATCGCACTGGCCCGGTGGTGGCCCGGCTCGACCCTGCGGCTCCCCCGGCCGAGATGGTCGCGCCTACGCGCGAAACGACCGGGATGCCGGGACCCGCGGTCCGATGCGACAGGGAGCCGTCACGCGGGCAGCAGCCCAGACGACATCACACGGCGGAGGGCGAGGGATTCGAACCCCCGGTAGCTTGCGCCACAACTGTTTTCAAGACAGTCTCCTTAGGCCGCTCGGACAGCCCTCCAGACGCCTGAAGTCTACAGGCGCCCATCCGCGACGCGACGCGCGGAGATGCGGCGCGAGACGGCCGCTCGCCTACTCGCCGAAGGGTCGGGAGCAGGTGTAGTCACCGGCCGTCTGCCCGTGCACCTCGGAGGGCAGCGCCACCGAGCCCGAACCGGGCGCGGACGACGGCGTGGCGGTGCTCGTCGCCGGCGCGGTGGCGGCGGCATGCGACGGCGTTGTCGCGGAGCCCGCGGCCGGGGGTGAGCTCGGCGTCGACGACGGCGTCGCGTGCGCCGGGTCCTGCACCGAACCGAGGCCGGTGTCGCCGGTGACCGAGACCGGCCGGTCGTCCTGCAGGGCGGTCAGGAGCTGGCCCGCCGCGCTCTGGTCGGGCTGCACGGCTCCGCCCCCGTCGACATAGGAGGTCGGGAACTGCACGAACACGACGTTGGAGAGGTCGGCGCCCTTGAGGGCGACGGCCATGGAGGCCATCGTCTGCACGTTCGAGAGGGACGTCGACAGCTGCATGTTCGATGCGGCGGCCTTCGCGAGCGAGTACACCTTGATCGGGTTGCCGAGCGTGTCCGCCGACTTGATGGTGCGTACGAGCGAAGAGAGGAACACCTGCTGGTTGCTGATGCGGCCGAGGTCGGAGCCGTCGCCGACGCCGTGCCGGGTGCGCAGGAAGGCGAGCGCCTGCTGCCCCTTGATCGAGGTCGTGCCGGCGGGCAGGTCGAGCCCGGTGTAGGGGTCCTTGATGGGGCCGGAGAGGCAGACGGGCACCCCGCCGACGGCGTTCGACATGTCGACGACACCGTCGAACTGGATCAGCGCCGCGTACGGGATCGACAGGCCCGTGAGCTGCTGCACCGTGAGCACCGTGCACGCGAGGCCGCCGTATTCGAGCGTCACGTTGATCTTCTGCGAGCTCATCGCCGAATAGGAGCCACCCTTCGGGTTCGGGCAGGACGGGATCGGCACGAGCATGTCGCGGGGGAAGCTGACCACGGTGACGTGCTGGTGGTCGGCGGAGACATGCATGAGCATGGTCACGTCGTTGAGGTTCTCGCCACGCGTCCCGTACGCCGCATTGCCGTCCCCGGAGTCCGAACCCGCCAGCAGCATGTTGAAGGAGCCCTGCAGCGCGTCAATGCCCTGCTGTTGCGTGACCACCTTGTGCGTGGTCGGGTCGACCAGATCCACGGCCGGCTTCGTGGAGTGCAGGACGTCGCCGAAAGCCATGCCGGCGATCGAGAACGCGCTCACGGAGGCGACGACGGCGATGCCTGCGAAGATCTTTCCGAGGGCGGCGAACGGATGCCTGCGGCCGAGGCGCCCGTGCCGAGCGATGGTCTGGGGCCGACCCGGGCGGTCGTGCCGCGGGCGCAACTGCTCGGTCATCCACGTCCTCTCCGGTTCGGGCACACGGGACTCCCACCCTGCCAGATCAGTCCTGGCAATGCCCTCCGAGGTGCTAAAGGCCCACGGCTCTAGCGGATCGTCGCGAGCGCCGCCGCGAGCCCGTCCGCGTCGACGGTTCCGGTGACCTCGCCCGCGGCCGTCTGCACCTCATCCGGCGCCTGCCCCATCGCGACGGCGCGACCGCCGCCGGCGAGCGCCCAGGCGAACATCTCCAGATCGTTGCGCCCGTCCCCCGCGACGAAGACGTCGCTGCGCGGAATCCGCAGCTCATCACGCACCCGCTCGAGCGCGGTGGCCTTGTTCACGCCCATGGGCGCGATGTCGAGCCACGAGGTCCAGCCGATCGAGTAGGACACCTTGCTCAGCCCCATGGCGGTCACGATGTCGAGGAACTCGTCAGCGTCATGCGAGGGCGAGACGACGACCACGCGGGTGGCTGGGAAGTCGGCGAGCCGGTCGAAGTCGACCTGCTCGGCCTTCGTCAGATCCCAGTCGGTCATGCTCTCGGTGTAGCGCCGGAAGCCGGTGGCATCCTCGACCATAAAGCTGCCCTGCGGCAGGTGACCGCGGATCGTGCGCAGCACCTCGGTGGGGTCGAAGGTCTCGACCCACTCGCGCCGGTAGCCGCTCTGCTCCGCGGCGTCCTGCTCCATGATCAGCGCGCCGTTCGAGCACACCACGAACTGCGGCGCGAGACCGAAGTGCTCCAGGATCGGTTGCGCCCGCTCCCAGCTCCGCCCGGTCGCGAGGGTGACCTCGTGGCCGAGCCCTTGCACCCGCAGCACCTCGTCGCGCACGACGGGCGAGATGGTCTCATCCTCGTGGATGAGGGTGCCGTCGACGTCGAGGCCGACGAGCAGACGCGCCGCTCGCTCCGAGCGAGGATTCGTCAGGTCCTCGCGCAGCGACGCGCCGATCGAGCTGTGCCCGATCGGGTCGCTCATGCCGTCGCCCTGACCGGCACGAGCACCTCGAGGCCGCCGAGGTACGGCCGCAACGCCTCCGGCACACGCACCGAGCCGTCGGCCTGCTGGTGAGTCTCGAGGATCGCCACGATCCACCGCGTCGTCGCGAGCGTGCCGTTGAGCGTCGCGACCGGGGTGGTCCTCCCCTCACCGGGTCCGCTGCCCGGGCGATAGCGCACGCCGAGCCGGCGGGCCTGGAAGGTCGTGCAGTTCGAGGTCGAGGTGAGCTCGCGGTAGGTGCCCTGCGTCGGGATCCAGGCCTCGACGTCATACTTCCGGGCGGCGCTCGACCCGAGGTCGCCCGCGGCCGTGTCGATGACGCGGTAGCTCAGCTCGAGCGCCTGCATCATCTCCTCCTGCCAGCCGAGCAGCCGGGCGTGCTCGGCCTCGGCGTCCTCCGGCCGGGCGTAGACGAACATCTCGAGCTTGTTGAACTGGTGCACGCGGATGATTCCGCGGGTGTCCTTGCCCGCCGAGCCGGCCTCACGGCGGTAGCAGGTGGACCAGCCGGCGTAGCGCAGCGGGCCGGGCTCGAGGTCGACGATCTCGTCGGCGTGGTAGCCGGCGAGCGCGACCTCGCTCGTGCCGGTGAGGTAGAGGTCGTCGCTGTCGAGGTGGTACACGTCGTCGTGGGCCTGCAGATACCCGGTGCCCTGCATGATCTCGGGCTTGACGAGCGTCGGCGTGATGAGCGGGACGAAGCCGTTCGCGAGCGCCTTGTCGAGCGCCATGTTCAGGATGGCGAGCTCGAGCCGGGCGCCGACGCCCTTCAGGAAGTCGAAGCGGGCGCCGGAGACCTTCGCGCCGCGCACCATGTCGATGGCATCGAGCAGCTCGCCGAGCTCGAGGTGGTCGCGCGGCTCGAAGTCGAAGCTCGGCACCTCGCCGACCGTCTTGAGCACGACGTAGTCGTCCTCACCGCCGGCCGGCACGCCGTCGATCACGATGTTGCCGAGGGCACGAACGGATGCCTCGAACTCGGCCTCGGCGTCCGTCACGGCCGCCTGCGCGGCCTTCACCCGCGCCGCCAGCTCCTGCGCCTGCGCGACGAGCGCGGCCTTCTCATCCTTCGGCGCCTTCGCGACGAGCTTGCCATGCGCGTTCTGTTCGGCCCGCAGCGCCTCGAACGCGGTGATCGCCGCCCGGCGGCTCACATCCGCGGCGAGCGCCGCGTCCACAGTGTCAGGGGATTCACCCCTGGCCGCCTGCGAGGCTCTGACGACATCGGGGTTCTCGCGGAGCAGAACAGGGTCGATCACAAGACACAAGTCTATGCAGCGCGCATTGCCGGGTACTTTATGTGAGATGAGCGATCCCGCGCCCGAACTGGCCCGCACGGGCACGGGCACCGTCGCGGCCGTGCTCAACCCGATCAAGGGCGACGTGATGCGCGTGCGGCACGCGATCACCCGGTACGCCTACGACAGCGGCGCGGGGCGCCCGCTGTGGTTCGAGACCACGGTCGATGACGAGGGGGCGGATGCCGCCGGGCAGGCCGTCGCGGCCGGCGCCCGGCTCGTGATCGCCTCAGGCGGCGACGGCACGATCCGCGCCGTCGCGGGGGCGCTGCGGCACACGGGCGCCGCGCTCGGCATCGTGCCGAGCGGCACCGGAAACCTGCTCGCGCGCAACCTCGGCATCCCCATCGGCGACCCAGACGCCGCCGTGGAGCTCGCCTTCACCGGCCAGGACCGGGTGGTGGACGTCGGCCTGGCGGAGCTCACCGCTCCGGACGACGTCACGACGGAGCATCCGTTTATGGTCGTCGCCGGCGTCGGGGTCGACGCCGCCATGATCGCCAACACGAACCCCGCGCTCAAGGAGAAACTGGGGTGGCTCGCCTACGTCGACGGCGTGCTGCGCTCGGTCATCACCTCCAAGCCGGTGAAGTCGAAGCTGCGCATCGACCGGCCGGGCGAGGAGCCGACGATCCACGGCTTCGACGTGCACTCGGTGCTCGTCGGCAACGTCGGCGGCCTGCCGGGCGGGGTCGAGCTGATCCCCGGGGCACAGATCGACGACGGTGTGCTCGACGTCGCCGTGATGCACCCCAAGTCGCTCTTCGGCTGGTTCTTCATCGGCCGCACCATCGTGTGGGAGAACCACGTGCTGCGCCGCAGCCGCCTGGGGCGAAAGCTCATCACCTTCCAGTCCCGCCTCTCCCCGAACGTGCTGGAGTACGCACGCGGCCCCGTCGTCACCATCAAGGTCGAGCAGCCGATCCAGGCGGAGCTGGACGGCGACGAGTTCGGCACGGTCCTCCGCGCCACGTTCCGCACCGACGCCGGCAGCCTCATCGTGCGGGTGCCCGCCCGCTGACCCGCCCCGCTCGGGCGCCTCGCCCCGGTCCGGCGCGGCGCCCGAGCGCGTACGCTCGACATCATGCGCGGAAGCTCGAAGGCCCTGCTCGCCGTAGGCGCGACCGCCGCCCTCGCCGCCGGCGGCTACGCCTGGTACCGCTGGCTGACGCAGCGGCAGGTGACCTGGCAGAAGATCCTCTCCGACAACATCCCCGTGCACAGCGCCTACTGGCGCGCCCGCCGGGAGATGCCGGGCGAGCTCAGCTACGTCGCGATCGGCGACTCCGCCGCCCAAGGCATCGGCGCCTCACGTCCGGCCCGCAGCTACGTCGGCGTGATCGCGAAGCGCCTCGAGCAGCTCTCCCACCAGCGGGTGCGCGTGACCAACCTCGGCATTTCCGGTGCGACGGTCTCCACCGCGCTCGAGAAGGAGCTGCCCCGCTTCCAACGGCTCACCCCGGACATCGTCACGGTGGCGATCGGCGCGAACGACATCGCGAACTGGGATCCGCATCGCTTCGGGGAGCAGATCGACGCCCTGTTCGCCCAGCTGCCGAAGCATGCGATCGTCGCCGACCTGCCGAGCTTCTACTTCCTGCCGGGCGAGCGGAAGGCGCAGCAGGGCAACCGGCTGCTGCGGGCGGCCGCCGCACGGCACGGCCTGCGCGTCGTGGACCTGCACGACGCGATGAAGCGCGAGGGCATGATCGGCGTCGCCACGCAGTTCGCGGGCGATCTCTTCCACCCCAACGATCGCGGCTACGTCGTGTGGGCGAACGCCTTCGACGCCGCCGTGACGGAGCGGCTCGACGAGGTGCTGAAGGCGCAGGGCAGTTCCGCCGCGGAGTCCGGGCCCCACGACCGCAGATCGCTCGGGGTCTAGCGACGTGGCGGCTCAGCGGCCCGCCGCGCGACGGCCCACCGGGTCGGCGCCGTCAGTCGCCTGAGCCGGAGAGCAGTCCGCGCAGCCAGTCGCGCGCCTCGACGAACACCTCGTCGGCATAGCGCGGGTCGTACTCGACGGGCTGGCGGTCGGCGCGGGGGTACGAGCCGAGGAAGATGACCCGCGGCGTGAAACGGTAGACGCCGAGCAGGGCGTCGGCGATGCGCTCCTCGGCGATGTGGCCGTCGATGTCGATGATGAAGCGGTGCCGGCCCAGGACGTCGCCGATCGGCCGCGACTCGAGCAGGCTCATGTTGACGCCGCGGGTCGAGAACTGTTCGAGCAACTCGACCAGCGAGCCGGAGCGGTCCGTCGGCAGCTCGGCGATGAGGCTCGTCTTGTCGGCGCCCGTCGCCGGCGGGATCTCACCGCCCTTGCCCACGAGGGCGAAGCGCGTGACCGCGTTCGTGTTGTCGATGATGTCCTCGGCGAGCACCGCGAGCTCGTGGTGGTCGACGATCGTGGGCGGGGCGATCGCGGCGTCGGCCACGGATGCCGGGCCGCCCGCGGCATCCGTCTGCAGCAGCTGCGTCGCCGCCTGGACGTTGCTCGACGCCGGCAGGTGCGCGTGCGCGGGCAGGTTCCGGTCCAGCCAGCCGCGGCACTGCGCGTAGGCGACGGGATGCGCCGCGACGGTCTGGACGTCCTCCAGCCGCGTGCCCGGCCGGGCGACGAGCACGAAGCCGACGGGCACCAGGTACTCGCCCAGGATGCGCAGGCCGGGCATCGTGGCGAGCGCGTCCTGCGTCGCGCTCACCCCGCCGTCGAGGGAGTTCTCGATCGCGATCATCGCTGCGGTCGAGCGCCCGTTCACGACATCGTCGAGCGCCTCGCCGACGTTGTTGACGGACCGCCACGGCTTGCCCACGGCCGCCTCGACCTGCTTGAGCGCGAGCTCCGTGAAGGTCCCGGCCGGCCCGAGGTAGCTGTAGGTCTCGGAGGTCTCGCTCATGGGTTCAGGTTACCGGCCGGTCCCGGTGCGCGAGTTCCGCCGAAAGCATCCTGAACGGCCTGGTGACGCTGCGGTTCGCGGAGCTCGCGGCGGGCCGACGGGGTGTTGCGTGACGGGAGCCCCTGACAGGATGGGAGCCATGACTTCTCGTGCCGGCACGTACGCGCAGGAATCCGATCTGATCGACGACGAGGCGGTCGTCAGGGCCTACTACGAGCTGCATCCGGATGCCTCGATCCCGGCCCAGCGCGTGGTCTTCGGCACCTCGGGCCACCGGGGCAGCTCTCTCGACACCGCCTTCAACGAGGACCACATCGCCGCCTGCACCCAGGCCATCGTCGAGTACCGCGAGTCGCAGGGCGTCACGGGGCCGCTGTTCATCGGCGCCGACACGCACGTGCTCTCGGGCCCGGCCCTGACCACCGCGCTCGAGGTGCTCACCGGCAACCAGATCGAGGTGTACACCGACGCCCACGACGACTACGTGCCGACCCCTGCGGTGAGCCACGCGATCATCAAATACAACACGGAGCACCCGGGCGGGCCGCAGGCCGACGGCATCGTCGTGACGCCGTCGCATAACCCGCCCCGCGATGGCGGCTTCAAGTACAACCCCCCGCACGGCGGCCCCGCCGACACCGATGCGACGAGCTGGATCGCGAACCGCGCCAACGAGATCATCGCGAACGGCATGGCGGGTGTCGAGCGCGCGGAGCCGAGCGCGGTTGAGGGCTACGACTTCCGAGAGGAGTACGTCAGCGACCTCGTCAAGATCATCGACATCGACGCGATCAAGGCGGCCGGGGTGCGGATCGGCGCGGATCCGCTCGGCGGGGCATCCGTCTCGTACTGGCAGCTGATCGGCGAGAAGTACGGCCTCGACCTGACCGTCGTGAACCCGCGCGTCGACCCGAGGTGGCCGTTCATGACGCTCGACTGGGACGAGAAGATCCGCATGGACCCGTCCTCGAAGTACGTGATGGCCTCGGTGCTCGAGCACAAGGACGAGTTCCAGGTCGTCACGGGCAACGACGCCGACAGCGACCGGCACGGCATCGTGACGCCCGACGGCGGCCTGATGAACCCCAACCACTACCTGGCCGTCGCGATCAATTACCTGTTCCAGAAGCGCACCGACTGGCCGGCCGCCGCCGCCATCGGCAAGACCCTGGTCTCCTCCTCGATGATCGACCGGGTCGCGGCCGACCTGGGCCGGCGGCTCGACGAGGTGCCGGTCGGCTTCAAGTGGTTCGTCCCCGGCCTCTCCGACGGCACGGTCGCCTTCGGCGGCGAGGAGTCCGCCGGCGCCTCCTTCCTCGAGCGCGACGGCTCGGTGTGGACGACGGACAAGGACGGCATCCTGCTCGCCCTGCTCGCCGCAGAGATCGTCGCGGTCAGCGGCGAGTCCCCGTCCCGGCGCTACCTGGGGCTCACCACCGCCTTCGGCGATCCCGCCTACGCGAGGATCGACGCTCCGGCGTCGAAGGCGCAGAAGGCGCGGCTCGGCCGGCTCTCCGCGGAGGACGTCGCCGCGACGAGTCTCGCTGGTGAGCCGATCACGGCGCGGCTCACCACGGCGCCCGGCAACGGCGCCCCGATCGGCGGC
>DASWPQ010000026.1:0-53154 GCA_036398375.1 Gryllotalpicola sp.
GCCGACAAGGATGCGAAGGTCGCCGAGCTGCAGCAGCGCGGGCGGACGGTCGCGATGGTCGGCGACGGCGTCAACGACGCCCCTGCTCTGGCCCGCGCCGACGTCGGCATCGCGATCGGTGCGGGCACGGACGTCGCCATCGAGTCGGCCGGCGTGGTGCTCGTCTCGAGCGATCCGCGGGCGGTGCTCTCGGTCATCGAGCTGTCGCGGGCGAGCTACCGCAAGATGGTTCAGAACCTCGTCTGGGCGACGGCGTACAACGTCGCGTCCGTGCCGCTCGCCGCCGGCGTGCTGGCCGGGGTCGGCTTCGTGCTCTCCCCGGCCGTCGGTGCGATCCTGATGTCGCTCTCGACGATCATCGTGGCGCTCAATGCGCAGCTGCTGCGACGCATCCGGCTCGATCCGGCGCTGCTGGCCCGAACCGCGTCATGATTCGCGCCGTGCCGGGTCTCTCCAGGTATGGGCAACCAGTATTTGGCCGGCATCGGCATCACGGACAACGACCGCATGGCCCTGCGCCTCACTCCGCCGTGGCACGCAGAGGTCGTCACCCACGCACGCACGGGCGATGTGCTGCTCGTCGCCTGCGACTGCGAGCTCGGCGATGACCACTCCTACAGCGACCGCCGGGCGCACACGGAGGGCACGCTGAAGAGGGCGAGCTGAGGCGGCGACACCGGCCGCCTCAGCCGCCCCAGTGCCGGTCGCGACGCGGCACCAGCGGGATCGACAGGAGCGGCGCGAGCGCAACGAGCGCGAACGCGACGGGGTAGCCGACGACGGTGATGAGCGCTCCGATTCCGGGGCCGACCGCCGAGGCGGTGAGGAACTGCCCCGTGTTCTGCACTCCGAGCGCGCGGCCCGACCAGGCGTGCCCCGCCGCCTCGGCGACCGAGGTGAACGAGAGGCCGTTGTCCGCGACGCTCACCGTGGTCGCGACGACGAGCATGACGGCGGCCGCGACGCTCCAGTGCACGAGGCCCGTCGCGGCAAGCGCGAGCATCACGACCACGCCGCTCACGGCGACCCAGCGCAGCACGTGCACACGGCTGCCGACCCGGTCGGAGAGCACTCCGACGCCGATCCTCCCCAACGCGCCGACGAACTGGCTGGCGGAGATCACGACGCCCGCGGCCGCCGCGGTCCAGTGCAGCTGGGTGATGAGCCAGACGAGGCCGAAGGTCGAGAGCGTGAACTGCGGCACGACGAGCAGCATCGAGACCACATGGATGCGCACGAGGAAACCGCTCGCCCGGTAGGGATTGGCGGGGGTGTCCGCCGAAGCGGGGGCAGCCGGCGGTCGCGGCGGGTTCGCGATGCCGAACGCGCACAGCACCGCGAGCACGGCGAGCACTCCCCCGGCGAGGAGCAGCGGTGCGCCCGTTCCCCAGCGGTGCGCGAGCGGCGGCACGGCGATCGCGGCGGCCGCGACGCCGAGCGGCTGGGACATCTGCCGGATGCCCATCGCAAGGCCCCGGCGCGAGCGCGGGAACCAGCCCACCACAACGCGGCCGCTGGCCGCATTGGTCGAAGCGGATGCCGCGCCACCGAGCATCAGGAGCAGACCGAGCCCGACGAAGCCGTGCACGGGCACGGCGACGAGTGCGAAGACGGCGGTCAGCCCCAGTCCCCCGGCGATCACCCAGCGTTCACCGCGCCGGTCGGCGAGCGCGCCCCACAGCACGAGCGTGAGCACCATGCCGAAGGTCGGGGCGGCGGCGAGCAGCCCCGCCCGGGCGAGCGGGATGCCGCGCTCGACATGCAGCAGCGGGATCAGATAGGCCGGGGTCGACACGAGCAGCGTGCCCGCCGCCTGTGCGGCGACGCCGAGCGCGAGCATCCGCCAGGCCGCCGCCGGGGTCCGCTCGATGCTCGTTGTGCTCGAAGTCGCGCTCATATTGGGATACCTTATTGGTATACCAAGGGAGGGGCAAATGGCGGCGATCGCCGGCGACAACGCGTACGAGGGCTTGCGGACGGCGATCCTCGGCTTCGAGCTCCTGCCGGGCGAGCGGCTGAGCGAACGCGGTCTCGAGACGCTGCTCGGCGCCTCACGCACGCCGATCCGCGCCGCGCTCGTGCGCCTCGAGGCCGAGGGCCTCACGCAGCGTGCCGGCCGCGGCTGGCGCGTGGCCCCCATCGATCTCGCCGAGGTGCGCGCCGTGATGGAGTACCGCGAGGCGCTCGAGACGGCCGCGGTCCGGCTGGCCGTCGAGCGCGCCGACGACGACCGGCTCGCGCTGCTGCGCGCGCGCGTCGAGGCCCAGAACGGTCAGGAGGACGACACCGCGACCGGCGTGCGGGACGGCGCGGACTTCCACGTCGCCCTCAGCCGGCTGTCGGGCAATCCCTTCCTCGCCGAGGGGATGGGCTCGGTGCTGACCCGGCTGCTGCGGGCGCGCTGGTTGTCGGTGACGACGCCGGAGTCTCGCGAACGGATCCGCGCGGAGCATCTCGCGATCCTGGATGCCGTCGCGGCCCGCGATGCCGCCCGCGCGGTCGAACTCGTCACGGCGCACAGCCACGGCACACGCGACCGGCTGCTCGTCGAGCTCACCGCGGAGCGCCGTCGGCTCCGCGGCAGCGGCTATGCGATCGTCGAGTCGGCCGGCGCGCAGGCATCCGCCACCGCCTGACCTCGCCCGCGCGGCCTGACCGCCATGGGCGACTCAGCGCCGGCGCCGCAGCGGCCGGATCCGCCCGCGACGGTGCGCGAGCACCAGGAAGATCACGGCCGGGATCAGGCACACGATGATCGAGACGAGACTCGCCTCCGGTCCGAAGTCGCCGCCGGTGAGCAGCGTCGGGCCGCTGAAGCCCGCGCGCAGGATGCTCGTGGTCCCCTGGTCGTTGCCCGAGACGATCGCCCCGTAGATCCCGCCTTCGGCGAAGTTCCAGGCGAAGTGCAGCCCGATGACGAGCCACAGGGTGCGGGTGGCCGCGTAGACCGCGCCGAACAGGACACCCGCTTCGATCGCGATGGCGAGCGCTCCCCAGACGGTGGCGTGCGCGTTCAGCAGGTGTGCGCCGCCGAAGACGAGCGCCGACGCCGCGAGGGCCACCCAGGTCCCCGCGCCCTCCTCCACCAGGCGGAACAGCGCGCCGCGGAAGATGACCTCTTCGCTGACGCCGATGGTCCACATGGCGCCGAAGTACGCGACCGCCCCAGGAATCGAGCCGATGCCCAGCACCCGGTAGCCGCCGGCGAGCGCGATGACCGCGATGACGGCCGAGAAGAGCGCCAGACCGAGCAGCACGCCCCAGGCGAGCCCGGGCGCGGCGGCGCGCAGGGCGAGCTCGGCGGGCCACCGGCGCGCCTCCAGCCAGCGCACGAGCAGCGCGTAGGCGAACACACCGGCCACACCGAGCGCAACGCCGACGAGCAGCCCGGTGACCGGGTTGACGTCGGCGACGCCGTTGATCGCCTGACAGACGCCGTCGATCGCGAGCAGGATGCCGAGCAGGATCGGCACCCGCACCCACGGCGACCGCGCCCACTTCGGCGGTGTGCCGGGCGCTACGGGCGGCGACGATTCGACGGATGCTTCGGACACGCGCCCTTCCCCCCGGATTCCGGCGCCCGGGTACCGAGCGCGCTCATCCCCAGCGTGCCGTGCCCGGCGCCGCGGCACAACAGCCAGATGCCGGACTCGGGCACGGCGGCAGAGGACGAAAGGCGCGGGGCGCCGGGGCGCCCAGAGATCATGCCCCGGCTTCGGTCCGGAGGTAGTCGACGTGCATGGCCGTCTGCGCCAGGGCGGAGTACACGAAGCGCTCCCGGCGCAGCCGCTCCCACCCGGCGCTCCAGCCGATCGCACCCGCGATCCGCCAGACGGATGCCTGCGGCTCGGCGGCGAGGACGGCGGCCACCTCGGCCGAACGCCTCAGATGGTGCGCGATCAGCTGGTCGCAGCGCTCCCGCAGTCCGGTGAAGCGGTACTCGTGGCCGGGGCAGACCTGTCCGGCGGGCAGCTCGCGCACCCGACGCAGCGACGCGAGGGCGGCGCGGATGGGATTGCTCTCGCCGGACGTACCCGGACCGGACGCAGCTGGGCCGGGCCCGCCCAGGCCGAGCCCGGGATGCAGCCGCGGCAGCACGTGGTCGCCGGTGAAGACGACGCCGGACTCCTCGTCGTGCAGGCAGATGTGCCCCGCGGTATGTCCGGGCGTCGCGATGACCCGGAGCTGCCGGCCGGGGATCGGCAGCAGTTCGCCGTCCGTGAGCAGGATGTCGGCACGGCCATCCGTCACCCGCCCCCTGTCGGCCTCGGCAACCGGCGGCAGCGTGGCCCGCTCGGCGTCGGGGACGCCCCAGGCGTCGAGGTCCGGCACGATCCCGCCCGTGGCCATGCCCTGCGCGCGGAGCTGCCGCCACTCGACCTCGTGCAGGGCGAGCTGCGCGCCGTACCGCTCGGCGAGCAGACCCGCCATGCCGAGGTGGTCCGGGTGCAGATGCGTGACCGTGATCGTCGCGATCGACGAGAGGCCGAAGCGGTCGAGCGCCGCGGCGACGGCGCGCTCGCCCTCGTCGGTCCGATGCCCGGCGTCGATGAGATGGGCGACGCCGTGCTCGTCGACGACGAGGTAGCAGAAGGTGCAGACGAGGCCCGAGCCGGGTGGGAACGGCACGGGGACGAGGAAGACGCCCGCGGCGACCTCGGCGGGCTCCGGCAGGACTCCGCGTGAGAATGCGTCGAACTCCGCGGCGCTGACGGGCTCGATCGTCGGCTCGCCCGTCATCGCTTCGCCACCGCGAAGAAGATGCGGTGAAAGGGGAAGACGGTTCCGGCCGGCCCCGGCGGGAAGGCCGCGCGCAGGGCTTGCCGGTACTCCTCGACGAAGGCGGGCGCCTCGTCCCCGAGCGCGGCGACGAACGGCCGCAGGCGGGTGCCCGCGACCCACTCCAGCACAGGGTCCTCCCCCGGCAGGACGTGGTGATAGCTGGTCTCCCACCCCTCGACCGCGAGGCCGGCCGCGAAGGCGAGCTCGAGGTACTCCGGCAGCGGGGCGACGTTCTCGAGCACGACCACGAGACCGTCGAGCCGCGGCGCCCAGCGCGGGGAGTCCGCGAGCTCCCGCAGCAGCGTCTGCGAGGGCGAGGCCGCGTTCGCCGGCATCTGCACCGCGAGCTGGGCGCCGGAGCCGAGGCCGGCGAACCAGCGCGCCAGCAGCGGACGATGCTCCGGCACCCACTGCAGCGCCGCGTTGCTGATGACGACGTCGTCGCCCTCCGCCGGCATCCACTCGGCGATGTCACCGCGCACGAAGGACAGGTTCGGCGCGGCATCCGCCCCTCGCGCAGCCGCCGCGAGCATCTCGGGTGAGGAGTCGACTCCGACGACCTCCGCCTCCGGCCAGCGCGCAGCGAGCGTCGCGGTCAGCGCTCCGGTTCCGCAGCCGAGGTCCACGACCCGGCGCGGGCTCCGCGCGGTGATCCGCGCGACCAGATCGGCGAAGGGACGGGAGCGCTGCGCCTCGAAGATCCCGTACTGCTCCGGGCTCCAGCTCATCCTCGTGCCTCCGTTCGCCTGCGCTGCCAGCCTGTCACATCGGACGGGCGAGCGCCGTGGCGACGAGTGCCCGCAGCTTGGGCACGAGCTCCTCGGTGAACCAGGGGTTGCGCGCCTGCCAGCGGAAGTTGAGCGGCGAGGGGTGCACGAGCGGCAGCAGCGGCAGGTGGTCGCGCCAGCCGCGCACCGTCTCGGTGAGGGTCCGCGCCGCCCGCGCGCCGAGGTAGAACCGCTGCGCGTAGGAGCCGATGAGCAGCGTGAGCCGCACCTCGGTCAGCTGCTCCAGGATGGGCGGATGCCACTTCGCCGCGAACCCCGGCCGGGGCGGCAGATCCCCCGAGACGCCCTTGCCCGGGTAGTAGAAGTCCATCGGCACGATCGCGAACGCCGCGGGGTCGTGGAACAGCTCGTCGGTGACGCCGAGCCAGTCCACGAGCTTCGCGCCGCTCGCGTCCCGCCACGCCACGCCCGCCTCCTGGGCCTTGCGCCCGGGGGCCTGCCCGATCACAACGATCCGCGAGCTCGGGCTCGCCGTGAACAGCGGCACCCAGCCGGCCGCGGTCATCGCCGCGTTCGCCGGGTCGGCGGCGATCGCGGCGCGCAGCTCGTCGAGCGTCATGCCGCCCCTTCCTGCCGCCGCGTCCGTCCGGCCGGATCCCTCGCCCACGGAGAGCCCACGCAAGCAGAATACGGATGCCCGAGGCATCCGCCCCGACGTCAGCCGCGCAGCGGCCGCAGTGCCTGGTCGAGCGTGAGCAGCTCGTCGAGCATGAGCCCGAGCACCAGCTGCTGCTGCTCGTTCGGCTCGAACTCGCCCTCGTCGCTCAGCTGCTTCTGCGGGAAGTTGATCTCGATGTTGCCGTGGGTGAGCACCATGCCGAGGGCGGTGATGACCGGCCGCAGCGCCACCTGCGCCCGCGTGCCGCCCGAGTTGCCGCCCCAGTTGACGAAGCCGACCGGCTTGCGGTCCCACTCGGTGTGCAGGTAGTCGAGGGCGTTCTTGATCGCCGGCGAATAGCTGTAGTTGTACTCGGGGAAGGCGAAGAGGAAGGCATCGGATGCCTCGACCCGCTCGCTCCAGGCGACGGTGTGCGGCTTCGTGTAGCGCTTGAGGCGCGGGTGGTTCGGCTCGTCCATGAACGGCAGCGCCAGCTCGACCAGGTCGACGTAGTCCACCTCGAAGCGGCCGTCCGCCACGATCTGCTTGTTCACCCACTCGGTGATGGGCAGGCCGACACGGCCCTCTCGAACGCTCGCCAGGACGATCATGAGCTTGGGCACCGCGACTCCTTCTTCCGTGCAGCTGCAGCCGGTCGTCCCAGTCAACAGCATGTGGTGCATCGCGCATCATTTTTGTTCGCCGTGCAACGCCACTGTGCAGGCTGCACCGCGTTACCGAATCGAAACGACATCCTGCACATGGCCCCGATGGCAGCCCCTGCTTAGCGTGAGCGGAACAGAACTTCCCCCACTGTTCTCTCGCGCGTTCTTGGAGCATCCCATGACCACTGAAGCGGCCGATGCGGCCCCCGTGTCGTCGATCGCCGTCGACGACTTCTCCCTGCGCCGCGTGCCGGCGAGCGCACGCTACGGCTGGTTCCAGGTGGCCGTCCAGCGCTTCGGCCAGATCTCGGCGCTGTCCCAGTTCCTCCTCGGCGCCACCCTCGGGTTCGGCATGACCTTCTGGGGAGCGTTCTGGGCGCTCACCCTCGGTGCCGTGATCCTGGAGATCGTGTCGGTCTTCATCGGGATCATCGGTGTGCGGGAGGGCCTGAACACCAGCATGATCGCGCGGTGGACCGGCTTCGGCTCGGCGGGTTCCGCCCTCGTCGGGCTGGCGATCGGCATGAGCCTCATCGGCTGGTTCGGCATCCAGTCCGGCGTCTCCGCCTCCGGTCTCGAAGCGCTGCTGCCGTTCCTGCCGACCTGGGCCTGGTCGCTGATCTTCGGCCTCCTGGTCACGGCCATCGTGCTCCGCGGCTTCAACAGCATGCAGTGGCTGGCGAACATCACGGTGCCGCTGTTCCTGATCCTGGTCGGCTGGTCGACGATCGTCGAGCTCAGCCGGCACTCCTTCGCGCAGCTCGTGGCCCAGGCGCCGCCCGGGCCGCACCTCGACTTCATCTCCGGGACCACACTCGTCGCCGGCGGGTTCATCGTCGGTGCCGTGGTCACGCCCGACATGACCCGCTTCAACCGCTCGACCGCCGATGTCGTCAAGCAGACCGTGCTGGGCGTCTCGCTGGGCGAGTACGTCATCGGCCTCGCCGGCGTGCTGCTCGCGCACGCGGTCAAGTCCTCGGACGTCACCACCGTGATCATGTCCTCGGTCGGCTGGGTCGGCATCCTCGTGCTCGTGCTGGGAACGCTGAAGATCAACGACTGGAACATCTACAGCTCCGGCCTCGGCGTCGTGAACTTCATCGACGCGGTGTTCGGCAAGAAGGTCAACCGCGGCATCGTCACGCTGATCATGGGTGTGGTGGGCTCTGTGCTGGCCGCCGCGGGCATCCTCAACCTCTTCACCTCGTTCCTGACGGTGCTCGGCGTCGTCTTCCCGCCGATCGCGGGCATCATGATCGCGGAGTACTTCTTCGTGAAGAACTGGCGCCGGGAGCTGAGCGAGCCGGGCGCCATCCCCGCCACCTCACCGCGCTGGGTGCCCGCCACACTGGTGATCTGGGCGATCGCGTCGGTGATCGGCTACTTCGTCCACTTCGGCATCCCCTCGATCAACTCGGTCGTCGTCGCATTCGTCCTCTATCTCGTGGCCGGAAAGCTCGGCCTCGTGCGCGGCATCGGCACCTCGACAACGGAAAGGGCGTAGTGCGCCAATGAGAATCGGCATCGACGTCGGGGGGACCAACACCGACGCGGTCCTCATGGACGGCAACACAGTGGCCGCAGCGGTCAAGCGATCGACGAGCGCGGACGTCACCTCCGGCATCGTGGAGGCGCTGGCGGGCCTGCGCGAGCAGCGCGCGTTCGACGCGAGCGAGATCGATGCGGTGATGATCGGCACCACGCACTTCATCAACGCGCTGGTCGAAGCCCGGCGCCTGGCGCCGACCGCCGCCGTGCGACTCGGCCTGCCGGCCACCGCATCGCTGCCGCCCTTCGTGGACTGGCCGGACCCGCTGATCCAGGCCATGCACGGGCGCGCCTACCTCGCCCACGGCGGGCACGAGTTCGACGGGCGGGAGATCTCGGCCCTGAACCCGGAGGAACTGAAGCGGCACGCAGCAGACATCGCGGCACACGGCATCCGATCCGTCGCCATCTCCTCCGTGTTCTCCCCCATCAACAGCGAGCTGGAACTGCGGGCGCAGGAGATCCTCGCCGCCGAGCTCGGCCCCAACGTCGCGTTCTCCCTCTCGCACGAGATCGGCCGTATCGGGCTGCTCGAGCGTGAGAACGCCACCATCATCAACGCCGCGCTGCGCGAGCTGGCCACAACGATCGTGGACGGGCTCGCCTCCTCGGTGGCGGGCAGCGGGCTGGACGCGCCCCTCTTCCTGAGCCAGAACGACGGAACGCTCATGGATGTCGAGTACGCCCGCCGCTACCCCGTGGCGACGTTCGCCTCCGGTCCGACGAACTCGATGCGTGGCGCCGCGGTGCTCTCCGGGCTGGACAGCTGCGCCGTGGTCGACGTGGGCGGCACCACGAGCGACGTCGGGGTGCTGAACCAGGGCTTCCCCCGCGAGGCGACCGGCGAGGTCGCCGTGTCCGGTGTCCGCACCAACTTCCGCATGCCAGACGTGCTCTCGATCGGCATCGGGGGCGGCTCGCACGTCCGCGACGGCGGCGCCGTGGTCGGGCCGGAGTCCGTCGGCTACCGGCTCTCCTCCGAGGCGCTCGTGTTCGGCGGCTCCACCCTGACGGCCACCGACATCGCCGTGGCCGCGGGCTGGGCCGAGGTCGGCGACCCGTCCCTCGTCGCCCACTTGCCCCAGGACGAGGTCCGCCGCGCCCTGGACGTCATCGCCGCGCGCGTGGCCGACGTCGTCGAGCGGATGCGCACCTCCGCCGCTCCGCTGCCGGTGGTGGCGGTCGGCGGCGGCTCCGTGCTGCTCCCCGAGGAGCTGCCCGGGCTGGGCGCCGTGCACCGGCCGGAGAACTTCGCCGTCGCCAACGCGATCGGCGCGGCCATCGCCCAGGTCTCCGGCGAGGTCGACACGGTCTACGCGATCTCGGAGGGGCGCCGTTCCGCGATCGTCGACGAGGCGCGGCAGGAGGCGCTCGATCGCGCCGTCGCCGCCGGCGCCGACCCCGCGACGGTCGAGATCGTCGACTTCGACGAGGTTCCCATCCCCTACCTGCCCGGCAACGCCACGCGCATCCGCGCCAAGGCCGTCGGCGACCTCGCCCTCACGGCGGCCACCCGATGAGCGCCGCCGCGGCGCTCGGCATCCGGCCGTTGACCCGCATCGACGGCGAGCTGCCCGCGTTGGCACGCGGCGCGGCGATCCTCGGAACCGGGGGCGGAGGCGACCCCTACATCGGCCGTCTCCTCGCCGAGGCGGCCATCCGCGCGCACGGACCGGTCACCGTCGTCCAGCCCGCCGAGTTGCCCGACGACGCGGTGGTCGTCTCCGCCGCGATGATGGGAGCGCCGACCGTCATGGTCGAGAAACTCCCCTCGGCGGAGCAGTTCGCGGAGGCGGTGCGCACCCTCACCGCCCGCCTCGGCATCACCCCGACCCACATCGCCTGCATCGAGGTCGGCGGAGTGAACTCGACCACCCCGATCGTCGCCGCGGCCGAGCTCGGACTGCCGCTGGTCGACGGCGACGGCATGGGCCGCGCCTTCCCGGAGGTGCAGATGGTCCTGCCCACGCTGTACGGGCACGCCGCGGCACCGATGTCGGTGTCGGACGAGAAGGGCAACAGCCTCGTCCTGGACACCATCGACAACCGCTGGGCCGAGCGACTCGCCCGCACGGCGACGGTCGAGATGGGCTGCTCGGTGAGCACCGCCCAGTACGTGCTGACCGGCGCGCAGCTGAAGGAGTCGTACGTCACCGGCACCCTCTCCCTGTGCGTACGCCTGGGCGAGGCGGTGACCGAGGCCCGCGCTGCGAACACGGACCCGGTCGCGGCGGTGGCGGAGCTGCTCGGCGGCCGCGTCCTGCTGCAGGGCAAGGTCGTCGACATCGAACGCCGCACCCAGACGGGATTCGCCCGCGGCACCGCGCACATCGCGGGAACCGGTGCGGACGAGGCTCGTTCGGCGACGTTGCACTTCCAGAACGAGCACCTGCTGGTCGAGGCCGACGGGGCGGTGGCGACGACCGCGCCCGACCTCATCATCGTGCTGGATGCCGAGACCGGCGAGCCCATCACCACCGAGGGCCTGCGCTACGGTGCCCGTGTCCGCATCCTCACGGCACCGGCGGATCCGCGGTGGCACAGCGCGGCAGCACATCGCCTGGCCGGCCCGGCGTACTTTGGCTACGACACGGACCCCGTGCTCTTCGACGGCACTCCGGTGACCGAGCGATGAGCTGGCAGATCGGACCGGACGATCTCCCCGCCCTCGCCCTCGGCGCCACCCTCCTGGGCACCGGCGGAGGCGGGGACCCCCTCATCGGCCGGCTGCTCGTCGAGGCGGCCATGCGCGAGCACGGCCCCGTCACGGTCCTCGACCCGGACGAGCTCGACGACGACATGCTGGTCATCCCCACCGCGCAGATGGGTGCGCCGACGGTCGTGCTGGAGCGCATCCCCGCCGGCCCCGAACCGCTGGCCGCGCTGCGCCGGCTCGAAGCCCACCGCGGGCAGAAGGCCGCGGCGACCATGCCGATCGAGTGCGGGGGCATCAACTCGATGATCCCGCTGCTCGTCGGCGCGACCGGCGGGCTGCCGGTCGTGGACGCCGACGGCATGGGACGGGCCTTCCCCGAGCTGCAGATGGAGACCTTCTCGGTCTACGGCGTCCCGGGCTCGCCGCTGGCCATCGCCGACGAGCTCGGGCACACCGTGCTGATCGACGCCGGCACCGACAACCGGCAGATGGAATGGCTGGCGCGCGGTGTCACGATCCGGCTCGGCGGCGTCGCGTACATCGCCGAGTACGCGATGACCGGCCGGCAGGTGAAGGACACGGCCGTGCCGCGCACCCTCTCCCTCGCCCTCGGCATCGGCCGAGCCATCCTGGATGCGCGGCGCAGCCACCGCGACCCCTTCGAGGCGCTCGCCGAGGCATTCGGGCGCACCATCTACACACACCTGCGCGAGCTCTTCCACGGCAAGGTCGTGGACGTCGAGCGCCGCACGACGGAGGGATTCGCCCGCGGGCGGGCCCGCATCCAGGCGATGACCGGCGGCAGTGAGCTGGAGATCTCCTTCCAGAACGAGAACCTCGTCGCGCTGCGCGACGGCGAGCAGCTGGCGATCGTACCGGACCTCATCTGCGTGCTGGACGAGGACACCGCCGAGCCGGTCACGACGGAACGGCTGCGCTACGGACAGAGGGTGCGCGTCGTCGGCGTGTCCACCCCGGCGCTGATGCGCACCCCGGCGGCCCTCGACGTGTTCGGCCCGCGCAGCTTCGGCCTCGACCGCGACTTCGTGCCCGTCGAGCAGGTTAACCCGGCGCCGGATGCCACGATTGAGCAATGGGAGCAAGCGTCCGTGCGCCCCTGAGCGAGCTCAGGGGATCGGATGTCGACGCGTTGGCGTCCGGCGCCGCGATCCTCGGCTGCGGCGGTGGAGGCGACGTCGGCCTGCTCCTG
Organism: Gryllotalpicola sp.; assembly: GCA_036398375.1. Classification (GTDB taxonomy): domain Bacteria; phylum Actinomycetota; class Actinomycetes; order Actinomycetales; family Microbacteriaceae; genus Gryllotalpicola. The sequence continues at coordinate 12,248 of DASWPQ010000026.1, forward strand.
CCCGCTCTGAGGATGCGCGGCCCCGACTTCGCCATCCCCTTGGAGCCGTTGGACGGCGGGCTGCGCTTCTTCACGGCAGTCACCTTCCTCGGCTCGACCACCGTGCTGGCGGAGAAGCCGCCCGGTGGCACCGAGCTGCCCTCCGCAGTGTCCGCCGTCGAGAGGTGGACCGGCCGGGCGGCGCAGGCCGTCGTCCCCGCCCAGATCGGCGGCCTGACCGCGCTCGGCGCCGCCCTGCTGGCCGACGCGAGCGGCCTGCCGCTGCTCGACGCCGACCTCGTCGGGCGGGCCACGCCGCGGCTCGACCAGCTGTCGATCTTCGCCCGCCAGAAGCCGGAGCTCACCGCCGCGATCATCACCAGCAGCGGACTCACCGTCGTCGTCGACGCGCGCTCCCCGGCCGAGCTGGAGTCCGCCCTGCGCGGCGCCGTCGCCAACACCGGCGGGTGGGCCGCCTTCGCGCTCGGGCCGCTGCCTCTGGCGCAGCTGCGTGAGGACATGATCGCCGGCAGCGTGAGCCGCGCCCTCGCCATCGGACGCGTCGCCGAGGCCGCCGGGGCGCCGCTGGCTGACGCCGTCCGCGTCGTCGGCGGGGCGGTCGTGGCGCGCGGCCGCGTGCTGGACGTCGAGCGCCACGGCGATCCGCTGTCGTTCGTGCACGGCACCGCCTCCCTTGCCGACGCGGAGTCCGGCGCGGTCGCCCGGCTCGAGATGGGCAGCGAATACCACTACCTCGTCGTCGACGGCGAGCCTGCAGCCAGCGTGCCCGACATCATCAGCGTCCTCGACGCGCGCACGCGCGCGCCGATCAGCACCGACGAACTGCGCCCGGGGACCGACGTGGCCGTCCTCGTCCTGCCCGCCGCGCCGCTCTGGCATTCGGACGACGCGTTCCTGCGCCGTGCCGACCCCCGCTTCTACGGCATCGACGCCGACCCCGTGCCCTGGGCGGCGTCGTGAGCGCCCAGCTGTCCGATCTGCTCGCGGTGCCCGCCCTGCAGGGAGCACGGCTCTTCGCCGGCGACGCGCACGTCGACATCCGCCACGTGCTCGGCCGCGCGGGCAACCCGCGACGCGTCGCCGTCGACCTGGTCTACGCCGAGCCGGACACGCTCCTGGTCCTGATCGACCCGGTCGACCGCTTCGACACCCGGTTCGACGTGCTGCTGCGGCGCGCCCGCCAGGCGGGCGTCGCCGCCGTGGCGTTCGCGGGGGAGGGCGGCATCCTGCCCGGGCCCGGATCGGCCGCCCTGGCGCACCGGCTGCAGCTGGCGCTCGTGGCAGTGCCCGATCCGTGGGAGGCGTCCATCCATCTGCACGAGCAGCTCGCCGCCACCGATGCGCCGGCCGTCCGGCTCACCTGGCGCGTCGCGGAGGTCGGTCTCGCCGCCGGACCGGACGTCGGCGAGACGCTCCGTCTCCTGCAGGATGCGCTCGGCTATCCCCTCACCCTGCTCGATCCGACCGGCCGCACCGTGGCCGGCGTCGCGGAGCTCGATGACGCGAATCGGGCGGTCCTGGCTACGAGCGCCCCCTCCGGGCGCCCCGTGCAGCTGCCCACGGTCGCGAGCACGCTACTCATCGCCGCGCCCGTCGGCACGGGCATCGGGGCGCGGGCCTGGCTCGCGTCCGAGATCCCGCGCCGACTGCCCGCCGAAGCCGATGCGGTCGCCGGGGCGCTGCAGACCGCGAGCATCGCCATCGGCCACCGCCTCGCCCTGGCCCGGCTCGTCGACGAGCGCGACGCGCGCTACCGCACCGGCCTTCTCGACGAGCTGCGCGCCACGGTGCCGACGTCCCCGCCGGAGCTCGCGCAGCGCGCGATCGCCGTCGGCTGGCGGCTCGACGCCTGGCATGTGGGCATCCGGATCGTCCCGCGCAACGCGGCGGACGTGATCGCCCTGCGCCGCGATGTCGAGAGGGCCTTCCAGGCCGAGCGGATCGGCGTCCAGATCGTCGAGCAGGACAGCGGCTGGGCCGCCTGGGTCTCGTCGGTCGCCGAGCCGTCGGTCAGCGCCATCCGGGCACTGTCCGACGACGTGCGGCGCGCCATGACCGCACTGCGCTCGCGCATCCCCAGCAATGTCGGCATCGGCAGTGTGCAGGCCGGCGCACAGGGGCTCGTCCGCAGTCTGGGCGAGGCTGCGGATGCGGCGCGCCTGGCCGCGAACCGGCCGGAGACCGGCTACTTCGTCCACATCGACACGCTCGGCCTTGCGCAGCTCCTGCTGGCCTGGACCCAGACCGACACCTTCCTGCCCGCCGCCCGCGAGCTGCTCGCGCCGCTCAACCGCGTCGGCGGCGATCTGCGCCACACCCTCGCCGTCTACCTGGACTCCGGGGCATCCGTCACCGAGACCGCGGCGATCCTCGACCTGCATCGCAACACCGTCGCCAACCGCATCGCCCAGATCCAGAGGCTGCTCGGGGTGGACCTCGGCGACCCGGAGACGCGTCTCGCGCTGCACCTGGCGACGCGCACCCTGAACGAGGAATGACGGTCGCGCGGCGCTCGCGAGATGGGCCGGGCGGATGCCTGGGACAACGGCGCAGGCATCCGGCCCCGGGGCTCAGGTGGCCAGGCGGAACGGATCCCGGGCGGAGGTCGACAGGTCGATCATGGTGTTCTTGGTCCGGGTGTATTCGAGCAGCGCGTCCGTCCCGCGCTCGCGGCCGTAGCCGCTCTGCTTGACGCCGCCGAACGGCGCCTGTGCGGCGGACGCGCGATAGGTGTTGACCCAGACGGTGCCGGCGACGAGCTGCTTCGCGACGCGGTGGGCCCGCGTGATGTCCTGCGTCCACATGCCGGATGCGAGCCCGAGCGCGGTGCCGTTCGCGATCTCCACCGCCTGCTCGTCGGTGTCGAAGGGGATGACGGCGAGGACGGGGCCGAACACCTCGTGCTGCGCCAGGCGGGACTGCGGGTCGACGTCGTAGAAGATCGTCGGCTTCACGAACAGGCCGGGCAGCTCGCCGTCGTAGGCGCCGCCCGTGAGCAGCTTCGCGCCGTCCTCGTGCGCCTCCTCGATGCGGCGGAGCACCGAGTCGCGCTGCGCGCGATGCGCGATGGGCCCGAGGTCGGTCGTCGGCTCGAGCGGATTGCCCAGCACGATCGCCTCGGCGCGCTGCTTCAGCTCGGCGAGCGTCCTGTCGTAGATGCTGCGGTGCACGAGCAGCCGGGACCCCGCGATGCAGGTCTGGCCGCCTGCGGCGAAGATGCCCGCGACGGCGCCGACCATGGCACGGTCGAAGTCGGCGTCCGCGAAGATGATGTGCGCCGACTTGCCGCCGAGCTCGAACACGCACGGCACGAGGTTCTGGCCGGCGCTCTGCGCGATGCGCTTCGCCGTGGGGATGCCGCCCGTGAAGCTGATGAGCCCCAGGCGCGGGTCCGAGGTGAGCGCGCTACCGGTCGCGGCACCGCCGACGATGACGTTGATGACGCCGTGCGGGAAGTCGAGCTCGTCGACGATCCGCGCGAACTCCAGCGTGCTCGCGCTGGAGTACTCCGACGGCTTGATCACGGCCGTGTTGCCCGCGGCGAGCGCCGGCGCAAGCTTGTTCGCGAGCTGGCTGATCGGCGAGTTGCAGGCCGTGATCAGCGCGGTGACGCCGACCGGCTCCCGGGTGGTGAAGTCGACCACGTCGTCGCGGTCGAGCGGCTTGTACTCGCCGGTCAGCTTGTCGGCGTTGCCGGCGTGGAAGTGGAAGTTCCGGGCGGCGAAGGCGATCTGCGCCTTGTTCTCCCTGAACGCCTTCCCGCTGTCGTGCGTCTCGAGCTCCGCGAGCAGGTCGAGGTTCGCGAGGATGGCGTCCGCGAGGCGATCCATCAGGCGGCCGCGTTCGACGCCCGGGGTGTGCCCCCAGGCGTCGGCCGCGTTCTCCGCCGCCGCCACCGCCGCTGCGACGTCCTCGGGCGCGGCCTCGATGTGCCGGACCCATTCCTCGTTCGTGAAGGGGTCGATCGAGGGCAGCTCCGGCCCGTGTCCGTCCACCCAGGCGCCGTCGATGTAGAGCTTCGTGTAGTCCGTCATGTCCTGTTCGTGCCTCTGTGTCGGGTTGCGGTTCAGGCGGCGGCGGAGACGAGCTGGGCCGTGCGGAGCCCGAGGTCCTTCGCGACCCAGTCGGCGACGCGCTCGCCGACCATGACCGCCGGCAGGTGCGTGTTCGCCATGGGGATGATCGGGAAGACCGAGGCGTCTGCGACCCGCAGGCCTTCGACGCCGCGGACGTTGCACTCGGTGTCGAGTGCGGCGTTCGGGTCGTCGTCAGCGCCGATCGCGATGCCGCCGGCGGCGTGCGCGGTGTCGCGGACGATCGACGCGGCCCAGGCGTCGAGCTCGGCCGTCGTCATGTCCGTGTCCACCTCGCGGTCGTCGGCATCGAAGATCACCGTGCCCTCCGGGTAGCCGGCGCGCACGATCTCGAAGGCGTGCCGCAGGCAGTAGCGCGAGAGCTCGATGTCCCGCGGGTCGGTGAGCAGGTTGAAGTCGACCGCCGGGAGGACGCTCGGGTCCGGCGAGCTGATCCGCACGGAGCCGCGCGAGTAGTTGAGGCCGAGCTTGCAGAGCAGGTCGCCGAGGTCCGAGCCGGCCACGACGTTGACGTCGGTGATGAGCAGATCGCCGAACTGCCCGTCCGGCAGCCCCGAGCTGTACCGGATCGTGCAGTTGCCGCGGCGACGGTTCGACGCTGCGGGCCGGCCGTTCGGCACCTTCAAGAGGATCTCGAAGCCGGAGTGGTCCTGCAGGCCGACACCGACGGGGAGGTCGGCGATCACCGGGATGTCGAGCGAGCGGAGCAGCTCCGCCGGGCCGAGGCCCGAGCGCTGCAGGATGCCGGGGCTGAGCGTCGCCCCGGCACTGACGACGACCTCGGCGGCGGCGAAGACCCGACGCTCCCCGTAGATGCTCGCCACGACGCCCGTCACGCGGGTGCCGTCGAAGAGGACGCGGTCGACGACGGCTCCGCCGAGGATCGTGAGGTTGTCCTGGCCCCGCACCGGCTCGAGGTAGGAGTCGTTCGTCGTGATCCGCACCATGTTCTCGTCGATGTTCGACGCGGTCTGGGTCACGCCGAGGGCACCCGGCCTGTTGTGGTCGGGCTCCCAGGGGTGGCCGAGGGCGAAAGCGCCGTCGCGCAGGCCGAGGTCGATCGATCCCCAGTCCTCGACCGGGACCCGCGTGATCGGGGTCGGGCCGGTGCTCGAGTGGTACGGCCGGTCGCCGAAGTCGACATCGCGCTCGAGCTTGATGAAGTAGGGCAGCACGTCGGCCGCGCTCCAGTTCGTGATGCCGAACTGCGCCTCGTAGCGGTCGAACTCCTCCATGGTCGGGCGGATCGCGTAGCATCCGTTCACCGCGGAGGAGCCGCCCAGACCCTTGCCGCGCAGGTACGGGTACGGGGCGCGGCTGTGATGGCGGACCGCCGGCTGCGTCTCCCACTTGTAGCCCGGGGGCACCGCGCCGCGCGTCGAGATGTCCCACTTGTACATGTTGGTGGGATGCCGCAGCTCCGGCGGGCACTGCTCGTACGACCAGGCCGGACCGGCCTCGAGCACCAGGACCCGCGCACCGGGGTCGGCCGCCAGCCGCCCGGCGACGACGGCCCCCGCTGATCCCGCGCCGACCACGATGACATCGAACTCTTCCGTCATTTCTCTGCTCCGTCTCTGCGAGGTGTTGCCCGGCTCATGCCTGGTCGGTGATCGAGTGGCTCACGATCGTGCGTGCGGCGACCGCGTCCTCGTTGACGATCACCCCGAGGCCCGGCCCGGTCGGCACGTCGACGTGGCCGTCCTTGATCACGAAGCCGTTCTCCTCGGTGATGGGGTCGACGCCCTGCACGCCCAGGCCGAAGATGAACTCCGCGCCCGGCATGACCGTGTGCGCGGGCAGGCTCGCGAGGAACTGGGCGCCCGCCGCGGCCTCGAGCCGCGACTGCACGGCGAGGCCGCCGATGTTCAGACGCATGTTCGCGCCCTCCGCGACGGCGGCGATCTTCTTCGCCGGGCGGATGCCGCCGGTCTTGTAGAGCTTGATGCACAGCACGTCGACCGCCTCGGCCTTCGCAAGCGCGTAGGCGTCCTGCAGGGTGAACAGGCTCTCGTCGGCCATGATCGGGACGCCTTCGGCGAGCCTCCGGATGCGCGCGAGCCCGTCGAGGTCGGTGCGCAGCACCGGCTGCTCGACGTAGCCGAGGTCGTAGGGGGCCATCGCCCGCATGGCGGAGATCGTGTCGGAGAACGTCCAGCCCGTGTTCGGGTCGACGCCGAGCACGACATCGGGACCGACGGCCTCGCGAACCGCCTCGAAGTGCTTCACGTCCTGCCGCCAGCCGCGGCGGTCGCCCGCCTTGATGCAGACGACCCTGATGCCGAGCTCGTCGACGGCCTGCGTCGCGTCCGCGACGATCTTCTCGACCGTCGGGGCGAGCGAGACCGACCACTCGAGCGGAAGCCGGGTCTGGCTCGCCCCGCCGATGAGCTTGTGGACGGGCAGGTTCAGCGCCTTGCCGAGTGCGTCGTGGAGGGCGAAGTCGATCGCCGCGCGCGCGTTCGAGTTGAACGGCAGACGCAGGTCGAAGTCGGTCCAGGTCTTGTCGAGGTCGAAGACGTCCTTCCCGATGAGGTAGGGCCCGTAGATGTCCCGGATCGCGCTGACGACGCTGTGCACCGTGTCGGGCACGAAGTGGCCGGGGGCGGTGGGGCGCACCTGCCCGTAGCCGATCACACCTTCGGCGTGGATCCGGACCAGCACCGGCTTGCCCATCGGGTTCCCGTCCGGCCCGCTATCGTACGGACCGCTGGACATGGTGCGTTGGATGCGGCCGGCCATCTCCGTGACCACGACGTCGATGCGTTCGATCTTCACTGTTCTGTGTGCTCGCTCTCTTCGGGGTTCCGGGCGTCACCCGGGCGGGGTGCGTGTTCGGGATGTGCGGATCGGTTCGGGTTCGGGTTCGGATGCCGGGGGCGGCGCTCAGTCGAGCACGGCGAGGACGCGCGCCGGAGCGCCGTCGCCGCCGCGCACGAGGAGCGCGCCGACGAACAGCGTCACCCAGCGGTTCGGGATCCCGCTCAGCACGAGGTTCTCGATGATGAGCGTCCCCGCCCCGAGCAGCGACCAGTGGACGTCGTGCTGGTAGTCGGGCCCGCGCAGGCCCATCGGGTACTCGGGGGTGATGGTGTCGACGCCGACGAGGCGCAGCCGCCGATCGGCGCACCACCGAGCGGCGTCGGGTGCCAGCCAGGCGTGCTCGTCGACGTAGGCGTCGCTGCCGTAGCGCTCGTCCCAGCCGGTCCGGATGAGCAGCGCATCCCCCGGCGAGAGGGTGACGGATGCCGCGGCGAGCGCGGACTCGAGGTCGGCGGCGGTCACCGGATCGGCGCCCGGACGCAGCACCTCGACGCAGTACGCCCGACCGACGAGGGTGGACAGCGGGACGTCATCGAGCGTCTCTCCGTCCTCCACGAAGTGCGAGGGCGCATCGAGGTGCGTGCCGATGTGCGTCGGCAGGCTGATCTGCAGCGCACGCATGTGATGCTCTTGCCACGTGCGCGTGGCGGCGATCTCCGCCGCCGGGATCGTGCGCGCATGCGGCATCCCGGGCTCGATGGGGTGGGAGAGGTCGACGACTTCCGTCAAGGTTTGCTCCTGTCGTTGGCGGCGGATCCGACAGTCGGCAGCATCCCAGATGCCGGCGCCGTCCGGGTCAGATCCATCGCTCCGGTCTCCCGCAGCGCCTCGGAGCTCGTCTCACGGCTGAAGGCCACCGCGATCACGCCGACGAGGACGAAGAACCCGAGCAGGATGGCGACCGGCCAGGTCGAGTGCGCCGCGTTGGCCCACGCCGTCGAAGCGACCGGCGTGAAGCCGCCGACGATGGCGGCCGACACCTGGTAGCCGAGTCCCGAGCCGCTGTAGCGGACCTCCGCCGGGAACTGCTCGGGGCCGAGCGAGCCGGGGATGCCGAACATCACGCCGATCACGATGCCGCCGACGAACAGCACGCCGAGGATGGCGAAGGTGTTGCCGGTCTCGACGAGCCGGTACAGCGGCCAGGCGGCCAGGATCGTGAAGACGCCGGTGACCAGGAACGGCGGCCGGCGGCCGAAGCGGTCGGCCATCGCGGTGCCGAAGATCACCGCGAGGAACTCCGCGATCGCGAACACGAACAGCCCGCTGGAGAGCACGATCGGCGAGATGTGGAGTGCCGTCTTCCCGTACGCGGGGATGAAGGTGACGAACATGTAGAACCCGCCCGCGGTCGCCGAGAACATGCCGAAGGTGATCAACAGCTCCTTCGGGTAGGTCTTCAAGACGTGCCCCAGCGGGAATTTGACGAGGCGGTTCTCCTGCTGCGCCGCCTTGAACGCGGGGGTGTCCTCCAGCGAGCGGCGGAGATAGACGCCGATGACGACGAGGATCGCACTCGCCCAGAACGGGATGCGCCAGCCCCAGCTCTCCAGGGCGCTCTGCGGCAGCAGCTCGATCAGCGTGAAGAGGATGGTCGCGATCAGCAGGCCGAGCGGCGAGCCCATCTGGGGCAGGCCGCCGTAGCGGGCGCGACGGTTCGCCGGCGCGGACTCGACGGCGTAGACCGCCGCACCGCCCCATTCGCCGCCGAGCCCGAGCCCCTGGATCAGGCGCAGGAGGACGAGCAGGATCGGCGCCGCGACCCCGATCTGGTGGAAGGTCGGCAGGCAGCCGATGAGGAAGGTCGCACCACCCATCATGATGAGGCTCACCATGAGCACGCGGCGGCGGCCCAGGCGGTCACCGAGGTGGCCGAAGATGATGCTGCCGAACGGCCGGGCGATGAAGCCGACGCCGAGTGTCGCGAAGGACAGCAGGGTGCCCGCGATGGGGCTGAACGACGGGAAGAAGAGCTCGCTGAACACGAGCGACGCCGCCAGGCCGTAGACCTGGAAGTCGTACCACTCGATCGTGGTCCCGACGAGGCTGATCATGGCGACTTGCCGAGCGGAGGGCGCCTTTGCAGGGGTGCTCTCGGGAATGTTGCCCGCGCGTGATTCAGACATACCGTGCCTCCTTTGGAAACGGTCTGCAATATGTGGGTAGGGGGCCGGTGCGTCGTGGGGTTCCGCGTACCGGTTGTCTCCCGTGCTGTAGCGGTATCAGACGGGCCGATATACGCCGTCGGCGTAGCTGCCGTACGAGATGCCTGCGGCATACGGTGCCCGTGGCGTCGCGCATCCGGATCGCTGTGCTGAACGCACTCGCATGCCAACTCCACCTCTCTGTGGCCGCCGATAACCCGGCGTTATCGCCGGAGCCGAGCTATCTAGATTTTTTATGGGGAACCGCGCGGGGTCGATAGCCAGAGCATGCCGAGTTCCTATTGAGCATGCCGATAGTGCATAACTGCACGGCCACTCCCGGGCACGCGTATCGGCTCTCGAATATCAGCCGTCACCTGGCCTTCCCCGCGCCGTCACCGCGCTCGCCACCCGTCGCATCTACCGGCCCACCCTGCCGAACAGCGCGCCGACCTGCTGCATGACCATCGGCCGGATGATCAGCCAGCCGCCGACCATCGCGACCAGGCTGAGCAGGAACACCCCGGCGCCCCACCAGTTCACGACATCCTGCCCGCCGTACATGTGATTCAGGTTCCGCAGCGGCCCGGTCGTCAGCACCAGCCCGACGTGCACGATGACGAACAGGACGAAGTACAGCATCACCGGGAAGTGGATCGCACGGGCGAGCTCCACGGGATACGCGCGCGTGAGCCGTTCCCGACGTGTGGGCCACAGCGGGGACATCCGCAGGCCCGTGACCGCCGCCAACGGGGCGGCGACGAACACCGTGGCGCAATAGGCGAGCAGTTGCAGGCTGTTGTAGTTCACCCAGCCGTCCTCGCTCGGCCAGTGCAGGGAGAGATACTGCAGGGCGGCCGAAGCCGCATTGGGGACGACGCCCCACGAGGTCGGCACGATGCGCGTCCACTGCCCGGTGGAGAAGATGAGCACGAGGAACACGACGCCGTTGACGATCCAGAGCAGGTCGAGCGCAAGGTGCGCCCACAGCTCGATCGCGATCTTCCTGCCGCCCGCCTTCGAGCCGCGCGGGGACCAGCTCGCCGACGGGCGGCGGGTGGTGCGCACGATCCAGCCAGTGCGGATGACGAGGATCAGGAAGAACGCGTTCAGGAAGTGCTGCCAGCCGAGCCACGACGGGATGCCCCGGGGGGCCCAGTCCGGCAACGGGGTCGTGCCCGGGTAGTCCGCCAGGAAGCGCGTGCCGGCCGCCGTCCCGAGGAGGAACCACCGCGACAGCAGCACGGCGACGACGATCACCACGACCGCGGCGGCGCCCCAGGCGAACGCGCGGCGACCGAAGCGGGATCGGCCCGCGCTCGGTGCCGCCGGCGGCGCGGCTGAGGAGGTCGAGGCCGGGGCGGCAACGGCCGGGCCCGCGGCGTCGGCCGGCGGGCTCTGCAGCAGCAGGGTGCCGACGGGGGCGACGGATGCCGCGCCGGGTGAGTCAGATGAGACGGATGCCGCGGACACGGCCGCGGCGGCAGTGATGTCTGCGCCTGCGCCGCCACGCGGCAGACCGGCGCGGCGGGTGGCCGGTGTGGCCGGCGGTGCCGGCTCCGCCACCGCGAGCACCGGCCCTGCGGGCGCGGGTGCGGGTGCCTGGGCGGCGGCCGCGGCGGCCGACCGGGGCAGGCCGGTGCGCCGCGCACGCGGTGCCGGAGCGGGCGTCGCGGCCTGGGCGACGATCGGCTCCGGTGTCGCGACGGCACCCCGCACGGGCGACGGCGCGACGACCTCGAACGCCGCGGTCGCCCCTGCGGGTGGCCAGGGATCGGCGCCGGCACGGCGGGGCAGGCCCCGGCGCAGGGGTTCTCCGGCCACAGCTCAGCCCCGCGCCCGGAGGGTCTCGATGAGCTGGGGGACGACCTGGAACAGGTCGCCGACGACGCCGAAGTCGGCGATCTCCAGGATCGGGGCGTCCGCGTCCTTGTTGATCGCGACGATCGTCTTCGAGGTCTGCATGCCCGCGCGATGCTGGATGGCGCCGGAGATGCCGAGGGCTAGGTACAGCTCGGGGGCGACGGTGACACCGGTCTGCCCGACCTGGCTGCTGTGCGGCACGTAGCCGGCGTCGACCGCGGCGCGCGAGGCCCCGACCGCGGCGCCGAGCACGTCGGCGAGCTCGCCGACCAGCTCGAAGCGCTCCTTCGAGCCGAGGCCCCGTCCCCCCGCGACGACGCGGGAGGCGCGGCGCAGCTCGGGCCGGCTGCCGCCGGCGTCCGCAGGCTGGAAGGAGGTGATCCGGGCGGCCGGCGCGGTGGCGGGTGCCGGCTCGAGCAGCGTGACGACAGGGGTTGCGGCCGGCGCGCGGTCCGCGATGGAGCCCGCGCGCAGCGTGATGACCGGCGCTCCGACGGTCACCGCCGAGTCGATGAGGTAGGCCCCGCCGAACACCGCGTGATGGGCGATGACCCCCTCGTCGTCGCGGTCGACCCCCACGACGTCGGTGAGGAGCGCCCGGCGCGTGCGGACGGCGAAGCGGGCGGCGATCTCGCGGCCGTCGACCGAATGCGCGGCGAGCACCGCACCGGGCGGAAGCTGCTCGGCTGCGCGCACGAGCGCCTCGACGGCGCCGACCACGACGGACCGGGGATCGACGGGCACGGCGATCACGCGGGCGGCTCCGGCCGCGCCCGCGGCCTGAGCCGCCTCGACCGCGGCCTCGCCGGCCACCGGGATCACGGCGACGGGCTCGCCGAGCCGTGCGGCGGCTCCGAGCAGTTCGGCGGCTCCGGCGGTCGGCGTTCCGTCCGCGGCGGTCTCCAGCAGGGTCAGGATGGGTTCTGGGCTCATCTCGCAGGCCTCCTCAGACCAGTCCGCGCGCGATCAGGAACTCGGCGAGCAGCCGGCCGCCGTCGCCCTCGTCGACGACCGTGGTACCGGCCGCACGCGCGGGCGCGGCCGCGGCGGCGATGACGAGCGCCCGGGCGGCCTGCTCCCCGGCGACGTCGGCGCCGAGCTCTGCGGCGGTGAGGGTTTCCACCGGCTTCCGCTTGGCGGACATAACGTTCCTCATCGAGGGGAAGCGCGGGTCGGGCAGCGCTTCGGTGATCGAGGCGACCGCCGGCAGCTCCGCCTCGACGACGCTCGTGCCCTGCTCGGTGACGCGCGTGCCGCGCACGAGTGTGCCGTCGCTCTCGATCGCGTTCAGGTTCGTGATCTGCGCGAAGCCGAGGTGCTCGGCGAGCATCGCTCCGAGAACCGCTCCACCGCCGTCCGTTGAGACGTTGCCGAGCAGCACGAGGTCCGGGCCCAGCCGCCGCACGGCCGCCGCGAGCACCTCGGCCGTCAGGGTCAGATCGGCGCCGACGAGGGCGTCGTCCGCGATGTGCACCGCGCCGTCCGCCCCCATCGCGAGGGTCTTCCGCAGCGGGTCCGCCGCCTCGGGCGGACCCATCGAGACGACCGTGACCCGGGTGTCGGGGATGGCCTCCCCCAGCGTCAGGGCCGCTTCGACGGCCCGCTCGCCGATCTCGTCCACGACGGTATCGCCGACGGTCCTGTCCACGAGGCCGGTCTCCAGCGCGATGCGCCGTTCACCATAGGTGTCCGGCACCACCTTCACGAGTACCGCGATGTGCACGTGAGCTCCTTCTTCATCTCCATCGATGCGGTTCGGGCAGGGCTGCGCTCAGTCGGCGAACGGGTCCGCCGGCTCGTCGAGCGACAGGTCGACGTACACCGCCTTGGTCTCGGTGTACTCGGCCATCACCTCCAGGCCGTTCTCGCGGCCGATGCCGCTGAGCTTGAAGCCGCCATATGGCAGGCTCGGCAGGATCGGCCGGAAGGTGTTCACCGAGACGAGGCCCGTCTCGATCTGCGCGGCGACCCGGTGCGCCCGGCGCACGTCGGAGGTCCACAGGCCGCCGACCAAACCGTAGCGGGTGCCGTTGGCCATCTGCACGGCCTGTTCCTCCGTGTCGAACGGGATGACCGACAGCACCGGGCCGAAGATCTCCTCCTGCGCCATCCGCGACTCGTGGTCGACGTCGGCGAAGACGGTCGGCTCGATGAAGTAGCCGTGCTCGAAGCCGGCCGGGCGACCGCCGCCGGTCAGCAGCCGGAAGCCCGCCTCGCGGCCGTAGTCGATGAAGCTCCGCGTCTTCTCCAGCTGCGCCGCCGAGGTGTGCGGGCCGATGTGGGTCCGCGGGTCGAAGGGCAGGCCGACGCGGATGCGGGACGCGCGCTCCGCGAGGCGCTGGGCGAACTCCTCGTAGACCGAGCGCTCGACGAGGACGCGGGAGGCGAGCGAGCAGGACTGGCCGGTGGAGCGGAATCCGCTGTGAACGGCCACCTTCAGCGCCCGGTCGAGGTCCGCGTCCGCGAACACCAGGTAGGGCGACTTGCCCCCGCACTCGAAGGAGATGCGCTTGAGGTTGCCTGCGGCCTGGCGCATGATCTCCTGCGCCGTGCGGTGCTCGCCCGTGAAGGAGATCTTGTCCACCCCGGGGTGCGCGGACAGCCGCGCACCGGCGATCGCGCCGTAGCCCGGCACGACGTTGACGACGCCCGCGGGGAATCCGGCCTCCTCGACGAGTTTGCCGAACTCCATCGCGCTGGCCGAGGTGAGCTCGGCCGGCTTCATCACCACCGTGTTGCCCGCGGCGAGCGCGGGGGCGAGCTTCCAGGAGGAGAGCGAGATGGGCGAGTTCCACGGCAGGATCGCGCCGACCACACCGACCGGCTGGCGGATCGTGTAGGCGTGCGCGTCCTCGGACACCGGCACCTGGGCGCCACGCAGCTTGTCGGCGAGGCCCGCGTAGAAGGTGAACCAGTCGGCGGCGCGCAGCATCTCGCCCTTCGTGTCGCGCACGGGCTTGCCGTTGTCGCGCGACTCGATCTCGGCGAGGCGATCGGCATCCCGACGCAGCAGCTCGGCCAGCCGGTAGAGCAGCGCCCCGCGCTGCGTCGGCGTGACGGAGTGGCGCCACGGTCCGTCGAAGGCGGCGCGCGCGGCGGCCACCGCGTCGTCGACGTCCTGCTCGTCGGCCTCGGCGATCAGCGCCCAGACCTGCTCGGTGCTGGGGTCGATCGACTCGATGAGGCGGCCGGAGTGCGGCGCGACCCATTCGCCCCCGATGAAGAGCCGGTCCCAGGTGCGGACGCCGGCCGAGCGGTCGAGCGTCTGGACGGTGCTGTCTGACATCGCGGTTGCTCCTTAGGAATGAGAGAGGGTCGGGGCGCCGGCGAGGGCGCCGATGAACGCGGCGGCGGGCTCGTCCGGGTCCAGCTCCGCGAGTCGGGTGCCGATGCGGCCCGCCTCCTCGCCGAGGGCCCACGCGGTGTTCCGCTCGAACTTGGCGAGGATGTCCGGCTCGAGCAGCGGTCGCTCCGGGCTGCCGGGGTGGTGGGCGACCCGGCGGTGGAAGGTGCGGCCGCCGGCGACGATGTCGATGTCGGCCGGGTCGTGCGCCGGGTAGTCAGAGTCCGGGTCCTCGCCCGGGACGACCTTGAGCGCGAGCGCGCGCACCGTCTCGTCGCGCAGCGCCGCGGCGGTGAAGGTGTTCACGTCGACCTCGCCGTGCACGAAGGTGTGCGCGACGACGAACGGCAGGCTGAACCGCGCCTCGTGCGCCTCCTGCGGGGCGAGCTTGCGCTCCAGCGGCTGCGTCACGAGCGTGAGGCCGGGCTCGGCGAGCCGGGCGTCGATGCGCTCGATGTCCTGGGCGCCCAGCCCGGCCTCCGCCAGCTCGACCCTGAGGTCCTTCATCCCGTCGATGAACGAATGCAGCAGCTGGCAGCAGGGGTACGGCTTCACCGCCGTGTCCGGCAGCAGCCACTCCTCGCCGAGGCCCGCCGTGCCACGGGCCCAGTCGAGCTCGCCGTCCACCGGGGAGAGGTGGGAGAAGAAGAACCCCATGTCGCCCTCGAACACGGATGCCGGGCCGGTGATGCCGGCGGAGGCGAGGTCGGTGGCGATGATGCCGCCGTGCGCGCCCCAGCCGCCGTGCAGGATCTTCGAGGTCGCACCGGTGCGGGTGGACTCCTGGATGCCGGAGGCGAAGGTGCCGGCGATGCCGAAGGCGTCCACGATCCGCGCCGGGTCGAGCCCGTTCAGTCGGCCGATCGCGGCCGCGGAGCCGAAGGGGGCCAGCAGGGAGCTCGTGTGGTACCCGCGGGCCAGGAAGCGCTTGCCCCCCACGAAGCCCAGCCGGATCATGACCTCGTACCCGGCCACGACGGCGGTCACGAGGTCGTGGACCGTCCGCCCGTCGGCCTCGGCGACCGCGAGGGCCGCCGGGATCACAGTCGAGCCGGGGCGCGCGAGCGAGGGGCCGTGCTTGTCGTCCATCTCGAGCGCCTGCCCGAGCGATCCGTTGACGAGCGCCGCGGTCTCCGGGCGCAGCCGCTGGCCGGTGCCGACGACCGTCGCGCCGCCGTCCGCGGACTCCCAGCGCTCGGCCGCGCGCCGCAGCGCCTCGCCGGTGTCCTCGCCTGGGGCGGTGGCGGCCAGCGTGACGCCCAGCGCGTCGACGATGTGCCACATCGCGGCGCGGCGCACCCGCTCGGGGATGGCGTCGTAGCTCAGGCCCGCGGCGAACTCGGCGTATGTCTCGGCGAGAGAGGTTCCCATCGTCCTCAGTCCTTGAGCGTCTGGAGCTGCACGGCGAGCACGGGGGCGGGGTTCTGCTGGTTCTCCAGGTCCTTCACCACGGACTCGATGGTGTTCGCGGCGTCGGCCGTGATGATGCGCTCGGCGAGGTTGTGGAACTTCGCGGAGAGGTCCTCGTCGGTGATCGGGTTCTTCCAGTGGCCGCTGCGGTAGGTCACCGACTCGGTGTAGGACTCGCCCGCCTTGGTCGTCACGGTCACCCGCACGGCGCGCATCTCGTCCTTGCCGAGCGCATCCAGGTCGGGGGCCACCACGCAGTCGAAGCGGTTCGCGAGCTCAACGACGCGCGGGTCGTTCAGCCGCTCGTCGGTGTAGCCGTCGATGAAGGCGGTGCCGTCGATGAGCGTCGTCGCGCCGGTGAAGAACATGTTCATCTGCGCCTGGATGGTCTCGCCGTTGTAGACGTAGGGCCAGCCGCAGTGCACCTTGACCATCTCGGTCGTCTCGACGTGCACGTGCTCGACGTCCTCGGCCGTCACGCCGTGGTTCTTCATGATCGCCCGCAGCGCGTCGACGGTCGTGTGGCTGCTCGCGAGCGATGAGTACTGCTTGAAGCCGTTGCGCAGGATCTCCCAGTGCTGGCCGAGCCCCTTCACGGCGTAGTCGAGGTCGTACTCGGCGGCGTAGGTGGAGCAGAAGCCGCCGTAGGGCGCCTCGAGCACATCGCGGATGCCGGTGAGACCCTCGCGGGCCGAGAGCGCCGCGATGATGCCGTTCATGGCGGCCTTGCCGGAGTGGAATCGCTTGGCCATGGCGCCGAACTGGGCGGCCATCAGACCCGCGGCGGAGGAGCCGGCGAGCGCGATCGCGTGCAGCGTCTGCTCGGCGTCGAGGCCGAGGAGCTTCGCCGTGGCCGCGGCGGATCCGAAGGTGCTGGTCGGCCCGCAGGGGTGGAAGCCGCGGTGGAACATGCTCGGGCTCACCGTGTTGCCGACGCGGGTGCCGACCTCGTAGCCGGCGACGACCGCGGTGATGAGCTGCTTGCCGGTGAAGGGGCCGAATGCCTCGGCGAGTGCGAGAACGGTGGGGATGACGCCGGCACCGTAGTGCGACATCGACTGGTCGTGGCAGTCGTCGAGCTCGTAGCCCTGGGCGGCGGTGCCGTTGATCATGGCGGCGCCGAGGTACCCGGCCCTGACCTCCAGCCCCCAGGCCGAGGCGACCTTCGCCTCGCCCCACTGGGCGACGGTGCGCACGACCGCCTCGACCCAGGGGGTGCGCGAGCCATAGACGCCGCAGGCGAGGCTGTCGAGGATCGAGCGCTTGGCCATCTCGACGACCTCGGGCGGCAGATCCTCATAGCGGAAGCCGGCGATGAAGTCGGCGAGCTCACGCGTGACCGGACGAACGGCGACGTCCTCTTCGACGACGGTAGACATTAGTTGGCGATCCCTTCTGAGACGAGCGTGGGGGTGGAGGCGAGTGCGGCCTGCGCGGCGTTGCGGCCGGCCAGGCGGCCGAAGACGGCACCGCTGGTGAGCCCGCTGGCCCCCGGGTAGTTGTGGTAGAAGATCCCGCCGACCATCTCGCCGGCTGCGTAGAGGCCGGGGATGACGTTCTGGTTGACGTCCACCACCTGGCCGCGGTCGCTGATGCGCACGCCGCCGAAGGTGAAGGTGATGCCGCAGGTCACGGCGTAGGCGGTGTACGGCGCGGTGTCGAGCTTCACCGCCCAGTTGCTGCGGGGCACGTCCAGCCCGTCGGCGCTGCGGCCGTCCTTGATGTTGGGGTCAAAGGGCACCTCGTCGCGCACGGCGGCGTTGAACTCCTGCACCGTCTTGACCAGCTGCTGCGCGTTCAGCTCGTCGCCGAGCTTGGCCGCGAGGCCCTCGATGGTGTCTGAGGAGACCTTGGTGACGGCTTTCATGCGGTATTCGCCGCGCAGCAGGTGCTCGGTCTTGCTGTCGAAGAGCTGCCAGGCCACCTGGCCGGGCTGCTCGAGGACCGCGCGCCCGTACTTCGCGTAGGTGTAGTTGCGGAAGTCGGCTCCCTCATCGATGAAGCGCTTGCCCTCGCTGTTGACCACGACGGCGAAGGGGTAGTTGTGCCGCTGGAACTGCGGGGTCAGGGCGAGGTCGCCGAAGTCGGTCGCGTTGCGCTCCCAGGCCACCGAGTGGCAGCCGGACCAGTGACCGTAGGGCTGCGCGCCGATCTCGAGGGCCATCCGCAGCCCGTCGCCGGTGTTGTAGCGGCTGCCGCGCACCTTGGCGAGGTCCCAGCCGGGCCCGAGGTACTGGGCACGCATCTGCGCGTTGGCCTCGAAGCCGCCGCAGGCGAGCACGACGGAGTTCGCGAAGTAGCTGCGGGTGACGCCGTCCAGCGTCACGTCGACGCCGTGCACCCCCTCGTCATCGCTGAGGAGACGCCGCACCCAGGCCTCGTACACGACCGTGATGCCGCGGCGCTCCGCGGCCTTGTACAGCGCGTCGACCAGGCCCGGGCCACCGGCGGTGACCGCCACGGTCGCCCCGCCCCAGAAGGTGAAGCGCCCGTCGACCTTGTACGCCTGGCGACCGAAGTCGGGCATGAACTTCACGCCCTGGTCGCGCATCCACATCAGCGTCTCGCGGCTGTTGGTGATGAGGGTCTCGCACAGCTCGGGGTCCGTGCGGTACTGGGTGATGCGCCCCATGTCCTCGTAGAAGTCGTCCTCGGTGTAGCTGCCGAAGTCCGAGATGGCCATGTCCTCGTCGGTCAGGTCGGGGGCCAGCGCGCGGATGTCGTCCGCGCCGTCGTAGACGAAGCGCATCAGTCCGTCCGTGTACGAGCTGTTCCCACCGCGTTGATCGCGCGGGGAGCGCTCGAAGACGATGACGCGCGCCCCCTGATCCGCGGCGCTCAGCGCCGAGCACAGGGCGGCGTTCCCGCCACCGACGACAATCACGTCATAGGAGTTGTCAGCCTGCGACTCGTCCATGCAACGACCTCCATTAGTCATTAGGGCGGGCAAGAGCTCAGCGAGAACCACATCTCGCGACTTGCGACCGATATCTCGAACCTAGTCGAGGCATGAATAGTCGATTAGACTTTCATGCTATGCCGCTATACTGGCAGCGCATACAGCGTGGTGGGAGCGGCTCATGACGCGCGGATCGCGAGGATGCCGATGAAACTCCAGCAGCTCGAATACGTGCTCGAGATCGTCAAACAGGGATTCCACATCTCCGGTGCGGCCAGCAGCCTCTATACCTCCCAGCCCAGCGTCAGCAGGCAGCTCCAGCAGTTCGAGGAGGAGCTCGGCTTCGCGATCTTCGAGCGCTCACGCAACCACATCGAGGGGCTCACCCCCGCCGGAGAGATCGTGGTCGACATCGCGAAGCGGATCATGAGCGACGTCGGCGACCTCGCCTCACTCAAAGACGATCTGATGTCGAGCAACCGGGGCACGCTCACCATCGCGACGACGCACACAGTGGCCAACTACGTGCTGCCCGAGGTGATCAGGTCCTTCATCACGGCCTATCCGGAGGTGCAGGTCGAGCTCATCCAGAGCGACCCGGAGGGCATCTGCGTGCTGGTCGACGAGGGTCGGGCGGATCTCGCGATCGGCACGGACTCGCTCAACAGCCACCCGCGGCTCGTGGAGCTGCCGTGCTTCACCCTCGACCGCGTGGTCGTGGTGCCGGACGGGCATCCGCTGCTCGAGAAGGCGGAGATCGCGCTCGAAGACGTGGCCCGCTACCCGATCATCACCTACGACCACCACTTCAGCGGCTACTGGAAGGTCCGCGCGGCCTTCGAGGCCGCGGGTCTGGAGCCCAAGGTCGCCCTCAGCGCCATCGACGCTGGCGTGTGCAAGACCTACGTGTCGGCGGGGCTCGGCATCGCGGTGCTCACGAGCGTCACCTTCGACGCGGAGCGGGATTCCGGTCTGCACGCCATCCCGGCGAGCCACATCTTCGCGTCGAGCACCACGTGCATCAAGATCCGCGCGAACACCTACCTGCGCCCCTACCTCCTCGACTTCGTGCAGCGCGTCTCCCCCCGACTCAAGCCCGAGGTGGTCAGAGAGATCGTGCAGCGCAGGCCGGAGCCGAGCGATCACGCGGCGAGCCTGCCGGCGCAGCAGGCCGCCCGGCGCCGTTGACGCTGGGTCTGCGGCCCACGATTCACGGTTCGCGAGCCGCGGCTCCGGCTGGCGCTTCGCGGTGACGAGCCTCCCCAGTCAGGGGGACGATCCCGCCCGCCACCGCGTGTGGACTGCAACACTGAAGCATCCGCGCGCACACTTCGCCACCCCGCACGGCCGACGGCGAGCGCGAGCGCCGTCTCGAAGGAGCCCGAATGTTCCGCCGCGCCCTCGCATCACTCACCGCCGCCGTCCTCGCCACGGCAGTGCTGGCGGCCGGCGTCGCGGCCCCGGCCGCCGCCGCGGACGAGCTGTCGCTCAGCCCGAGCTCGGGCGCTCTCGTGCCCGCGACCGCCGAGGTGTCGTACCAGCAGGACTTCACCGCCTCGGGTGGCTCCGGCCCGTACACCTTCGCATTCCTGTTCACGGCGGGATCGGCTCCGGCAGGCCTGCAGACGGATCCCGCCGGCCGCATCAGCGGCACCCCGATGGTCTCAGGATCGTTCGGCGTCACGGTGGTGCTCACCGACGGCGCCGGCGACACCGTCTCTCAGAGCTACACGCTGATCGTGTCGCCGCCGGTCATCACGATCGGCCCGGCAGTCCTGCCCAGCGCAGCGGCAGGTGCCCTATACGCGCAGACGCTGGCCGTCACCGGCGGTGCCGCACCGTATTCGTTCAGCGTCACGGCCGGCGTGCTGCCGCCCGGATGGTCTCTCACCGGCGGAGGGACCCTGAGCGGCACCGCCGAAGCCGTCGAGAACTACGGCTTCACGGTGACCGCCACCGATAGCCGCGGGTTCACCGGCAGCCAGGCATATCTGCTGCCTGTCGCCGTTCCGACCCTGAGCCTCTCCCCGCCGACGCTGACCGACCCGGCCGTCGGCGTGCCGTACAGCCAGACGATCGCGGCCTCCGGCGGCACGGCGCCCTACACGTACCAGGTGGCCGCCGGTGCTCTTCCGGACGGGCTGACCCTGGAGCCGACCACGGGCGTCCTGAGCGGCACACCGAGATCCGCGGGGCCGGCGAGCTTCGCCGTCCAGGCGACCGACAGCACAACGGGTATCGGCGCTCCGTTCAGCGTCACCCTGCCCTACTCGTTCACGGTGCAGACTCCCCCGCCTGCGGCGCCGTCCATCACCGGCATCGCACCCACGCGGGGTGCGCCGACGGGCGGAACGATCGTCACGATCACCGGCGAGCACTTCACGGGCGCGACGGCGGTGAGCTTCGGAGCCACGCCGGCGGTGACCTTCATCGTCAACAGCGAAACTCAGCTCACCGCCCTCACCCCGCCCGGGACACCGGGCACCGTCGACGTCACCGTGACGACGCCGAGCGGCACCTCGGCGTCCGGGGCCGCCGACCGGTTCAGCTACGCAGCGCCTCTGCGCATCACGACCAGCGGGCTCGCCGACGGCGCGTACCACGAGGCCTACAGCGAAACCGTCACCGCCTCGGGCGGCTCCGGCCCGTACGCCTTCCTGGCGACGGGCCTTCCCACCGGGCTGTCCATCGACCGTGCCACCGGCACGATCACGGGCATGCCGGAGCTGGCCGGCAGCTACGCGGTCGAGCTCACCATCACCGACAGCGCCGAAGAGAGCACCACGCTGTCTCTCACCCTCGAGATCGCGGCCAACCCGACGCTGATCGTCCCGCAGAGCGTCACGGCAGGGACCAGCTTCACGGTCCAGCTGTCGGGGCTCATCCCCGGGCACGTGATCGACTTCGTCCTCCACTCCGACCCCGTCGATCTCGGATCGACGACGGTGGGCGCCGATGGCACGGCGAGCTTCACCGGAGCCGTCCCGGCGGGCTTCTCCGGCCCGCACACCCTGCTGATCCTCGACGGCGCAACGACCATCGGCAGCCCGGCGGTGACCGTGATCACCGCCCCCGCGAGCCCCGCACCGACGCCGGATCCGACCCCGAAGCCGAGCCGGGCCCCGACCCTGCAGGCGTCGTCCCCGGTGCGAGCCACGGCTGACGATCCCGTGGCGACGCCCGCCGCGGCGCCCGCGACGGGGCAGCCGGACACATTGGCACAGACGGGTACGGATGCCGTGCCGCCGCTCGCCCTCGCCGTGCTGGCCCTGCTCGCCGGGCTCGTCACCCTCGTCGTCTCGGCCTTCCGGCGTCGCGGCGCCCGGCGCGTGTAGTCGCCGCCGGCGTTCTCGCCGGGCGCCTGAGCGGTTCTGCTGGGCTCGACGCCGTCCCGTGCTCGTAGGCTGGGGCTACGAACGACCGATGAGGCGGCTTCAGCCGATGAGAACCACCACCGAACACCGTCGCGCCCACCGCGCCCCCATGACCCTCGACGAGGCGCTCCGCATCGAGGCGCAGTACGACGCGGGCCGGCTCGATCCCTCGCTGCCGGGCACCGCCGACATCGTCGCCGAGGCGCGGCGTGTCCGCTTCCTCACCGAGCTCTGGGGCGCGGGGCCGCAGGACCAGCGCCGCCGGCAGCTGCGCTGGCTGCTGTGGATCGCCGGCGGATTCATCGTCTTCTCGATCCTCGGGCTGATCGCCTGCCTCGGCCTCACCCAGTAGCCGCCCGAGCGCGGCGAACGCCTCAGCGCCCGGCATCCACCGCGATCAGCGCGACGGCACGGCACGGCGCAGCAGCGGCAGCATCAGCAGGCCGAGCACGACCGTCGGCACGCCGCCGATCAGCAGCCCCCACCGGCTGCCGATCGTCTCGGCGACCCATCCCACGAGCGGCCCGCCGATCACGGTGCTGCCGCTCCAGGCCAGCGACCACAGTGCCATCACCCGCCCGCGCATCTCCGGTCGGGCGGCCAGCTGCAGCGTCGTCTTCGCCGTCGAGTTGAAGGTGATGCTCCCGTAGCCCACGAAGACCAGCGCGATGAGCTCGAGCCAGAGCCATGGCGCGAGGCCGGCGACGGTGATCGCGGCCCCCCAGAGCACGCAGGTCACCGCGAGCGACCCGGTGCCGCGCGGTCCCGGCCTGCTGGCCGCGATGAGCCCCCCGACGATGGCGCCGGCGGCCATCACGGCGGCCATCACGCCGTAGGTGGCCGCGTTGCCGTGAAAGGCGCCCGTGGCCAGAAGCGGAAGGGTGGTGGGGAACTCGTAGGCCAGGATGCCGGTGACCGTCAGCATCGCGAGCGGCCACGCCAGCTCCGGCGTGCGCAGCGCATAGGCGATGCCCTCGCGCACCTGCCCCGGAGCCGCGGGCACCCGGACGACCGGCTGCATGTCGTCGGCGCGCATTCGCACCAGGCTGATCAGCACGGCGATGAACGACGCGGCGTTGATGAGGAAGCAGACCGGGATCCCGACCAGCGCGACGAGCGCACCGCCGAGCACCGAGCCGAGCACGCGGGCCACGTTCAATGAGATCGAGTTGAGGATCACGGCGTTGGCCAGCGCCTCGCGCGGGACCAGATCGGCGATCAGACTCTGCCGAGCCGGATTGTCCAGCACCGTGAGACAGCCGAGGACCAGCGACAGCACAACGAGCACCGGGAAGTTCACCGTGCCGGTCCAGCTCAGCACGGCGAAGGCGAACGCGCCGAGCCCCGAGGCGGACTGGGTCACGTAGAGCAGCCGCCGCTTGTCGTAGCGGTCGGCGATGACGCCGCCGACCGGCCCGAGCAGGACGAACGGCACGAATCGTGCGGCGGCGATGATGCCGAGGTCGGTGCCGCTGCCCGTGATCTTCAGCACGAGGAAGGACAGCGCGAGCGTCTGCATGAACGTGCCGCCGACCGAGACCGACTGGCCGAAGAAGTACAGACGGTAGTTGCGCGCTTTGAGCGATGAGCCCGCCGCCGCCGCGCGGGTCCGCAGGGTCGAGCGGATGTCGGTCACGACGCCTCCCGCTCGACGCGCGTGCCCTCGTACTCCGCGAGCCGCCTGATCAGCCGGCCCACCTCGATCAGAGCAGCCTGCTCCTCGGGGCGGAGAAGCGCGTCGATCGCCTCGGCGAGCCATCCGGCCCGATCGGCGCGATGACGTTCGACGACCTTGCGCCCGGCATCCGTCAGCGTCACGTTCACGCGGCGCGTGTCACCCGCGTCCCGCTCGCGGCTGATGCAGCCGGCGTGCTCGAGCTCACGCAGCGCAGCCGCCACATTGGACGTGGTCATAACGAGCTCCTCGGCAAGCTGCCCTGGCTGAGCGCGACCGTCGGGCCGACGGGCGATTGCGCCGAGCACACGCACCGAGCTCCGGGCGAGGCCGGGGATCGGCGGCTGCGCCTGCCGCTGGCGCCGGTTCAGCGCCTTGAGACTCGCCTGCAGCTCACGAACATCACCCTCGCGCATATTCCTATGCTATATAGCTATCGCACGTAGCTGTCTCACGGGACGCGGGGCGAGGCGAGCCCCGTCAGATCTCCGCCTGCACCCGGGCGTCGCGCATGTACGTGTAGTGCCGGGTCGCCGCCTCCGATGCGCCGTCGCCGTCTCGCGCCTCGATCGCCTCACCGATCTCCCGGTGCTGTGCGACGTTGCGCTCGCGGTGCGCAGGGTCCGACATGACGTCGTTGGGCAGACGCGGAACCAGCATGTCCAGTCGCGCCAGGCTGTCCGCAAGGGTCCCGTTGTGAGCCGCCGCCCAGACCGCCTCGTGAAAGGACCTGGCGCTGGAGACCACACGCGGCGACGCCTCGGCGTCGACCCCCTCGTAGCGCTGCAGCGCCGCATCGAGGAGCACCAGATCGCTCGGCGTGCGGCGCTCGGCGGCGAAACGCGCTGCCGCCGCCTCCAGCACGATCCGGGTCTCGTAGATGTTGTAGAGCTCGTCGATGGTGCGCGAGCGCACCGCCGGGCCCTTGCCGGTCCGCTCGATCAGACCTTCGCTGATCAGACGGGAGAGCGCCTCGCGGATCGGCGTCCTGCTGACGCCGCACCACTCCGCAAGCCAGACCTCGGTGAGGATCTGATTGGGGACGAATTCGCCGTCGCGGATCGCATGAAGGATGCGCAGATAGGGCTCCGATTTCCCCGCGGACGGGGTCGGAATTTCGGTGAAACGAGACTCAATATCGGTCATCCGTGGACCAATCACCATTCGTAATGCGGTTGAAACACGGCAATCGTACTCTCGTGCATACACAAGTATGCGTTGATCCGGCTCTCGCGTTGCGCGTCCTCCAGCACCTCGGACGAGCCGGACCGCTCGAGAGACTTAGGGAGACTATATGACTCTCGTCGATGATCGGAGAGCCGCCGCTGACCGGACGTCGCCCGGCAACGACGACCCGCTGCTCTCAGTCCACGACCTCGCCGTCGATTTCGGGACGGGACAGTCGGCACTGCACGCCGTGACCGGAGTCTCCTTCGATCTCTACCCCGGGGAGACCCTCGGCATCGTCGGCGAGTCCGGCTCCGGCAAGTCCGTCTCGGTGATGTCGATGCTCGGTCTCGTTCCGATGCCCCCTGCGCGGATCGCAGGCGGCCAGGTTCTCTTCGAGGGCCGCGACCTGCTGACGCTCTCGCCCCAGGAACTGCGGAAGGTCCGCGGCGGCGACATCGGCATGATCTTCCAGGACCCGATGAGCTCGCTCAACCCCGTGATGTCGATCGGCCAGCAGATCGCGGAAGCCGTGAAGCTCCACCACCCGGAGATGAGCCGGTCCGCCATCCGCGCGCGCGTCATCGCCTTGCTGGACGACGTCGGCATCCCCGACCCCGAGCTCTGCTTCCAGCGCTACCCGCACCAGTACTCCGGTGGAATGCGGCAGCGCGTGCTGATCGCGATGGCGATGGCCAACGAGCCCAAGCTGCTCATCGCCGACGAGCCGACCACGGCACTCGATGTGACAGTACAGGCGCAGGTGCTGCGGGTGCTGGGCGAGGCCCAGAAGCGCACGCAGGCCGCGACCATCCTGATCACCCACGACCTCGGCCTCATCGCGGAGCTCGCGGATCGCGTCATCGTGATGTACGCCGGCCGGGTGGTCGAGCAGGCGACGGTGGCCGAGCTCTTCCACCGCCCCAAGCATCCGTACACCCGTGGCCTGCTCGCCAGCAGGCCCCGCCTCGACCGACCGATCGCCGAGCTGAAGCCCATCGGCGGCCAACCGCCGAGCCTCGCCGCGATCCCGTCGGGATGCCCCTTCCAACCGCGCTGCGAGTTCGCGCACGGGCGTGAGCAGTGCAGCACGGAGCGCCCGGCGCTGCACATCGTGGCGACCGGCCACGCGTCGGCGTGCCACTTCGCCGAGCAGATCGAAGACCTGGAGGACGCCCGCGCATGAGCACCGAGGCACTGGTCGAGACGCCGTCCACCGAGGCGCTGCTGGACGTCACCGAACTGCGGAAGGAGTTCCCGAGCCGCGGCCGCGGGAAGACGCGCAGCGTCAAGGCCGTCGACGGGGTCAGCATCCGGCTCGACGAAGGCCGGACCCTCGGCCTGGTCGGAGAGACCGGATGCGGCAAGTCCACCACCGCACGCCTGATCATGCGCCTCATGGAACCCACCAGCGGCCAGATCCGCTACAAGGGCACCAACGTCGCGCACCTCGGCCGGCGGGAGCTCGCGGAGATGCGCCGCGGGGTGCAGATGGTCTTCCAGGACCCGTACTCCGCTCTCGACCCGCGAATGACCGTGCGGCAGCTGATCAGCGAGCCGATGGACATCAATCACATCGGCAGCCGCGGGGAGCGCCAGGCCCGTGTGGCCGAGCTCATGGAGCTGGTCGGCCTGCACCCGGAGCACGCCGATCGGTTCCCGCACCAGTTCTCCGGCGGCCAGCGACAGCGCATCAGCATCGCCCGGGCCCTCGCGATGAATCCCAAGGTCCTCGTGCTCGACGAGCCGGTCTCGGCCCTCGACGTCTCACTGCAGGTCCAGATCATCGCCCTCCTGCACAAGCTGCAGCAGCAGTTCGGGATCTCCTACCTCTTCATCTCTCACGATCTTTCCGTCGTGCGCACCGTGTGCGACGACGTGGCTGTGATGTATCTGGGGAAGATCGTCGAGGCCGGCCCCGTGGCGGAGGTGTTCGCCAAGCCGTCGCACCCCTACACACAGGCGCTGCTGTCTTCGGTTCCGCTGGCCGATCCGGCGCTGCGGGGATCCCGCGAGCGGATCATCCTCACCGGCGACCTTCCCAGTCCGTCGAACCGCCCGACCGGGTGCTCCTTCCGCCAACGCTGCCGCTTCGCCACCGAGGAATGCGCGGCCGTCGAGCCCGCGCTCAGCCAGGATGCGACGATCGGCCACGCCGTCGCCTGTCATCACGCCGAGGTCCGCGATGTCCTGGGGGTGGCGTCGGAGGACGTCGCCTGACGCGGCGGCGGCCTCGGGCGAGCGAATCACTCGCTGCGCTCGAGGCCGATCCGCCGCCCCCGCCCCGACGGGCCCGGATCACTCCTCCACGAGAGGCACGGCCAGCCGGTCCTGCTCTTCGACCTTCTTGCCGCGCCCCTTCAGCCCGACAACGGCGACCACCACGGCGGTGAGTGAGATCAGCGCCGTGACCGCCCATCCTGTGGCGACGCCGCTGGTGAAGAGCGCACCGAGCTGCGGTGGGTAGACCCCACCGGCCGGACTCTGCTGCCCCGCGGGGAACGAGGTGTAGACGAAGATGCCGACCAGGGCGATCCCCGTGCTCGTGCCGATCTGCCGGGACGTGCTCGTCGTGGCCGCGGCGACCCCGGAGGACTTGTCGTCCATGCTCGCCACGGTCGCGGTGGAGAGCGGCGCGTTGAGCACGCCGTACCCGATTCCGAGCAGTCCGTAGCAGAGCACGAGCGCCCAGATCGGGGTGCCGGGGCGCAGCATCATCGCGAGGATCCCGATCGGGATCGCGATCAACGCGCATGAGACGGCCGTGACCCATTTGGCACCGAAGCGCCCGGTCAGCCAGCCGGCGATGGGACTCAGCACGATGGAGGCGACCATCACCGGGGTGATGAGCAGCCCGGCCAGCAGGGGCATGAATCCACGGACCTCCTGCAGGTAGAGCGAATTGTAGAACGTGAAGCCGTTGATGCCGATGTAGCAGGCGATGGCGATGAAGGAGATGCTCGCGAGATTCACCCCCATCCCGGGCTTCGTCGTGAAGAGGCGGTTCGTGCTCCGCCACTCCCAGAGCAGGAAGGTCACGGCGGCGAGGGCGGCGACGACAAGAGAGATGTAGACCTTCGGGTTCCCCCAGCCGGCCTCGGGCGAGATCATCAACCCGTAGACCAGGCCCACGATGACCAGGGCGATGAGGACCTGCGGAACGACGTTGATGCGCGGCGGGATCGCGGCGCGCGACTCGGTCAGCAGCCTCAGGCCGAGCAGGCCGAGGATGCCGACGGGGATGTTCACGTAGAAGACGCTCTGCCATCCGAAGGCCTGGACCAGGGCGCCCCCGATGAGCGGCCCGGCGGTGGTCGAGACGCCGGTGGCTGCGCTCCACCAGCCGAAGGCCTGGGCGCGCTTCCCCGGATCCGTGAAGACGCCGGCGAGCAGTGCCATGCTGGCGGGCGTCATGAACGTCCCGCCGACCGCCTCGACGACCCGGAAGCCGATCAGCATGCCGGCGGAGAGACTCAGAGCACAGCCGAGCGACCCGAGGGTGAAGACGATCATGCCGATGGCGAAGGCCCGCTTCCGGCCGAACCGGTCGCCGATCGCCGCCGCGACCAGCAGCAGTCCGGCACGGGTGATGATGTAGCTGTTCACGGCCCACTCCTGCTCCACAGAAGAGGCGTGCAGTTGCGCTCCCATGGAGGGCAGCGCGACGTTGAGGATGGTGCCGTCGAGGGTGGTCATGAAGATCGCGGTGCAGCAGACCACGAGGATGAGCGCCGACTTCCACCGGGGGGCGCCGGCCGCCACCGGCGCCGTCACGGACGCCGCGGTGGAGGTGGACCTGGAGCTCATGCCAGGAGCATCAGGGTGAGCAGCGCATAGCTCGTGACGTTCCCGACGATGGCATCGAGGTCGACGTACTCGTTCGGCTGGTGACCGGAGTCGTTGCCGTGCGAGAAGTTGACGATCGGCACCTTCGCATCCAGGTAGATCCAGCGCGCGTCACTCGATGCCGGCATGCCGACCATGTACGGCTCGGTGCCCGTGGACTCCTCCACGCAGCGCTGCAGCATCTGCGCCACCGGCTGGCGGTAGTCCACCGCGTAGGGGCGCATCACGCTCGTCACCTCCAGGAAGTACTGGAGGTCCTCCAGCCCGGGCTGACCCTTCAGCCCCTCGATCGTCCTCTCGACGACCTGCATCACCTGGCCGTCGCTGTACCCCGGGGGGAAACGGCAGTCGACCTCGAACTCGCAGCGGTCGGGCACCACGTTGATCTTGAAACCGCCGCTGATCAGATTGACGCTCGCGCGGGGGGCACCGGGGACGACGGGATGCTCGGTGAAGTCGTCGAACTCGATGTTCTCGACCGCCTCGGCGACCTTCAACGCGCGCAGGATCGCATTGATGCCCGACTCCTTCCGCGCCGTGTGAGAGGACTTGCCCAGCACGGTGACCTTGAACTGGCAGCCGCCGCGCGCGCCGATGGTGAGTCGATCGGGCGATCCCTCGCCGTAGACGGCGGCTTTCACGCCGTCGAGCCAGCCGGCGTCGATGACCTTCGCGATGCCGAGGTGTCCGCCGGTCTCCTCGTCGCCGGGAGTGACCATCATGAGGTCGCCGGCGAGCTCGATGCCGAGCTCCTGCAGCACCCGGGTAGAGCTCAGGGCCGAGGCGATCCCGAGCTTGCAGTCCTTGGTGCCGCGGCCCCACATCTTGCCATCGGCGATCGTCGCCGAGAACGGCGGGTAGACCCAGTTGGACTCCAGCCCCACCGGGACGGTGTCCATGTGGCCGTAGTAGAGCAGGTTCTCGCTGAGGGTCGGATGACTGTGCGTGCCCGTCAGCGTCGCGAAGTTGCTGACGCGGTTGGGCATCGACTCGAGCTGCTTGACCTCCATGCCGAGCGACGTCATCTCGACCGCCACCCGGTCCGCCATCGCGCGCTCCCCCTCGGGGCTGGGATTGGTGCTGGGCACCTTCACCAACTCGGCGAGCATGTCATACCACTCCTCCTTCCGGGAATCGATCGCCGCGAGCAGCGCCTCGCGCGGCTCGGCGGTGGCCGCCCAGCGCTCGCGCACGAGCTCCTGGGTCTCCTCGAGCGGCGGCACCGGCAGGGCAGGGTCCTGCCAGGCGCGCTCGCGCTCCACCAGACGGAAGTCTTCAGATGACATGTCGATCTCCAAGTCGTTCGTTCGGTTCGCGTCGGGCGAGGTCAGCGCAGCTCGGTGAGCACGCCGTCGACGACGACCGCGTCCACGGGAAGGTTGATGAAGTCCTCGATCGGGTACTCGTACGGGTCCTCGCCCAGCACCACGAGATCGGCGAGCTTGCCGGCCTCGATCGTCCCGAGCTTGTCCTCCATGAAGCCGGCGTACGCGGCGTTCACCGTCTGCGCGCGCAGCGCCTCGTCAAGGGTCATCGCCTCGGACGCGTTGATGACGTTCCCGTTCGCCGTACGGCGGCTCACGAGCGTGCCCACGTCGCGCAGCGGAATGATCGGATAGCCGCCGGGGCCGTCCGATCCGAAGCTCGACTTGAATCCGGCGCGGATGATCGTGCCGAATCGGTAGGAGTCCGCGAACCGTTCCGGTCCCAGCAGCGGCTCGTAGATGTCGGCGACGTGACGCAGGCCCGTCGGGTTCGGCATCGGCAGCACGTCGAACCTCGTGGCCCAGTCCAGCTTCTCCTGCGTGAACATCCAGTTGCCGAAGTGCTCGATGCGGTGACGGTGGTCTGCGCGGGGGAACTCGGTGAGCGCCTTCTCGTACGCCTTCATGGTCATGGCGTGTGCGACGTCGCCGACGGTGTGCGTGCAGATGCGCATCCCCATCTTGTGATAGCGCATGACCGTGTCGTCGAGCTCGGCCTGCTCGATGCGGATGATGCCCGTGCTGCCGTCCGTGAGCGGCTCGCTGAACGCACCGTTGCGGCCCGTGGTGCCGCCGTCGACGCTCATCTTGATGCCGCCGATCTTCAGCATGTCGCTGCCCATGCCCTGGATGACCCCGAGCTGCAGCAACGCCTCTTTGTCGATCTCGGACTCGATCACGCGCACGATCAGCTGAACGCGGATCGGGAGCAGCCCCTTGTTCGCGAGGTTGACGTAGGCGAGCACCTCGGCCGGGCTCGCCACGATCTCATGGATGGTGGTGGCCCCGTTGCGGCGGCACTCCTCCAGCAGCCTGAGGACGTTCTCCTCCAGCTCCTCCTGCGGCACGTGGCGGCGCTTCTCCTTCACCAGGAACTGTGCACGCTCCAGCAGGACGCCGGTCGGCTCGCCCGTGACGGGGTCCTTCACGATGGTCCCGCCGGCGGGCTCCGGCGTGTCGCGCGTGATGCCCTTCTCCTTCAACGCCAGCGAGTTCGCCTGGGTGACATGGGCGCCGAAGCTGACGTAGGCGGGGTGGTCCGGCAGCACCGGGTCGAGGTCCTCGCGGGTGAGCCGGCGGCGCTCGTCCAGCCGCAGCTCCTGGATGGGGCTGCCGCGGCCGACGACCCACTCCCCCTTCGGCGTCACGGCGGCCTTCGCCCGCATCGCCTCGAGGATCTGCGGGATGGAATGGATGCCGGTGAAGAGGTCCCGCACATCCACCATCGCGGCATTCGCGGCATCGCTGGCCAGGTGGAGGTGCACATCGCCGAAGCCCGGCAGAACGGTGCGGCCCGCGAGTTCCACCACCGTGGTGTGCGGGCCGACCAGCTGGCGGATCTCGGCGGTCGTGCCGGTGGCGACGATCCGGTTGCCCTTCACCGCGACGGCCTCGCTGATGGTCCCCTCTTCATCGAGGGTGCGGACCGTTCCCCCCTCCAGCACGACATCGGCGCTGGTGACGTCACGCAGATCGAACATTGGCTACTCCTTTTGTGAGGTGATGCGTCAGCGGCGGCCGCGCAGCTTGGGGTCGTTGAGATCGCGCAGGCCGTCGCCGAACAGGTTCACGGCGATGACCAGAAGGAACAGCACCAGACCGGGCCAGAGCGACAGCCAGCTGTCGGTGTAGATGTACTGCTGGCTCGCCGAGAGCATCGATCCCCAGGTGGGGACCTCGGGCGGCACTCCGACGCCGAGGAAGCTCAGACTCGCTTCACCGAGGATCGCCGTCGCGAGCGAGAACGTCGCGATCACGATGATCGGCGCCAGGACGTTCGGCAGCACGTGACGGACCATCGTGCGAAGGGATCCGGCCCCCATCGTCCCCGCGGCCTCCACGTACTCCCGATGGCGCAGGGTGAGCACCTGGGCACGAACGACGCGGGCGAACTGAACCCACCTCGTGAGGATCAGCACGACGATGATGTTGCCCACGCTCTGGCCGAGGAACGCCATCACCGTGATGCCGAGCAGGAGGAACGGGAAGGCCTGGAAGAACTCGGTGATGCGCTGGACGATGGAGTCGAACCAGCCGCCGCGGTAGGCGGAGAGGATTCCCAGCACCACCCCGAGCACACCGGCCCCGACCACTGCGGAGACACCGACCAGCAGCGAGATCTGCGAGCCGTAGATCAGGCGGCTCAGGATGTCGCGGCCGAGGGCGTCGGTGCCGAGCAGGTACGAGGGGTCGCCGCCCCTCACCCATGCCGGCGGGAGCAGGCGATGCTGCAGTGTCTGCTTGTACGGGTCATGCGGAGCCAGCACGGGTGCCAGGACCGCGACGATGATGAAGATCAGCGTGATGATGCCGCCGACCATGATCCCCCAGGAACCGGGGAGCTTCAGCATTGCGGAGAGGGACGGCCTCTTGCGGCGATAGTCCACCGCGGCCCATACGGACGAGGTCACGGGCTCGGTCTTGATCTCGGTGTCAGTCATGTCAGTAGCGGATCCGCGGGTCGATGAGGGCGTAGCTGATGTCCACCAGGAGGTTGCAGACGATGAAGATCAGCGAGAAGAGGAGGATCGAACCCTGGATGAGCGGGTAGTCACGGGCTGTCACCGCGGTGATGAGCATGCTGCCCATCCCCGGCCAGGCGAAGACGGTCTCGACGATCATCGACCCCGACAGCAACGAGGCGACCTCCATGCCGAACACCGTCACCACCGGCAGCATCGCGTTGCGGAAGGTGTGTCTGGCCAGCACCCGGAACTCGGGTGCGCCCTTGGCACGGGCCGTGCGCACGTAGTCGTCGCCCGCCACCTCGATGATGCTCGAGCGGGTCATCCGGACGAGCATCCCGGACATCGCGAGGCCGAGCGTCAGCGCGGGCAGGAAGAGATGCTGCAGCACGATGCCGAGGCCGGCGATGTCACCGTGGATGATCGTGTCCACGATGAGCAGGCCGGTCGGCCCCGGGCCCGACAGATCGCCCGGGAGCCGGCCGCCGGTGGGGAACCAGCCGGTCGCGCCGCCCACGTAGATGATGAGCAGCATGCCGATCCAGAAGGTCGGCGCGCTGATGCCGAACAGGCCCAGCACCGAGGAGACCCGGTCGATCCACGAGTTGCGGAACCGACCGGCCAGGGTGCCCAGGACGAGCCCGATCACGAGCGCGATCACCGCCGCGACGACGCCGAGCTCAATGGTCGCGGGAAGCTTCTGCGCGATCAGGCTGGAGACGGAGACCCGGTACCGCGTGGATTCTCCGAAATTGAGATGCACCGCGTTGACGAGGAACTTCCCGTACTGCACCCAGATCGGCTGGTCCAGGCCCAGACGGTGGGTGACGTCCGCGATCTGCTGAGGCGTCGCGTCGTCCGGCACCATCATGAGCACCGGATTCCCCGGGATCGCGCGGACCAGAAGGAACACCGCCGTGACGATGACGAGCATCGTCGGGATGGCGATCGCCAGCCTGCGGAGGATGTACCAGCCCACGAATCAGGCCGTCTCGTAGACGATCTTGCCGTCGGCGATGGTCAGGCTCACCGGGATCGTCATGAGCTCTTCGCCGCTGGCCGCCATGGGGCTCGCGTCGAGCACCGCCAGGTCGGCGAGCTTGCCGACCTCGACCGTCCCCAGCTTGTCCTCCATAAAGCCCATCCACGCCGCGTCGACCGTGACCGTCCTCAGCGCCTGCTCGACGGTGATCGCCTCCGACATGGGGAGCAGCTCGGTGCCGGCGAAGGTCGTGCGGGTCACGCAGAAGGCGGCGTCACGGATCGGGTCGACGGGCCAGTAGCCGGGGGCGTCGGAGCCCGGGGTGAAGCGGAAGCCCGCATCGAGCAGCGTCTTCATCGGCATCGGGCGCTTCATGCGCTCCTCCGTGAGGCTCTCGTACCCTGCTTCCGCGAGGTAGTAGAGCACGGACGGGTTCGGCATCGGGACGATCCCCAGCTCCTTCGCCTTCGCGAACTGTTCGTCCGTTGCGATGAAGTTCCCCATGTGCTCGATGCGATGCCGCGGGTCGTCGCGCCACAGTTCTTTCTGCGCCTTCTCGTAGGACGAGAGGATCATGTCGAGCGACTTGTCGCCGATCGCATGCACGCAGATGCGCATGCCGCCCTTGTGGTAGTTGATCACCGCCTCGTCGAGCTCCTCCTGCGTGATGCGCTCGAGCGGGTGGTTGTCCTCCGGCTCTGCACCGTGCTCCAGGGGGTGGAACATGCCCTGCCGGGCGGTGAATCCGCCGTCGATGGACATCTTGATCCCGCCGATGCGCAGCATGTCGCCGCCGAACTCCGGCTGGAATCCGAGGTCGAGCAGGCTCCACTCCTTGAACCCGGACTCGATCACCCGGATGATCATCTGAACGCGGATCGGCAGCCGCCCCTCGCGCTCCAGCTGCTGATAGGCGAGGACCTCGTCCTTGGAGGCGACGATGTCGTGGATCGTCGTGACACCGCGCCGAGCGGCCTTGAGCAGGTTCTGCCGGATGTTCTCGACGAACTGCTGGAATCCGGCCGGGCCGTTCTCCCGCGTGATGAGCAGGAAACGGGCACGCTCCCGGAAGACGCCGTTGGGGCGGCCGTCCTCGAAGTGCTCGATCATGCCGCCCTGGGGGTTCGGGGTCTCGGCCGTCACGCCCGCCCGCTCCACCGCCTTGGTGTTGGCGACCAGGATGTGCGCGCCGAAGGTGACCCACGCGGGGACGTCCGGCACGGCCTCGTCGAGCTCCGCCTGCGTGGGACGGCGTCCGTCCTTCAGGCGGAACTCCTGCATCGGGCTGCCGACGCCGACGATCTCCGATGCGTCCGGGTTCTCCCGGGCCGCCGCCGACAGCCTCTCCAGGATGTCGGCGACGGTCCGGACCGGGACGTAGAAGTCGCGGCACTCGACGCGCACTCCGGTGCCCCCGCTCTGCGAGTCGGAACCGAGGTGGCAGTGGGCATCCGTCACGCCGGGCATCACCCACCGGCCGGCGAGGTCGATCCGCTGGGTGGCGTCCCCAACCCACGGGGCGAGCTCCTCCGAGCCGCCGACGGCGACGATTCTGTTGCCGAGGATGGCGACCCCGGTGGCGGGGTCACCGCCCTCGGTCATGGTCAGGATGTTGCCGCCCTCGAGGACGAGGTCTGCCTGAGGCTTCACCGCGCTCACTGCTCTTCCCTTCTTTCCTGATGCTGTTGCGTTCGTCCGTCGCTGCGGATCAGCCGACCGTGATGTCCTTGCCGAGGATCTCCTGCGAGGCATCCGGCTTCCACGCGATCTTGGAGGTGGTCCCGTAGATGTCCTTGTAGGCGCCGAAGAACACGGCAGGGGCGTCGGCCACGATCAGCTGCTGGGCCTGCTGCAGGTCCGCGAGGCGCTTGGTGTCGTCGGGCTCGGACTGCGCCGCGTTCAGCAGGGCGTCGACCTTGCTGTTGGAGTATTCGGTGCGCTTGGTGTCGCCGGTGCGGAAATACTGGTTCAGCAGCTGCGAGGCGTCGTTGTACCCACCGCGGGAGATCTGGAAGAAGCCCAGCTTGCCCGCGCTCATGTCGCTCGACAGGGTGGCGAAGTCCGGGGTGAGGACGGATGCCTTCAGCCCGACGTCGTTCAGGTACTGCACGACGGCCTGGGCCACCTCGACGTCGTGCGGGTAGCGACCCGTCGGCGTGGTGAGCTGAACCGTCGCGCCCGTCGCGCCGGCCGCGGCGAGCTTCGCCTTGGCATCGGCCGGGTCGTACTTGTAGGGCTTCAGGTCCTTCGGCGCGCCGTAGATGGCCGGCGGGATGGCGTCGGCGGACTGGGTGAACTCGCCATGGAAGATGTTCTTCGTGATGCTCGAGACGTCGATCGCCTCGCTGATGGCCTGACGCACGCGCACATCGGCGAACAGCGGATTCGCCTTGGGGTTGAAGGCGAGGAACATGGTCCGCGTCCCATCGACGCTGATCACCTTGTCCTTGTTCTTGGTGATCGTGTCGGTGTCGGTGTCGCTCAGGCCCTGGACGATGTCGACCTCACCGCGCTGCAGCGCCGCGACCGCATCCGCGGTGGAGTTGATCACCTTGAAGATCATGGTCTCCGGGGTGTCGGCGCCGAGCTTGCCCCAGTAGTGAGGGTTCTTCTTGACCGTGAGCGAGACGCCGGTCTGATAGCTCACGAAGCTGTAGGGGCCGGTGCCGTCCGGGTGGGCGTCGGCCTTCGCCGAGTTGGCGAAGTCGTCGCCCCCCGCGTACTTCTCGTAGGTCGTCTTCGAGCTGATGAGGCTGTTCGGCAGATTGAGCAGCAGGGTCGGGTTCGGCGTCTTCGTGGTGATGACGACGGTGTAGTCATCCGGCGCGGTGTACGAGGTGACACCGGTGAAGTGGTCGGCCTGCAGACTCTTGGGGTCGTTGATCATCCGGTTGATGCTCCAGATGACGTCCGCAGAGGTGAAGTCGGCGCCGGACTGGAACTTCACACCCTTGCGCAGGTGGAAGGTCCAGCTCGTGCCCGAGTCCTCCCAGCTCTCGGCGAGGACTCCGACATATTTTCCGGTCGAATAGTCGTAGTCGACCAGAGGCTCCATGACGTTGCTCCATCTGGAGTAGGTCACCGACGAGCTGTGCGCGTACGGGTTCATCGACTCGATGTCGGTCGGGTATTGAATGGTGATGCTGGCGGTGCCCGGCGTCTTGCTGTCCGACAGGCTGCTGCTGTTCGTGCTGCAGCCGGTTAGCAGAGCAGCGGCAGCGAGGACACTGACGGCCGCTGCGACGAGGCGGCGCGAGCGCGGAATGTACTTCACTGGAACTCCTTGAGAACTCGTGAATCAGGGAACTCGTGGTGCAGGGGGCATGTCGCTGGCTCTGTCTATCGATGGATACGACGGCATGCGCGTGTATACACACGGTGGCATCGCATCGTTTCGCTCAGATTTACTGGCATTTCGGCTGTGTAAACATGTCGGTTCGGGTCGCCCGCACGCGCGGCGGCCCCGGCTTCACCCCGGCTTCGACGAGGGGATGCCCCGGCCCCGGCGGCTCAGAGGTAGGCGTGCAGGTCGACGCTCGCGAGCCGCTCCTTCGCCACGAACGCGATGTCGGATGCCGGCCCGGGGGCGGCGGTGTCGGAGGAGGTGAGCAGCACACGCGGCGGGTGCGGGAGACCACGCACGCGGGCGCAGAGTTCCGCGCCGCTCTCGTCGGGAAGGTGATAGTCGATGAGCGCGGCGTCCGGCCGAGCCGCAGCGATCAGCTCGTAGCCGGCGGCGGCGTCGGATGCCTCGCCGATGACCTCGTAGCCGCGGGCGGTCAGCACGAGGACGGCGACGCGGCGAAAGCCGGCGTCGTCGTCCACGACTGCGACGCGAACGGTCATGCTTCCACTCTGGGCCCGAGCCGCCCGGGGGGCCATGTGGCAAACCCCACGGTCCCGCGTGCCGTCGGTACCGTTGACTGTCGCGCGCACAAAGCGCACAAAGCGCACAAAACCCACGGGGCACAACAGGCACACGGCACAAGAGGAGACGGCGCATGCGCGAGAACACGGCCGCGCTCGGCGAGCTCGAGCGGCTGATCCCGACGATCCTGTCGGCGACCCCGCAGCCGATCTGGGTCGTCGGCTCCGACGGGGCGGTGCTGTACGCGAATCCGGCCGCGCTGCAGACCCTCGGCTACGCGCGGATGGATCAGATCGCGGGACGCAACAGCCACGCCGTCATGCACAGCACCCGCCCCGACGGCCGCCCCTACCCGGCCTCCGAGTGCCGCATGCTGGAGCCGCTGCGCACCGGCACGCCGCTCTCCGGCGAAGAGTGGCTCCGCCGCGCCGACGGCACCTTCATCCCCATCGCCTGGTCCTCGGCACCGATCGAGCTGCCCGCGGGGCGCGGGGCCGTGCACGCCTTCGTGGACATCACCGAGCGCCGCCTGCTGGAGCGGGAGACCCGCGAGCGGGAGCTGGCCGAGTTGCGGCGCGTGGAGCTGCACGAGGCGCACATCCGCCTCATGGAGAGCATCGCGTCCGCGCGCAGCCAGATCGTGCGCGATCTGCACGACGGCGCGCAGCAGCGCCTCGTCGCGCTGGCGCTGCAGGCCGGCCTGCTGCGGGAGGCGCTCGGAGCAGCCGGGCCCGACGTCCTCGCGCTGCTGGACGGCATCGCCGCCGACGCGCAGGGGGCCATCGACGAGCTGCGGGAGCTCGCCTCCGGCATCCACCCGCCCGTTCTCAGCTCGCGCGGCCTGGCCGCCGCGGTGCGCGCGCAGGCCGACAGCTGCCCGATCCCCGTCTTCCTCTCCGGCGCCCTCGGCGACCGCCGCTTCTCTGCGCTCATCGAGTCGAACGCGTACTTCTTCGTCGCCGAAGCGCTCACGAACGCCGCCAAGCACTCCCGCGCCGGCCGGATCGACGTCGGGCTGGCCTACGACGACGACGTCCTCGTGATCGAGGTCGCCGACGACGGCGTGGGCGGCGTCTCCCTCGAGAGCGCCGGCACGGGCCTCAACAGCATGGTCGACCGCGTGCACGCCTTCGACGGCACCGTCACGATCGACTCGCGGCCGGGCGCCGGCACGGTCATCCGCGCCCGCATCCCCCTCGCGGGGCCGGCCGATCAGCCGTTGAGGTAGCGCAGCACCGCCAGCACCCGACGGTGCTGGCCGGATTCCGCCTGCTGCAGGCCGAGCTTCGTGAAGATGCCGGTCACGTGGCGTTCGACGGCGGGCACGGTCACGAACAGCTTCTCGGCGATCCCGGCGTTGGACTGCCCCTCCGCCATCAGCTCCAGCACCGCCTTCTCCCGCGGGGTCAGCCGTGCGAGCGGGTCGTCGATGCGACGGCGGCCGACCAGCCGGGCGATCACATCCGGGTCGAGCGCCGAGCCGCCGTCGGCGACGCGACGCACGGCGTCCACGAGCATGTCGCCGCGCGCGATCTTCTCCTTCAGCAGGTAGCCGACGCCGTCGGCGCGGTCCCCGACGAGATCGAGCGCATAGCGGTCGTCGAGGTACTGCGAGAGCACAACGACGCCGATCCGGGGATGCGTGCGCCGCAGCTCCATCGCCACCTCCAGTCCGTCATCGCCCATGCCCGGCGGCATCTGGATGTCCGTGACGACCACGTCCGGCTCATCCCGCAGCGCGTGGGCCCGCAGCTCGGTGGCGTTGTCGACGGCGTCGACCTCCATCCCGCCGCGCTCCAGGAGACGCACGATGCCCTCACGGATCAGCGCCTGATCCTCGGCAACCAGAACACGCACGCGCCTCACCTCCCCGCCCAGCCTATGGGCCGCCCGGCACTGGCGTAGGGCTAGCCCCACACAGCGAGCCTCCGGTTCCTGGTGCCCCCTCGATGGGCCGGCAGGCCCCCGGCGACGAGTCTGGAATCACCGCCCCGGAAGGCCAGCACCACCGGCCGAGACACCGGGAAGGCTCCCCTTCCGGGGCCGACAGACTTCCCGGAACCGCATGAAAGGACACGGACAATGAGCACCAACCAGATCCCCGACGCCGCCACCGACCCGCGCATCGACGCCGGGATCCGCCCCTTCCTGGCCG
Source organism: Gryllotalpicola sp. (assembly GCA_036398375.1). Lineage (GTDB taxonomy): Bacteria > Actinomycetota > Actinomycetes > Actinomycetales > Microbacteriaceae > Gryllotalpicola. The sequence goes on from DASWPQ010000026.1 coordinate 51,840, forward strand.
AGCTGAACGCGAACGCCTCGCCGTTCTGGCTGCTGCCCGGCGACCAGGTCCGCTCGACCCTGGCGAGCGTCGTCGACGCCGCCCACCGCGACATCTCCGGCGTCACCGTCGAGCGGAAGGACATCGAGGTCGACGGCGTCGCCGTCACGATCTACCTCCAGCGCCCCGAAGGGGCCACCGGCGCGCTGCCGGTGATCCTGTTCATCCACGGCGGCGTCTGGATCGCCGGCGACTTCAACAACCACCAGGGGCTCAGCCGCGACCTGGCCGTCGCCACCGGCTACGCGGTCGTCTTCGTCGAGTACACGCCGATCCCGGACGCGATCTACCCCACCCAGCTGATGCAGTCGCTGGCGGCGCTGAAGTGGATCGGCCGCGAAGGCGGCGACAACGGCCTGGATGCCTCGCGCGTGGCCGTGGCAGGCAACAGCGTCGGCGGCGACCTCTCGGCGGCCCTCGCGCTCTACGTGAAGGACCACCCCGAGGAGGGCGCCCCCGAGCTCAAGGTGCAGCTGCTGCTCTTCCCCGCACTCGACTCGAACGTCGACAGCCAGTCCTACCAGGACTACGCCGACGGCCGCTTCCTGTCGCAGGCCTTCATGAAGTTCGGCTGGGACACCTACACGCCCACCGAGGAGGCCCGCAACGACATCTACGCCGCCCCGCTCAAGGCGAGCCTCGACCAGCTGACGGGCCTGCCGCCGGCCGTGATCATGACCGCCGAGAACGACCCGCTGCGCGACGAGGGCATCGCCTACGGCCGCAAGCTGGCCGAAGCGGGCGTCGAGGTCGCGACCATCGAGTACCTCGGCCTCATCCACGACTGGATGGCGATCACCCCCATCCAGAACGTCGGCGGGGTGAAGGCCTCGTTCCGCCACGCGGCCGCCGACCTCGCGCACTACCTGTCCTGAGCGCTCGCCCCGGCGCGGGCGGCCCGCCCGCCCTCGCCGCCGGACCCCTCACGTCCAGGCCCTCGGTCCTCCGGGGGCCTGGACGTCGTGGACTTCTTTGTGACGTTTCCCGGGGTAGACGCGTCTTCACTGCGTCGCCGTCGTGGCGGCCCGCGGGAACAGCCCGCGTAGTGGAAGCGATCCAAGGAGTCTGTTATGTCGAACATCCAGCCGAGCGCCTCCGGGAAGAGCACCGGCCCGGTGGTTGCGGCGCAGAGAAGCGCCGGTGCGGGGAAGACGACGATCGAGGATGGTGTCGTTGCGAAGATCGCGGGTATCGCTGCGCGTGAGGTCTCTGGTGTGTATGCGTTGGGTGGTGGTGCTGCTCGTGCGATCGGGGCGATTCGGGAGGTGTTGAACAG
>DASWPQ010000027.1:0-28260 GCA_036398375.1 Gryllotalpicola sp.
TCAGGACAGCGTTAGCGTGAGACACGAAGACCTCCAGGCTCGTGAAGCGGTTGAACTCAACAGCTCCACTTCACAGCCGGAGGTCTTCGCCGTTCAGCTACTCAAAGCCGTGTTGCCGAAACAACGTCCCTGGACATCACAGCTAGGTGGCGCCCGGGCGAGCGGCGCCGCCCGGCCAGGCGGCCGCAGCGCCGATCAGAAGTAGTCCGGGTACACGATGTACCAATCCGTACCGTCCTCTCGAACGGCCAATGACGCCGCGCTCATCGTCGAGCGGGAGTTGTAGCCGTCGAGCGAGCCGGTCACCTGCGCCTGGATGCGGCATCCATTGTCGGCCTTGCCGACCGTGTAGCTGCTCGCCGTCGCCCTGACGATCGCGGCGGGGGCGAGGCCCGGGCAGACGCGGTACCACTGGTACGAGAAGCGCGGCACCGGCGACCACGACCCCTCGAAGACTCCGAGGGAGGTCACACCCTCGCTCGTGAGCGTCGGGATGCTTGCGGTCAGCGTGGCCTTCTGGACGGTGCCCGTCGCCGCGCTCCTGACCGAGACCTTCGAGCCGTTCTTCCACGTTCCGGTCACCACGACGTGCAGCACGCGGCCCACCTGGCCCGGGCGCACCACCAGAGTCTTCGTGGCGGCGCTCGGCACCTTGTCGCCGTTGCCGAAGAACCACTGGTACCCCAGCTTCACGCCTGCGCCCCACGAGCCCGGCTTGACGGTGAGCGTCCGGCCGACGATGGCTGCACCGCCGATCGTCGGGATGGGCGCGATGCCGGCGACCGTGGCCGCGTTCGCCGGTGCGGCGGCGACGCCGACGCCGCCCAGCGCGATGACGGCGGCGACGACGACGCCGGCCAGCGCTTTGCGAAGCCCGGACACGTGCGTGTTCCCCATGAGATCCCCCTTTGTTGCTCGGATGCCCTCATCCTCCCGAACCTGGATCGCCGCGACGATGGGGAGCGCTCCCCAGCCCGGCCGTCCGCGTGCGGAGCGGGACGCTTCCACGAACTCCGGCGAATGCAGGCTGAGGGCGTGCTTCAGGATGCATTCGCCGGGGTTCGCGAGCGAATCACTTCGCGCGACGCGAGATCGCGACCATCTCCTCGCGAGGGACGACCTTGATGCGAGCACGACCCTCCGGGGCACCGAGGGCCATCTCCCACTGATCCAACGCATGCCAACCGTCGAGATCGGTGTAGCGGATGCCGCGCGACTCCAGCAGTGCGACAACGGACTCCTCCGACGGGGACTCCGGATTCCACCAGTTGCCGAGGTCGTTGATGAGGTGGGTGACCGTCTCCATGGCATCCGACTTGGTATGCCCGATGAGACCGACGGGGCCGCGCTTGATCCAGCCGGTGGCATAGACGCCGTAGACCTGCTGGTTCGACTCCGGATCGAGCACCTGACCCTCGTGGTTGGGGATCACGCCGTGCTTCTCGTCGAAGGGCACCCCGGGCAGCGGGGAGCCGAAGTAGCCGACCGCACGGTAGACGGCGCCGACGGGCGTCTCGCGGAACTCTCCCGTGCCGACGACGCCGCCCTGACCGTCGGGGCGAGTGCGCTCGTAGCGCAGCGCGGCGACGTGGCCGGAGGCATCCGTCACGACCTCGACCGGCTTGGCGTAGAAGTGCAGGTGCAGACGGCGGGATGCCTCGCCGACCGGCCGAGCGCGCCAGGACTGCAGCACCCGGTCGATGACCATGATCTGCTTGTTGCCGGTGATCGAAGCGCGGGCGTGCTCGTCGTAGTCGAAATCCTCCTCGTCGAGGATCATGTCCACATCCCGCAGCTCGCCCAGCTCGCGCAGCTCCAGCGGGGTGAACTTGACCGAGGTCGGCCCGCGCCGCCCGAACACGTGCACGTCCGTGACCGGGGATGCCGTCAAGCCCGCGTACACGTTGTCGGGGATCTCGGTCGGCAGCAGGTCGTCGGCGTGCTTGGCCAGGATGCGCGCCACGTCGAGGGCGACGTTGCCGTTGCCGACGACAGCGACCTCCTTCGCCTCCAGCGGCCAGGTGCGCGGGTAGTCGGGGTGGCCGTCGTACCAGCTCACGAAGTCGGCGGCGCCGTAGGAGCCCTCAGCGTCGATGCCGGGGATGTCAAGCGGGGCGTCGCGGACCGCGCCGGTGGCGAAGATGACGGCGTTGTAGTGCGTCTTCAGGTCTTCGAGGGTGAGGTCCGTGCCGAAACGGACGTTGCCGAAGATGCGGATGTCGCCGCGATCCAGCACATCCCGCAACGCCGTGATGATGCCCTTGATCCGCGGGTGGTCCGGCGCGACGCCGTAGCGGACCAGCCCATACGGCGCCGGCAGATGATCGAACAGGTCGATCGAGACGTCGAAGCTGCGCTCGGCCTTCAACAGGATGTCCGCCGCATAGATGCCAGCCGGGCCAGCCCCGACGATCGCCAGCCGAAGCCTGGTCATACTGGGTGTCTCCTTGCTTCTCGTTCCCGTTCCGGACGTTCGCGTCCGTTGCTCCGGGCGCACACGTCCGGAAAGGGAACTAGTTGTACGTGTCCGTGGTCAGTTCGTGCGGTCAACGACGGTGTCGGCGAAGCGCGTGAGCGCCTTCTTCACCGCACCGACCGGCAGCGGGGCGAGCGCGGCCACCGCCTGAGCCGCCCAGCCGCGCGCCTCGTCGAGCGTCTCCGCCGTCACCCGGTGCGCCCGCAGCCGCGCGACGCCCGCGCTGACGTCGGCGCCCTCGGGGGCGCCGATCACGTGAGACTCGAGCTCGCCGAGCAGGGCGGATGCCTCGGCATCCGTCGCCGCGAGCGCCCGCAGCTTGAGCAGCGGCATGGTGACGACGCCCGCGCGCAGGTCGGTTCCGGCCTGCTTGCCGGTGTCGGCGTCCGCGCCCGAGAGGTCGATGACGTCATCGACGAGCTGGAAGGCGATGCCGACCTTCTCGCCGAACTCGAGCACGGCGGGCTCGAACTCGGCTGGGGCGCCCGAGAACGCGACGCCGAACTGGGCGGCGGCGGCGATGAGCGAGCCGGTCTTGTCGGCGAGCACATCGAGGTAGTGGGCGATGGGATCCTCGCCCCCCTGCGGCCCGATCGTCTCGTGCAGCTGCCCCATGCACAGGCGCTCGAAGGTGTCGGCCTGCAGCCGGATCGCCCGATCGCCGAGGTCCGCGATCAGCTGGCTGGCGCGGGCGAACAGCAGATCGCCGGTGAGCACCGCCACCGAGTTGCCCCACACCAGCTGGGCGCTCGTGACACCGCGACGCAACGGCGCGTCGTCCATCACGTCGTCGTGGTACAGCGAGGCGAGGTGGGTGATCTCGACGACCTCGGCGGCCTTGACGACCCGGTCGTTCACCCCGGAGCCGAGCTGAGCGGTCAGCAGCGTGAGCACGGGCCGCACCCGTTTGCCGCCGGCACCGAGCAGATAGGTCGCGGTGACGTCGGCGATCTGGTCCGCGAAGCGCAGCTCCTGCTTGAGGCCCGCCTCGACCCGCTCGATCGCCTCGTCGAGCCGTCGGGCGAGCGCGCGCTCGGCGGGCGAGGCCGTCAGCTTCTCGGCGAGGCCGAACTGGCTGGTCAGCACGGATGACGTCACGAGGCGTCCTCCGAGGCAGCCGCTTCCGCATCGCCATCGGCCGCGGCATCCGACGCAGCGGCCGATGGCGGGACGGCGGACGCGAGCGGCTTGCGACCGCGATGGATGGCGACGATCCCGCCCGTGAGGTTGCGGTACGCGACCCGCTCGTAGCCGGCCTCGCGTAGCCAGCCGGCGAGTGTCGGCTGGCTCGGCCAGGCGCGGATCGAATCCATCAGGTACTCGTACGCCGGGGCGTTCGACGAGGCGAGCCGTGCGACGAGCGGCATGCCGAACCGCAGGTAGGCGTAATAGCCGGCGCGAATCGGCGCGGACGGCGGCGTCGAGAACTCGCACACGATGAGGCGGCCACCGGGCTTGGTGACGCGGAAGAACTCGGCGAGCGCCTTCTTCGGCTCGACGATGTTGCGCAGGCCGAAGGAGATCGTCACGGCGTCGAACTCGTCGTCGCCGAAGGGCAGTGCCGTGGCATCCGCCTGCACGAACTCGACGCGCGGGTTGCCGGCCTGCCGCGCACGCCCCACCGCGATCATGCCCGCGGAGAAGTCGGCGGCGACGACATGCGCACCGTGCCGGGCGATCGCGGCACTGCTCGTGCCGGTGCCCGCGGCGACGTCGAGCACGAGCTGCCCCGGGCGCGGGTCGATCGCGCGCGTCGTCGCGATGCGCCACAGCTGGTCGTTCCCCGCGGACAGCACGGTGTTCATGCGGTCGTAATGGGTCGAGACCTCATCGAACATCGACGCGACCTCGACAGGTCGCTTCGTGAGGTCGGCCTTGTTCACCCTCAAAGCTTAGGCGACATACGCGGCAGCTATGCCGTGCGCACCCTGTGCGCCTCGTGCGCCTCGTGCGCCCGGAGCGCAGGCCGGCGAGGACGGGCGCAGCACCATCAGCTAGCGCAACGGCCGGCGGCGTAAAGTCTGAGAGCGTGACACGAACCGCCGCCCCGGTGCAGGCGCTCGTGGTCGAGACCTCTCCCCTCGACGACGTGCGACAGCTCATCCCCTTCCTCGATGCACGCGCCCCGCTGCTGTGGCAGCGACGCGGCGAGGGCATCGCGGGGATCGGCGAGGCGCTGCGGCTCGAGTTCTCCGGCCCCACCCGCATCACCGACGCCGCCGAGGCGTGGCGCACGCTGACGGCCGCGGCATCCGTCACCGACCGCGTCGGACTGCCCGGCACGGGCCTCGTGGCCTTCGGCACCTTCGCGTTCGCCGACGAGTCCGCCGCGAGCTCGGTGCTCATCGTGCCCTCGATCGTCATCGGGCGGCGGGACGGACGCTCGTGGGTCACGCGAATCCAGGCGGGTGCGGATGCCTCGGAGGCCACCCCGCAGCGGATGCCCGCCCCGTCGGGCTTCGGCCCCGAGTTCCGCCTGACCATGACGCCCGGCGAGCTCTCCGCCGCCGCATACGGCAACGCCGTGGCATCCGTCGTCTCACGCATCACCGCGGGCGAGGTGCGCAAGGTCGTGCTCTCCCGCGAGCTGCGCGCACACCTGCCGGCCGGCGCCGACGTGCGCCGCGCCCTCGTCGAGCTCGCGCTCGGCTACCCGGGCTGCTGGACCTTCGCCGTCGACGGCTTCCTCGGCGCCTCACCCGAGACGCTCATCCGGGTCGCGGATGGCAGGTTCTCCGCGCAGGTGCTCGCGGGGACCGCTGCGCGGGGCACGGATGCCGACTCCGACGCACACGCACGCGCCGCCCTCGCCTCGAGCCCCAAGGACCGTATGGAGCACGCCTACGCCGTCGAGAGCGTTCTGACATCGCTCGGGCCGCAGGCCGGCGAGCTGAGCTCGAGCGAGCCCTTCACGCTCAAGCTGCCCAACCTGTGGCACCTCGCGACCGATGTGGGCGGCGAGCTCGTCGATGGCAGCTCTGCGCTCGACCTCGTCGCGGCCCTGCACCCCACGGCGGCGGTCGCGGGCACCCCGCGGGCGGCGGCGCTCGCGGTGATCCGCGAGCTGGAGCCCTTCGACCGGGGACGCTACGCCGGCCCGGTGGGGTGGATCGGCGCCGACGGCTCCGGCGAGTGGGCCGTCGCCCTGCGCAGCGCCCAGATCGCGGCCTCGGGGGACATCACCGCCTATGCGGGCGGCGGCATCGTCGCCGAGAGCGACCCCGTGCTTGAGGTCGCCGAGACGACGATGAAGTTCCGCCCCATCGTGGAGGCCTTCGGCTAGAGCCTCGCCACCCCGCCTGCCCCTGCCCTTCTCCAGCCCCCGCCCCAGCCCCAGCCCCAGCCCCAGCCCCAGCCGCGCGCGCTACTCTCCCGGACACGTGCGCCGGCCGTGACGGCCGCGCGTGTCCGGGAGAGTAGCGCGACCGCGGTCGGAGCGGTCGGAGCGGTCGGAGCGGACGGCGGGACGCCCTTGCGGCGCGGGCGGAGCCGCGCTCACGCGAGCGGGACCTCGATGAGCGTCGGCTCGGCGGGGGTCGCGGAGAGCGTCTGGTCGAGCTCGCCCCGGGTCGCGGCGCGCAGGTAATGCCAGCCGTAGGCCTGCGCGAGCGCGGCGAGATCGACGTCCCGGGGTGTGAGCTGCACCCGCTCGAACGCGTCGGGGGCGGCGGATGCCGCGACCTCGAGCCCCGCGAAGATCGTGCCGCCGCGGTCGTTGCCGACGACGAGCTGGAGGGGAGGCATCCGCTCGCCCGGAGTGCGCAGCAGCGCGCCGGCGTCGTGCAGCAGGGTCAGGTCGCCGAGCAGCACGCGGGTCGTGCCGCGCTCGGGATTCGCCAGCGCGATGCCGAGCCCCGTCGCGACCGTGCCGTCGATGCCGCCGAGGCCCCGGTTGGCGTAGACCGTGACCTTCTTCCCCGGCGCCGTGCGGTCGAGCTCGCGGATAAGCCGCGACGCCCCCACGAGCAGGCGGTCATGAGGCCAGGTGAAGCGCCAGAGCGCGTCGGCGAGCATCCGTCTGGTCACCGGCTCGCGCACCGCGGCCAGCTCACCGCGCATGTACGCGGCCCGCTCCGCGAGGTCGTGCGACTGGCCGGCCTCGAAGTCCGGGGCGCGCTGGTCGGCGCCTGCGGCGTCCTGCGCCGCGGCCTCGACGAGACGGCGGCTGGCGAAGACCCAGCGGCCGGTCCAGGAGCGCACCTCCGGTGCGGCGGGGTCGACGGATGCCGCGAGCCCGAGCCCCGCGACCCGGCGCGCCGCGTGCCCGGGGTCGTAGAAGTCGTCGCGGCCGGAGCCGTCGACGACGATCGCCTCGACCCGCGGGCGCGCGAGCAGCGCGGGGACCTCGCGGCTCAGGGTGGGATGCCCGAAGACGACGGCGCGCTCGACGGCGCCGCCGAACTCCGGCGCGTTCAGCAGTTCGCGGTAGGCGACGACGAGGTTCGGGCCGAAGCGGGAGCCGCTCGACACCTCGGCGAGGAGCGGCCAGCCGGCGGCACGAGCGAGCTCCTCGGCCTGCGGGCCGGCCTTGTCGCCGGCGATGACGACGGTACGCGGCCCCGCCCCGAGCAGCTCGGTCGGCACGAGTGGCGGGTGCGGAGCACCGACCCTGCGGCTTTCTGACGACCGGGGAGCGGGGGATGCGGGGACGGACGAGGGCGGTCCGGGGACGGACGCCGGGGGCACGGAGGCGAGCTCGGGCGCAGAGAACGCGCCCACGAGCCCGGAGAGGTCCGGCACCGGAGCCGAGAGCGGGTCGCGGAGCGCGAGGTTGAGGTGCGCGGGGCCGTCCGCCGCGGCATCCCACAGCTCGGACGCCAGCCGCGCGGCATCCGTGCCGTCACCGGCGTGCACGTCGTGCGACCACACCGCGGCCGCCCCGTAGACGCCGGGCTGGACGGTCGTCTGGTTCGAACGGATGCCGCGCAGCTCGCCCGGCCGGTCGGCGGTGATCACGATCATCGGCACCCGCGACTCGTGCGCCTCCATCACGGCGGGGTGCAGGTTGGCGACGGCGGTGCCGCTCGTCGTGACGACCACGGCCGGGATGCCGGTCTCGAGGGCGAGCCCCAGGGCGAGGAATCCGCCCACCCGCTCATCGATGCGCACGTGCAGCTGAACCGCGCCCGTCCGCTCCAGCTCGGCCGCGACGAGGGCGAGCGCCTGCGAGCGGGAGCCGGGCGAGACGACCAGGTGGCGGACGCCGCGCCGCACCAGCTCCGTCAGCAGTGCGATGGAGAAGTCTGTCGCGTTGTTTCCGGTGTTCGGCCCGTCGGGATACGGGCCCTCAGGCATTCGGCCCGTCGCCCGGCTTCTTGTGGTTCTCGCCGAGGCTCGCGAGGAAATCCGCGTCGTCGTCGGGGGCGACCGTGCGCCGCCGTGCGCCGCCGTCGACGCGCCCGACGCTGTACCAGAGCACGGCGCCGATGATCGGGAAGACCACGACGACGACGATCCAGACCGCCTTCGGCAGACCCCGAACATCCAAGCGATCGGCCAGTGCGACGCTGACGACGGAGTACACATAGAACACGGCCGCAAGCACTCCGATGACGAGCCACAGGCGGAACATGTGCTCATAGTAAGCCCCGGCCGCCTACGAGAAACCGGGCGCTGGGCTACTGCACAGAACCGTGACCGTACGCTGAAACGCATGAGACGGATGCCTGCCTGGCTGCGCTACACGATCCTGCGGCTGCTGATGATCGTGGTGCCCCTCATCATCCTGCTCGTCCTCTTCGGAACGAAGTCCTGGCCCGTCTGGACGATCGCCTCCGTCATCATCGGCTTCGCCCTGTCGTACCTCTTCCTCCGGCGCGCGCGGGAGGCGATGGCGCAGGAGATGGTCGCCACACGGAACACGAAGCCCGAGGCGAAGGGCGACGACGCCGACGAGGACGCCGAGATCGAGGCATCCGCCCACACCGACGAGCCGGAGCCGCACGGCGACGAGCCCGACACCCCTGGCAACTAGTTTCCGTTCCGGACGTTCGCACCCGGTGCCGCGGGCGGATCTGTCCGGAACGGGAACTAGTTGCCGGCGGGGCCGGAGAACGGCGGGGCCGGAGGACGGAGGGACCGGAGGGAACGACGCGTCAGAACGCGAGCGCGACGCCGAGGAAGATCGCGTAGGCGAGCGCCGTGAAGCTGGTGAGCTGCAGGGAGAGCACGAGCTCTCGCCCCGTGCGCCCCGTGAGGCCGACGACCGCGGCGGGGATCGCGAGCAGCAGCACGAGCAGTCCGAGCCAGGCCTTCGGGTAGACGAGCGCCAGGAGCGCCATGATCGCGAACGGCAGGAACAGGAACACGCAGAACAGCGCCTTGGCCCAGCGCGCGCCGACGAGCACCGCGAGCGTGCGCTTGCGGGCGAGGCGATCCGAGTCGATGTCGCGGATGTTGTTGACCATCAGCACGGCGCAGGCGAGGAGCCCGGCGGCGACGGAGCCGATCCAGCCCTCCTGCGTGACGGTCCTGACCTGCACATACTCCGTGCCGGCCGTCGCCGCGACGCCGAAGAAGAGGAAGACGAACACCTCACCGAGGCCGTAGTAGCCGTAGGGGCGCCGGCCGCCCGTGTAGAACCAGGCCGCGACCACGGCGGCGGCGCCGACGATGAGCAGCCACCACAGCCGGGTGTCGATGACCGTGACGACGCCGACGACCGCCGCCGCAGCGAAGAAGCTCAGCGCGACGATGAGCACCGTGCGCGGCGTGGCCTTGCCCGCCCCGGTGAGGCGGCCGGGGCCGACGCGGTACTGGTCCGTGCCGCGCACACCGTCGGAGTAGTCGTTCGCGTAGTTCACGCCGATCTGCAGCAGCAGCGCCACGGCGAGCGCGGCGAGCGCGCGGACCCAGTGCCACTCCCCCGGATCGCCCTGGGCGCGGGCGGCGCCGGTTCCGATGAGGATCGGGGCGATGGCGAGCGGCAGGGTGCGCAACCGGGCTCCGCCGATCCAGTCGCCGACGGTGGCCGGCTCGACCTTCGCGGGGTTCCCGCCGGGGCGGCGCGAGTTCTTCTTCGTTTTGGTGGACATCTCGGCCCGAAGTTTACCGGTGGCCGCTTTGGCGCTTCTTTTGCGTGTCATATGGACACGTGCGGCTGCGGGCGCGCCCGCGGGTGTCTATTCGGCGTGCGCGGAAGCGAGCACGGCGAGCGCGACGCGGTCCGGCTTGCCGGAGGCGAGGTGCGGGATCGCCTCGACCGTCACGATGCGGGCGGGCTGGGCGGCGCGCCCGAGCGCGGCAGCGGCCGAGGCACGGATGCCGGCGAGCGAGGCATCCGCCGCGGTCGTCACCACGACCGGGACCTGACCCCACTCCGCGCTCGGCGCCGCGACGACGACGACGTCCGCGAGCCCGGGCAGGCCCTTCACGTGACGCTCCACCGCGTCCAGCAGTACCTTCTCGCCGCCGGAGATGATGACGTTGTCGGCGCGTCCGAGCACCGTCACGCGGCCATCCGCGGCGAGCTCGCCGAGGTCGCCGGTGCGATACCAGCGGATGCCGTCGGGGCCCGTTCCGAACGTCGCGGCGCTGCGCTCCGGGTCGCCGAGGTAACCGGCGGCGAGGGTGGGCCCGCTGAGCTCGAGCAGCCCGTCGGCCACGCGCGCCCGGGTCGTGCCGATCGGGTACCCGTCGTACACGCATCCGCCGCTCGTCTCGCTCGAGCCGTAGGTGCGCACGAGGCGGACGCCGAGCGCCTCGGCCCGCTCGCGCAGCTCGGGCCGCAGCGCCTGGCCGCCGATGAGCAGGGCGTCGAAGCGGCGCAGTTCGGTGCGGATGCCGCTGTCGGCCTCGGCCGCATCGACGAGGCGCGCCAGCTGCACCGGCACGAGCGAGGCGTAGCGCTCCGGCGCGCTCAGCTCCCGGGCGCAGGCGGCGAAGACCGCCGCGTCGAAGTGGCCGGGCGGCATCACGACGGGCTCGGTGCCCGCGTGGATCGAGCGCACCAGCACGTTCGAGCCGGCGACGTAGTGCCCGGGCAGGCACAGCAGCCACTGGCCGCGGCCTCCGACGGCATCCGCGCTCGCCTCGGCGCTGGCCAGCAGGGCGTCGCCGCTCAGCGCCACGCGCTTCGGCGCGCCCGTCGACCCGGAGGTCTCGATGACGAGGGCGGCGTCGAGATCGATCGCCTCGGCCGTGTCCGCCGCCTCCGGCGCTCCGGCCGGAGTTGCGGCGGCGACGGGCAGCACCGCGGGGCCGGAGCCGTCGAGCGCCACGCGCAGCGCCGCCAGCAGGGCGGGAACGTCGCCTGCGGGCATCCGCACGAGAAAGCGCGACATCAGAACTGCCAGGGGAACGGCGACCAGTCGGGGGCGCGCTTCTCCAGGAAGGAGTCGCGGCCCTCGACCGCCTCGTCCGTGCCGTAGGCGAGCCGGGTCGCCTCGCCCGCGAACAGCTGCTGGCCGACGAGCCCGTCGTCGACCGCGTTGAAGGCGTACTTGAGCATGCGGATCGCCGTCGGTGACTTCCCCAGGATGACCCGGGCCCACTCGAGAGCGGTCGTCTCGAGCTCGGCGTGCGGCACGACGGCGTTCACGGCGCCCATCTCGTAGGCGCGCTGCGCCGAATACTCCTGCGCCAGGAAGAAGACCTCCCTGGCGAGCTTCTGCCCGATCTGCCGCGCGTAGTAGGCCGAACCGTACCCCGCGTCGAAGCTGCCGACATCGGCATCCGTCTGCTTGAACCGCCCGTGCTCCGCGCTCGCGATGGTGAGATCGCAGACCGCGTGCAGCGAATGGCCGCCGCCGGCCGCCCAGCCCGAGACCACCGCGATGACCACCTTGGGCATAAAGCGGATGAGCCGCTGCACCTCGAGGATGTGCAGTCTGCCCGCGCGGGCGGGGGTGGTGACGGATGCCTCGTCGGCGGAGTACTTGTAACCGTCGCGGCCGCGGATGCGCTGGTCTCCGCCCGAGCAGAAGGCCCAGCCGCCGTCCTTCGGGCTCGGGCCGTTGCCGGTGAGCAGCACGACCCCGACCCGGGGATTCGTGCGCGCGTCCTCCAGCGCGGAGTAGAGCTCGTCGACCGTGTGCGGGCGGAAGGCGTTGCGCACCTCTGGGCGGTCGAAGGCGACGCGGGCCACACGGCCGTCGGTGGAGAGGTGATAGGTGACGTCCGTCAGCCCCTCGAAGCCCGGCACAACCGCCCAGCGGCTCGGATCGAAGACCTCAGACACCTCGTTGCTCATGTTTCCAGCGTAGAACCCGCTGCAATTCAGCCTTCTCCCTGCGTGTGAGAACCACCCGTCCAGGGGGGTGTGGCTATGGTTCGGGGTGGTGACCCGATACGACGAACTGCCCCTCTACGAGCCGGAGCCCCCGCGCCGGCCGTGGTCCGACCGTCGGCGGAAGCGGCTGCGCCGCACGATCGGCTGGGTCGCTTTCGGCCTCGCGGTGGTGCTCGTGGCTGGCATCGGCTATGTCGGCTACAACTATCTGAGCTTCGTCGGCGGCATCACCAAGATCGGCGGTGTGATCGGCGGGAACGCCAAGCCGGGGCAGGCGCAGAACATCCTGCTGATCGGCAACGACGAGCGCCCGGCGAACATGACGCCGAAGCAGTACGCCCAGCTGAGCACGACGGCGGACGGCGGCAGCTCGAACACCGACACCATGATCCTGCTGCACGTCCCGGCGAACGGGTCATCGGCGACCCTCATCTCCTTCCCGCGCGACTCGCTCGTGACGATCCCCGGCTACGGCCAGAACAAGCTCAACGCCGCCTACGTCTTCGGCGAGACCTACGCGAAGGGCACCGCCGCGCAGAAGGAGGCCGCGGGCGTCAAGCTGCTGATCGACACGATCCAGAACATCACCGGGCTGACCGTCAACCACTACGTCAAGGTCAGCCTGCTCAGCTTCTACAACATCGCCGCCGCGCTCGGCCCCGTGACGGTGTGCCTCAACAACGCCACGAAGGACCCGTACTCCGGCGCCGACTTCACCGCCGGAGTGCAGAAACTGAACGCCCAGCAGGCACTGTCCTTCGTGCGCCAGCGCCACGGCCTGCCGAACGGGGACTTCGACCGCGCCGTGCGCCAGCAGTACTTCCTCTCGGTCGAGGCGCAGCAGATCCTCTCCGCCGGCACACTGCTCAACCCCGTGAAGCTCAACAAGGTCGTCAAGGCCGTCGGCTCCTCGCTCGAGACCGACGACAAGCTCAATCTGCTGTCGCTCGCGACCCAGCTCAAGGGGCTCAAGAGCGGTGGCATCCGCTCGGCCACCATCCCGATGGAGAATCCGCCGACCGGCACCGCGTACATCGACGGCCAGGCGCTCTCCGTCGACAAGATCGACTACGCCGCCATGCCCGACTTCCTCGCCTCGGTGACCGGGCAGCCGACGGCGGCGCAGCGCGTCGCCAAGGCGAAGGCCGCCGATCCGGCATCCGTCACCGTCGACGTGCTGAACGGAGCGGGCACCGCGCACGGCTCGAGCGATGCGCTCGCCAGCTATGCCTCACTCGGATTCCACACCGGCCAGCCCACCGACGCGCCGTCGTCGCAGCAGAAGACGACGATCTTCTTCCCCGCCGGGGACGAGTCGCAGGCGAAGGCGGTCTCGAACCACCTTCCCGGCGCGGCGATCGTGCAGTCCGCCGACTACAAGAACGTGACCGTGGTCCTCGGCACCGACGGGCTCATGCCCTCGGCCACGCCCGGAGCCGCGGCGAAGCCCAGCCAGGCCGCCCAGACGAAGCCCTCGTCGGCGTCGGCCCCCGCGGCGAAGCCCAGCGCGCCGACGAAGAACTACAGCACGACCGCCTGCATCGACTAGCGGTGCGGCGCCTGCACACCCCGTTCCCTCCGGGTGGCTTGCTAGGGTGCGGGGCGTGAGCGATCCCGAAGCGCACCGCGGAACGAGCCGGCGCAACGTCGCCCACCGTCGGGCTGCACGGCCGCGCTGGGCGCTGCGGATCTTCGCGTGGACGGCCGGCGCCCTCGCCTTCGTGCTGCTCGTGGTCGCCGGCTACGCCGGCTACAACTACGTGCACCTCAGCAGCAGCATCACCCGGCGGGCGGACGTCATCCCGGCCACCCCGCAGGGCGGCAAGGATCTCGACGGCAAGGCGATGAACATCCTGCTCGTCGGCGTCGACGAACGGCCGCCGGGCATGACGGCCGAGCAGTATCAGGAGCTCAGCACCACGCCGGACGGCAGCAGCGAGAACACCGACACCATGATCCTGCTGCACGTCCCCGCCGATGGCTCCTCGGCATCGCTCATCTCCTTCCCCCGCGACTCCTACGTGCCGATCCCCGGCCACGGCAAGGCCAAGATGAACGCGGCGTACGTCTACGGAATGGAATCCGCCGGAGCCGGGGCGAGCACGGCGCAGAAGAGCGCCGCGGGCATGAAGCTGCTCATCCAGACGGTCCAGAGCATGACCGGCCTCACCGTCGACCACTACGTCAAGGTGACGCTGCTCAGCTTCTACGGCCTCGTCCAGGCGCTCGGGCCGGTCACCGTCTGCCTCAAGAACGCCGTGAACGACCCCTGGTCCGGCGCGGTCTTCCACGCCGGCATCAACCACCTGAACCCGACCGACGCGCTACGTTTCGTCCGGCAGCGGCACGGCCTGCCGAACGGCGACCTCGACCGCGCCGTGCGCCAGCAGTACTTCCTCTCGGTCGAGGCGCAGCAGATCCTCTCCGCCGGCACCCTGCTCAACCCCGTGAAGCTCAACAACGTCGTCAGTGCCGTCGGCCACGCGCTCGAGATGGACTCCGGTTTCAACCTGATCTCCTTCGCGGCCCAGATGCGGCACCTCCGCGGCGGAAACATCCGTTCGGCGACGATCCCCCTGGCCGCCGATCAGTTCAGCGACGTCGCGGGGATCGGCTCGGTCGTCAACGTGGACTGGGACACCCTGCCGGGATTCATCGCGCAGGTGATCGGGCAGAGCGGCGCACCGGATGCCTTCCGGAAGGCCACGGCGGCGGCACCGGCATCCGTCACGGTCGACGTGCTCAACGGGGCCGGCACCGCGAGCGGCTCGAGCGACGCCCTCGCCACGCTCGGCTCGGCCGGCTTCCAGACCGGACGGCCGGCTGACGCGCCCAACCCGCACACGAAGACCACGATCTACTACCCGCTCGGCACGGAGTCGCAGGCGAAGGCCGTCGCCTCGTACGTCCCCGGCGCCGCCGTCGCGACCTCGCCGCAGTACACGCGGGTGACGGTCGTCCTCGGCTCCGACGGCATCATGCCGCAGGCCACCCCGCAGACCGCGACGGCGAGCGCTCCTCCGGCGACCCCGAGCTCGCCGAGCTCCAGCCCGAGCACGCCGGCGGGCACGGGTGCCGCCACGCCGACCTCGACGCCCGCCACCCACAGCTACAACGCGCAGACCTGCATCGACTGAGGATCCAGATGGACGACTTCCCCCCCACCGTTCGCCCGCAGCCCGCGGCGGCTGTGCCGCTGCCCGCGCCGCCGCTGCCGCCGCTGGCCGAGGTGCTCGCGAGCGTCCACGTCGTCGCGCTGCCGATGGTGACCCGCTTCCGCGGCGTGACCGTGCGGGAGGCCGCGGTGTTCGAAGGGCCGCAAGGCTGGACGGAGTTCAGCCCCTTCGTCGAGTACGACGACCGGGAGGCGGCGACGTGGCTGGCGGCGGCGTACGACTTCGGCTGGGGCGAGGAACCGGGGATGCGACGCGAGACGATCCCCGTGAACGCGACGGTGCCCGCGGTGCCGGCGGGGGAGGTCGCCTCCGTCCTCGCCCGCTACCCGGGCGCGCGCACCGCGAAGGTCAAGGTCGCCGACCCCGGGCAGGAGCTCGCCGACGACGTGGCCCGCGTCGCCGCGGTGCGCGAGGTGCTCGGGCCGGAGGGCCGCATCCGCGTCGACGCGAACGCGCTGTGGAACGTGGACGAGGCCGAGCACGCCATCCGCACCCTCGAACCCTTCGACCTGGAATACGTCGAGCAGCCGGTGCGCTCCGTGGACGAGCTCGCCGAGGTGAGGAGCCGGGTCGCGCGGCTCGGCATCCTGATCGCCGCGGACGAGAGCGTGCGCAAGGCCGCCGACCCTCTCGCCGTCGCCCGCGCGGGCGCCGCCGATGTGCTGATCATCAAGGCGCAGCCGCTCGGCGGAGTGCGTGCGGCGCTCGCGATCGCCGCGGAGGCGGGGCTGCCCTGCGTCGTCTCGAGCGCCCTCGACACCTCGATCGGGCTCGCGATGGGAGCCAGGCTGGCCGCCGCCCTGCCCGCTCTGGACTACGACTGCGGGCTCGGCACGGCGGCGCTGTTCCGCACCGATGTCACCGCGGACCCGCTGCTGCCGGTCGACGGCGCGATCCCGGTGCGCCGTGTCGAGCCGTCGCCCGCCCTGCTCGCCGCGAACGCGGCGCCGGCGGAGCGCCGGGAATGGTGGCTCAAGCGCCTGGAGCACTGCCACGCGGTGCTGGCCGCCACCTCGCGCGCATAGACGGCATCTCAGTCGACAGGGGCGAGCTCCGCGAGCAGGCACTCGTCCTCCGCGAAGGAGACGAGCTCCCACCGGGTGAGCACGAATCCGGCGGGGCCGGCGACCTCGGCGAGCGCCTCGGGGGTCCGGAACGGCGCGTGGTTCGGGTGGAAGACGGGCTCCTCGGCGCCGCCGTGCCCATGCCCGTGGCCGTGCTCCGGCACCCGTGCGAAGCTCGCCGTCACGAGAGCGCCCTCCGGCGCCAGCACCCGCGCCGCCTCGTCGAAGAACGCCCCGGGGTCGGCGAGGATGTGCAGCGCCGTCACGCAGGTGACGAGGTCGGCGGAGGCATCCGCCACGGGCAGCGCCTCCGCGCGGCCCTCGATGAACTCGGCCGAGGGGAGCTCGCCGCGCGCGACGGCCAGCATGCCCGGCGAGACGTCGACGCCGATCAGCCGGAGCGCTCTGCCCACGGCCTCGGAGCCGGAACCTGAGTCGGCCCGGGCCCGGGCCGCCAGCGCCCGCAGCACGAGCCCGGTGCCCGTTGCGACGTCGAGAACGGTCTCGACGCCACCGAGGTCCGCGAAGTCGGCGACGGCCGCCGCGAGCTCACGGTGCATCACGTTGTCGTCGTACCCCCCGGCGCGCGCGTTGAACCGCTCGACAACGGCCTCGAGGTGCTCGTCACTCATGCGCTCAGGCTACGCCGCGAGCGTGAGCCCCGTGCTGTCACGGAAGGTGCGCACCGCGACCGTCGCCCAGGCCACGACGAGAAAGACGAACAGTGCGGCGGAGAGCACGGCGACCGCGTCCAGCCCCGTGTGCGAGGCGAGCCCCGCGGTGCCGGTCACGACCGTGCCGACCGGGAAGGTGAACGACCACCAGGTCAGCGAGAACGGCAGCCCGCGCCGGGCCGTGCGGATCGTGATCGCCGCCGCGATGGCGAACCACATGAGCGCGAAGCCGAGCACCGGCAGCCCGTACAGGATGGCGAAGAGCAGCGCCGCGCGGTCGAACTCCGCGCCGAACGCGCCGGAGGCGTTCCCCGCGAGCAGGTTCACCGCGGTCACGGACTGCCCGAGCGGGCCGAGCACGATCCAGAGCGTCGGCACCATGCCCTCCGCCCCGACCTTGTGGAGCGTGAGCCGCTGCCACAGCTGCACGATGATGACGACGGATGCCAGCAGGCTCAGCCCGAACATCGCATAGCACCCCGCCAGGAGCGTCTCGCGGGCCTGCCCGGCGGCGGTGTGGGGCAGCAGCAGAGCGCCCGTGGCGGCCGACACCATGGGCGGCACGACGGGCATGAGCCAGCCGCCGAAGGCGGAGTCCGCCGTGTTCTCGTGTCGTGTGAACGCCAGGTACGGCACGGCGACCGCGCTGAACAGCCCGCCTGCGGTGCCGAGCGACCAGAGCACCCAGTCGAGGCCGACGGCCGCGTGCAGGCCGATGACGTCGCGGCCGACGAGCAGCGCACCCGCGCCCACGGTGAGGAACGCCATCGGCGGGGCGCCGTAGAAGTGCGCCATCACAGGGTTGAGGTGGTGCCCGCGTGCGACGCGGGCGTGCCGCGTCCAGTGCGCGATGCTCGCGACGACGAAGAAGAGGAGCAGCGCGCACGCCAGAAGCCACACCACGACCGCACCCTGGCGCAGCCCGGGGAACTGGTACGGCTGGGTCGCCGCGGCGTTCGCGACGATGCCGGTGCCCATGACCGAGGCGAACCAGTTCGGAGTGACGTTGGCGATCGTGAAGCGGGCCATGGTCTCCAGCGTGTGCCGCGCACCGCGGGCGCGGTATCGTCAGCTCATTGTGAACCCACAATCCTCCGTTGTGCCACCCGTCGATCTGAGCTCGCTGCGGCTGCTCGCTGCCGTCGCGCGCACCGGGTCGATCTCGGCCGCGGCGAAGGAGCTCGGCATCAGCCAGCAGGCCGCATCGGTGCGGATGCATCGGCTGGAGGCATCCGTCGGCCTGACCCTGCTGACCCGCTCGACGCGCGGCTCGGCGCTCACGAGCGCGGGGGCGACGACCGCCGCGTGGGCCGCCGAAGTCGCCGACTCCGCGGAGCGCTTCGAGGCCGGCGTCGCCGCGCTGCGGGCCGGGAACGCGGGGCCTCTGCGGGTCGCCGCGAGCCTCACCATCACCGACTATCTGCTGCCGCGGTGGCTCATGGCGCTGCGCGAGACGGATGCCGGCATCCGCGTCGCCGTGACGACGGGCAACAGCGAGCACGTCGTCGAGGCCGTCGTCTCCGGCGGGGTGGACCTCGGCTTCATCGAGTCGCCCCTCGAGCTGGGCGAGCGCGGCGAGCTCGCCGCGACCACGCTCGCGCGAGACGAGCTGGTCGTCGTTGTGGCTCCCGGCCACCCGTGGGCGGGGCGCCGCGACATCGGGGCGGCCGAGCTCGCACGCACGCCGCTCATCGCCCGGGAGCCCGGCTCCGGCACCCGGCTGGCCGCAGAACAGATGCTCGCCGAAGCAGGCCACCCCCCGGTGCCGCCGCTCGCGGAGCTGCCGGCAACGGCCGCGATCCGCACCACCGTCGCCGCGGGGGCCGGCCCCTCGGTGCTGAGCATCCTCGCCGTGCGCGACGACCTGGCGGCGGGGCGGCTCGTGCGGGTGCGAGTGCGGGGCATCCGCTTCGTGCGCGAGCTGCGGGCGGTCTACCGGGAGGGCGCACAGCGCAGCGGCCCGGCCGCGGCCCTGCTTGAGGCGATCGCGCGCGCGACGGCGCACTGATGCGCGCTACTCACCCGGACGAGCGCGCCCGCCGTGGCGGCGGCGCTCGTCCGGGTGAGTAGCGCGACTGCACAGTAGGCGGGCGGAGCGAGGCTAGTTGCCGAGGTGCTCCACATCGAGCTCGACCCACTGCGCGGCGAAGCGCGTGATGCCATAGAGCAGCGGGGTGCCGTCGGGGAGCACGTCGAGGCCACGCACGACGAGCACGACGGCGCCGACGGCGAGCTCGAGCTCCTCCGCCTCGACGGCCGTCGCGTGCCGGGCGCCGATGGTCGTGGAGGCGCGCAGGTAGTCGTCGACGCCCGCCGCCCGCAGCGCGGCGGTCACCGAGCCGGAGCGACGGAAGGCCTCCGCGAACTCCGGGGCGAGCTCCGCCGCGAGCCAGTGCGTGCCGCGCGACACCGGCCGGCCGTCCACCGTGCGAACCGTCTCGAGCCGCAGCGCCTCGCGGCCGGACTCGCCGGGCTCGCCGGGCTCACCGGGATCGCCCGCACCGCCGGGGATCCCGAGCCGCGCCGCCACCTCGGCCGGCGGCGCCTCGCGCACCGACTCCAGCAGCCGCGCGCCGGCCGATCCGCCGCGGGCGCCGAGGCTGTCGGTGAACCGCGTCCGCATGCCGATGCGGTGCACGAGCACCGCGTGCTCGGCCACATAGGTGCCGCTGCCCCGGCGGGCCACGACCAGGCCGTCCTCGGTGAGAGCGGCGACGGCACGGCGCACGGTGTGCCGGTTGACGCCGAAGCGCTCGGCCAGCTCACCCTCGGTGGCGAGCCGCGCGCCGGCGGGGATGCCGCCATCGATGATCTCGCTACGCAGCTCCTCGGCGATGAGACGCCAGGCGGAGTATCCGCTGCTGGCGGTGCCGGTCGCTGCCATGATGCCCGAACTCTACCGTGCCCGCTTTCGTGATTTCGCACCGTGTTCACCGGATCGACACCCAGTTCCGTCGCGCCCGCCCGAGGCGCAGGGTTAGAGTCAAGTTATCTAGTTCAGTAGACAACTTTTCGCAGGATGCGGAGTCAGATGCCAGCTCAGACGAACGACACCATCGCGGCGAGCGAGCTCGTCGCGATGCGACAGCGCTGCATGCGCGCCTTCGCGCTCGCGGACCGCACGGCGCTCGAACAGGCGTGGGCCGCCTGGTCGCCGGCACCCGAGATCGAGGCGGTCCGCGGGCCGGAGCGTGGCCTGGTCATGGTGCGCGGCCGCATCGGCGGCTCGGGCGATCGCTTCAACCTGGGCGAGGCGACCGTCGCGCGGGCGACGGTGCGACTGCACGGCGGCGCGCTCGCGAACGACACCGTCGGCACCTCCTACCTGCTCGGCACCGACCTCGAGCACGCCCGGCTCGCGGCGATCTTCGACGGACTCCTCCTCGACCCGACGCTGCGCGCGCGGGTGCTGAGCGAGGTGGTCGAGCCGCTCGAGACCGCGCAGCGCGAACACGAGGCGGCCGAGCAGGCGGATGCCCGCAGCACGCTCGTGGACTTCTTCACCGTCTCCAGGGAGCACGAATGACGAACCTGATCACGGCCGGCTTCGCCGACCCCACCCGCGACGCGCAGCACGCCTTCCGCGCCGTGCTCGAGGCGCTCGCCCGGCCCACGCGGCGCTACCCGCTGGCCGGCCCGTCCGCCGCGCCGGAGGCCCTCGGCCGCGCCGCCGCGGCCGTCGCGCTCACCCTGTGCGACGAGCAGACGCCGGTCTGGCTCGACCCCGCCCTGAGCGCGGCCGGCGTGCGAGAGTGGTTCGCCTTCCACACCGGCGCCCGGGTCGTGGAGAGCCCCGCCGCCGCAGCCTTCGCCTTCGCGAGCGGCCTCGACGCCCTGCCGCCGTTCGCGGACTTCGCGCAGGGCACGCACGAAGCCCCGCACACCTCCACCACGATCGTGCTCGACGTGCGCGCGGCGCGCGGCGACGCCGCCTTCCGGGCGTCCGGCCCCGGCATCCTCGGCTCGGCTCCGCTGGCCGCCACCTGGGCGGACGCGGGATTCCTCGCGCAGTGGCGCCGGAACGCGGAGGCCTTCCCGCTCGGGATCGACCTGGTGCTGGTCGCGGAGGACGAGGTGAGCGGCCTGCCGCGCACCACCCGACTCGAGCCGGCCGAGACCGCCCGCGCCGCCGATGGAGCGGGCGCCACCGGCATCCGAACCAACGAAGAAAGAGGGGACTGAACGTGTACGTCGCAGTCAAGGGTGGCGAGCGCGCCATCGCCAACGCGCACGCGCTGCTCGCCAAACGCGGGCGCGGCGACGCCGAGCTCGGCGAGATCGACGCCCGCCAGGTCGCGAACCAGCTCGGGGTGCTGGTCGCACGGGTGATGGCCGAAGGGTCCCTCTACGACCCCGAGCTCGCCGCACGCGCCATCCTCCAGGCCCAGGGCGATGTGCTGGAGGCCGTCACGCTCGTGCGCTCCTATCGCACGACCCTGCCGCGCTTCGGCACGACTCTGCCCGTCGACACGGCCGCGCTGCCCCCGCAACGCCGCATCTCGGCGACGTTCAAGGACCTCCCCGGCGGCCAGCAGCTCGGCGCGACCTTCGACTACACCCACCGCCTGTTCAGCGAGAACCAGGAGGAGCTCGATGCCGGCAGCGCCTCCGAGGAGCGCGACGACCCGGCGGAGATGCCGCGCATCACCGAGCTGCTCGGCGCCGAGGCGCTCATCGAGCCGGATCGCGGCTATCGCGCGAACACCGACGCCGAAACCGACACTGATCCGGAGCCCGCCGACCTCACCCGCGACCCGACCGTCTTCCCGATGAGCCGCGCCGAGCGGCTGCAGGCGCTCACTCGCGGCGACGAGGGCTTCCTGCTCGGGCTCGGCTACTCGACGCAGCGCGGCTTCGGCCGCACCCACCCCTTCGCCGGCGAGATCCGCGTCGGCGCGGTCGAGGTGGAGTTCGAGCCGACCGAGCTCGGCTTCCCGGTGCCGCTCGGGCGCATCGAGCTCACCGAGTGCCAGATGGTCAACCAGTTCACGGGCAGCGCCGAGACCCCCGCCCAGTTCACCCGCGGCTACGGCCTCGTGTTCGGCCGCAGCGAGCGCAAGGCCATGTCGATGTCGCTCGTGGACCGCGCCCTGCGCGCGGACGAGTTCGGCGAGCGCGTCACCGCCCCCGCCCAGGACGAGGAGTTCGTCATCAGCCACTCCGACAACGTGCAGGCGACCGGGTTCGTCGAGCACCTCAAGCTCCCCCACTACGTCGACTTCCAGGCCGAGCTCGGTCTGGTGCGACGACTCAACCGCGAGTTCGAGAAGGCGCACGCGACGGCCGCCGCCGACGCGGCATCCTTCAGCGATCACGCCGAACAGCTCTACGAGGAGGCGGACGCATGAGCGAGCCGATCACGTACAACCTGGGCTACCTCGACGAGCAGACGAAGCGGGTGATCCGCCGGGCCCTGCTCAAGGGCGTCGCGATCCCGGGCTTCCAGGTGCCGTTCGCCTCCCGCGAGGTGCCCATGCCGCGCGGCTGGGGCACGGGCGGCGTGCAGGTCACGGCGGCCGTGCTGGGCGAGGACGACGTGCTCAAGGTCATCGACCAGGGGGCGGATGACACGACCAACGCCGTCTCGATCCGGAAGTTCTTCGCCCGCGTCTCGGGCGTCGCCACCACCACGCGCACCGACGAGGCGACGGTCATCCAGACCCGCCACCGCATCCCGGAGACACCGCTGGCCGAGGGGCAGATCATCGTCTACCAGGTGCCGATCCCCGAGCCGCTGCGCTTCCTCGAACCGCGCGAGACCGAGACCAGACGGCTGCACGCGCTTGAGGAGTACGGGCTCATGTACGTCAAGCTCTACGAGGACATCGCGCGCTTCGGCCACATCGCGACGACCTACGACTACCCCGTGCTCGTGGGCGGCCGCTACCTCATGGCGCCCTCCCCCATCCCGAGCTTCGACAACCCGAAGATGCACATGAACCCCGCACTGCAGCTCTTCGGCGCCGGCCGCGAGAAGCGCATCTACGCCGTGCCGCCGTACACCTCCGTGGAGAGCCTCGGCTTCGAGGACCACCCCTTCGAGCCGCAGCACTTCGACACGCCGTGCGCGCTGTGCGGCTCGGTGGACGTCTACCTCGACGAGGTCATCATCGACGACGCGGGCGGCGCGATGTTCGTCTGCTCCGACACCGATCACTGCGAGCGCACCGTCGCCGCGAACGCCCAGCAGGACGCACGGCGGGACGCCCAGAACGACACACAGAAGGAGGCAGCGGTATGACGCTTCGACAGACCCAGGGAACGGACGAGGTGCTGCTCAGCGTCCGCGAGGCCGGGCACCGCTACGGCGCCCGCTACGGCTGCCGTGACGTGAGCTTCGAGCTGTGGCCCGGCGAGGTGCTCGCCGTCGTCGGCGAGTCCGGCTCGGGCAAGTCGACCCTGCTGGGGCTGCTGTCGCAGCGCCTCTCGGTCTCCGAGGGCAGTGTGCGCTACCGCCCGGCATCCGGCACCGAGCTCGACCTCGCCGGGCTCAGCGAGAACGAGGTGCGCCGGCTGTGGCGTACGGAGTGGGGCTTCGTCCACCAGAACCCGGCCGACGGGCTACGGATGCACGTGAGCGCCGGCGGCAACATCGGCGAGCCGCTGATGGCGACGGGCTGGCGCAACTACGCGGAGATCCGCCGCACGGCCGCCGAGTGGCTGGATCGGGTCGAGATCCCCGTCGAGCGCATCGACGACGCGCCCTCCACCTTCTCCGGCGGAATGCGCCAGCGCCTGCAGATCGCGCGCAACCTCGTGGTCTCCCCGCGCCTCGTCTTCATGGACGAGCCGACGAGCGGGCTGGACGTCTCGGTGCAGGCCCGTCTGCTCGACCTGATCCGCTCGCTCGTCTCCGAGCTCGGCCTCGCCGTCGTGATCGTCACCCACGACCTCGCGGTCGCCCGCCTCATCTCGCACCGCACC
The DNA here is from genome assembly GCA_036398375.1 of Gryllotalpicola sp. Classification (GTDB taxonomy): domain Bacteria; phylum Actinomycetota; class Actinomycetes; order Actinomycetales; family Microbacteriaceae; genus Gryllotalpicola. Next base: position 23,544 of record DASWPQ010000027.1, read on the forward strand.
ATCGTGATGAAGGACGGCCGCGTGATCGAGTCGGGGCTCACCGACCGGGTGCTCGACGACCCCCAGGCGGCCTACACTCAGCTGCTCGTCTCCTCGATCCTGCAAGGATGACCGTGAACTCCTCAAACTCCGTTCCGCTGCTCTCCGTCACCGCGGTCGGCAAGGCCTTCACCATGCACCTGCAGGGCGGCCAGCGGCTGCCCGTGCTGCACGGGCTGACCTTCGACGTCGGCCGCGGCGAGTGCGTTGTGCTCGCCGGCCCCTCCGGGGCGGGCAAGAGCTCGGTCCTCAAGATGGTCTACGGCAACTACGGCGTCGAGGCCGGCTCGATCGTGCTCGACCGCCCGGACGGGCCGCTGGACCTCGCCACGGCGCCCCCGCGCGCGGTCCTCGCCGCCCGGCGCGACACGATGGGCTACGTCAGCCAGTTCCTGCGCGCGGTGCCGCGCGTGCCGGCGCTCCAGGTCGTCGCCGAGCCGCTCGTCGAGCGCGGGGAGGACCGCGGGCTCGCCGAGCAGCGCGCGGCGGAGCTGCTGGCGCGGCTCAGCATCCCGGAGCGGCTGTGGTCGCTGCCGCCCGCGACCTTCTCGGGCGGGGAGCAGCAGCGGGTCAACATCGCGCGAGGCTTCATCACGGGGCATCCGCTGCTGCTGCTGGACGAGCCGACCGCTTCGCTCGACGCGCGCAACCGCGAGACCGTCATCGAACTGATCCGCGAGCAGCTCGCCCGCGGAGTGGGCATGCTCGCCATCTTCCACGACGCCGAGGTGCGCGAGGCCGTGGCGGACCGCTACGTCGATGTCGAGGCGTTCCAGGCCGAGACCGTGGCTGCGGCGTGATGGCCCCGCGCTACGCGGTCTACGCGCTCCCCGGCGCCCTCGCCCCGCACCCCTTGCGCACACTCGCCGAGGGATGGATCGGCCGCGCCGTCGACGGCGGCCCGGTCGCACCGGCGGTGCCCCGCGGCTGGACGCGTGCGGAGCTCGACGCCGTGACCGTGGATGCCCGCCGCTACGGCTTCCACGCCACCCTGAAGGCGCCGTTCCGCCTCGCCGACGGAGTCGGGGAGGACGAGCTGGATGCCCGGCTCGCCGCCTTCGCCCGCACCGCGGCGCCCGTGGTCGCGCCGAAGGTCGGACTGCATCGGCTCGACGGCTTCTACGCGCTCATGGCCGGCGCGCCCGCGCCCGAGCTGAACGCGCTGGCGGACGCCGTCGTGCGCGAGTTCGACGGGTTACGTGCGCGGCTGACGGATGCCGAGCGCGCCCGCCGTCGGCCCGAGCGGCTCACCCCGCGCCAGCGCGAGCTCCTCGACGCGTGGGGCTACCCCTACGTCTTCGACGAGTTCCGCGCCCACTTCACCCTCACGGACCGGATCCCCGAGCCGGAGCGGCCGCGCATCGCTGCCGCGCTCATCGAGCACTTCGGCGACCGCCTCGGCCAGGATCTGACCGTCGACGCGCTGTGCGTCTTCGTGGAGCCGGAGCCGGGGGCGCCGTTCGCGCTTCACGCCGTCCATCCGCTCGGCGGCGACCCGCAGGCATCCGCCCCGACCTCATCCCGGTCCGCCACCCCGGCCCCGACCCCGACCCCAACTTCGACCTCGACCCCGACCTCGACCTCGACCTCGCAAGGAGAGCTATGACCACCGAGACCGTCCTCACCAACGCCCGGGTCGTCCTGCCCGGCGGCGTCGTCCGCGGAACCGTCGTCGTCCGCGACGGATCCATCGCCGAGATCTCGGAGGGTGTGGTCGCGCACGGCGAGGACTTCGCCGGCGACTACCTGATGCCCGGCATCGTCGAGCTGCACACCGACCACCTCGAGTACCACTTCCAGCCCCGACCCGGCACGCACTGGGACCCGGTGCCGGCCGTGCTCGCCCACGACGCGCAGCTGAGCTCCTCCGGCGCGACGACGGTCTTCGACGCCGTGCGCGTCGGCGCCGCCCCCGGCTCGAAGGACGTGACCCCCGCCGCGGCACACGCGCTCGCGGACGCCATCGGTCACGCCGGGCAGGCCGGGCTGCTGCGCGCGGAGCACTACATCCACCTGCGCTGCGAGGTCTCGGCGCCGGACGCGCTCGAGTCCTTCGAGACCTTCCTCGGCGAGGAGAGCGTCAAACTCGCCTCGCTGATGGACCACACCCCCGGGCAGCGCCAGTATGCCGATCTGGAGGCCTTCCGCCGCTACGTCGTCGGCAAGGGCCGCATCACCGACGCGGAGTTCGACTCCCACGTCGCGGCGCTGCGGGAGAGCTCGGCGATCTACGCCGACCCGCACCGCCAGGCGATCGCGGAGCGCGCCACCGCGGACGGCATCACCCTCGCCACCCACGACGACGCCACGGAGGGGCACGTCGAGGAGTCGGTGCGCCTCGGCGTGCGCATCGCGGAGTTCCCGACCACCGTCGCCGCGGCCAACGCCGCGTCAGCGAACGGGCAGCTCATCGTCATGGGCGCGCCGAACATCGTGCGGGGCGGCTCCCAGTCGGGCAACGTCGCCGCGAGCGAGCTGCTCGGGCTCGGACTGCTGCACATCCTGTCCTCCGACTACGTCCCCGCAAGCCCGCTGCAGGCGATCGTGCAGCTCGCTGCGGTCGGCACGCTGCCGATCGAGGCGGGTGCCAAGCTGCTGAGCACCAACCCGGCCCGTGCCGTCGGCCTCGACGACCGCGGGGCGATCCAGTCGGGCCTGCGCGCCGACCTCGTGCGGGTGCACGAGCACGCGCTGCCGGCGACGGTCTCGGCGTCGGAGCTGCACGTGCCGGTGGTGCGCAGCGTGTGGCGGCAGGGGCGTCGCGTCGCGTGACCGCCATCGGACCGGGGGCCTTCGTCGCGGTGGTCGGCGCGAGCGGGGTCGGCAAGGACGCGCTCATCGGCTATGCGAGCGAGCGGCTCGGGCCGCTCGTCAGCGTGCCGCGCCGCGTGGTGACGCGGCCCGCCGGCCCGGGCGAGGACCACCTGCCGACGACGGAGGACGAGTTCGCCGCGGGCCTGGCCGCGGGCGCCTTCGCATGCAGCTGGCGCGCGCACGGGCTCGGCTACGGCCTGCCCGCGTCGATCGACGAGGCGGTCCGCACGGACCGTCTCGCACTCGCCAACGTCTCGCGCACGGCACTCGCGGAGCTGGAGCAGCGCTATGAGAGCTTCCGCGTGGTGCTCGTGACGGCGTCGGCGGAGGTCCGGGCCGAGCGCCTCGCGCGGCGGGGGCGCGAGTCCGGCGCGGAGGTCGACCGGCGCCTCAGCCGCAGCGACCCGGCACCGGGCCACGCCGTGCATCTGGAGCTCAGCAACGACGGCGAGCTCGCCGCGGCCGGCGAACGACTGGTCACCTTCCTGACGGATGTCACCCGAATGAGGGGAATGACCGAAAAGTGGTAAATCAGAGGTAAACAGAAGCTGGCGCTTGCGGCTGAGATCGCAGGCGAAGGCCCGTCAGTACAAGCATCACGGACTCGTTTGTCGGTGCTCACGTCATGTTTCGTTCATCTATGCGATACCTGAACGTGGGTACCCCTCAACTTGTACTCCTTAGCTTCGGCATCGACGCACAGCCCACCCGTACACGAGCTGCGCGCGAAAACCGAAAGGGTCCGTCTCACATGCACCTCTCTCGCAAGCGCATCGTGGCCATCGCCGCGGCCGCGCTCGTCACCGCAGCAGCGCTCGCCGGATGCTCCTCCAGCGGCTCCGACTCGGGCAGCGGCTCCAAGCCCGCCGCCGACGCCGGCAGCAAGGGCACCTGGGCCAAGTCCGCGGGCACCCTCGTCTTCGCCGCCGTCCCCGACAAGGCCGGCGCCGACTCCAACTGGAAGCCGCTCGAGGACTACATCGCCAAGCAGACCGGCGACAAGGTCGAGTTCTACCCGACCGCCGACTACACCGCCCTCATCGCGGCGGCCGTCGCGGGCAAGGTCGACATCGCCTCCTTCTCCGGCCTGACCTACGTACAGGCCGAGAACAAGGGCGCCAAGCAGACCGTCGCCTCGGCGGTCATCGCCTCGGCCGGCCTCACCGACCCCGGCTACTACTCGGAGGCCATCGTCCCGAAGGGCTCGCCCATCACGACCCTGGCCGGCTTCAAGGGCAAGAAGCTCAGCTTCGTCGACCCGAACTCGACCTCCGGCTTCCTGTACCCCCTGCTCGCCCTGAGCAAGGCCGGCATCAGCGTGGCCTCGAGCGGTGCGGACGCCAGCGGCAACCCGAAGTTCTCCGACTTCACCGCCTTCTTCGCCGGTGCTCATGACAAGTCGGTCCAGGCCGTCGCCTCGAAGCAGGTCGACGCGGGCTTCGCGGAGGACGCGGAGGCCGAGGCCGCCGCCAAGCAGGGCAAGGTCACCGTCATCGACAAGCAGTACGTTCCCGGCGGCCCGCTGACCTACTCGAGCACCCTCCCGCAGGACACGCAGGACAAGCTCAAGTCGACGCTCAGCAAGATCTCGCTCGACGACATCTCGAACGCCGGCATCACCGTGACCGACGACTTCAAGGCCGGCTTCCAGGCCGCCATCCCTGAGGACGACTCGTACTACCAGTCGATCCGCGACATCTGCACGCAGGTGCCCGCAGCCGGCTGCGCCAAGTGACCGGTTCGATCGTTTCGAGATAGCGGATAGCACTCATGAGTGACACGACGACCTCCCCCATCGTTTCCGTGACCGCGGTCAGCAAAGACTTCGGCACCACACGAGCACTCCACGACGTCAACCTGACCG